>CAVENC010000033.1:0-24271 GCA_963617065.1 Butyricicoccaceae bacterium
AGGTTGCTCCGGTGTTGGGCGCGTCGAGAGCCTTGTATCCCATCTTTTTATTCAACCACTCATTAACCCTCAGCAGGGACAATCTCGCACCTCCGGCGCGGTAGAAGTTTTACCGGGGAAAGTATTCCCCGAGACCCCTTCGGTCGCGTTGCTCCGAGCAAGTATTTGGTGAACAAATCAGCCGTTTTTGTACACCGTTTGATATTCATAGTTAATTTGGTGCACAAAAATACCCTTTTTGTACACCAAACTCGGAACTCCATACCACAGTGAAAGAGGTAGATGTCCGGAGCGAATTTTTCCTGAGATTCTGAGCGGAGGACGCTACCTCTTTTTGAGAAGAATGCGAGAAGCTGTTGCTTATTTGCCGGCGAGGTGCTTTTCCCAAGCCCAGGCAGCCTCAAGAGTCTGATCAAGCGTACGCTCGGCCTTCCAGCCGAGTGTTTTGTTTGCCAGAGAAGGATCTGCCCAGATGGAGATAACATCTCCCGGACGACGAGCCTCAAACTTGTAATTCAGCTTTATATTATTGACCTTCTCGAATGTATTGACCAGCTCAAGCACTGATACAGGACGTCCTGTGCCGATATTGAAGATCTCATAATCTTTCTCCATTTTCTCGTCAAGCATTCTTGCGACAGCGAAAACGTGAGCCTTGGCAAGATCGACGACATCAATGAAGTCGCGCTGGCAAGTCCCGTCAGGAGTAGGGTAGTCGTTACCGAAGATGCTGAGGCACTGGCGTTTGCCGATGGCTGTCTGAGTGATGAATGGGACAAGATTGTTAGGCACGCCTCTAGGAAGTTCTCCGATCAATGCACTCGGATGAGCTCCGATAGGATTGAAATATCTGAGTGCTATTCCTTTGATGCAACCGTTCTTATCTGTTCCGGCCTCCACTCTCTCGCCGAATTTGGCGTAAGCCTTTACGGAATCTCTGAGAATGTCCTCGCAAATCTGCTTTGTGTTGCCATAAGGTGATGTTGCAGGCTGGCGAGGGGATCCCTCGGTTACAGGAAGTGAGGTGGGTTCGCCATATACGGTTGCTGAAGATGAGAACAATACATTGCATCCGCCGTGCGTACGCGCAGCCTCTATTACGTTCAAGAATGAAGAAAGATTGTTTGTATAGTATTTTACAGGCTCTGCGACAGATTCGCCCACTGCTTTGAATGCTGCGAAATGTATGACGGCATCGATTCGATAGTCTGAAAATAACTTATTTACTGCGTCCTGGTCGCAGAAATTCATCTTGACGAACGGTATGTCCGACTTGCCTGTTATCTTCTTGACCCCTTCAAAGCAGGTCATATCGCAGTTTGACATATCGTCGGCGACAACGACCTCATAACCTGCCTGAATCAGTTCCACAGTGACGTGGCTTCCGATAAATCCGGCACCTCCGGAAACAAGAACTCTTTTGCTCATATCAAAAAATTTTATGTTCGATTTGAGCCAACGAATATAGTAAAAATCTTTCTAACTTTGTTCAGTTGCGTGTTTTCCTATTCTTTTAATTGTAGGTTATCACGATGATTAATAATTGTTTATGAGGTTGCTAAGGCTATATGTAATTGTGATTTTCCTGGCGTTGTCGTCAGGCTTTACCGATGTGTCGGCACAGATACGGAATCTTGAAGAGAAGCGGAACGACATCCGGAACTTTATTTCAAGCAAAATGTCGGACGAACCGTTCCGTTCGGGTCTTACAGGGATTATCGCAGTGACATTGAAGGGCGATACTTTAGCTGAATTCAATAGCCTGCATAAATTACTGCCCGCCTCCAATACAAAGTTGATTTCCACAGGGTTAGCCTTGCGAGGCATTGGCCCGGACTATAAATTCATAACCCGTCTGGGCTATACCGGGCGCATAGTTGACGGTGTTCTTCACGGAGACCTCTATATTGTAGGCGGTGGTGACCCTACAATAGGTTCGGGAGATGCGATGGCTCCTGCCAGAGACTCTCTTTTCGCGATGTGGAAAGTTGCTTTAAAAAAGGCCGGGATTCTAAGAATCAGCGGCAATGTCGTTGGCGACGGACGGTTCTTTGACGGCCCGATTGAGAGCTCCAGTTGGGGATATGAAGATCTTGGGACTGACTACGGCGCAGGATGCAATGGCCTTTGTTTTAACCGTAACATCCAGACTTATAAGGCGATGCCGACAGCATTGGGACGTAAAGCATCTGTTTCGGAACAAAGTCCTGTGACACCTTGGCTGGAATTCAGGAACAATACCGTTACTTCAGCCGCCGGTACAGGCGACAATCTGTATCTATACAATACAGACAACGCTCCGGTCGCTGAAATGCGAGGTTCAATAGCTACAAATAAAGGCGGGATTGAGCATTGCAGCAATAAGTTCGGTGCAATGACCTGTGCCTGGCAATTTGCATCGTATCTCGAGAAATCCGGTATGACGGTGTCTGGAGTTGCAGACGTTGACAGCTATGGCAATCTCAGGTCTGCCAGGGCCTGGAAGAAAAAAGGTGAGAACAATACTGGATTCAATATCGGGAAGCCGGCTGCAAAACAATCGTCTTTGTCTATGATTGCATCATTCAGTTCGCCGACAATATGGGAAATAGCTAAGGTGGCAAATGACAGGAGCGATAATTTCTATGCGGAAACGCTTCTTCGTATTCTTGCGAAAGAACATACAGGGTCGGCTTTATACGATTCCTGCGGAGTAGTTATCTTCCGCGAACTGGACTCGTTGGGCATAGACAGTTCTTTCGGAATCCGGATGGTGGACGGAAGCGGGCTCTCACGTCACAATTATATATCTCCTGACTTCTTCTGCCGTTATCTGGCCGCGATGTCAAAGACTGCGGTCGCACGCCAATATTTTCTGTGTTTGAGCGGACCGGGACGCGGAACGATGTCCTCCAGACTGAAAGATCAGCCGGAATCGCTGAGGAAACGTGTGCGGATGAAGAGCGGATCAATGAACGGCGTTGTCTGCTTCTCCGGTTATATTCTTCCTGCCACAAGGCCCGGATTGCCGACTCCGTCAATGAAACAGAAATGGTCATTACCGGAAGACACGATTGTATTCTCGATAATGACCAATAATATGCCGGATAATCAGAGGGCTGTAAGGAAGTTTATCGATGATGTTATCGTGAAACTTGCTGGCGCAACCCTTGCAGAATGATTATTCGCCGTCTTTTGCTGTTACAATTGCACTGAGCTTCTCGTAAAGAGCGTCGGTTTTCTCGAACATCTCTTTGCGGAGACCAGCGAACCAAGCCCTTCTCTGTGCAGGCTCAACCTTCGCGTTAGCTCTGTCTTTCAGATCATTGTAAAGATCAACTGCATCGCTGATGACTTCTGCAACTTTCTCTGAACTCTTGTGTGGGTTGAGTGTAATGAAGAGTGAACAATCATCGACGAATTCGCCTACGAAATACTCTACATCTTTCTTGAAATCTCTGAGATTCATAATATTATAGATTAAATGTGTCTGTTTTACAGGGATGCTTGGTCAAATAGAGACCACTAGCATCTTCCGTTGCAAAGTTAATCAAAAATCGTGAATATGCGTGATGTCCCTGCGTTTTGCGGGAAGTAAGCCGGGCTGTCGATGATTCTTGTGGAAGTGTACGGATTTCCGTCAGCATCGCACATCCTGCGTGCTCTCAACAATCTTGGAGTGCCGGTATAATAATTTCCGGCTTCCGGGTCGAGTGAATTTATTCTGACCTCGTGTGAAGAATGTATAATACATCCTCCGCCTATATACATTGCGACGTGGGTAACTCTTTCTTTGGAGTCTGCCGTTGCCTTCTTTCCGAAGAACAGCAGGTCGCCTGGCTTAAGGTCTCCTTCATTTTTACCGGGCAAGAATCCGCTTAAAGAAACCTCTATGCCTTCTTTAATCTGTTGCGAAGCATTTCTGTGCAGCAGAATTCCGTTCAACATAAATGCGGTCCTGGTCAATCCGCTGCAGTCTAGCCCTTTAGCGGATGCTCCTCCCCATAAATATGGCGTGCCGAGGAATCTTTTTGCTGTGTTGACGACATTTTCAGGAGTCGCTTTTCTGGATTCCGCCCAAGTCCTGAAATCGCTTATATCGGTTGCTTTGACGTATGCCTTCCGCCCATCCGGAAGCAGGACTTCTCTGAATTGCTTGTGTTTCAATGCCTTGCTACTGATACGAAGCAAATCGCCTGCTACAAGGTCGCTGATTCTCTGAGACCTGATATCAGCCTCTTCATAGACTTCCGTCCACAGGGAGGTGCAGATATATTTCGGACTTGCTATGTAATCATTCAGCTGGAGGCTGTCCAGAGCTACTATTCCCATATCGGTTGCCCAGGCGATATATGGCTCTGGAGATTGAATTTTAAGCCAATAACCCTGGCGGTCAAGTATTTTTACCGGGGATCCCATCAAGGCTTGTGTCTCAAGCGCAGATTCATAGTCTGGCGCATTGCGCATAAAGTTTACGGAATACTTCACAATGCCGTAATGCTGTTGTCCGGCCGCGCTGCAGCATAGAACTGATGCGGATATGACAGATAATATGATTTTTTTGAACTGTGCCATCTTGAATAGTTATCCTTGCGAAGATAAGGACTTTTTAATAGATTTGCGCAGATTTGAATGAGGAGTGATGAATCAGCAGATGTCAACTGTTCCAGATATTTTTCCTGACGGCAAGAGATACAACACTTTTGTGGGCTATTACAAACGGCTCTATGGCGAGCGTTTGCAGAAGTTGGTCATAGATGCAGGTTTTACTTGCCCTAACCGTGATGGAAACGTCGGATTCGGAGGCTGTTCATTCTGTGACAATGCTGCATTCCATCCGTCCTACAGCACTGCCGGCAAATCCATTGCGGCGCAGATTGATGAAGGGATAGAATTTCATCAGGTCCGTTATCGTAATACAAAGCACTATCTTGCATATTTTCAGTCATATTCAAATACTTACGCACCGCTCTCAAGGCTGAAAGAATTGTATTCGGAAGCATTGGCGCATCCTCAGGTAGTAGGAATAGTCATAGGCACGCGCCCGGATTGTGTCGATGAAGAAAAACTTGATTGGCTGGCTGACCTAAAAGATGGGAGGGCTTTGCCAGAGTGGCATAGAGATGGATTCTCGACGCCTGTTGTTAAGGTAGAATATGGTATAGAGTCTTGCTACGACAAGACGCTTCTCCGCGTAGGACGTGGACACGATGTCGCCGCTGCGGAGCGAGCTGTCCGGCTTACAGCAGAACGCGGACTCGAGCCCGGGGCGCATTTCATTTTAGGCCTTCCGGGGGAGTCGGCAGAAATGCTGTTGGAGCAGTGTGATTTCATCAATTCTCTTCCTCTTCATTCAGTCAAGTTTCATCAACTCCAGATTGTGAAAGGTACGCGTATCGAAAAAGAGTTTACGTCTGTGCCACAGGATTTTATGCGACTGGACCTTCCTGAATATCTGGATCTAGTGATAGATATGTTGGAGCGTCTGCGTCCTGACCTGTACATCGAGCGTATCGCAGGTGAAGTTCCGCCGCGTTTCGTCAACGAGACTCAATGGGGGCTTATCCGCAATTTTCAGATACTTCACCTTCTGGATGCTCGTCTTTCCGCCCGTGATACCTGGCAAGGAAAACTCTTCTTGAATAAAATTTCAAGCGTTTAATTCTTGCAGGCGATACGGTAGTTTCTTGTTCTCAAACAGAACTGCTGATAATTTCTGAGAATCGACATATGCGTAGCTGAAGTTGCTCGGTGTTACGATTATTGCGTCATCATCAAATTTTAAAGTAACATTAATTGTCCTCTTAGAACCTACAGATATGACTTTGGTTTCATATCCCACTCCTGAGAAAACGAGTTCGTCTTTAGGAGTACATACTATTGAATAACCGCCATCTAAATCTGTAACTGCTCCGTTGCTAGTCCCCTTGACAACAACGGTAATACCAGGAACAGTTCCGTACTTATCGCTCACAACCCCTTTGACAATTCGTGGTTGTGCTATTGCGATAAAGCATCCGCAGTAGAGCAATACTGCAATCAAAATAAACTTTTTCATAACAATTTGTTTTATAGGTTGTTAAAATTACGACCGTTTCTTTCGGAACATATATGCTACATTAAGAAGAAAATATCTGCCATAGGTGGGGTTCCAGTCCTGCCTCATATATGCAGCATTTACTGTCGAGGTATATAATGAGCCGGAATTGAGAATGTCAATGGCCTGCAGCGACAATATAAGCGAGCGATCTTTAAGCAGTTTCAGCCGCAATTCAGCGTTAAGCGTCTGGCTGAAATGGTCTCGCCCCAGGCCTTTCACGTAATCATATTTCGTGATATTGTATTCAGATTCGAACCATAACCTTCTCAAGATAATATTCCAATTCACGGATAAAGAATTTGATAAGACAATTCTAGAGGATAAGTCAGCTCCATTATTGTCATTCGATTGCATATACGCAATGCCTGGATGTCCTGTTATACGCAGCTTCCTTGATGGATTGTACATAAACGAGAGGATCAGTTTGTTGACCCAATCTCCAACCCATATCTGATTTTCCCCGGAGAACTGACTGGTCTGAGAATAATTGGAAGATAATGAGAAGCGCAAATTGTAGATGCTATATCGCATTGACACAGAATACTCTCCAGCTGCGCCTATATTCCAAGACGGTCTGGATGCATTGTCGTATGTGTACAGCATTGAGCCGGCCTGTGCTTCATATCCGTCCCATTTGTCCAGAATCGTGTTCGAGTCGAAGTATTGTGTGCAGTTGACAATCGGGTTGAACGTGCAGAATGAAGATGAACGCACCATCAACGACCTGACAGTGCCGTTCTTCTTGGATGCGACCTCCGGGCGATAAAAGAAGCCTCCGTTCAGGCTGAAAGCTTGCCTCAAATCCGGATTGCCTCCAGTTAGAATAAGCGGATTCGTGTCGCTTATTCTGTTTCTTATCTGTTCAATTGAAGGAGTGGTGGACTTCAACGAAGAACTGATGCTCCATTTCGGAAGTTTTATATCAAGATTGTATTCCGGATATAGGAAGTTCTTGCGATTGTTGAAATCTGCTGGATAAAGTTCGTCGTCAAGAAGGTTCTTATTGTTCAGAGAAAAATCTCCCGTTATGCTTAAGTTCCGAGAATTGGCGTAGTTGAACCCTGCTATTCCACTGGCCGTTACCTCATTACGCGTGTAATCGTATGAGTTGGCGAGGTCTGTGACAGGAGAAGGTACATCCCATTCGTTTAGAGTCATTTGACGGCTTTTTGTATGCGTATAATCTGCATTTGCAAATAGCGTAAGTGCGAAAGTCCTCTCATTGGTGTTTATAAGATTAGCTGACACTCCGGCCTTTGAATAAACGTTCACATTATGCCCATAACCATCACTGCTGAGTTGCCTCTTCAGAAATGATGTCTCGAGGGTGTCTATCGTCCAAGATAATGCTGTGTTCTTTCCGTAACCGCCACCAATGCAGAGTTCCGGCCTCCATTTGATTACATCATTGTTTGTCCAATTGACATAACCGTTTAATGACCAGGAGCGGTCTTTATCTGAAACGTGCTCGTGCCGTGAGTAATCTTCCGTTCCGTCTATTCCTCTATTTGATATACTCTGTTGGGTGTTGCGGTCTCCGGAAATTATTCCAGTAAAATTAATGCTCAACGATTTTATGGGAGTGTCAAGTAAATCCAAATTAAATCCGAATAGGTGTTCATACGTAGTTCCATCTGCTTGAGTTGAATCGAGCTGTTCCATTGCCGGACTGGATTCCGCGCTGAAGTACTCAGTGAGCGCTCTTGAGGCGCTCTTTGTATATGTGCGGTTAAAATAATAGTTTCCTCTTAATGAATTCCCGAAACTGCGGTTCTTCCAATGCTTCAAGAAAAATAAATCGCTGTGTAAGTTTTCCGCATATTCCTTGAGTTGGTAACGATTGTCTAGAGTTATGAATCTGCTTAAACTTTGGGTATTATATACTTCCGGTTCTTCAAGATTGGAAACATTGACGTTAATATCCATATTCAAATTCTGAGAGTCAAAAGTTGTTGCGACCGCACCGCCGTAACGTCCCTGCCCAGTATCATCTGCGCCTCCGAAAGCCGCCAGTCCAAACTGTGTCAGTGATATGAACTTCTCTTTGGTGACCACATTCAGCACTCTCTCTTTGCGGGAGTTCTTTAGCCCTCGATGTTTGTCAACTGCGGACTGTTCATCGTAAACCTTGACCTGCGTAACTTCGTCAGCCTTAAGAGCATTGACGGCCCTCATCGCCTCATCGCCAAAAATCAGCAGACCGTTGACGTATGTTCTTGACACCTTTTCGCCGTTGTAATATATTCCGCTGTCAGAGATGCTGAATCCGGGAATCTGCTCCAGAATATCACGCAGACCGTCTCCGGATATCGATTTGATTGCCTGAGTGTTGAATATGGTTGTGTCGCGCAGACGGGTCATCAGCGGTATTTCCGCAACAATCTTCGACTCCTGAATAGTCTCGGACTTTTCCTTCATCGTCAGAATGAACGCATTGTCGCCAGGGCCAAGTTCATATACTCCGGTTAGGGTCTCATAACCCATACACTGAAGTCTCAGGATAACACGCTGCACCGGAACATTTTTGAAAGAGAATCTGCCGTCGGTCTGCCCCGTAATGGTATAAAGCGAATCTAAGTTGCCGTCCTTCTCGAAGAAGAGCTGTACGACACAACCTCCTAAATGGAGTTTGAAATCAGGTGCCAGTTTAGAATTGCTCTTGTAGTTGACCTCACCGATTATTCTGGCCAAACTGTCCTGCTGCACGGTAGTGGCCGCGCAGAAAACCCCCAGGCTTAACAGGATAATCGTGAATAATAGTCGCTTCAAGGTCAGTGAGTGCTTTTCACAAATATATGAAAAAAACACTCAGAGTGTTCAACTGTGGCAACAGAAGTTTGAAATCAAAATAAACTTTTTCATAACAAATTGCTTTAGAAGTTATTAAAATGGTCATCGTCCCTTTCGGAATGTGTAAGCGATATTAAGAAGAAAATATCTGCCATAGGTAGGATTCCAGTCCTGCTTCATATAAGCAGCATTTACTGTTGAGGTATATAATGAGCCGGAATTGAGAATGTCAACTGCCTGCAACGACAATATAAGCGAGTTGTCTTTAAGAAGGTTTAGCCGTAATTCAGCGTTAAGCGTCTGGCTGAAATGGTCTCGCCCCAATCCTTTCACGTAATCATATTTCGCGATATTGTATTCAGACTCGAACCATAACCTTCTCAAGAGTATATTCCAATTAAAGCGTAAAGAATTCGAGAAAACGAATCTCGAAGACAGGTTGTTTCCTTTATTGTCATTCGATTGCAAATAAGAAATGCTCGGACGAGAAGAAATGCGCAGTTTTCTTGACGGATTATACGTAAATGAGATATTCAGTTTGTTAATCCAGTCTCCCACCCAGATCTGATTTTTACCGGAGAACTGACTGGTCTGCGAATAATTTGAGGATAGAGAGAATTTAAACCAATAAATGCGGGAGCGCATTGATACAGAATAATCTCCAGTTGCCCCGATATTCCAGGACGGTCTAGATGCATTGTCGTATGTGTACAGCATTGAGCCGGCCTGTGCCTCATATCCGTCCCATTTGTCCAAAATCGTGTTTGAGTCAAAGTATTGCGTGCAAATGACAATAGGATTGAACGTACAGAATGAAGATGAACGCACTACTAACGACCTGACAGCACCGTTCTTCTTTGATGCGACTTTCGGACGATAAATGAAGTCTCCGTTCAGGTTGAAAGATTGTTTCAAATCTGGATTGCCTCCAGTCAGAATAAGCGGATTCGTGTCGCTTATTCTGTTTCTTATCTGTTCGATTGAAGGTGTAATGGACTTAAGTGATGAAAAGATCCTCCATTTCGGGAGTTTTAAATCAAGATTATATTCGGGATATAGAAAGTTCTTGTGGTTATTAAAATCTGCCGGATAAAGTTCGTTATCAAGAAGAGTCTTATTGTTCAGGGAAATGTCGCCCGTAATGCTTAAATTCCGTGAATTAGCATAGTTGAATCCGCCTACCCCGCTGGTCGTTACCTCATTACGCGTATAATCGTATGAGTTTGCGAGGTCTGTGACAGGAGATGGTACGTCCCATTCGTCAAGAGTCATTTGACGGCTTTTCGTATGCGTGTAATCTGCATTTGCAAATAACGTAAGCGCTAAAGTTCGCTCATCGGTGTTTATAAGATTAGCTGATACTCCGGCCTTTGAGATAAGGTTTAGATTCTTTCCATAGCCGTCACTGCTAAGTTGCCTCTTTAAAAAAGACGTCTCGAGAGTATCTACGGTCCAGGACAATGTGGTATTCTCGCCGTAACCGAAAAATATGTATATTTCCGGGCGCCATCTGAGCATATCGTTATTTGTCCAGTTCACATCTCCATTTAATGACCAGGAGCGGCCTTTGTCTGAAACGCGCTCGTGCCTTGAATATTTTTCCAATCCATTGATTTCTTTACTTGATATATTCTGATTGGAATCATCGTTTCCAGAAATCATTCCTGTAAAACCGATGCTCAGCGATTTTATAGGAGTGTCAAATAAATCCAAGCTGAGTCCGAATACGTGTTCATACGTGGTTACACCACTTTGAGCCGTGTCGAGTTGTTTCATTGCCGGACTGGATTCCGTGCTGAAGTATTCGGTGAGCGCGCTTGATGCACTCTTCGTATATCGACGGTCGAACTTATAACGTCCCCGTACGGAGTTTCCGAAATTGCGGTCTTTCCAATGCTTTAAGAAAAATAAATTACTGTTTATGCTCTCAGAATATGTCTTCAGTGGATTTCTGTTACTTAGAAGCACAAAGTTCTCCATATTGTCAGGTGTATATATTTCAGATGACTCCAAGTTGGCTCCGTGAACGTTAATCTCCATATTCGTCATTTGCGAATCAAATGCAGTGGCTGCGCCGGCTCCATAACGTCCCTGCCCAGTATCATCCGCGCCTCCGAAAGCCGCCAGGCCAAACTGTGTCAACGATATGAACTTCTCTTTGGTGATTACATTCAGCACTCTCTCTTTGCGGGAGTTCTTGAGCCCGCGGTGCTTGTCAACTGCGGACTGTTCATCGTAAACCTTGACCTGCGTAACTTCGTCAGCCTTAAGAGCATTGACGGCCCTCATCGCCTCATCGCCAAAAATCAGCAGACCGTTGACGTATGTTCTTGACACCTTTTCGCCGTTGTAATATATTCCGCTGTCAGAGATGCTGAATCCGGGAATCTGCTCCAGAATATCACGCAGACCGTCTCCGGATATCGATTTGATTGCCTGAGTGTTGAATATGGTTGTGTCGCGCAGACGGGTCATCAGCGGTATTTCCGCAACAATCTTCGACTCCTGAATAGTCTCGGACTTTTCCTTCATCGTCAGAATGAACGCATTGTCGCCAGGGCCAAGTTCATATACTCCGGTTAGGGTCTCATAACCCATACACTGAAGTCTCAGGATAACACGCTGCACCGGAACATTTTTGAAAGAGAATCTGCCGTCGGTCTGCCCCGTAATGGTATAAAGCGAATCTAAGTTGCCGTCCTTCTCGAAGAAGAGCTGTACGACACAACCTCCTAAATGGAGTTTGAAATCAGGTGCCAGTTTAGAATTGCTCTTGTAGTTGACCTCACCGATTATTCTGGCCAAACTGTCCTGCTGCACGGTAGTGGCCGCGCAGAAAACCCCCAGGCTTAACAGGATAATCGTGAATAATAGTTGCTTCAAGGTTAGTGAGTGCTTTTCACAAATATATGAATTGTTTTTCGTCTTTAGTCGGATATTTCGTATCTTTGCCGAAATATATTTTACAATGCAGTTCGTAAACACAGAAATTCCTGAAGGACTTACCTTCGATGATGTTTTGCTCGTTCCTGCACGCTCTGAGGTTCTCCCGAGAGCTGTAGATGTTTCCACTAAATTTACTAAAGACATTTCTTTGCGTACTCCTATCGTATCTTCAGCTATGGATACGGTTACTGAAGCTGAGCTGGCCATAGCAATGGCACGTGCCGGCGGTATCGGAGTTATTCATAAGAATATGACAATCGCGCAGCAGTGTGAACAGGTCCGTAGGGTGAAGAGGGCTGAGAATGGTATGATTTACGACCCTGTTACAATCGGTTCTGAAGCGACGGTCGGAGATGCTCTGGCCCTTATGGCTAAGCATCATATCGGCGGTATTCCGGTGGTTGACAACGGTGGCAGACTCATAGGTATCGTGACCAACAGGGATTTGCGCTTCCAGGATAACAAGAAACTGCCTATCACAGAGATAATGACCAAAGAAAATCTGGTTGTTGCAAAGAAAGGAATCAGCCTTCAGGAGGCTACTGGCATTTTGCGTAGGAGCAAAGTCGAGAAACTGCCCGTGGTTGATGATGACAACAAACTTGTAGGCCTCATCACTTACAAGGACCTTATGAAGATAAAAGATAACCCGATTGCTTCCAAGGATTCAAAAGGACGTCTTCTTGTTGCTGCCGCAGTCGGAGTGAAATCAGATACTTTGGACAGAATTGAAATGCTGGTAAGTGCAGGTGCGGATGCGGTAGTCATTGACACTGCGCACGGCCACTCTGTCGGGGTCCTCGGCGTGATAGCAAAGGCTTGCGAAGCATTCAAAAATAAAGATATCCAGATAGTTGCAGGAAACGTTGCGACTGGCGAAGGCGCGAAGGCGTTGGCTGATGCCGGCGTAAGCGCGGTTAAGGTAGGTATAGGACCGGGTTCCATCTGTACCACACGAATAATTGCCGGAGTCGGAATGCCACAGCTTACAGCCGTGATGCTGGCATCCAAGGCACTCGAAGGCACAGGAATCCCAGTCATAGCTGATGGCGGAATCCGTTATTCAGGTGATATAGTCAAGGCGTTGGCTGCAGGAGCAAGCACCATTATGGCAGGCTCTCTGTTTGCCGGCACTGAGGAGTCACCTGGTGAAACCATCATTCTCAACGGAAGAAAATTCAAGGCATATCGCGGAATGGGCTCGTTGGAGGCAATGGAGCACGGCTCAAAAGACAGATATTTCCAGGATATGGAAGAAGATGTCAAGAAACTGGTTCCGGAGGGAATTGTCGCTCAGGTTCCGTTCAAAGGCACTGTCGGTGAGGTTGTATATCAGCTGGTCGGCGGTTTGAGAGCGGGTATGGGATATGTCGGAGCAAAAGATGTCGTATCTTTGAGAAATGCCAAGTTTGTCCGCATTACCAATGCCGGTTATCTCGAGAGTCATCCGCACGATGTCACCATCACAAAGGAAGCTCCTAATTATTCAAGATAAGTTGCTTAAAATAAGAGGTTTACATATAGTAAGCATTTGCTTGTCAGTAATCGTCTTGCCGTTGTTGAATTCGTGCAAGACGATTACGTCGTTTGTCCACGACGGTAAAGTTGTGGCAAAAGTCGGCGAGCATAAACTATATGAGTCTGAACTGCTTGCCTATATTCCGAGCTCTGCAAATTCCGAAGACAGCACGAAACTTGCCCTGCAGTATATAAACACTTGGGCGTCCGATATGGTCTTCAATGATGTTGCAGAAAGTGAATTGTCTAAGTCCGAGAAAGATGTCGAGAAGGAATTGAATGATTACAAGCGTTCTCTTCTGAAGTTCCGTTATGAGCAGAAATATGTAAACCAACGTCTTGACACCGCTATTTCTTATGCTCAGATAGAAAAGTATTATCAGGAACATATCTCGAATTTTCATCTGCAGTTGCCGATAGCGAAAGTCAAGTTCTTCAGAATTTCAGCGGACTCGCCCAATCTTGCAGTCCTGAAGAAGAAAATAGCATCTTCAAAGCCTGAAGATATGGTTGAGGCTGACAGCCTGGCGCGTATTTCTGCGTTGCACTATACGACATTCAATGGCCAATGGGTTGACCTGGTCACGTTGTCCAGGGAATTCGGGACGGATTATGGTTCTGTCCTGGCAACATTGAAAGATCATTTCGTGGAAATGCCTGACGGCAACGGAAATATCAATGTTGCATATATCGCTGAGATGCAGCGTGCCGGAGAGACCGGTCCTGTCGAATACTACGAAGAGCAGATACGCGACATAATATTGGGAACAAGAAAACAGGCGCTCCTTTCCGCTTTGGAACGGGACTTGCTAGAGAACGCACGCAATCGGAAAGATTTTGTCATTTATTGATTTTCCGGAACTCCATTTAGAAATATGACGATTATGAAAAATATTCTGAAACTGGCCTCGGCCTTAACTCTCATTGTCTTGCCTATGTCAGGATGGGCTCAGAAATATGAGAATGGACTCATTGATAAGACAATAGCAGTTGTGGGCAACGAGATGATATCTCTGTCGGAACTCGAGCAGGAAATACTTTATATGAGGATGCAGGGAATGTATTCTGACAGGAATATGCGTTGCGAGCAGTTGGAACACATGCTTGAGTCCAAACTTTTCTTGATGCAGGCCAGGGTTGACTCCCTTACCGTCAACCAGGATATGGTTACAAGCACTTTGGCGCAGAGAATAGATCAGATGCGTACCCAGCTCGGCGGAGACGACAATGTCGAGAAGGCGTATGGCAAGCCGATGTACAAACTTCGTCAGGAGTGGAAACAGCAGCTGGAAGATATGTCATTGACCCAACAGATGCAGTCTCAGATTGCCGGAGATGTTCCGGAACTGACCCCGCACGATGTCAAGGAGTATATTTCAGAAACAGATCCCGCCGATCTTCCTGTTGTGCCTATAAAGTATCAGCTCAGTCAGATTTGCATTTATCCGGACAGAGAGGCTGCGAACATTGCGGTAAAGGAGAAACTTCTGAATATCCGCGAGCGAATTATCAACGGCGAAAAATTCTCCACACTTGCGCGCATTTATTCCGAGGACCCGGGAAGTGCAAGGAAAGGCGGTGAACTCGGACTTGCATCGAAGTCTATTTTCTGGCCGGCATTCTCAGATGCGGCTATGGCATTGAAGCCAGGCGTCATTTCTCAGATTGTTGAGACGCCTGACGGATTCCATATCATCGAGGTCTTGGAGAAAAAAGGCGATATGTTCAACGCCAGACATATTCTTATCAAACCGACTTATACCGATGACGACAAACAGAAGGCATTCAAGACATTGGATTCCTTGAGGACCGAAATAGAGAACAAGGCGGTCTCATTTGAACTTGCCGCCAGATTCTATTCACAGGATGCTCAGACCAAGACCAATGGCGGACAGATGGCTGATCCGAATACAGGTTCCTCATATTTTGAGATAGACCAGTTGAAGCCTCAGGACTACGCCGCTATAAAGGACCTCAAGGAGGGCGAAATCTCCGAGCCTGTGGAATCTGTTGATAATGAGGGACGTAACGGCAACACGGTTTATAAGATTATTCGTGTTGACAAGATAATACCTGCACACACTGCTTCATTTGAACACGATTACAGTGATTTGCTTGAAGAAGCGAAGGCAAAACTTCAGACAGATGCCATTGATGAGTTTATCGACAATAAGATAAAGACTACGTATATCATAATTGATCCGTTGTTCAAAGATTGCGATTTCTCCCGTGACGGCTGGAACAAAATCGCCAAAAGCGGTTCCTCTGAGAAGTAGATATATATTAAGACGCCGAGATCTGGGTATTGCTTAATCTTAAATCAATGTCTTTCCGCAGAAGTATAATAACTATTCTGATATTTCTGTCAGCGATATTCCGCCTGTCAGCTCAAGAAAAGAGCAGTCAGGTGGATTCTCTTGTGCGCCTGTTGAGTGCTCAATCGATGGAACTTATTGAGAAAGACGGAGTTGATTATAGAAAAGTTACCGGCCCGGCTAAGTTTCTGCATAATGACACATATCTCATTTGCGATACGGCGTTGTGGAATATGCACAACAATGAGATTTATGCGATTAGCAATGTGAAAATCTTGCAGGAGCAGACGGTGCTTACCGGAGACAGGCTGACATATTATATAGACAGGGATCTTGCGGAATTCAGAGGGTCTTTGGTACAGCTGGAGGATAAGGACCATAATGTTCTGCGTACCGAATATCTGGATTACAATACAAAAGACAGCGTTGCCGTGTTCTTTAACGGTGGTGCGATGAAGGATAAGGACGGGCAGATAATAGAAAGTAGCACAGGAACTTATGATTCCAAGATGAAGACGTTCACTTTTACCGACAATGTGAATATGTTCACGGACTCGATATTTGTGAAGTCTTCGTCAATAGTCTATGATTCGCGAACCAATGTGGCGACTTTCGGCTATGGGACAGATGCGTGGAGGGAAGACAATATGCTGTCTTCCAATGCCGGCTGGTATGACAGGTCAAGGGAAATTTTCCTTTTCAGGAATAAGGTGCACGGAATGAGCGATACTCAGGAGGGCTGGGCGGATTCGTTGTATTATTACAGGTCGAGCGGGGATATTGAGCTGCTTGGCAATGCGCAAGTGATTGACACCACACGAGATGTGTCGGCATTGGCCGGGAGAATGTATTATACTGATTCATTGTCTCAGATAACTATGTACCGCAAGCCGGCAATAATAGGCGTGACGGGCGGTGATGAGAAAACAGCTCCGGATACCGTGTATTTCGGTGCGGATACCTTGATTGCGAGGTCAATGATGAAATTCCAGATTCCGGAAAGTGAATTGACAAATTCCAAGGCACGTCTGGATAATCTTGCGGTTGACGCAGTTCAGAAATATCGTCAGAAAGCGGCTCAGGAAGCGGCTGATGCTGCGGCGAAGGCTGCTGAAAATGATCCTAACAGGCCACATCCGGGTAAGGGCAATCAACCTGGCGGAGACAACAAAGGCGCTGTTTCAGAGGACTTGGCTAATGAGAAACAGCCGGAGAAGAAGGGTACTTCTGCCGCTGGTGAAGTTGCCAGTGAAAAATTGAATGAAAAAGCGGCCGAGAATGTCGTAGAGAAGGCTACTGAGAATGCTTCCGAAAAGGCTGTAGCGAAGCCTGCTGAGAATTCCGACGATACTGTGATGTCAGATTCGTTAGGTGTTAACTCAGCAGAATTATTGAGAGTTAAATCGGATTCATTATCGACGGCTTCAGACTCCTTGTCTGTTGTAACAGATTCGTTGTCAACTGTTTCGGACTCGTTGTCGGTCGCATCTGATTCTCTGGCTGTTCAATTGGATTCGTTAAGTGCGCCTCTTGATTCCACAAAATTCAATTTCATCACGGGCATAAGAAATGCGAAAATGTATCGCTACGATATTCAGTTGGCCTGCGATTCATTAGCCTATAGTGACCTGGATTCCCTCGTGAGAATGTATAAAAAACCTGTGGTCTGGAATGAAACCAACCGACAGTATGCAGCCGACAGTATCTACGCGGTAATCAAGAACCGGGCAATGCAGAAGGCCAGCCTGATGTCCAACGCTTTCATCATAGTTCAGGAAGATTCGCTATGTTATGACCAAATCCGTGCAACGGAAATGCTGGCTTATTTCGATACGACAGGAGCCCTCAGGCGTTTTGACGCGCTGGGTGATGCGAGCGCAGTATTCTATCTCCAGGAGGACAGCGTCTATGCCACAGTCAACAAGAGCGAAGCAAAAATGCTTTATGCAGAGTTCAAGGACGGTGATTTGGATAAAGTATATTATTTCGAGTCGGTGAAAAATGACGGTTATCCGGTAGCGCAGTTGAGAAGTGACGAAAGAGTACTCAAAGGCTTTGACTGGCAGCCAAGCCGTCGTCCGAAGGGTAAGGACGATATTACTGACATCCAGTTGAGGGCATCTCAAAGGTCATCGTATAGCTCCAGACCGAAAACTTCGTTCGAATATACTGACAGATATTATCCTGGATATATGTCAGGCGTCTATAAGCAGATAGAAAAGGGTAAGGTGGCAAAGGCTGAGGCAGATGCAAGAAAGCGTGCGGCCGAGCAGCAGTCCGAAATGCCGCTTCAAGATACTACACTGACTGAGGCCAAGACTCCTTTGGACAGTCTGGCGTCTGTTTCTCCGAGTGATTCCCTGTCAACCTCTGTTGATTCGTTGAAGACCCAAAGCGATTCGCTTAAAGTCGAGTCAAGTGAATCAAAAGTGGAAAATGCTGTCGCCTCCCGCTCTGAGAAAGAAATTAAGAAAGCTCAACGTGACTCGTTGAGGGCTGCAAAAATTGCCGCAAGAGAAGCGAAATGGGCAAGACTTGACAGCCTTGATGCTGCAAAGGCTCAACAGAAGGCGGATAAGATTGCCGCCAAGAACAGGGCCAAGAAGTTGAAGCAGTTAAATGCTATGGACGAGCAGATTAAGAAAGAGAATGCGCGTCTGGAAAAATATAAGGCGATATATCAGAAGCGTAAGGAAAAAGCCGAAAAAAGAGCCGCTCTGAAGGCTGCAAGGTCCAACAAAAACGGCTCTAAATCTGATAAGATATCTTCTGACGCGGAAACTGAGGAAAAGAAACTGGATTCTTCGGTTAAATCCGACGTTGTCGCAATTGATGATTCTTCGTCATCGAAAACGACCGTGGAATAGTATTATTGCCTGTTTCAATTCTTAAGCGGGTGTGTCTGGCTCTACTCCGCGTAAAGCTTGATGATGTTCAGTACAACCTCAGAAGCTTTCTCAATGCTTTCAAGCGGTGCAAATTCCATCTTTCCGTGGAAATTAAGTCCTCCGGCAAATATATTCGGGCAAGGTAGCCCCTTGAATGACAGATTTGCTCCGTCTGTACCTCCGCGAATCGGCTGAATCTTCGGTTTTATTCTCGCCATTTCCATTGCCTTTACTGCTTTCTCGACAACGAAATAGTATGGCTCAACCTGCTCGCGCATATTGTAATACTGGTCTTTGACATCGATAGTTACAGTCCCTTCACCATATTTGAGGTTGATGAACTCCGCACATTTGACGATAAGTTCTTTCTTCTCCTCAAACTTTGCCCGGTCGTGGTCTCTTATAATGTATGAGAAACAGGCCTCTTCAACAGAGCCGTTGAAACTTGTGATATGGAAAAATCCATCATAGTTTTCAGTGAGCTCAGGCCTCTGACCGACAGGAAGAAGTGCGTTCATTTCCATTCCGATGAGAATGGCGTTTTTCATCTTGTCTTTGGCATATCCCGGGTGCACGTTGCGTCCCTGGACGTGGATTTTTGCGGATGCAGCATTGAAGTTCTCGAATTCCAGTTCTCCGACTTCGCCGCCGTCCATTGTGTAAGCATATTCGGCTCCGAATCTCTTCACGTCGAATTTTACGACGCCACGGCCGATTTCCTCGTCAGGAGTGAAGCCTATTTTAATATCTCCGTGTTTGAACTCCGGATGCTCCACGATATACTGGACCGCATTCATTATTTCCGCAACACCAGCCTTGTCATCAGCGCCGAGCAGAGTGGTTCCGTCCGTTGTGATGATTGTCTCTCCTTTGTGGTTGAGAAGTTCAGGAAACTCAGATGGCTTGAGTGCCAAGCCGGGTACGCCTTTCAATTCGATGTCCTTTCCGTCATAGTCTTTGATTATCTGCGGTTTGACATCCTTTCCGGACGCATCCGGTGATGTATCAACGTGGGAGATGAAGCCTATCGCAGGGACTTTCTTGTCGATATTGGACGGTATTGAACCCATCACATATCCGTATTCGTCCAGCGTGGCCTCTACGCCCATTTCATTCAACTCTTTACATAACAATTTGAGCAAGTCCAGCTGTTTGGCCGTGCTTGGCTGTGACTCGGAATTTTCATCAGACTGAGTGTCAATGGCGACATATCTCAAGAATCTGTCAAGTATCTTTTCCATATTATTTATTTAAAAGATTGTCAATTCATAAATTATTTGGCCTCTTTGCCTTTAACCTTCATTGCCACGCCGATAAAGAACACGATGATGCCGATATATGGCAGAATGGCGATGGCCTCTCCGTATTGTGCATTCCACTCGGTGAGGAACGGATCGACATTGGCGAACTTCAATATAGCGCTTACGACTCCCATAAGTGCACCGCCGGCAATGAATCCGGATGCTATGAGAGTTCCTTTCTCCTGACGTTCAGCATTTACCTTTGCATCTGAACTGCGAGTGCTGATGAACCAAGAAATCGCGCCGCCAACAAGCAGTGGCAGGTTCAAATCGATAGGTATGAACATTCCCAGAGCAAATGCCAAGGCAGGTATCTTGCATAGTGTCAATACAATAGCAATGACTGCTCCGATTCCGTACAGAATCCACGGTGCACCGCCTCCGTTCATTAGCGGTTGTATGACAGCCGCCATAGCATTGGCCTGAGGCGCAACCAAGGCATTCTCCCCGGTGAATCCGAAGGTCTTATTGAGCACCAGCATTACACCGCAGACAGTAGCGGCTGCAACTGCTACACCGGCAAATTTCCAGATTTCCTGTTTCTTTGGAGTAGTTCCTATCCAATAACCTATTTTCAAATCAGTTACGAAGGAGCCGGCCACTGACAATGCAGTGCAGACAACACCTCCGATTACAAGTGCGGCCGCCATTCCGGCATTGCCCTTGAGCCCTACAGCCACAAGAATCAGTGATGCGATAATCAGTGTCATCAACGTCATACCGCTTACAGGATTGGAGCCGACAATCGCGATGGCGTTGGCTGCTACGGTTGTAAAGAGGAAAGAGATTATGCCGACTATAAGTACTCCCACTATAGCTTGCCATACATTTTCTACGACTCCGCCCAAAGCAAAGAATGCAAATATGGCGAGCAGCGCTATCACGATGCCGAAAACGACTGTCTTCATAGAAAGATCTTCATCGGTACGCTCAACTGCGTCGACTTTTGTTCCGGATTTCTTGGTGAATTCGCTTGCTGCAAGTCCGACAGCGGATTTGATTACGCCGAAAGATTTGATGATGCCGATTATTCCGGCTGTGGCGATACCTCCGATTCCGATATGCCTTGCATACTCCTTAAATATCTGGTCTGCCGACATATCTCCAATTGTCTGAGTTATTCCGCTATGCATCAGATCGATGACCTGCCCGCCCCAGACAAGATTCATAAGCGGTATAATTACAAGCCATACCAGGAAACTTCCGCAGCAGATTATGAATGCGTATTTCAGACCGACAATATATCCCAGACCGAGAACTGCGGCGCCGGTATTCAGCTTTAGCACGACCTTGGCTTTGTCTGCAATATGCTGTCCCACAGACATCACCGTAGTGCTTACTGTCTCTCCCCAAGCTCCGAACGTGGCGATGATGAAATCATATAGTCCGCCGATTACACCGCTGAGTACGAGAGTCTTGGCATTGTTTCCGCCGCCTTCTCCGCTGACCAGCACCTGTGTGGTTGCGGTCGCTTCAGGGAAAGGATACTTACCGTGCATTTCCTTGACGAAGTATTTTCTGAAAGGAATGAGGAAAAGTATTCCGAGAATGCCACCCAGCAGAGATGAAAGGAACATCTGCATAAAATTCACTTCCACTCCTAGTATATATATGGCAGGAAGCGTGAATATTGCTCCGGCGACTACTGAACCTGAACATCCGCCGATGGATTGGATGATCACATTCTGACTGAGTCCGTTGCTCTTTCCCAATGCGCTTGTGAGTCCCACTGCGATTATGGCAATAGGTATGGCGGCCTCGAATACCTGGCCGACCTTCAGTCCGAGATATGCGGCCGCGGCTGAAAATATTATTACCATAAGGAGTCCGATGCAGACAGAATATGGAGTGATTTCTGGATAATTCTTCTGAGGACTCAGAAGCGGTTCGTACTTTTCTCCGGGTTTCAGTTCTCTTTGCGCATTTTCAGGCAAAGACATTTTGTGTTCTTCCATTGATGACTTGTTTAGAATCTTAATTTAGTTCGCCTTTCTACAAACTTACATAAAATTCTTCTTATTCTCATTCTCTAGAGTCTATTCCTAATAGATAAACGTCTCATAATGCTTCCGGTCAGTTGGGATTCTTGCATGTTGTGCTGTCAGAGTCTTCGATTACTCTTGCGGACTGGAGTCGGTGGCATTTGTTGTTATTCCGGGCTTTTGGCGGATGTAAAATCGCGTATAAAATGATTTTTATGGAAAAATTGCGAAAATTTTCTGAAAAAAGTTTGGAGGATAAGAAAAAGTGCGTATCTTTGCAGTCCGTTTGAGAAATAACGATGCTTCGGCATCCGAAATGAATCGAAAACGAATGAGTTCATTGACAACATTGAGAGAGAATAAGAGGTAAAGATAGATAAAGAAAATCAGTTTGTAATTTAAGAAATTCGAGAGTTTTTTCGAGTTGCGAAATTAGGGACTGCAATTTCATATAGGCAAAACGAGACACGAAGAGTCGTCGAGGTAGGATGAGTAATTCTACTAAAGATGATGATTCACGAGAGAAAGAGGAGAAGGGCGAATGGAGGATGCCTAGGCTATCCGGAGGCGACGAAGGACGCGGTAAGCTGCGAAAATCTGCGGGGATTGGCAAACACGAATTGATCCGCAGGTGTCCGAATGGGGCAACCCGGCAAGTTGAAGACTTGTCACCATCAACAGATGGGGCGAACGGGGGGAACTGAAACATCTCAGTACCCCCAGGAGAAGAAAGAAACATCGATGACCTGAGTAGAGGCGATCGAAAGGGTCAGAGCCTAAACCGTGCACCTTACGGGGTGTGCGGGGTTGTAGGAAATCCCAAAGGGGATCGACCAGGAACTGGAAGCGCATGGAAAGGCGCCGCGAAGAGTGTGACACGCACGTACAGGCAACGGGGTTGATACAGGGGATTCACCTGAGTAGGGCGGGGCACGAGGAATCCTGTCCGAATCTGCGGGGACCATCCCGCAAGGCTAAATACATCCGGAAGACCGATAGTGAACCAGTACCGTGAGGGAAAGGTGGGAAGCACCCCGAACAGGGGAGTGAAATAGAACCTGAAACCGTTCGTTTACAAGCGGTCGGAGCCAGCGATGGCGACGGCGTGCCTTTTGCATAATGAGCCTACGAGTTGCTTCACACTGGCGAGGCTAAGGACTTGAGGTCCGGAGCCGGAGCGAGAGCGAGTCTGAATAGGGCGGCATAGTCAGTGTGAGCAGACGCGAAACCTAGTGATCTACCCTTGTCCAGGGTGAAGGTGCCGTAACAGGCGCTGGAGGCCCGAACCAGTTTCCGTTGAAAAGGGCTTGGATGAGATGAGGGTAGGAGTGAAAGGCCAATCAAACTGGGAGATAGCTCGTACTCCCCGAAATGTCTTTAGGGACAGCCTCGACGATATGTACGTGAGGTAGAGATACTGATAGGAAGAGAGGGCTTCGCCGCCTGTCAATTCCTGCCAAACTCCGAATGCGCGTACATCAGACGTCGGGAGTGAGTCGGCGGGTGCTAATATCCGTCGGCAAAAGGGTAAGAGCCCAGACCTCCGGCTAAGGCCCCCAAGCGCAGTTTAAGTTGAGACAGAACAAGGTGACACCGCAGAGACAGCTAGGATGTTAGCTTGGAAGCAGCTATTCATTCAAAGAGTGCGTAACAGCTCACTAGTCGAGCGGTGACGCGTGGATGATGAACGGGCATCAAGACTGCCGCCGAAGCCGAGGACACGTATTGAATACGTGTGGTAGGGGAGCATTGAGTGCAGCAGAGAAGGATAACCGGCGAGGTTATCTGGAGCGCACTGAAAAGAAAATGTAGGCATGAGTAACGATAAGGGGAATGGAAATTCCCCCGCCGACAACCCAAGGGTTCCTGAACAACGTTAAACGTATCAGGGTAAGCCGGGAGCTAAGCGAAAGCCGAGAGGCGCACGTGATGCACAAGCGGTAAAGATTCCGCTGCCTGCAGTGCAGTTGAAGTCGTGACCTGGAAGTGGTCCGGTCGCCGTCTGACGGAATAGACGGTTGAAGCGGGGTAGGCTCAAGCCGAGCCGCGACAGTACGGAGAGTCCTCGGACGATCCGATAGCACCGGAGAATCAGGCCAGCAAGAAAAGCGGCTTCAAGTCAAGCGTACTGCAGCCCGTACCGTAAACCGACACAGGTGGGTGAGGAGAGTATCCTAAGGCGCTCGAGTGAATCACAGCTAAGGAACTAGGCAAATTGACCCCGTAACTTCGGGATAAGGGGACCCCTCGTGGAGAGGGGCGCAGAGAAATGGTCCAGGCGACTGTTTACCAAAAACACATGGCTATGCGAAATCGTTAAGATGACGAATATGGCCTGACACCTGCCCGGTGCCGGAAGGTTAAGAGGGGGAGTCATCGCAAGAGAAGCTCCGAATCGAAGCCCCGGTAAACGGCGGCCGTAACTATAACGGTCCTAAGGTAGCGAAATTCC
>CAVENC010000034.1:0-17027 GCA_963617065.1 Butyricicoccaceae bacterium
GAGATCGTGGACCAGCCGTTCGAGAAGACCCCTAAGATGAGCATCAAGCGCTTCCTCTACAAATAATCTTGAACAAGCGAGAATGAATATACAAAAGCGCCGCCGGAAGCATTTTGGCGGCGCTTTGTTGTATGTTTTGGAATTTTTGTTACATTCGTGCCGGAATATAATTGTTTACTTTGCCGTTGTAAAATGATGTCACCGTTATGTGGCGATGTCAGCATTTGATAACACTAAACGTCAAAGACAAATGAGAAGGCATTTACTTTTGCTTGGGGCCTTGATTGTGTCGTTCTCCTGTGCGGACAACAAGGACAACAATGGAACTCTTGATTACGAAACATTGGATGTCAATTTCAGTGTGAAGACATCCGGCATAGAACTTCCCGAAGGGACCACGTTCGGTGTCGCGGCTTTCTGTGCCCGTGACGGCAAGACGGATGTGGCTATGTCCGGTCAGTCTGTCGCATCCTGGAGCACAGTCCAATCCGGACAGTCCTCGTTGCTTAAGGCGGTTTCCGAGACGGACAAGGTTGTGGCATATTCATCGGATCACGATTTCAAGTTTTACGCCGTGTATCCGGCTCCGGCCACCGCGGACATCAATTCTTTGCCTGTGGCCGTGCCGTCAGTTCAGGAATATTCCGTGGGTACGATAGGTTATCTGCCTTTGACAGCGGTCAAGAAGGTGGTTTCAGTGCTTCCGACAGTGGAGTTTGATGTGAACACACCATTCTCGGTGCTTAATCTGAAGGTTCCGGCTGACATCGTTGAGGAGGGAATTCCGGCGACATTGAAGTCGTTGACGATAACTCCGTATGACGATGCCGCCTTTGATGGAGCGATTTCAGGTGGCGGAACATTGGACGCGGAGACCGGAACGTTCACATTGTCAGGGGAGAAATCAAAGTCTGTCAGGCTTGACTTCCCGGAGGGCGGATTGGAACTGAAGTCGGCTTCTACAACCATTCCGATCGTTGTGCTGCCGTTCACCGTTCCGGAAGGCGGCTTTGATGTCGAGTTCGAGGATGTCAATGGAAAGACTATGCAGACATCGTTCTACAACCAGAAATCCGACACTGGAAAGAAGATCACGGCAGGGGAGACCGCTGAGATAACCGTATCTCGTTCGGCTGATGGCATTGTCCCTGTCACATTCCCGGTTGTATTCAAGCTAGGTAAATACGATGGTGTGCAGAACTTCACCAAGGACACTCAGCCTAAGTGGGTTTCCGATGGCTATTGGTCTTGCGTGGAGCAGCCTCAGGCGTGGTGCCAGTGGAACAAGGTGTCGGATCCGAGCGATAAGTGCAAGCAGAAGCTTGAGACTGTCAACAGCAAGAACATCTCTTCTCCAGGCATCAAGGGAATCTGGACCGGCGACAACTTTGAGTTCACGCTCCCTGTGAAGAAATTCGCAGCCGGAACCAAGGTCAGAGTCAAGTTCCCGATCTATGGCCGTCAGCAGCCTGTTTTCTGGTACATCAAGTATCAGGACGGCAGTGATGAGTGGAAGATCTGTGATCCTCAGGAGATTACGGCGAACGATCCGACATATTCAATGACGTGCACATTCGCTATGAAGAGAGGCGGCATAACGGTAGACAAGGTGATCACATTCGAGAATGCCGTGCCGAGCGGCTACCTCAAGATCCGGATAGAGTGCGCTGACGGAAGCGTCCAGGCGGCGGCCGACACGAAGTTTGAGAAACGTGAGACCCCTTGGATAAGCAACAACGCTTACGGAGCTCCGTTCTATCTGGATAACGGCGGGCTGGATGGAGTCTATTTCTCTATTGAATGATTGAAAAGATAATCAATAAGTTGACTGGTTGGGCAGCTGGCATATTCCTATGTCTGCTGCCTTTTGCCGTGTCTGTGGAGTGCGGGGCGGCCGCTGGAGACAACCGATGGTATTTCTCGCACTTCACCTCCTCGGACAGCGGACTTTCGTTCAACAATGTCACCGCGGTCTCGCAGGATTCCAATGGCTTCATCTGGATCTCCACAGAGGATGGTCTCAACCGTTTCGACGGGACTTCTTTCGAGCGGTACTACAAAGAACAGCTTGGGGTCAACACAGACTTCATAACTTCCCTGTGCCCTGATTCAGAGGGGAATATGTGGATAGGAACCGATGACGGAGTGACTTTCTACAGTCATAAGCACGATTGCTTCTTCCCTGTTGACAAGGTGAGCGACAAGGACACGAAGATCATCGGCAAGGTGACTCAGATCAGCATTGACCGTGACGGAACTGTCTGGATGTCGGTGAACGGGCTTGGGCTGTTCTCGTATTATCCGGAGACCGGGGAACTCAAGAACTGGTTTACAGAAAACGGCCACACAGTGCTTCCGGCCAACATCCGCTCGTTCTACATTGACGGCAACGGGGAATTTTGGCTGGCTTTGTATTTTTCTGATCTTTGGCATTCTGACACCTCTCTTGAGTCGATTGAGCCTGTCAGGCTGCAAGGCTGGAAATCCAACGATGACATTATGGCCATTGTCCGCAACCCGGCTGACAATTCAGTCTATCTGGCGGCTTGGCAGAACGGCTTGTGTGTGGCGGATTTGCGGAAGGGCACGTTCCGGACAGTGATCGAGAACCGTATCGGATTCAGACCTACCGACCTTGCGATTGACCGTGACAAGGGAATATGGCTTTCCACCACCGGAGGGTTGTTCCGCTATGATTCCGTAAACGGGACCGTGGAACGTTTCGAAAGCGGGCCCGAGGACAAATTCTCCTTGGCGGACGAGAACTCCACGGCGGTGTTCATTGATCGCTCCAACGGACTTTGGGTCGGGACGCTGTCCTCTGGCCTGAACTACTCGGCGGAGTTCCAGAGAAATTTCGACAAGTACTATCTCGCTGACAATGAGAGCCTGAAAGGATGCTATGTTATGGATATGGCAGACGACCGCAACGGCCGGATCTGGCTGGCCAGCGAGAAGAAAGGACTTCTTTACCTTGACACCTCGACCGGCCTTGTCCATCGCTACCGTTCCTCCAGTCTCCCGGAATCGATCTTCTCCATCTGCTGCGATGCCGGCGATGTTTGGCTCGGCTCCTGGTCTGGAATATTCAAGCTTGACCCCAAGTCCGGAAGGATCACCACCTACACCCGTGGCCTTAGAAACAACAGGCAGAGGGACAACAAGATACACAAACTGTTCAAGACTTCTTCCGATGAGATACTTGTAGGAACGACCCTCGGAATGCTTGAATATGATCTTGTCTCCGACACCTTCGCACCAGTGGATGGCTTTGAAGGGGTTTACGTCACAGGAATGACAGAGTCCTTGGATGGAAACCTCTGGGTGTCGTCCTATGCAAACGGAATATACAAATATAGCCTTAGGGACAAGGCTGTTCTCGCACATTATGACTATGAAGAGTCGGGAAACCGTCATTTGCCGGCCAACAAGATAATGAGTGTCTATCTTGACGAGGACGGCAACCTGTGGGCGGGATCATACGGAGGCGGCATAATGCGCTACGACAGGGATCGTGACGCTTTCGAGATTTTCGATGATTCTGTCCTGAAGAACAACCGCATCGCATTCTCGCTGATCCGTGATGAGGACGGAAGGGTCTGGGCAGCTACAAGCAAGGGACTTATCTCTTTTGAATATCCTTTCGAGGACATCCGCTATTACACTGTCTATGACGGACTTCTGGACGAGATTGTGGACGGGCACACAGCCATCAGGACTTCTGACGGCACTATGTACTTTTCCTCGCACAATGGCGTGATAAGCTTCAACCCACGTAAGTTCCACACGGACAACCGCATCCCTCCGATAATGCTGACTGACTTCTTCATCGACGGAAGCGCCGTGAAGCCTGGTGTCGACTCTCCGATCTCCACCAACATCAACGAGACGAAAAGCATCGTGCTGACACATCGGCAGAACAGTTTCGGATTCTCGATGGTTCTTCTCGGTTTCTCATCCCCGGCCAGCAACCGCTGCTTCTACAGGCTTGAGGGCTATGACAAGGACTGGAACCATCTGGATGGCAAGTCTTTCCACTATTCAAACGTGCCGGCAGGGAAGTACAGACTTCTGGTGAAAGGCATAGACGGCAACGGACTGTGGAACGATTCGCATCCACCGGTGCAGATTGTCGTCAAGGAGGTTTTCTACAAGAGTACTTTGGCCTACATCTTCTATGTGCTTTTCGCGCTCGGTTTGGTTTGGGGTATAGTGCGCTACGCCTCATCGTCCGCCGTGAAGCAGGAGCGCAAGCGTTCCGAAAAGGCCAAGAGGCAGCGTGAGGAGGAACTTTTCCACGAAAAGATGAGTTTCTTCTCAAGCATCATCCACGAGATCAAGACACCGCTCACGCTGATAAGGACACCCCTCGACAACATTATGGCGGCCGGAGGTCTTGAGGGTGAGACATTAAAGGATCTGGAGGTGATCGGCAACAGCACGGATTATCTTGACAAACTTGTGAAGGAACTCCTTGACTTCATCAGGATCGAGGAACACGGGTGGGTGCTGGAGTACAAGCAGGTTGACATCATCGAGAAGATAGGCTTCCTCTATTATAATTTCAAAGAGACAGCCAGAAGCAGGAACCTGAATATGTCCTTTGAGCACACTGAGGACAGGATCGTCATCAATGTCGATGAGGCCGGCCTTCTGAAGATGCTGAACAATCTGATCCACAATGCCGTGAAGTACGCCGAGACTTTCGTGGACATCAAAGTCGCGCGGAAGGATGGTTTTGTGGAGGTCTCGTTTGTAAATGACGGCCCCGCAATCCCGGCCGAGCGCCGTGAGGAGATATTCAAGCCTTTCATCCAGTACAGCGCCGAAAGGCAGCCATATTCGCAGAGTTTCGGAATAGGTCTGCCGCTTGCGAGGACACTTGCCCAGATGCACGGAGGCTCGCTGACGCTGGAAGGCGGGGAATATACCGACTTCCTTTTGAGGTTGCCGGTCGGAACAGTCATCGAGGAGACACCGGAACCGGTCACCGAGACCGAGAAGGCCGTGGAGAATGACGGGAGACTGACTGTCCTTGTGGTTGAGGACAACGTTGAGCTCGCCGGTTATCTTGTGCGCAAGTTGAGCGCGGAATATTCAGCGGTGACGGTTCCGTCCGCAGAGAAGGCTCTGGAACTGCTGGGAAGGAAGGATATTGACATAATCCTCTCTGACATAGCCCTCCAAGGGATGAGCGGGATCGAACTGTGCTCGAAGGTGACTTCCGAACTCGACAGTTCGCATATTCCCGTTGTGATGCTTTCTGCTCTGTCCTCGTCTGACGTGAAGGTCAAGTGTATGGAGGCGGGTGCAAGCCTTTACATTGAGAAGCCTTTCAGCCTTGACTACCTGTTGGGCTCTCTGAGGGTGCTCGCCGGCAAGAGAGAGTCGTTCCGGAACGCCCATCTGTCCGGCAAATCCGCCGTGGATCCGAACGAGTTCGCCATCACAAACACAGACTCCAAATTCCTGAAGTCTATGGAAAAGGCGATTATGGACAATCTGAGTGATCCGGAGTTCGGACTGGAGCAACTGGCCGAGGCTATGATCGTGAGCCGCTCTACCCTTATCCGCAAGGTCAAGGGACTATTGAACGTCACCCCTAATGAATATATTAAAGTGGTGCGTCTGAATATCGCCGCGTCGATGCTTTCCAACGGGGCCGACAGGATCAACGATGTCTGCTACGCCGTCGGCTTCAACACTCCTTCGTACTTCGCCAAATGCTTCAAGAAGCAGTTCGGCCAGCTTCCGGCTGATTATATGAAGGAGCATCGGTTAAGTTGAACCCTGTATGTTCCATCAAATGGAACTATTCTTCTATTCAAAAAGTCTTTTTTTCAAGACTTTTGCAAAAACGTTTAACTGGTTATTAACTGACCCGTAATATGATTGCACTAAAAAAATGCTTTTTGGCGGCAGCCGCTGCCATTATCAGCTTTGTTGCGTCAGCGCAACAAAAAACAGTGAAAGGTACGGTCTTCGATGAGACATCCCAGCCTCTGGCCGGGGCTTCTGTCTCCGTGCCGAACACGATGCGAGGAGTCACCACGGACAGAAACGGACACTTTGAGATCCAGGCTTCCGATGGTGAGACCCTTTCATTCGCATTCCTTGGCTACCTGACCAAGGATGTCAAGGTAGCCGGCAAGGATGTCATCAACGTTACCCTTGTCCCTGACTCAAACGAATTGGACGAGCTTGTCGTCATCGGCTACGGCACGCAGAAAAGAGTGAACATCACCGGAGCCGTTGCCACCGTTGATTACGCCAAGGAGGTGAAATCACGTCCTGTGACGAGCACCGCCCAGATCCTTCAGGGAATGAACGCCGGTCTGGCCGTGAGCCAGGCTTCCGGCCGTCCTGGCGAGGAAGGGCTTACGTTGAGGGTTCGTGGTGTCGGAACATTGAATTCCTCCAATCCTCTTGTCATCGTCGATGGTTTCGAGGGCTCTATCGGTAACGTGAATCCGGATGACATCGAGTCCGTGTCAGTGTTGAAGGACGCTGCTTCCTGCGCCATCTACGGAAACAGGGGTGCGAACGGAGTGATCCTCATCACAACAAAGGATGGAAGCAAGTCAGCCGGCAAGGTAAGCGTCACCTACAGCGGGATGATGGCTGTCAACGAGCCGGCCAACAAATTCAAGGTGGTCTCCGACTATGCCGATTATATGTCGTTTATGAACGAGTCGGCCGAGAATGTGGACGCTGTCCTGCCGTTCTCGCAGGCGATGATCGACCTCTGGAGGGAGAAGTCCAAAGATCCAAACGGCATCTCCGAGTCCGGCTACCCGAACTATGTCGCCTATCCTAACACCGACTGGATGGACGCCATCTATGAGAAAGGAATATACCAAAAGCACAACCTTTCCGCAAACGGCTCCAATGGAGGCACGAAATACCTTATCTCGATGTCCTACATCGACAACCCTGGAATCATCTCCAACTCCGGCGCAAGGAAATTCCAACTCCGCGCGAATATCTCAAGCCAGATAACCAAGTGGCTGGAGGTCGGAACCAGAATCTGGGGCTACGAGCGCAGCAGCGAGCTGGCGGACTTCAACTTCTCCTATATGTCCAGAGCCATTCCGGGAATATACCCGTACTACGACGGGAAATATGGCTGGATGGAGAATCCGGAGCAGAGCACCCAGTGCCGTAACAACCTTTACTTCTTCGACAGGATGACCGGCTACGACAGGGCGCACTATATCAATGCGACCGTCTTTGCCAACGTCAAGCTGCCGTTCGGCATAAAGTACAACGCCTCGTTCAACTATGGACGTACAGACACCGAGCACAAGGCTGTGACCAAGGTCCTCAACGCCTATTCGTTCAGAACCGGTGACGTGGCCTACCGCTATGACAATCTGGACAACCTCTCCATCACCGAGAACACCAACTTCGCCTACAAGTGGATATTCCAGAACAGCCTCAACTGGGCCAAGACAATCGCGAAGAGGCACGACATCACGGCGATGGTCGGCTCCGAGACATATTACCAGAACAGCAACTCGTTGAACGCCAAGAAAAAGCGTCTTGAGAATGATCAGCTGATGGAGATGAACAACGCTTTGGATATGAACTCCATCTCCGGCACGCAGACGGATTACGCAGCCGTGTCTGTCTTTGGCCGTCTCACATACGCCTACGACAACCGCTACCTCTTCGAGGCCAATCTCCGTTACGATGGTTCCTCAAGGTTCGCCAGATCTTCAAGATGGGGACTGTTCCCATCACTTTCAGCCGGCTGGAGAATCTCCGAGGAGTCTTTTATGAAGAATTCCGGAATCGACAACCTGAAACTCAGGGCCTCCTGGGGCAAGCTCGGAAACAACAGCATAGGCAACTACGAATATATTCCTACATACGCTTCCGGTTTTGAATATTCATTCGGCAACAAGTTGGCCTCAGGCATCGTGCAGTCGCTGTCCAACAGCGCGCTGACTTGGGAGACCACTACCTCGACCGACATCGGACTTGAGCTCGCCGTCCTCGACGGAAGACTCACATTCGAGACCGACTGGTACAACAAAGTGACCGACGGAATCCTCTACAAGGCTCCTGTCTATGCGACGATCGGCAACAAGTCGGCTCCTTACCAGAATCTCTGCGAGGTGACCAACAATGGTATAGAGCTCACACTTGGCTGGAAGGACGACATCAAGGACTTCCACTACGGTGTCACAGCCAACTTCACCCGCAACTGGAACTCGGTCAGCAAGTACAAAGGCCGCCTCAATGCCGGTTGGGTGACTGATGAATATGGCAACCGCACCTACCAGAGCAACATCGGTGATGTCTCAACCGTGGTTGACGGCGCGAGAAGGGTGATGGAAGGCAAACTCATCAACGAGCATTACCTTCTGAACACATATTCCGGAGACGGCACCTATTTCTTCGCTGACGGAACCGTCAACCCTGCCGGTGGCCCTAAGGACGGTATGATCCGCACCCCTGACGATATGGCCTGGCTTGAGGCTATGGTGGCATCCGGAAGCACATTCCTTCCGAACAAGACAATCGGCAAGAAGGGAATCTGGTACGGTGACTACATCTATGCCGACGAGAACGGCGACGGAGTCTATGGCGACGCCAACGACTATATGTTCACTGGCACATCTATGACCCCTAAGTTCTACTACGGATTCCAGGTTGAGCTCGGCTGGAAGGGAATCGATTTCTCTATGCTTTGGAACGGCTCCGGCGGTGCGCAGACCTACTGGAGGTATGTCGGCTTCAACGCTTACTCCACCGGCACCAACTTCTCACTTCCGAAGGATATCTCCTACAATCATTACTTCTATGATCCAGAGAATCCGGACGATCCAAGAACGAACATAACCTCCAAGCACGGACGTATGACGATGAACTACGGTTCGGAGCAGAACGGCGGCCAGTGCTATTCCAAGGTGTTCCTTTACGACACGGACTACCTTCGTCTGAAGAATCTCACCGTCGGCTACACATTCCCTAAGAAATGGATGAAGAGACTGAGCGTCCAGGATTTCAGGATCTTCTTCAGTGGAGAGAACCTGCTGACAATCACCAAGTATCCGGGAATGGATCCTGAGATCTCCGAGAAGATGAACTACTACGCTCTTCTCCGCCAGTATTCCTTCGGTCTGAGTCTCAAATTCTAAACAATCGTCTGAAATGAAAAACATAACAAAGATAATGGCGGCCTTGACTTCCGCCGCTGTGTTGCTTGGCTGCAATGATTTTCTGGACAGGTTTCCTTACGACACCGTGAGCTCGAACACCGTGTACAGTTCGGCAACGTTGGCCGAGAACGCCGTCACAGGAGTGTACAGCAACCTGCTGGCCAACTACAACAGCATAACAGGCACGAACTGGGACGCTTTCTCGTCCGTTCTGGACGTGAACGACCAGAGCATATCATTAAGATATCCTTTTATGCTTGGACTTGTGCAGTCCAACAACTCTCTTTTCCTTAGCACGTGGAAGACATTCTACGAAGGAATCAACAGGGCGAATGACGTGATCGCCAACATAGGCGGGACCACAGCCCTTTCAGAGGAAGTACGTACCCTCAGGATAGCCGAGTGCAAGTTCCTCAGGGCCTACTGCTACTACAGGCTGAACGCCCTCTGGCGCGGAGTCCCTGTCTATCTTGAGAACCTCGCTCCTTCTGAATATACAAGGGGACGCGAGACTGAGGAACAGGTCTGGAATGTTGTGCTGGACGATCTCAATGATGTCATCGCCTGTGATATTCTCCCTAAAAAGTACAGCTCCGGCAGCAGTGACTATGGCCGTGTCTCCAAAGGAGCCGCCTACGCCCTCCGCGGAAAGGTCTATATGTGGCTGAAGCAGTGGGACAAGGCTGAGGCTGATTTTCTCAAGGTAGGTGAGTGCGGCTTCGGATTGTTCAAGGGAGCCTACGCTGACATATTCACAGAGAAGAACGAGAAGTCGGATGAGATGGTGTTCTCCATCACGATGGAGGATCTTCCGTCGCACGGCAATGTCTATAGCCGCACCTACGGCAACTGGATGACGGCCGGCAACGGTCAGAGTCACTATTTTATGAATGTGAACTTCGTGAACTCCTACCAGTGGACTGACGGAAGACCGTTCTCTTTCGATGATGTGATTCCGGGCTACAACGAGATGGATGTGAAGGCCAGAAGCGTTTATTTCCTTAGGAACAATATGACGGACAACGAGAAGGCTACTATGAAGGCTTACGGAGCGGATATGTCCCAGTATGACGAGACCGGCAACGAGGCCAGGATTCTCAAGGCATACACTGGAAGGGATCCTCGTCTGGCAGCCACCGTCATCGCCCCTTACACCGATTACCTTGGCGGTTTTGCGTCCGGTGCAGCCAGAAACTATCAGACCAGATGGCCGTACCGTTCCGAGAACGCTCCTGACTTTGATCTCCGAACAGGTTCTCCTACCCATATGTACTACAGCATCCGCAAGTTCGTCACCGTCGGCAAGGAGCATATGAATGTGACATACAATCCTGTGGATGTCCCTGTCATCAGGTACGCTGATGTTCTGCTTTGTCTGGCCGAGTGCCTTAACGAGCAAGGAAAGACTGATGATGCGGTCGGCTATGTCAATGAGGTGCGAGGAAGGGCCGGTGTGGCCAAACTTGATTCCGGCGCGGATTGGCTAAAAGTCACCGGTCAGGATGACCTACGCAAAAGAATCCAGGACGAGAAGCACTGGGAGCTTGCCTGCGAGGAGCAGCTCTATCTTGAGGAACTTCGCTGGGGAATATGGAAGTCCCGCAAGTTCGACTTCGCTCAAGGTTTGCGTCAATGCTGGGGGGATCCGGTTTATGATTACACGTATGGCGGAGATTCCTACCTCAAGTGGCCTGTCCCTTCATCCGAGAAGGAGAAGAACCCGAATCTTGAACAGAATGACGGATGGTATTGATTGATAGTATATTCATAAAATAAATTTGAACTGATAAAAATGAAACGACTTTTGTTGGCTTTGGCCATATTCGCTTGCGCCGGAAACGCCGGTGCGCAGAACGGCAAGGAGGATGTGAAGGCTTGGGAAGGGACAATCGATATGCCCACCTACCTTTTGAACGACCCGGAGGAGGCTCCGATATTTGAAAGGGACTGGTCCTACCAGAGGGCGCGCAGAAGCGTCTATCCTTACCTCCTGAACGACAATATGACCCGTCAGAAGGAGACTGTCACCTACAAGGCTCTCTATATGGAGAATGAATATGTCGAACTATGCATCCTGCCGGAGATCGGCGGGCGGCTCATCTATGCCGTGGACAAGACCAACGGCTACGACATATTCTACCACAACCACGTGATCAAGCCGGCGAATGTCGGAATGCTTGGAGCCTGGGTTTCCGGCGGTGTGGAGTGGAACGTCTTCCATCACCACAGGGCCACCACCCACACGCCTTGCGACTACCGGATCGAGAGCAACGCCGACGGCAGCAAGACAATCTGGGTGGGGGAGACTGAATATCGCCACAGAATGTCCTGGGCGATAGGTGTGACCCTGCATCCAGGCAAGTCCTATATGGAGATTACCGGCCGTCTGATGAACTCCACGATGGACAACAACTCGATGCTCTATTGGTCGAATGTCTCCACGCTTGTGGACGAGAACTATCAGATAATATTCCCGCAGAGCGTGGAGTTCGCCACGTTCCATTGCAAGAACTGGATGGCTCATTGGCCGATCACCCACGAGCCGTTCAACGGAATGGATTTCTACAAGAACGGCATCGACGCTTCCTGGTGGAAGAACCACTATATGTCCAACTCGATGTTTGTCTATGACCTCAAGGAGGATTTCATCGCAGGTTACGACCACGGCCGTCACGCCGGAACGATGCTGACCGGCAACCACAACATCATCAAGGGTGGTAAGTTCTGGCTCTGGGGACCGAACTCCGAGTGGGACACCAAGATCCTGACCGACAATTCCGGACACTATTGTGAGTTGATGGCAGGAGCGTATTCCGACAACCAGCCAGACTATAACTGGTCCGCTCCTTACGAGACGAAGGAGTTCTCGCAGTACTGGTACGGAATCCGTGATATGGAAGGAGTCAAGGCCGGTGACAGGTATGCCGCGATCAATATGGATCTCATTGAAGGACAAAAGGTTCTGGTCGGTGTCAACACGACTGAACCTATGAAGGGGTTGAAAGTTGTGCTCCGTTCCGCTGACGGTGAGGTCTGGTCGGCCACTACTGATGTCGCACCTGACAAGCCGTTCGTAAACACCGTGAAACTTGACAAGAGCATCGACACTAAATCCCTGACGATGACCCTTGAGGATGCTTCCGGCAAGACGATGCTCTCCTACAAACCTGTTGTCAAGGATCCGAATAAGCCGCTGCCGGCCATCGTCGATCGTCCTAAACTCCCGAAGGAGATCGAGAACACCGAGGAGTGCTACTTGGTAGGTCTCCGTAACCTCCAGTTCCACAACCCGTTCATAGATCCGACCGACTATTTCAACGAGGTTCTTCGCCGTGATCCTGGTGACACCCGTGCCAACACCCGTATGGGTGTGTGGTACAGGCAGAGAGGGGAGTATGACAAAGCCGCCGCTTACCTGCGCAAGGCTCTCGTCAGGCTGACCCACGACTACACCCGTCCGAAGGACTGCGAGGCTATGTACAACCTTGGTCTGATTTTGAAGATTCAGGGTAAGACTGAGGCCGCCATCGACACCCTATACAGGGCCGTGTGGAACTACACCTACAATTCAGCCGCCAACTACCAGCTCGCTCAGATATATTCATCAGCCAAGGATTATGAGTCGGCTCTTGAGCGTCTTGACGAGGCTGTGACCTACAACGGACGCAACTTCGAGGCTCTTGATCTCAAGGCGAGCATACTCCGTGAGCTTGGCAGGAAGGATGACGCGCTTGCTTGTGTGGACAGGGTTCTCGCCGAGGATCCGCTTAACTTCTACGCCGTCTCCGAAAGGGATATGCTCTGCGGAACAGATAGTCTGAAGGTTTTGATGCGTGACGAGGTTGAGTCGTATATTGAATTGGCTCTCAAGTATATGCATAACGGCTTCGAGGCCAAGTCCGTCGAACTTCTTAAATATGCCGATTCGATCAAGCCTTACCCTACGGTAAAGATGTGGCTGGGTTGGTTCGCTGACAAGGCCGACGACAAGGCCGCCGCGGAAAAATGGTTCAAGGATGCTCTCGCGCTCCCTACGAAGTACTGCAATCCGTTCCGTCTGGAGACCATCGATGTTCTGAATCTTGCGATGAAATATTGTCCGGAAAGCGCCAAACCTCATTACTATCTTGGCAACCTGCTGTACGACAAGCAGAAGGACAACGCCATCGCACAGTGGAAGAAGTGCATTGAGATGGATCCGTCCAACGCTATGGCCTGGAGGAATCTCGGATGGGCGAACTGGCTGTACACCAAGAACTATGCTGAGGCTGCCAAGTATTACGAGAAGGCAGTGGAACTCGCTCCGGACAACGCGCTCTTCCTTGAAGAGATCGACCAGGTCTATGAGGCTGGCGGCTTTGATGTCAGAAAGCGTTTTGAGCTTCTTAAGAAACACCACGAGACCTGCGTCAAGCGCTACTATCCTCTCGCCGCCGAAGTCATCACCGGAACATTTGTCGGTGAATATGACTACGTGCTCAACCTGCTCAGAACCTGCTACTTCCCGACCCGTGAGGGTGTCGCGAACTTCCACGATGTCTATGTGGACGCTCTTATCCTCGCCGGACAGAAGCAACTTGCCGAAGGAAACTCCAAGGAGGCTTTGGCCCTCTTCAACGAGGCTTTTGAATATCCTGTCAACCATCAGGTGTTCCTTGTCGATGAGCGCACGCCACGTGACGCGCAGATCTGGTGGAACATAGCCAAGGCTTACGAGTCCGCTGGACAAAGGTCAAAGGCTATGGCAGCCTACAAGAAGGCCGCCGCTGTTGATGACAAGGGGACTGAATATCGTTACTGGAAAGGTCTCGCATTGGTCAAACTTGGAAAGTCCGCCGAGGCCAAGGCTTTGTTTGACGGTCTTGTCGAGTCCGGAAAGTCCAGTGTTGTGACCGAATTCGTCAACTTCTACGGGGCGGAGGGAACCACAGGCTCAACTGTCGAGAGCATCAACACCAAGGCATATTACACGATGGGACTTGGATATCTTGGCCTTGGTGAGGTCACTGAGGCGCAAAAGTGCTTCGAGGAGTCAGTAAGGCTGAAAGTTGACAATCTCTGGCCGAACGTTATGCTCAATGGCTTGAAATAAATGCTTGAATATGCTTAAGTTGTATAAAACGATCGTCCCTGCCTTCCTCCTTCTGGCCGTTAGCTGCGGCCGGGAGGAATGGCCGGAGACAAAGGATGTGAGAATATCCTGGGACCGCTCCACGTTCACGGAGATGACATCTGTCAATGTGGCTGGCGAAGGGTTTGTGGAAGAGAACCTTTACTATCCCCGCATCAAAAGGCTTTCCGACGGAACCCTCCTGATGTCATTCGAGAACGACCATTTCGGATGGGATGTCTATGTACGCCGGAGCGAGGACAACGGCAGGACCTGGTCTGACGCAAGTCTGCTTGTAAAGACTTCCCAGGCGGTCTCAACGGTAGGGGATGATGAGAAGGTTTATGTGAATCCTGACTTTATCGAGCTGAATGACGGACGGATTCTGCTGGCCTACCAGTGGAGGTACAAGAAAGGTTACAATGACCTTCCGAACACGAACGAGAACTGCGGAATCGAAGTGATGTTCTCCAGTGATTTCGGCAAGACATTCTCTGAACCCGTTGAGGTTTACCGTGGAAGATGCTGGGAACCCGCTATGCTTCAGCTCCCTTCCGGCGAGATCCAGATGTACATAACCTCTTCACAGGAACTTATCGACAATATGTCCGCTCCGCAGACGGTGGTGATCCGCTCGTTTGACGGAGGCAAGACCTGGCAGGGAAAAAAGTGCTGCGGGATTGATGACAATGAGGTGATAGCCAGGACTGTGGATTCCCGTTCGACTTACGACGGGATGCCTTCCGGAGTGTGGCTTGACGACAACAACGGCATCGCTGTCCCTATCGAGGTCTGGCACGGCAAGTGGGTAGTGGATCAGACTCCGGTTGTGGTGAAGACGGACGTTGAGACCAATTGGCACCGTGATCTGGAGACCATCCGCAAGACCGGCGGGCCGGAGTGGCCTATGAAGAAGCAGCTGAACAAGGACTTCTACGGCTACGGACCTTACAGCACCAAACTTGGAACCGGTGAGATGGTCGTGCTCAGCAACGGACAGTACAAAGGTCAGCAGGGCATCTGGACATTCATCGGCGACAAAAAGGCCGACAATTTCACCAACGCCTCGTCGCCGTTCGACGGGTACTGGGGCTCGGTGGATTACATCGGAGACAACAAGGTCATCGCGACCGGAACAGTCAAGTACCAGCAGGAAGGCAGGACAAGAGGTATGGTTAGATCCATAACCGGTCGCCTGAACTATTCCAAGACCATTATGAAAGGGGATGTCGAGCCTATGCCGCTTAAGGAATTCAATCAGGACAGCAATGACTGCTGGTTCTTAGGGCATATCTCAGACTCAAGAATATTCACGGATTTTGGCTGGACAGACGAGAATTTTGTTTTGATTTCGTACCTTTATGACCGGAAACTCACTGCGCTCACAACGGAGAATTCCGACGCTGTCGAACTTCTGTTGGCCAGAATCGGTGGCCCTCAGTACAAGATTGTGGTGAATGGCTCCGGAGCCTATGTCGTCTATGTTGAGAACAACTTCTCGTGGCGAAAAGTCTCGGAAGGCGCGGCGGACTCAGTGGAAGTGGTTGGAACTATGAATGATGACTCTGACGAGGATTTGGGTTTTGCCGCAAAACTGTCTGTCCCTTGGGATATTCTCGGAGGCAAACCGTCATCAGGAGAGGTTCTGAAGGCTCACCTGAGGCGTCATTACAAGGACAAGACCTCGGAGAAGCCGGCCTGGCAGATCGAGGACGTTGAGGGGGAGAATTCCGATTATCCGGCCGAGTGGCTCAGCCTTAGGTTGAAATGAAATATTGAAGAATGATATTTATGAATAGAAAAGGTATATTCACAGTTCTTTTGGCTTCTTCCGTGCTTGCGCTTCTGGCGTGCAAGCCGGAAGATCCTGATAATGGCGGGAGCAAAGGTGGAGAGTCTGTCTCCAAGACACTGAAACTGACTCCGTTCGGTGAACTTAATGCCGGTGATGACGCTATCAATTCCCATTCTGATGATTGGCAGCGTTCCGTGCTTTCGCTGAATTACCGTTCTATAGTGAATGTGAACGGCTCCGCTGTGTTGGGCACTGAGTCTCCGGCATATTCAAGGATTGTCAAACTTGCTGACGGAACGTATATTCTTACAGCTCAGGACTATTATTCGGGTGGCAACGGTTCTACCGTGTTTTGGGCGACCAGTTCGGATCTTGTGAATTGGACCGGCAAGGGAAAACTGTTCGCCTCGTACAGTCTCACAAACGCTCGCGGACAGGAAGCCACGAGGCTTTTTACCAATGGTTTCGGCAAGGTCTTGAGCAATGGTGATGTCTTGATGCTTGCATCATTTAGAACCACAGGTACTTACGCTTTTTGGCAATGGCGTGACGAGCAAGGGATTGTGATGAGACGCAGTTCTGACAATGGCAAGACTTGGAGCGAACCGTTCGAGGTGTATCGTGGACCAAACTGGGAGGCGATAATGCTTGAGGAGGCTGACGGCGACCTTGAACTTTATTTCTCGGAAAGTCGCCCTTGGATCTCCGGAAGCCATTCCGGCACGTCTATGGTTCGTTCCACCGACGGAGGAAAGACTTGGTTGCCGGAACTCGGAAAGGAGCCGTACCGTGTCATCAGGCACACTTGGTACGATGAGCATCAGGACAAATGGCTTTTCACCGACCAGATGCCGGGGCTTATAATCCTGAACGGAAGCCGTCAGAAGGCCGGTGTCTTTGAGTCTGCCCACGATTATCCGACCGGTGGCAAGGTCAATTTCAACATCGCTTTCGC
>CAVENC010000034.1:17277-22766 GCA_963617065.1 Butyricicoccaceae bacterium
GCGAAAGGTTCCTGGGGAGCGTTGATGATTGACAACCCGCACGAGATTGTGGCGTATATGCGCAACAGCACCGATAACAAGAACATCTGTGTGACTCTTTGCAAGCAGGCTTTGAACCATAGCATAAAGGCCTCGTCACACAAGGTTTCAGCTGACGGGGACAATTCTGACTGGCTCAAGACTGACGATGCGTTGTTCGTCGGTGGCAAGTGCCAGGCGCAGGCCACGTTAAGGTGTGCGGCTGACGCTGACAATCTTTATTTCCTGGTTGAATCACTGGATGAGAACGTCTCGAAGGACGACTATATTCAGTTGTTCCTCGCGCAGCCTGATCAGACGGCTCTGAACGGCAAGTCCGTGAGGGTGAAGGTCGGCCTTTCCGGTGTCCGCAACCAAGGAAACTATGCCGGAGGATGGTTCGAGAAGGATCTCGGCGTGAAGGCGTATGTGAGCTACGACGCGACCCTGTCCGATCCATCCGACAAGGACAACGGGTGGCTTGCGGAGATTGTCGTACCGCGCTCCTCCATTGGAATCCAGGATGGCAAGGTGCTTGTCAATCTGGCTCTGTTCGATATGGAAGGCGGTGAGGATGCCATTATCCCGACAGGGGAGCGAAATCCTCAAAAATGGATGCTCGTCTCAGGATTGTAATCTTTGAATATTATGAATATCAAGCAAGTAGCGTTTGTTTTGGCTTTGTCGCTGGCATCTGTCTTTGGTGCGGCCGCGGCCGGATCATCCCGTGGAGTCACCAGCAAAAGTTTCGGCAGCCTGTCGGACGGTACACCTACTTTGATCTACCGTCTTGTCAATTCCTCCGGAGCCAGTATGGAGGTCACGGATTATGGATGCCGTGTCGTGCGGATCAGTGTCCCGGATCGCAACGGCAAAATTGACGATGTCGTTCAGGGATGCGGTGACATCCGCACCTTCGAGACTGGCAAGGAAAGATTCTTCGGACCGGTCATCGGCCGTTTCGGCAACAGGATAGATGGCGGAAAATTCACTCTTGACGGTGTCGAGTACAAGCTCAACGCGAACGAGAAGTTTGATGGTGAGCCGGTGATCTGTCACGGCGGCGTGAACGGCTTTGACAGAAAAGTCTGGAACTCTGAGCCCTTGGTGGAAAAACACCGTATCGGCGTACGTTTCACCCGCCTCAGCCCTGACGGCGAGGAAGGCTTTCCCGGGAATATGAACTGTTCCGTAACCTACTGGTGGACTGATGATAATGTGTTTAAGATTGAATATGAGGCCACGACGGACAAACCCACTGTCGTGAACCTTTCCAACCACACCTACTTCAATCTGAAAGGACAGGATGGCGGCTATGTGATGGATCATATTCTTAAAGTGGATGCGGACAGGTATTTCCCGAACAATTCGCACTTCGTTCCTAAAGGCGATGCAGTGCCTGTCGAGGGCACTCCGTTCGATATGCGTGAGCCCCATCGTGTGGACTATGCCATAGACACTCCAAACGAGCACTTCATCACGATGCGTGGTTTCTCCGTCTGCTGGTACCTGAACAAGCCTCTCGGAGAGTTCGGCAAGGCCGCCGACCTCTATGAGCCTCGGTGCGGACGCGGTGTCGAGACGTGGACCACAGAACCTGGCCTTCTGACGTTCACCGCCCGCAGTTTCAACGAGAAGATGATCGGCAAGAACGGCAAACCGATGGAAAAGTTCGGCGGTATGCTTCTGGAAACCATTCATTTCCCTGATTCCCCGAACCGTCCGGATCTCCCGTCCACCGTCCTTCGCCCTGGCGAGACCTACCGCTCCACGACCGAGTACCGCTTTTACGCCAGGTAAACAGTGATCCGGCCGCAGTGGTTCGACGGGCTCACCAACCGCTTGTCGAAGTGGCTGGTACGATCATCGTTAATCTTTCGGTCGCTGAGCCTGCCGAAGTGACCATATCATATCAGTCACTGCAAATCTTTGTGGTCACTGAGCCTGTCGAAGTGACCACCCTTATAGGAAAAATACCGTGGCTCCACAGAATTGTCCTCTGTGAAATCACGGTTTTCCTTATATAAAAGTTGCGGTAAATAGTACGTTTTTTCTCAGCCAATTACTATTTTTGCAAATAACACAAAGCAAAACCCACCGCTATGCCTGAATTGTCAATCGCCAAGTCCCTGAACAAAGCCTACAAGCAACTCCCTGTGGACAAGTCTGATTTCGAGATATTCAAAAAACAGCTCCGCATATTCTACGAGCAGATCGAGCACATCGACACCGAGGAAAAGGTCAAAGGCGATCTGATGGACTTCCTGAAACAGACGTTCTACGGTCAGGATTACAAAGTCTCCCCGAACGGCAAGATTGACTGCGCCATCCACCTTGGAAGCGGCATAGACGCGCCGGTGGGCGTGATATGCGAGGTCAAGATGCCTTCCAACACATCCGAGATGGTCTCCAGGGGCGACCTGAACCGCAAGGCGATGCAGGAACTTCTGCTCTACTGGCTGCGCGAGCGGGTGGGCAAAAAGAATATCCAACTGAAGAAACTGATCGCTACCAACGTCTATGAGTTCTTCATATTCGACGCCCAGGAGTTTGAGCGCGTCTTCTATTCCAACAAACGCCTTCTCCGTCGCTACGAGGAATTCAACTCCGGCAGCCTGACTTCGGAAAAGACCGATTTCTTCTACAAGGAAATAGCGTCCGAGTGCATAGCGGCGGTGGCCGAGGACATTGAATATGTCTGGTTCGACATCCGTAAGTACAAGTCCTTCCTGAGTGACGGGGAAGACCGTAAACTCATCGACCTTTACAAGGTGTTCAGTCCGGAGAACCTTTTGAAGAAGCAGTTCCAGACCGACAGCAACAAACTGAACACCAAGTTCTACAGCGAACTCCTTCACATTATCGGCCTGGAGGAAGTCGAGGACAAGGACAGCCATAAGCGCATCATCACCAGACTCAAGCCTGGGGAGCGGAACCCGGCGTCAATCCTTGAGGACGCTATGACGATTCTGGATGCGGAGGACTGGTTGGACAGAGTTCCGCGCCTTTCGTCCTATGGTGCTGACCGTGAGGAACGGATGTTTAATGTAGCCCTTTCTCTGTCAATATGCTGGGTAAACAGAGTCCTGTTCCTGAAACTCCTTGAGGCCCAGCTGATAAAATACCACAAAGGCGACCGGTTATATTCATTTCTGAACCAGTCGATGATTCCGGATTATGACGAACTCAACAAACTTTTCTTTCAGGTTCTCGCCAAACGTCCGGAAGATCGCCAAGGAAGTGTCAGCGCTAAATATTCAAAGATTCCGTACCTGAACAGCTCGCTGTTTGAGATGAGCCAGCTTGAGTCGGAGACCATCCGCGTGAGCAATCTGGGTGGAGGTGAACTGCCGCTTTGCTCCGGAAGTGTTCTGAAGGATGTCCGTGGCGGCCGTCTGCCGGCGCTTCGCTATCTGCTGGAATTCCTTGACTCATACGATTTTTCGGGAGATGGTTCGGAGGACGTGTGCGACAACGCCAAGACCCTGATCAGCGCCTCGGTTCTGGGCTTGATTTTCGAGAAGATAAACGGCCACCGCGACGGTTCGGTCTTCACGCCGGGAGCCGTGACGATGTACATCAGCCAGGAGACCATCAGACGTGCTGTCGTCCGCAAGTTCAATGAAGCGATGGGTTGGAATTGCCGTGACTATGACGCATTGAAGGACAGAGATTTGGATGATCTGCTCAAGGCGAACGACATAGTGGATTCACTGAAGGTCTGCGACCCTTCCGTCGGCTCCGGGCACTTCCTCGTCTCGGCTCTCAACGAGATCATCAGGACGAAGTATGATTTAGGGATATTGCTGGACCGCGAAGGCCGCCGCATCAAGAAGCAGGACTACAGCATCGAGATCGTGAATGACGAGCTGATGGTCTCGGACGCGGACGGCGAGCCGTTCTCGTATATTCCCGGAAACCCTGAGTGTCAAAGGATTCAGGAAGCTCTTTTCAGCGAGAAGCGCCGCATCATCGAGAATTGCCTCTTCGGAGTGGACATCAACCCCAACGCCGTCAACATCTGCCGCCTGAGACTCTGGATCGAACTCCTTAAAAACGCCTTCTACACCAAGGAAAGCGGCTACACCGAACTGGAGACCCTCCCGAACATCGACATCAACATCAAGGTCGGCAACTCCCTCCTGCACCGCTACGACATCACCCGGGATATCTCGGAGATCCTCCGCGATTCGGGGATATCCATCAATGAATATAAAGCCGCGGTTTCCGACTACAAGAACGCCCACACCAAGGAGCTCAAGCGTTCGCTTGAGAGTATGATATCCCAGATCAAGTCCGGCCTTCACACCCGGATGGGGATGAACGATCCGAAACTTCTGCGGCTGAATAAGTTGAAAGGAGAACTGCACAACCTGAAAGCCCCGCAGCTTTTCGAGGCCAGCAAAAAGGAGCAGACGCAGTACGACAAGAAGATCAAGGACTTGAATTCACGAATATCCCGTCTTCAGGAAGAGGTGGACGCTGTCCGCGACAGCCGCTTGTTCGTCGATGCCTTTGAATGGCGCATCGAGTTCCCTGAGGTTCTGGATGAGGATGGCCGCTTCACAGGCTTCGACTGCGTTGTCGGCAACCCTCCGTACATCCAGCTTCAAAAGATGGGCGAGGGTGCCGATGCGCTGTCAAAGATGGAATATGCCACCTACGAGCGAACCGGTGACATCTATTGCCTGTTCTACGAGCTTGGCTGGCAACTGCTCAGACCGTCCGGTCTCCTGTGCTTCATAACCTCGAACAAATGGATGCGCGCGGGTTACGGAGAGAACACCAGATCTTTCCTTTCCGACAAGACCAATCCGCGTCTATTGGTGGATTTTGCCGGAGTGAAGGTCTTCGACAGCGCCACCGTTGACACCAACATCCTCCTCTTCGAGAAGTCCCCGAACACCTTCGACACCCTTTGTGCCGTAACCTCCGGTCAGTCTCGTGATGTCATCAATAATCTCGGCGTTTACGTTCAGCAAGAGGGTGCGGTCTGCTCCTTCGCCGGCTCCGATGCCTGGGTGGTCCTGAGTCCCATCGAGCAGAGCATAAAGCGAAAGATCGAAAGCGTCGGGAAACCGCTGAGGGACTGGGACATAAGCATCAACTACGGCATCAAGACCGGCTATAACGATGCCTTCATAATCACAACCGAAAGGCGGGACGAGATCCTTTCGAACTGTAAGTCCGAGGAGGAGCGCCGGAGAACGAATGACCTTATAAGGCCAATTCTCCGCGGCCGTGACATCAAGCGCTACTCCTACGACTGGGCGGGACTGTGGTTAATCAACACCCACAACGGAGTGAAAGGCAAGATTCCACGCATTGACATCAACGACTACCCCGCCGTCAAGGCTCATCTGGATCAGTTTTGGGATAAAATCAAGACTCGAGCCGACCAAGGCGACACCCCCTACAACCTCCGCAACTGCGCTTATTGGGACGACTTTTCTCAGCCGAAAATCGTGTGG
>CAVENC010000035.1:0-15852 GCA_963617065.1 Butyricicoccaceae bacterium
TCCCATAATTTTCGCATAAATCGGGATCAAATAGCGAAATTTCATCTCTAAAGCGCCCGGTTCCGCCGTACAAAGATAGTCAAATTTAGAAGCTGTTTCCAATACGGAAATTCTGGGCGTCAAAATTAAAATCTTTTGGCGAGATTTTTTAGATTCAAATAGACCACATCTTAATTTTAATAGTTAATTTTGCACGCGAAATCAGAGTGGATTCATAATGACAGAAAAGAAGACAAAAATCATCTGCACAATTGCAGACAACAGGTGTGATGTTGATTTCATCAGACAACTTTTTGAGAATGGAATGAACGTTGTCAGAATCAATTCCGCACACGCGACAATCGAGGGCGCGCAAATGATTGTGGACAATGTCCGCAAAGTCTCAGACAAAATTGCAATACTCATTGACACAAAGGGGCCGGAAGTCAGACTGACCCAGATGGCAGACTCGGTCGGATTCCTTGCTCACACCGGTGATGTCGTGGAAATCGTGGACGACCCGACAAAAGCTTGCCAGAGGGGTGTATTATACACCACATATCCTAATATGGCTGAAGACATCCCTGTCGGTTCCGATATTCTCATCGATGACGGTGCAGTTGATCTGTCAGTAACGAGCAAAGAGAAGGGGAAACTGATTTGCACGGTGATGAACGAAGGCCTTATCAAAGGGCATAAGAGCGTTAACGTTCCGAATGTTCACATAAATCTTCCGGCAGTAACCGAGAAAGATAAAAAGTTCATCAAATGGGCCATCGAGGCGAATATAGATTTTATCGCCCACTCATTTGTCCGCAGTTCCAAAGATCTGAAGGAAATCCAGGCGATTCTTGACGAATCAAAGAGCCACCTTAAAATCATTTCCAAGATTGAGAATCAGCAAGGCATTGATAATCTGGATGATATCCTGACATATTGCTACGGCGTGATGGTCGCAAGGGGAGACCTGGGAGTTGAAATTCCTGCCGAGAAGATTCCTATTGTGCAGAAAAATATCGTAAAAGCTTGTCGAGACAGGAAAAAACCTGTAATCATAGCAACTCAGATGCTTCAGAGTATGATTGAGAATCCCCGTCCGACCAGGGCAGAAGTGACTGACGTGGCAAATGCCATATTCCAGAGTGCTGACGCCATAATGCTGAGCGGCGAAAGCGCATTCGGCAAATACCCGATTGAGGCTGTAAAGACTATGACCAAGATAGCGATGGAAACCGAACAGACTATCGATGTCAATCTTGATTTGGAATTGAGGAAGGTTGTAAAACCGGTTGCAGTCGTTCTGGCGCAATCTCTGGTCGCAGCCACAAAGGAGTTGCCTGTAAAAGCTCTGATATTCGACACTTATACTGGTCGTGTCGGTCGTTATCTTTCGACTTTCAGACCTTCAGTACCGGTTTATGCAATGTGCTACAATGATTACACTATGAGGGAATTGGCACTTGTATTCGGCATAAAGGCTTATTATTTCGAAAAGGTTAAGGACAAGGAAGAATTCGCAGAGAAATCAATCGCCAAATTGAGAGATGAAGGACGTATCAACAGCGGTGATTTGGTAGGATTTATGGGCGGTGTATTCGGAGCTCAGGTCGGTGCTACATATATGGAGCTCAAGTATGTCTAAACAAGCTTGAATAGATTTGAAATCATATTGACAGTGCTTGTTGCAATGATATTGTTGCAACAGGAGTCTTGGGCTCAGAATATTTCAGCCGGGATAATGTCTTCGCCTCGGCACAGCGGAATATCCGCAGGTCTGACAAACAAAAACGGAAACAGTTCTGAAATAAGAGTTTATGCGGATTTGAGCAACGTTATCTCCGGCAAATTCAAGGAGCCGGATCTGTTGGCAGACTACCATCTGCTGTTCAATGTTCTGGAGAAGAAAGTCAACGACGAACTGTCTTTGGAGTTCAATGCCGGCCCGGGTGCCTTTGCGGGCTACTCGGTTTCAAACGCATATACGAGTGCGATCGGGGGACTGTCCGGCATAGCGTCTCTTGATTTCAAATTCAACATACCCGTATGTATCTCATTAAGTTTTACTTGCGAATTGGGGTTCAAGATTTCCCCCGACAGCAACAGAAGCGAGCATACCCTGGAATTGTATCGTAACGGGCTTGTTCGAGCCTGGATTCCGGAGCTGACGATTGCGTATTCATTCTAAAGGCTTGTAAATGAAGAGATTGATTATCATATTGTCAGCATTGCTCTTGGGAACATTTATCTCGAATGCACAGGAATTTTCGAAGAGATTACATTATGGCGTAGAGTGGGGGATTAACTATGCGGCTTTTTCATCAACCTACAGCACGTTTATAACCGACGAGGGATATGTTGTTGAAAGTAAGGATGCTACATTCAATGAACATCTGAACGGCACAATCACGGGATACATAGGATATGACGTTGGCCGAAGATTCGGATTGTATGCATTTTCCGGATATATGGGTGTCCGCAAGAAAGAAAATGTTATCCCTATAACGCTCAGGGGAGTATGGACTCTAAGCAAGTCTCCGAAAACCACTTGGAGTTCAATCTATATTGAGGGCGGGTGCGGTTTCAGAAAGAATGTCTCCAGACCGGTCCTGCTGTCTAGAATCGGATATATATGTACGGTCAGGCTGACAAGTCGAACATCTTTGAAGATAAACGGAGGAATTCTTGTATCTCATTCACATCCTGATGTTTACGATAAATATTCAGACAAGATGGTCGAGCGTAAAGATTTGGGAATCAGCAACAGTCTGAACATTGGTCCTATTTGCACTTTAGGACTTGAGTTTTAGAACAGCTTCTTAATTCTGCAATTAAACATTCTTGCTGTGGACATCGTCCCAGGTCGTCGGCTTGTTCTCAACCAATGAAAGTCAACTATTTACACCAGAAGTATCGCAATCAGAATGCTCAAAAGATTCCGAGATCCTAGAAAGCGCCTCAAAGCAGTACTTATTACAATAATTTACAGTATATTTGTATGATAAACGTGTTCACGTTTTGTTACACAATTTATATTATGTTAAGTTAATATGTTTTTACAGTTATTTTGTCTGTTGGGTGCCATTGCCCTATTCCTTTACGGATTGAATATATTGAGCAATGGTTTGCTCAAATTGACCGGCGACAGATTGCGCGCGATTTTGCCCTGGATGAAAAAAAATCCGTTGAACAGCATAATCGCCGGATTCGGAATAACTGCTGTCGTAGAGTCCTCAAGCGCGGCGACAATAATGGTAGTCAATTTCGTTAATGCAGGTGTGCTTGCTCTCAGCCAGGCGATTCTTGTGATAATGGGCGCCAATATCGGAGCCTCTTTCACGACCTGGATTATTGCCGCATTGGGATTCGGAATCGGAATAAAATACTTCACTTATCCATTGGTAGCTGTAGGATTTATCCTTTCTGCAATGAAAGGACGCAAAAAGAAAATTGTCGGCGAGGTAATTATAGGATTCTCACTCCTGTTCATAGGACTATCTTTCGTAATCTCAAACTTCCCTACTACTACGCAATTCCCTGCTCTGAGCGAATATATTACAGAACTCGGTAACAATCAGCTATTTGCAATTCTTCTATTTATGGCTTTCGGATGTATTCTAGCATTCGGAATGCAGTCTACCGGAGCAGTTACCCTGACAATGGTGATGTTGCTGTGCGGATGGATAACATTCGATATGGCGGTAGCAATGGTAATGGGCGAAAATATCGGAACAACAATATCGGCCAATGTGGCAGCCACTGAAGCAAAAACCCAGGCAAAGCAAGCTGCACTCGTGCATACATTTTTCAATGTGTTCGGAGCTCTCCTGGCGCTCATATTTTTCAACCCGTTCATCAATCTTGTAGGTGCAATCACTTCGCTTGTCGGCCTAGACAATCCTGCTGTTGCAGCAAATGCATCCGCCTGGTCTTGCATATTCGGAGTCGCCACATTCCACACTCTGTTCAATCTTCTCGGAACTTGCATACTCGGATGGTTTACGAAACCTATTGAAAAATTCATAACCATACTTGTCAAAAAATCTGCAGATAACGATACAGACAACGGCAAACTGGTATATATTTCATCAAGACAGTTTGGCACACCGTCAATTTCAATCGGATTGGCATTCAAGGAAGTAGTTCATTTTTCGGAAATTCTATGCTCAGGTTTCGACAATGTAAAGAATGCCGTCAACGAGAAGGATCCGGACAAATTCGAGAACTACAGAATGAATCTTGTCCAACTTGAAGAATTGTCAGACAAGATAGAATACCAGATTGCCACTTTCCTAAACAATGTATCATCTGAACCACTCAGCGAGGAAGAATCCGAGCAGGTAAAATTGCTTTACCGCATAATAGGCGAAATGGAAAGCCTCGGAGACAGCGGAGAAAACATCAGCCGAATCTTGGAACGCGAACGTGTGCACAACAGAAAATTCGATGAAGTTGCGATAGAAAAGATTAACCTTATGATATCCAAGGTCGAAGACGCATATAAAGTGATGACCGAGAATCTTGAAAAGGCTGCGGCAGGCTCGCTTACGGATATATCCAATGCATACAATGCTGAAGATATAATTAACGAAACTCGAAACAAACTCAGAGAGGAAGGTATCAACCAAATTGAGAGCCACACAGGCAACTATCAATCACTCAACTACTTCCTCGATATAATATCAGAACTCGAAGCTATGGGAGACTTTATGATAAATGTATCTCAGGCTGTTGTTAGAAACGATAACTAATGTCAAAAAAGAAACTGGATCTAATTCTGGAGAACGTTGTGATCGAGGCGGTCGCTGCTGAGGGCCGCTCACTCGCGCACGTTGACGGGACTGTCGTATTTGTTGAATTTGCAGTGCCGGGAGACATCGTCAATGTGCGGATCACAAAGAAAAAGAAAAACTATATGGAGGGCTATATTCTTGAAATCATCAAGCCTTCCGAACATAGACTTACACCATTCTGCGAACACTTCGGGATATGCGGAGGATGCCGTTGGCAGCCTCTCCCCTATGAAATGCAGCTGAAAGCCAAACAGCAGCAGGTTTGGGATCAACTTGTGAGAATCGGACATCTTCAGATTCCTGAAATAAACCCGATTCTGCCGTCTGACAAGACAAGATACTACAGGAACAAACTTGAGTTTACATTTTCCTGCCGCAGATGGATATACGATACTGAAGACCCGGAATCACTGACGGATACGGAGCGTCTTGGGCTTGGATTCCACGTCGGGAGATTTTTCGATAAAGTATTGGATATCAAGCAGTGCCATTTACAGCCCGAGCCATCAAACCAGATTAGGCTGTTCATTAAGGACTATGCTATAAAACACAATCTGTCGTTTTACAATATCCGCGAAAACACCGGATTCCTCCGTAACATAATCATCCGCAACAACAAGAAAGGCGAAGTTATGCTTACGGTAAGTTTCGCATACAATGACACAGACGCAATTACGTCCCTGTTGGATGCTGTTGCCGAGAAATTCCCTGAAATAGTCTCATTGCACTACGTCATAAATGAGAAACTCAATGACTCAATTTCCGATCTTGATTGTGTGCTGTACAAAGGTGAGGACGCTATCTGGGAGACAATGGACAATCTCAAGTTCAAGATTGGACCGAAATCCTTCTACCAGACCAACAGTGAACAGGCCGAGAAATTATATGCCGTAGCAAAGAAATTTGCGGACTTGACTGGAAGCGAGACTGTTTACGACCTATATACCGGAACAGGCACCATAGCTCAATATGTATCCGATAAAGCTAAGAAAGTTATTGGTATAGAATACGTTAAAGAAGCTATCGCAGACGCGGAAATCAACGCTGCCGTAAACGGCATAGAAAATTGCACCTTTTTCGCCGGCGATATGAAAGATATCCTGACTTCGGATTTCATCGAGCAACACGGTAAGCCTGAAGTTATGATTATAGATCCTCCTCGTGCAGGAATGCATCCTGATGTTGTCAAGGTCATTCTGGAGGCTAAACCTGAACGCATCGTTTATGTAAGCTGCAACCCAGCATCCCAGGCAAGAGACCTCGCTATGATGTCTGAAGCGTATGAAATCACTGAGGTACAGCCTGTAGATATGTTCCCGCATACAATGCACGTGGAAAATGTATGCGCGCTGAAGCGTAAATAATAAGCAAAGAGAAAATGTTACTTGAGTGTGCGATTCTGATAGCCGGATTGATATTGGTTGTAATTGGCGCCGATTGCCTTGTCGACGGTTCATCTTCCATAGCCAAACGATTGGGCATCAGCGATTTTGTAATAGGACTGACAGTTGTCGGAATGGGCACGTCTGCACCTGAGTTTGTCGTCAGCATCATAGGCGCAATTCAGGGGAACGGAGATATTGCAATAGGTAACGTTGTAGGTTCCAATATATTCAACGTCTTTCTGATACTGGGCATCACAGCATTGATATTCCCTATGGAAATAACCAAGCTGAACAGGCAGAAGGACATCCCGCTGAATATCTTCATAACCATTGTGCTCATTGTCCTTGGACTCAATAAAACATTGTTCGGACTGGGGCAGAATGTACTCAGCAGACTAGACGGCATAGTCTTGCTCCTGTTATTCGCCATATACGTGTATATGTGCTTCCACTTCGACAAGCCTGCGGAATCAGACTCGTCTGAAGAACTGCAAGAGACAAGCAATGGTAAGATTATCAAGCCCTTCCCTGCTGTCCTGATGATTATAGGCGGACTGGTCGGACTGATTTTCGGAGGCAAGATCTTCGTCAATTCTGCCACGGAAATAGCCAGAATGCTCAATGTCAGCGACAAACTCATAGCAGTCACCATATTGGCAGGCGGAACCTCATTGCCTGAACTCGTGACCTGCATTGTGGCGGCGATAAAGAAAAAGGGCCAGCTTGCGCTTGGCAACATAATCGGCTCCAACATCTTCAATATTCTGCTGATACTCGGAGGTGCCGCGGTAATCAATCCGCTTTCGTTCGCCGGAATGAGCTATATGGATCTGGGAGCATTGCTTGTTAGTTCCATTGCACTTTTCACCTGCATATATTCAGGGAAAAAGGATATTCTCGACAGACTTGACGGCGTAATCTTTCTGCTGCTTGAAGCGGGATATATGACTTGGCTTATAATTCAGAAATAAAATCACATAACAATTATGTTCAAACCAATAAAATACAAATTATTAAATATCGGAACAGGGAGAACTTTCGAAGACGAAGGCTGGACTCTCGCTGATCCTGAATCAACATCGCCATCTCTTGTAAGGGCGGTTTATGAGAACAAGAAATTCACGCCGAGAGATGATCTCAAAGGCTTGTACAGATATGCTGAATGGCTTCCTATCAGGAAACCTCTTCGCCATTCTCACGCGCCTGTCACATATAAAAGCAAAGGTTTAGCGGCAATGCTCGGAATGGATAATCTTTATATCACATTCTCCGGATATGCCCCGAAGTATGGCGCCAAGATGGAAACTTGTTCGTTCAAGGAAACAGAGGCATACTCAGTATGTGCAAGACTGCCTAAAAACAACAAGCGGATATTGGTTGTCCAGTCGGCAGGAAACACCGCAAGAGCCTTCGCCAAAGTTTGCTCTGACAACAATATACCTATAGTAATCTGCATCCCGAAGGATAATATCAGCGATCTCTGGTTTAAGAAGAAGCTCTCTCCTTGTGTGAAAATTGTCGCAAGCCCCGCAGGCTCAGACTATTACGATGCCATAGCGCTTGGTGACAAGCTATGCAAAGATCCGAGATACCTCGCCGAAGGTGGGGCAAAGAATATCGCGAGACGTGACGGTATGGGAACGACCGTCCTTTCCGCTGTAGAGGCAATAGGACGGATTCCTGATGCTTATTTCCAGGCTGTAGGTAGCGGTACAGGCGCAATTGCTGCTTGGGAGAATGCAGAAAGACTTGCAGCCGACGGCAGATTCGGCAAGAACAATATGCGAATATACGCCTGCCAGAACGCTCCTTTCACTATAATGTACGATTCTTGGAAAGCACATAGCCGCGAGCTTGTGCCAATGACTCCGGAAGAATCCAGACAGAAAGCCGAGGTTATTTTAGGCAAAGTGCTCTCAAACAGAAAACCGCCTTACAGTCTTGCCGGAGGACTTTTCGACGTGCTTGAGAAATCCAAAGGCGATATGTTCAAGGTCTCTAATGACGAGATTGTATATTGGATTGTACGTTATTTCAGCGCAGAAGGTTACGATATATTCCCTGCATCAGCTTGTGCAGTAGCCAGCCTCAAACAGGCTCTGGATGCAGGAATTGTGAAAAAAGACGAGACCGTTATGTTGAATATCACCGGTGGCGGTATGCTGAATGCGACAAAGAAAGGTTTTGTTCTCAAAGAGCCTGATTTGGTGCTTGATCCGGAAATGCCATACGAAGAAATTATTGCGGCTGTTGACAAATTGTTTTAGGCTATGTCTCTCTCCAAACTGCCTCCGATAAACGACACGACCGGGTTCAATCCGGATTCGGCAAAGGTCGCTCTGAACAATATAGCTCAAGAAATCGCTTCAGATCCGAATCAATTTCTACAGGATTTGACGAAGGAAGCAATATCTTTCGGTTTGAAGGTGCTTGCTGCGATAGTCATTTACGCAATAGGAGCTTGGCTTATAAAGAGAGTTAAAGCTATCCTTTACAAAATATTCGAGCGTAAGCACACTGAGAAAACGCTAGCCTCGTTTATCACCAGCCTTGTCACAATATCGTTGACAGTTCTGCTTATCATCATTACGATAGGCACTCTCGGAATAAATACGACATCTCTGGCTGCGCTGCTGGCAGCCGGAGGTATGGCAATCGGTATGGCATTAAGCGGTACAGTGCAGAATTTTGCCGGAGGTATAATGATACTGATGTTCAAACCGTTCAAGGCTGGAGACTATATCGAAGCTTTAGGTTATTCGGGGATTGTTTCAGAGGTTAATATTGTAAGTACAAAGCTTAGGACATTCAACAATCAGACTATTGTGCTGCCGAACGGAGCCCTGTCAAACGGAAATATCCGCAATTATTTCGAAAGAAAGATAAACCGCTTGGAGTGGCTTGTCGATGTGGATTACAACACCGACAATGACAAGGCAAAAGAAGTTATGATGTCATTGCTGAAATCAGATCCAAGAATTCTCGACAACAAAACTCCAGGTGCAGGCAACCCGTTTGTCGGATTGAACTCATTGAAAGACAGTAGTGTTCAATACATAATGAAAGGCTGGGTGTCCGAGAAGGATTATTGGGACGTAATGTACGACATCAACGAAGCAATATTCACCCAACTGCCGAAGAATGGGATAAGTTTCCCATTCCCGCAAATGGATGTGCATATTAAGTAGACAGGCTCTTCTCTTCCGCCAGTTTTTCCTTGCTTAATACAGGATTGGCGTAGATATTGAGGAAAATATTGCGCAAGTCAGCACGACACAGCGATTTTTCAACTTTATTAAGCTGTTGCTCAACATATTCCGTAAATTGTGCAGCATCGTCCGGAGAATACATATTGCTATATTTGAAGCAATGATTTATCATATCGTATGCGATATAATTAGTCTTCCACAATTTGTAACCTTCTATTATCCTGACGTCAACTGCGTGTCTGATTGCCTGATACCTGTCGTTCTTGGTACAATATGAAGCCGCAAGAATTTCATCGTGAGTAAGCGGCTCGCCTATATTCAGATGAATGTTACCCTTCTGCTGCTCGATGCCAGTCATAATGCTGACAAGGTCTTCGCGAGAGCCTTTCACATATTTCTGAGTACGTGATATGAGGAGTTCCCTTGCTTTAAGAATATCACAAGGCTCGTATTCGTACGAAATACTTAGAGGGACAATATTCAACACCTCGAAGTTTGTCGTAAAATCGCTTGTTCCGCTCATATCGAGCATCTTCAGCAATCCTTGCTCGGTCGTATCGATACCATCCTTAGCTCGCCCTTCTCTCTGTGCTATCCAGATGGAACTGCGTCCGGATGTGATACAGTCACGGATATATTTTGAAAGCACCTGGGATGACAGATACAGTTGACGCGCATTTATTCCGCGAATGACCTTTATCATCCTGTTGGAGCGAATCAGATACTCAACATATTTATTGGACAGAAGGTTGCTTCCGACTGCAATTTCAGTCATCGGGATTGCATTACGGTACAGAACCACCTGAGTGATAGCTGGATCGAGAATTATATCCCTGTGATTTGACATTGCAAGGAATTTCTTGCCGTCAAGCTTTTTAATATTGGCAATGCCGTCGTATGAAAAATTATGAGCAGTAGTTGACAACACCCACTCGATAGCTTTGTTCATCACGAGTTTCTGAAACTCATCAATGCTGCTGATGCTCTTCAGTACTTTTCTGAGAAATTCAGATTCCTTATCAGGGAAGATTGCCTTTGAAACCTCCAACACTGCCGGATGATCAGCCAACTTTCCCAATGCTTCTACCGCCTCTTGGTCTGTATATGGACCGATATCGGTGAATTCGTTCAGTTCTTCACTCATATTACAAGGAGTAACATAAAACAAGTCGTTTTTCAGAAGCCGCCAAGTCTGATTTTACAGAAAACAAAGCAACCTCTCAAACGAAACCGAAGACAAATCTAATAAAAATAGATAAGAAGTCCAAAAGACGATCAGTTGAATCTACAGACTTCTGAACAGCAATGAACTGTCTCCATAGCTCAGGAATCGGAAACCGTGTTCCAGCGCATAGTTGTAGATTGTTTTCCAATCGCCGCCAACAAATGCGGACACCAGAAGAATCAATGTACTTTCAGGCTGATGGAAATTGGTCACAAGCATATCTACAATTCTGAATTTGAAGCCTGGGACTATTATTATGCGCGTCCCTGCAGAAAGCTCCTTGAGTTCATTCTTTTCCAGATATGATATGATAGCGTCCAAAGACTCTTCCAATGTCCAGTTATACTCTCGAGTATATGGCGCCCACTGCTCTACATCTTCAGGCCTTCCGTTCTCAATGCAAGATACACCGATATAATACAAGGATTCCAGCGTGCGGACTGATGTTGTTCCCACCGCTATGACTTTCTTCCCAGACCGTCTGATATCCCTAAGGAAATCCAGAGACACTACGAAAGGCTCCCTGTGCATTGGGTGTTTTGCCACTTCCGAATCTTTTACTGGTAAAAATGTTCCCGCACCGACGTGCAGACAGACAGTCTCCGTATCAATGCCTTTAGTCTTTATTTCATTCAGCACACGTTCTGTGAAATGAAGTCCGGCAGTAGGCGCAGCGACAGAGCCGCGAATTTTAGCATATAACGTCTGATAACGCTCCTTGTCAATCGACTCGCTCTCTCTGTTAAGATATGGCGGGATTGGAATCGTACCGCAAAAAAATTTCACAGTACCTGTTTCTCCGTCCCTTGAAAGCAATTCTGCTGTCATATTGATAGCGGAAATATCAGAGGACTGCTCCGGATTGTACAAGGACAGAATGTCTCCTTTCCATTTTTTAGCATTACCGATTACGCATTTCCACGAACAGCTGGATGTCGTCGCAAATGCCAGATTATATTCTTCCGGATCGACTGGCTGCAAGCAAAAGATCTCAATTCTGGCACCTGTCTGCCTGGTAAAATGGAGGCGGGCAGGAACAACTTTGGTGTCATTGAATACCATAATGGCATTATCAGGCAAAAGCGTCGGCAATTGTCTGAAGACATACTCCTGAACATTACCTGATTTATAGCACAGCAATTTGGAAGAATCCCTTTCTGCCAGCGGATATTTTGCGATTCTCTCATCAGGAAGAGGGTAATTGTAATCTTCGATTCTTATATCGGGTATCATATAGTTATCTGTTTGAGATTGCAAAATTACATCGTACACACGACAATCAGAAATGAATTTTCAATTCTCACGAGTCAGCTCGATTTTACAATTTTACTCGTTCACAAATGTATTACATATGAAACTATTTGTAAAATTAACTTATCTTAACAAGCGTATTAGTAAACTTTTGTTAATCAATAAAAATGTAAAATAAGTAAATTTTATAATTAGTTTATGTGTTATATAATTACTTGTAAATCTAGATTTTATATTGCGTGGTATAAAGAAAAGGCTTATCTGATTTACGTAAACTCAGCTATATATTATGACTGAGGGCTCTATTAAGGCATATATACGTAAATGAATCTATTGAATATCTATCGTTTATATATAAATACATCTAGTTGTGCTTTAATCATCTTGACACCTCTTTTTACATATCTATAACCAAATGTACAATTGTAATCAACACGACAATTTGCAATTCCAATTTATTTACATTACATTTGTAAAACAAACGTTAAGAAATATGAACAACCGGTTAGTACAATTTCTCGCGGCAGAAAACATATCTCAATCACAATTTGCGGACACCATCGAAGTCGCACGCGCGAGCGTGTCTCATATAATAGCTGGACGTAATAAACCGGGCTGGGATTTCCTTAACAGTATGCTGAAGCACTACCCTAACTTGAATATTGAGTGGCTGCTTAATGGTACAGGCAAAATGTATAAAACAACTGCGGCTGAGACGGTTGCGGAGAAGACGCAGCAGAAACCGGAGTCTATTCCAGATTTATTCTCGAATCCGGAAGTGCCATTGAACAATCTGAACAACGATTACGACAAGAACTCAAATTCGTCATCAACAACCTCACGAGAATCCAAAATTTCCGATGACATTCGTATCCACACGGGAATACGCAGCACCGAAAACGTCAACAATATGGACAACTCCCCTTCCTTAAAAGGGCAACAAGTTGATAATCAGCATAAAATATCCAAGATTGTCGTCTTCTATGATGACAATACATTTACTGAAATTCTGTAGAAATACTTATCTTTGTACTATCATTTTCAAAATGGTTTCTTAAACGATATGTACAAGAGATTTATCCGACCGATTCTTTTCAAGTTCAATCCTGAACTTGCTCACGTAATGACATTAAAAGGCCTTAAAGTGCTGCGGAAGATACCGTTTGCAAGAAGCCTCGTAAGATTGATCTACAAGAAGGAGCATCCAAGCCTGCAACGTGAGATATTCGGTATAAATTTCCCAAACCCTTTGGGCCTTGCCGGAGGTCTGGACAAGAACGGCGAATGTTACAACGAACTGTCAGATTTCGGTTTCGGATTTGTTGAGATAGGTTCCCTTACCGTACGTCCGCAAAGCGGAAATCCTAAGCCCAGGCTCTTCAGAGTCGTTCAGGATCAGGCGATTATCAACCGTATGGGCATCAACAACAATGGAATCAACGCCGCAATCGAGAACCTGAACAAGAATCATCCGGAAGTTATCATAGCAGGAAACATAGCACCTAATTCTTCATCGCAAGGCGAACAGGTTGCGGAAGACTATAAAAACGCATTTTCGCTTCTCTACGACTTTGTAGATATGTTCGTGATCAATATTTCCTGTCCAAATGTTGAAGGTTTGACCAAACTCCAGGACGTTTCCAGCCTGTCGGATATTATGGATAACCTATTGAATATGAGGACAGTATTTGACACATACAAGCCTATATTGCTGAAACTCTCCCCCGACTTGGCACACGTTCAGATCGATGAGATACTCGAGTATGCAATGCTTTCCGGAATCGACGGAATCGTGGCTGGCAATACTACCAGAAAGAGAGACGGGCTTACTATCCCTCAAAACAAGATAGACGAAATCGGCAAAGGCGGAATGTCTGGAGCTCCATTATATCACAAGAATCTGGAAATGGTGAAATACATCCACGCCAAGACTGGAGGAAAACTTCCTATAATAGGTGTCGGTGGCATAATGACTCCTGAGCAGGCAAAGGAAATGCTGAATGCAGGCGCCTCACTCATAGAGATTTACAGCGGCTTCATCTATGAAGGTCCTGCTTTTGTGGAGAGGATTCTGAAATCATTGGATTCGAAGACGGCTTCTAATAAATCATAATCAATATACAATGGCAACAGCTGGTATCTGTACTATCGGTGACGAAATTCTCATCGGTCAAATTGTTGATACAAACTCATCTGAGATAGCTAAATCATTGAATGCTATAGGTGTATGTGTAACATCTCTCAGATCTATAGGAGACAATCACGAAGTTATAGTCAAAACCTTGGAAGAGGAACTTTCCAATCACAATATAGTTATAACCACAGGCGGTCTCGGGCCGACAAAGGATGACATAACAAAGGCCGCTCTGGCCGAGTTGTCCGGAAGTGAACACTATGTCACCAATGAGGAACAGATGCTGATTATGAAGCAGATACTGCACTCCAGAGGGATAGATACCATACCGTCAAATATTGCTCAGGCTAGCGTACCCGAAAAAGCAGAAGTAATTCCCAATAAATTCGGCACTGCCCCCATAATGGTATTCCGTTTTCCTGAAGAACGATTCGGTCATTCAGCTGTCTTATATTCTATGCCCGGCGTGCCGTTTGAAACTATGAATATGCTTCCTTCAGTTTTGGAAGATATCCGTTCACATTTTTCACTCGCATCCATATATCACAGAAACATAATGACTTATGGTATCGCTGAATCCGCATTGGCGGAAAAGATAAAGGATTGGGAAGACAATCTTCCTTCTGATATGCATCTCGCGTACCTGCCAAATCCCCTCACGGGAGTCAGGCTTAGACTTTCAATATATAGCGGAGACCGCTCATCAGAGGAATCAAGGGTGACGGATAAGATTAATGAACTTAAAGCCATTCTTGGAGACTATGTATATGCAGACTGCGACGATACCATAGAACATACCTTGGGCGAACTGCTTAAAAAAGGCAATAAAACCCTGTGCGCTGCTGAATCCTGCACTGGAGGTGAAATATCCCACCTTATAACCACTGTTCCCGGTTCCTCATCCTATTATCTCGGTTCAGTGACATCATACGCGATTCCGATAAAGGAGAAAGTGCTCGGCGTTCCGGCAAATACGATAAGCGAGTTCGGCGTTGTAAGCAAAGAGGTTGCAGAAGCAATGGCCGAGGGAGTGCGTAAACTTATGGGGGCTGATTATGCAGTAGCCACTACCGGTCTTGCAGGTCCAGGAGGTGGAGATGGCGTCAATCCTGACGGAACGGTTTGGGTCGGAATCAGCACATCTAAGGGCACTGTAGTATCCAGGGGATTCAATTACCATAACGACCGTAAGCGTAATATCGAACGTTTCGCCGCCTCCGCACTCTATTTTCTATTGACTATTGTAAAAAGCGAGTTAAACGCATAATTTTCAAATAATATAACAATAAAGTTTCCGTCAGAAACATTTTTGTTATATTTACATTTGCCAACTATAAGAGATTCAAATATATACTTAAAGGCTTACAAATCAATAATCTGCGATAAAAGCGGAATATGGAGTTAAAAAATGTTGCTTTCATCCAAGAAATACAAGACAAAAGCAACATTTTGAACATCTGAGCGATCTGGGTTCTCCCTGTCGATTCATTCTATTCGGAGGTATTCTTAAGCAATCAATACGACTCGGCAACGCGCCTTACGTCATCCATAACACGAAGGAAATTGCGTCCGGCGACCTTCTCGATATCAGTATCGGAGTATCCCCTCTTCTTCATTTCCTCAAATACCGCAGGCATTCTGGAAACATCTTCCAGACCTTCAGGGGGCACGTTTATGCCGTCAAAATCTGAACCGATACCGACGTGGTCTATGCCGGCTACCTGTACAGCGTGATCTATGTGATTCACGACATCCACAACCGTAGGTCGCTTCAACTCCTTAAGTTTGCGCTGAATTTCCACCCAAGCCAGATATTTATCAGGATTGGCAGGATCTTTAATGAATTCTTCTTCTACTGCGTCTGCAATGGGATCCAGTC
>CAVENC010000035.1:15915-21955 GCA_963617065.1 Butyricicoccaceae bacterium
CGGATTTGTCCAGCAACTCCGCGAAATCGTCAGAAAGGAATACAGGATAGAAATTGATCTGAATAACTCCGTCAACGGCAGCTATCGCCTTCAGCATATCGTCGGTCATATTTCTGCGATGGCTTGCAAGAGCCCTGCAACAGGAATGAGTAGACACTACAGGCGCCTTTGAACAACGAATACAGTCATAGAACGTATCATCTGACGCATGTGCCAAGTCAATTATCATTCCCAATCGGTTCATCTCAGCGACCACTTGCCTTCCGAAAGGACTCAAGCCACCCCATTTCTTCCCCTGTGCAGCAGAATCGCAAATCTGATTGTCCGTATTGTGAGTCAATGTCATATATCTGACGCCCATCCTGAAGAACTGGCGAAGCAGAGACAGATTGTTCTGGATAGGAAGTCCGTTTTCCATTCCGATAAAGACGGAAGTCTTGCCTGCCGCCTTATTTCTCAATGCATCCTCTGATGAATATGCCAATGCGACAATATCAGAAGAAGCTTCCACAGCATCATACACTCCTGCAAGCATTTCCAACGCATAACGGGTAGCAGAATCCGGCTGCATCGTACCTGAAGTATATAACGCAAAAAATGTGGCATCGACTCCCCCTCTGCGCAATTTCGGAAAATCCACCTGAGCAAACGGATTATCTACAGAAAGATCTCTCAACCGCATAATCTGCGACGGGGTGTCGCAATGTGAATCCAATACGAACATATTATCAATCAATATTTTCTGATAATTCAGCCCATTCTTCTGTCTTTGCGTCCAGTTCCCGTTTATCCTCCAGATAAGTTCTTGTCAACTCCATTATATCGTCATCCTTTCCGGGAGATGCGAGAACAGCCTCAATCTTTTTCATTTTTGCTTCAAGCGATGCAATCTCCTTTTCAAGGAATGAGATGCGGTTTCTTACCTTACGTTCTTCCTTGGATATGGACTTCTTCTCAATGAATTCTTTTTTACCGGCTGAAACAGGTTCTGCAACGACCTGCTTAACTTCAGGCTTGAATCGTCTTTCCAACTCCTGCAGATTCTCAATCTTGCGCTCATCCAGGAAATCCTGAATTCCACCAAGATGCTCTTTGACTTTTCCGTCCCTGAATTCGTATAATTTATCCACTAGACCATCCAGGAAATCACGGTCGTGAGAAACCACGACGAGAGTGCCGTCAAAATTCTTAAGGGCCTGTTTAAGAACATCTTTAGAGCGTATATCCATGTGGTTGGTAGGCTCATCCAATGCAAGCAGGTTATAAGGCTGTAACATAAGTTTCGCCATTCCAAGCCTAGCACGCTCTCCACCGCTCAGCACTGCCACTTTCTTGTCTATATCTTCGCCTTTGAATAGAAAAGCGGCCAGAATGTCTCGAAGTTTTGTACGGATATCACCTGATGCGATATTCTCCAGAGTCTCCAGCACAGTAAGATTCTTGTCCAATATATCTTCCTGATTCTGAGCAAAATATCCAACATTCACATTGTGCCCGACCTTGGCTTCGCCCGATATAGGATCCAACTCACGCATTATAACACGCATCAACGTAGTCTTTCCCTCTCCATTGCGCCCGACCAGAGCTACCTTTTCGCCTCTTTTGATCTCAATCTCCGCATTTCTGAACACTACTTTTTGCGGATAACCTACTGTAAGATCTGTCCCTTTGAATACGACATCTCCGGAACGCGGTGCGGGAGGAAACTTTACCGACAGCGTTGAATTGTCAGTTTCATCGATTTCAATCCTGTCCAGTTTTTCCAGTGCCTTGATTCTGGACTGGACCTGATTGGACTTGGTAGGCTTATATCTGAACTTATTAATGAAGTCCTCCGTCTTCTCGATCATCTTCTGCTGATTCTCATAGGCCGCCATCTGTTGCTGCAGCCTTTCTTTACGCAGTGTAAGATATTGAGAATAAGGAACTTTATAATCGTGAATCTTCCCTACCATAATCTCGATAGTGCGGTTGGTGACATTATCGAGAAAACGGCGGTCGTGCGACACCAGCAATATCGAGCCCCTATACGCCTTCAGATATTCCTCAAGCCACTCTATTGACTCTATATCCAGGTGGTTTGTCGGCTCATCGAGCAGCAGGACATCAGGACGCGCAAGAAGAATTTTGGCCAGCTCAATGCGCATATTCCAGCCCTGGCTGAATGTTTCCGTATTTCTGCCGAAATCTTCGTCTTTGAATCCAAGTCCCAGCAAAGTTTTCTCCGCTTGAACCATAGGAGGTTCGGAATGTTCAATCGCCAATATGTCATTAATTTCGTTCATTCTGGAAATCAATGACATATAATCTTCAGATTCATAGTCATCCCTCTCGGCCAACTGTCTTCCCACCTCATCAAGTTCATTTTCAAGTGCGGCCATCGAGGCAAATGCGGTCATCGTTTCTTCCATAACCGTTTTGCCCTTGTGATGTTGCATTATCTGCGGCAAATAGCCTATTTTCACACGATTAGGTAAATCTATATGACCGGATGTCGGAGTCTGTTCTCCGCAAATAAGCTTCATTATGGTGGATTTGCCCGCTCCATTCTTGCCGACAAGACCAATCTTGTCATTCTCGCTTATATGGAAACTGACATTGTCCAGCAGCGTATAACTGCCATACGACACCGTGATACCGTTTATTGAAATCATTAATCGTTGTTTTTAACGCAAACAAAAACACTCAATTCGTATAGGAAGAACAGAGGTATTGCGGCGATAAGCATAGAGAACGGGTCTGCAGGGGTTATTATCGCGGCTACTATCAAAATAGCTACAATCGCGTGCTTGCGATATTTTTTAAGACTCTGCCTGGAGACAATCCCCACTCTGGAAAGCACTGCGATAAGCACCGGAAATTCGAATACAATCCCGAACAGCAGCACCATAGATGTGAACATCGAAATATACGAATCTATGGTAATGGTATTCTGCACCAGGGAACTTACGGTATAGTCCTGGAAAAAATTAAGTGTAATCGGAAATATCAGGAAATATCCGGTAGCCAAACCCGTATAGAACAGTAATGAAGCGGCTGCAAATGCCTTGCGGACCGCATTTTTTTCATTAGGATACAATGCGGGTGCTACGAACATCCATATTTCATAGCACACGTACGGAAAGGCCAGAACCAATCCGCAAATGAACGATACCTTTATGTGAATAAAGAACTGGGCCGATATGTCAGTATTGATCAATGACATACTGAAAGGCACTCCCAGCCACTTGTATAGAAAGAAATCGGACCTTGACGGAGCAAGTATCACATCGTCGAACAGGAAACTCTTGAAGCAGAGCAATATGCATCCGACAACGGTTATGGCAACCGCTGAGCGGAACAGCGTTCCTCTCAACACATCAAGATGATCCCAAAAGGTCATTTCATCGCCGCGCGTATCCAAAGCGATTCAGCTATTTACTGTCCTTATCAGAGTTCTCTTTAGGTTTTGAGTCTGAATCAAGATATGTCTTGACATCTTCTTTTGTCTCAGTTATCTCGTTCATTCCTTCTTTGAAGCTCTTCAAGCCTTTGCCAAGCCCCTTCATCAGTTCAGGAATCTTCTTACCTCCGAAAAGAAGAAGCACAACGAGGGCGATGATAACCAGTTCCCAAGGCCCTACAACTCCGAGTGGATATACAACCATAATCTTAAATTTTTAGTGTTTACAATTATCTGTCATTCATTCTTGACGTAATCATTTCCAGCAGTTTTTCCGGACAACCAACCGGCCGACCCGTATTCTTGTCCAAGAAGCCGAGTATAACCTGCCCGTCAGCGCACAATATGCCGTCCTGGTTATAGACCTGCTGTTTGATGACAAGCTTAGCCAATGGAATTTTCTCGATTGACGCGGTGCATCGTACCACATCCCCCATACGTGCTGAATGTTTATACTTGCACTCTACGGACACAATCGGAATCACGACTCCGTCAGCCTCGCATTGCTCTATCGGATATCCGCCTTCGCGAATCATCAGATTTCTAGCACATTCGAAATATCTTATATAATTCGAATGATGGACAATTCCCATCTGATCTGTTTCGTAATAACGGACCGGAAAACTTGTTTCGAAATACATCATAGATTACAATGATTTCAAAGCCTTCAACTGAGCCTCATAACTTTCAATCTTTGAAAGAGAATCGGCTTCTTTCTGCCTCTCGACCGCAACCACTTTCTCCGGTGCGTGAGCAGTGAATTTCTCATTGGAAAGTTTCCTGCGTACTGACTCAAGGAATTCTTTCTGATATTTCAATTCCGACTCCAGTTTTGCAATCTCCTCAGCGACATTGACTTTCCCGGTCAGAGGTACATACATTTCCACTGTACGAACCATCTGGGTTACACCTTCAGCTGTAGCACCGAAATCATCAACGACCTCCACTGAAGAAGCATTCGCCAATTTAGAGACAACAGGCACGAGATTCTTAGGGAAATCGCCCTTGAACTTAATCTGAAGAGCTTCCTTCGGAGATATGTTTTTCTGCTGGCGTACACTTCTGACCGCATTCACAGCCTCTTCAGCCATTTCAAATGCCGTTATAAATTCAACATCGTACTTTCCGGCAACAGGAGTACGCTGGAACATTATTGTCTCGCCATCTTTCCTTTCTGACATATCCTGCCACAATTCCTCGGTAATGAATGGCATAACCGGATGAATCATCTTCAGCAATGACTCGAAGAAACCTAAAGTTTCACTATAAGTCTTTCCATCAATAGGCTGTCCGAAAGCAGGTTTGATTAGCTCAAGATACCAAGAGCAATAGTCGTCCCAGAAGAGCTTGTAGATACACATCAGCGCATCTGAGATTCTGAATTTGGAGTAGTGATCCTCTACAAGTTCAATCGTCTGGTTCATCTTGTTCTTGAACCACTCGGACGCTATCGCGCAGGCCTCAGACTGTGAAGCATTTTCATCTACTGTCCAACCCTTTACAAGCCTGTATGAATTCCAGATCTTGCCACAGAAATTTCTTCCCTGCTCAATCTGCGATTCATCATAGAATATGTCGTTTCCGGCTGAAGCGCAGAGCAACATTCCAATTCGAACTGCATCTGCACCATATTTTGCTATAAGGTCCAGAGGGTCAGGGGAATTGCCCAATGTCTTGGACATCTTGCGCCCCAACTTGTCACGGACGATACCGGTCAGATATACGTTATGGAACGGTTCCTTGCCCATAAATTCATCACCCGCCATAATCATCCTGGCTACCCAGAAAAACAGAATGTCCGGGCCTGTAACCAAATCATTTGTAGGATAATAATATGCCAGATCTTTGTTCGGCTCGTGTTCAGGATGCCCTGGTCGATTTGAATCAAACACGGAAATCGGCCATAGCCAAGAAGAGAACCAAGTGTCAAGTACATCTTCATCCTGACGCAACTGGTCTGCTGTGATATCCGGATTAATCTTCTTCGCAGCCTCAAGTGCGGCTTCAGGTGTCGCCTCGACAACATATTGTCCGTCAGGTAAATAATAAGCTGGAATTCTCTGTCCCCACCAGAGTTGGCGGCTGATGCACCAATCCCTTACGGTTTCCATCCAATGCTTGTATGTATTCCTGTATTTGTCCGGTATGAGTTTTACTCGACCGCTTTCAACGGAATCCAATGCTATCTCAGCCAGATGCCCCATCTTGAGGAACCACTGGGTTGAAAGTTTAGGCTCAATTACAGCGTTTGTCCTTTCAGAATAGCCTATCGGAGATATGTATTCTTCTACCTTCTCAAGACAGTCAGCATCCTTGAGCATCTGCTCGATCTTCTTTCTGGCAACAAAACGGTCTTCGCCTACAAGAATCTGAGCCTTTTCATTGAGTTTTCCGTGATCATCAATGATGTCGATTACCGGAAGATTATGCCTGAGTCCGATCTCATAGTCATTTATGTCGTGAGCTGGCGTCACTTTCAAGCATCCTGTACCGAAACCAATCTCGACGTAAGAGTCCTCAATAATAGGAATCTCCTTGTTTATCAATGGAATAAGGACTTTCTTGCCTTTAAGCCAATGATAACGCTCATCGTCAGGG
>CAVENC010000036.1:0-21949 GCA_963617065.1 Butyricicoccaceae bacterium
GCAAACTTGCGCGAAGCGCGTAGCGACCGAAGGGGTCTCGGGGAATCCATTCCCCAGTAAAACTTCAACCGCACCGGAGGTGCGAAATTGTCCCTCGGGACAGCAGGCGCTAGCCTGCAAGGGTGGCCGGCCCTTATTAGTCTTCTACTTCCAGGACACCGCCCTTGCCGAAGACACGGTCGAGCAGAGTGTCGTATATCCCGGCTCTCTTGCAGAGGTCGAACAAATTTATTCTCCACCTCATAAGCTGGACATAATCCACCATCCTGCGAATCTGCTTGCGCGTAAGACCGATGCTTTCAGGACCGACAGGTGCGCCTACACTCTTCATCAGAGACACCATCTTGTCGTAAGTATATACCTGATTCTGGATTCTTGATTTCAAGTCAGTCCAATTCTCCTTAACCGCTGTGAGCTGTTTGCGTACAGTCTCTTTGTCGCTGTGCTTCTTCGTTATTTCCGTATATCCGAGCTTAGGAATAGGGAAGTCGCTGAATATCTCCAGAGCGCGTTTTTGCTCCTCCTCAAGCGAAGGCCAGGCATTTACACATTTCTCGACATCAAGAGTGCTCAAGTCCATTTTCAGGAATTCGTCGAAACAGGCGCTCATTATCACTGTTCCCATAGCGCACTGGAAGCCGTGAGACTGGAATCTGCCGTGATATCTGTATTCGGTCATATCCAGGTAGTGGCTGAAAAGATGTTCGGAACAAGATGCCGGGCGGCTGGTCTGAGCGATCTGCATAGCGAGCCCTGTGAACGTTAGCCCGACGAAAAGATCTCCTACAGCATCAGGCTCACCGGCTGCAATACGCTCGTTTTCAGCAAGAATGCTGTTCAGCGTGTCGTTTACAAGATGCCAGGCAACTGGAATGATGGGTTCCGTGCCGAACAGGTCGGCTATCATCCATTCCGCTCCGGAAGTAACCTTTGCCGCAAGGTCGCCATATCCGGCGGCTGTCATTTCTTTCGGAGCATTGGCAAGCACAACATTGTCGGCAAGGATGACTTTAGGAGCGTGTGCGTCTATGGTCATCTTGGAACCTTCAACGATTATGGATGCTCCGGCTGAAGCATAACCGTCAACGGATGCGGCAGTGGCTACTACCATATAAGGAGTTTTATGATGGAATGCGGCAACCTTGCAGAGGTCGTTTATGACTCCTGAACCAACGGCGACAGGAGTGGCGTTGAAATCGTCCAGGAGGGCGTCTATTCTTTCCACCAGACTGTATTCCGCGTGGAATTCATCCTCCTCGAAAATATATGTCCTGCATGTTATTCCTGCGCTTTCCAAGTATTCTGCAACATCTTTTCCAGCTGCCTTCCAGGTGTTGTGGTCTGCAACTACCAAGGCTTTTGCGTCTTTGCCGAAATTGTTTCTGAAGAGTTCCGGGGCAAGTTTCAGTATGTTATTGCCGAACTCAAAACATTTGGTGTCTACAGCCAGCTGTAAGGCATCGTCAAGTTGTTTTCTGAAGTCCATAGTATGTGATATTAATATGCTCCTTAGTGGATTGTAATGCTTACGGCTTTAACTCCAAGTTCAATAAGTGCTGATACGGAATCAGGATCTGCTCCCATTTCTCCGCAGATTTCCGAGTCTATTCCTGCATTGTCGGCTGCGTCAACAAGTATCTTGATGCTGTCCAGCACGGCTTTGTCTTTCCAGTTGTAAAGTGTTGCTACATCGCTGTTTCCACGATCTGCAACCATTATGTATTGAGTGAGGTCATTGGACCCGATGCTGAAGAAATCTACCTTGGCGGCAAAATCCTTGGCTTTCATAACAGTTGCCGGGGTCTCCGTCATTATGCCGACCGGGATGTTTTCATTGAAGTCCAGATGCTCGTTTCTCAACTCTGACTTGCATTCTTCGATGACCTGATAAGTCTGCTCCAATTCTTCGAGAGTGCACAACATAGGAATCATTATTCGGACATTGCCGAATGCGCTTGCGCGTAGAATGGCGCGAAGCTGGGGCTTGAATATCTCTGGATGTATAAGGCAGAGACGTATGGCCCTGCATCCCAGGAAAGGATTTTCCTCTTTCTTTTGTTCAAGATATGGCAGAGATTTGTCCCCGCCTATGTCTAAAGTGCGGATTGTAAGCTGTTTGCCTTTGCAAATTTCTGCAGCTGACTTGTATATTTCAAACTGGAAATCTTCGTCGGGCATTCCCTCCGGGTGCGCCATAAACAGGAATTCGCTGCGGAACAGCCCGACGCCTTCTGCTCCTGCGTCTATTGCGTGCCGTACATCATCCAGATTCCCTGCATTCGCGAAAACTTTCACTCCGGCTTCTGCATAAGTCTTCATAATTCTTGATATGGACGGAGATATTCCGGAAGAATATTTTTTGCTGTATGCCTGCGCTTCCGCCAATGTTTCAGCGTCCGGATTCACGGTGACTTTTCCGTTGTCCGCATCCAGGATGACTGTATCTCCGGTCTTAATCGATGTGGTGCATCCTTTGACGCCGGTCAGCATCGGTATTCCCTTTGCTTTTGCGATGATACAGATATGACCTGTCCTGTTGCCGAATTCTGAGATCAGTCCGCACACGCGGGTGAAATCAATGGATTCCGCGTCCGACGGGAAAAATTCTTCTGCTATGAGAATCTCTTTCTGAATGTTTCCGTCCTGCGAATTTTCGTGCGGCTTGGATGGCTCGTTGTCTGATGCCAGTCTGTTTCTGCTGCCGTCAGGATTGGCAATTATCTTCTTTAATTGACCGAAAACATCACGCAGGTCATCCTTTCTGGCGCGCAGGTATTCGTCGTCTATCTGGTCAAAAACGGCTGTAAGATCGGCGCACGCTTTTTCCACAGCCTCGTATAGTTTAAGTCCTTCACTCAATGCAGATTCGATATTCTCACGCAGGGTCGGGTCTTCGGCAATTTCAGCGTGGGCAAGGAATATTTCGTCTTTTTTCGACAATACGGCATATTCTTTTTTCAGTAGTTCCAATGCCTCATCGAGGCTGATGTCTGATTCTGCCGGATTGCTGTTCGGAGTAGTTTCCTTTGCCCAAACTACAGCATTGCCTAATGTGAATCCCCAAGACTTGGAGGATGTTTCAAGTATCAGTTTTTTATTGTCCATAGTGTCTATGTTATTTCTGATTATGAATGAATTCTGCTATTGTATCAGCGATGCTGGCTTCGTTTTCACCTTCTGCACATATTTCCAATGCAGTTCCTTTTTTGATTGCCAGTGCCAATACGGAAATGATGCTGGCGCCGTTGGCGCTCTTGCCATTGGCTTTCAGGGTGACCTTTGCGGGTGCGAATCCCTTTATCATTTTTACGAGTTCCGACGCCGGGCGGGCGTGGATTCCGTTTTCTGCTTCTACAGTGACATTTGTTGTAGTCATATTGTATTACAAGTTGTTGTTTGTCAATATATTGAAGATTTCTTCACGGTTTTTATACGTCATAAGTGAGTGCAGTTTGTCTTCATCCTCAAACGCTTCGCTCAAAGATGCCAGAATGTCTATATGGTCATCGCCTTTTCCTGCGATGCCTACAATGATATAGGCTCTTTCTTCTCCGAAATCCACTCCGTCAGGGTATTGTAGGAATACGACGCCCGAAGTCCTGATGCTTTTCTTGGCTTCATCGGTTCCGTGCGGAATCGCGATACCCATCCCCAGATAGGTAGTAGTTATCCTCTCCCTTTCAAGCATAGCCTCTGCATATCCTTTTTCGACATATCCGCGCTCCTCAAGAAGCCTTCCTGCGCGGAGAATCGCATCTTCCTTGCTTTCTGAATGCAGTCCTGTCAGAATGTTGTCAACGGTAAGCACGTTAGATTTAACATCTGCAATAGTTTCGGATTGTGAATCAATGGCGTGGCGGTGTTCTATAGTGTCAAGCAGTTTGTCGAGATTCGGGTCGGAGATGAAATTGTCAATGCAAATTACTGTTGAATTTTTACCACCGTTCTCGGCGTTTGTCTTGACTCGTTGCTCTGCACGTGCTTGCAAAGTTCTCTGGCATACGACAATGTCGGTATCTCCCGGTATGGAATCGATGGCGCAGTTGCTAATCTGTGCGTCCGAACCGGTCTGTTCAGCTCGCTTTCTGAATTTTGTGGCACCCAATGCGCTGGAGCCCATACCGGCATCGCAAGCGAACATAATTTTCAGAGGCCCTTCTTTATGGCTTACAGCCGAGAAGATTTCGTCGGAAGCATTGAATTCATCAGATGAGTTCTCTTTACAGGTGGTGTCTTTGCCGGGATTGTCCTCTTTTCCGCTATGCCGAATGATAGGAATGGATATAATCAGAGAAACAACGGTGGCAATCAGGACTCCGCAGAAAACCAGGAAAGTTTCGCCCTTCGGTGCCATAGCAAATATTGCGATTATGCTTCCTGGTGATGCAGGAGCGACAAGTCCGACTTTGAAAATGCTGAAGAACAGCAGACTGGCTGCACTTCCGGCTATAAGCGCAATCAGAAGAAGTGGCTTGGCCAATACGTATGGGAAATAGATTTCGTGTATTCCTCCAAGGAGATGGATTACCGCGGCTCCGGGAGCTGAACTCTTGCTGTTCCCGCGTCCTGCAATCCAGTATGCAAGCAGGATTCCGAAACCTGCACCCGGATTCGCCTCAATCAGGAACATTATGGATTGACCGAATTCGTGTACTTGTTCAATGCCGATAGGGGAGAATATTCCGTGATTGATGGCATTGTTGAGGAACAATACCTTGGCAGGTTCGACTACTATTGAAATCAACGGCAGAAGTTTGTGCGAAATGACTGTCTGCGCGGCTTTGCTAAGTATGGCCGTAAGTCCCTCAACAGCGCTTCCTATGACGCAGAATCCAAGAATCGCCAGCAACATTCCGATTATGCCGATGGAAAAGTTGTTGACGAGCATTTCGAATCCGCTTCTGATTCGTCCTTGAGTGAGTTTGTCAAATTTCTTGATGGCGAGACCTCCGAGCGGACCCATTATCATCGCTCCGATGAACATCGGGATATCAGTTCCTGCAATGACTCCGATTGTGGCGATTGCTCCGGTTACTCCGCCTCTGTCTCCAGCGATATTCTTGCCGGCAGTGTATGCTATGAGGATTGGCAGCAGATAGTTCAATGCAGGGGCTACCATTTTTGCAAGGTGTTCGTTCGGCAGCCATCCGGATGGGATGAAGAGTGCTGTTATGAGGCCCCAGGCAATGAATGCCCCGATATTCGGCATAATCATCGCGCTCATCGTGCGCCCTGTCCTCATCATAATATCCTTGAATTTCATATTTCCCGGCTATGAATGTTACTCTGCTATATGTGTGATTACATCTTTCAAATTTACGTAAAAATAGGCGTTATATCAATGCATAAAGTGGCTGAATAAAAAGCGGTCTACTGCGTTGTTCTCCTTGCCCAAAGAATCAAAAAGAGTCAGCGCCCTTCGCTCAAAAACATAGGGGAAATTCGCTCCGGGCATCTGCCACTTTTTGATGTCCTGTAGATGAGCAATAAAAAAAGGAGGTCGATTAAAATCACTTTTAATCAACCTCCATCGGACGAGATGAAGTCGTGACCCAACTGGAAGCGGCTTCGTGTAAACTACGTCGTCCGTAAAATAAAAAACAGGGCTGAACTTTTAAATTCGAACCCTGTTATATTATCAGCTTGGAGCTTGCTTCTCCTTGCTATGAAAATCCGTAGGCAAAGGTGGGAAAAAATTTATTATTCCGCAAGAGCCAAGATTTAGATTAAAGTGCCTAAATATTCGGAGCTACGCGACCGAAGGGGTCTCGGGGAATACTTTCCCCGGTAAAACTTCAACCGCACCGGAGGTGCGAAATGGTCCTTCGGGGTTGAGGCCTAAAAATACTTTTAGACCTCAGTAATATTACCTTGTGAGAATATTCAGCGGATGCTGCATTGCGAACAGATTATTGGTCTGCTGGAATGATGCCTTTACGGCAACGTCTGCAGAGCATCTGATATCTCGTGAAGATGAGCCGATGAGGAACTTCCAGTTGCCTTCTGAAACTTCCCAGCCGGATTTTCCAGTGTTATAAGATGCCAGGTCGGAAGCATTGACTTTCAGCGTTACGGTGAAGGTTTCGCCAGGCTGAAGAACTGGAGTCTTGGCATAAGCCTTCAACTCTTTCTCCGGTTTGTCGGCAGTCTTGCTGTCAGGGCAGGAAGCATAGAGTTCCACGACTTCGCGACCTGCAACCTTGCCTGCGTTGCGTACGTCAACATTGACCGTATAGACACCGTCTGCCTCTTTGACTGTTGGCGTTCCATACTCGAAGGTTGTGTATGAAAGACCATAACCGAATGGATAGGAAACTTCTTTTCCAAAACTGTCAAAATATCTGTATCCTACGAAAATGTCTTCTTCATAGTTGGTATAATCCCAGTTCTTCTTGGTGCCATCGCCCTCTTTCATATTCTTGAAATCCATACTGCTCATAGCGCCGTCGGTAGGGAAGTTGTCAGATGAAGCTGCATCCTGGAATCGTACCGGGAATGTCATAGTAAGCTTGCCTGAAGGGTTTACCTTGCCGCTGATGACGTCGGCTACACTGTTTCCGCCTTCCTGGCCTGCCTGCCAAGCGCAAAGAATTGCGTCAGGCGTGTTTTTCCAGGATGATGTTTCGATTACGCCTCCGATGTTGAGGATTACAAGCACCTTCTTCCCAGCTGTGTGAAATGCGTTGCATACTTCGTCAATAAGTTTTCTCTCAGCCTTGGAAAGCTCGAAATCTTCAGTTGGCCTGTCAAGAAATTCGCCTGAAAGCCGGCCTATCGTGATGACTGCGAAATCATTTTCTGCGGCATTTTTCCTGATGATATCGGACTTGATTGCAAGCTCTTCAGGCCTGCCGACAGGCAGGAATTTGGCCATAGGATTGTCTTTCAGTTTCTCCAACTTTTCGGCGCGGTCCTTCTCGATATATTCGCGATAAGTGTCCTTAAGCGACCGGTCGACGTTAAATCCGGCATTATCAAGACCTTCAAGCAGTGATACGGTGTAAGCCCTGTTGACATTGCCTGAGCCTGTGCCACCTGCTATGAAATCGTAAGAAGTGCAGCCGTAAAGAGAAACCTTCAAGCCGGACTGAAGAGGAAGCGTGTTCTCATTCTTGAGAAGAACCATTCCATCCGCTCCTGCCTGCCTTGTCACCTGTGCGTGCGCTTTGAGATCCGGTTTGTCAGAGTGTTTGTATCCTTTGAAACTAGGAGATTTCACGATCAGTTCGAGAACTCTCCTGACGTTTCTGTCAATTACGGACTCGTCAAGAGAACCGTCATTGAGTGCGTTGAGGATTGTTGTATATTGTTTTTCATATCCTGGCTGAAGCATATCGTTTCCGGCTTTCATCTGCGCTACCGGATCTTTGCCTCCGAACCAGTCAGTCATAACCATTCCTTTGAAACCCCACTCGTCGCGCAGAAGTGTCGTGAGCAGTTCCGGGCTCTGTGATGTATATACACCGTTAATCTGATTGTATGATGACATTACAGTCCACGGCTGACTCTCTTTTACAGTGATTTCGAAGCCTTTCAGATAAATCTCCCTCAATGCGCGCGGGGAAACTCTGGCATCGTTGTTCATTCGATTGCTCTCCTGGTTGTTCGCCGCAAAATGTTTGATGGATGTGCCTACGCCGTTGCTTTGTACGCCTTTGACGTATGCCGCTGCGGTTTTGCCGGCAATGAGAGGATCTTCCGAGTAGTATTCGAAGTTTCTTCCGCACAGCGGATTCCGGTGGATGTTCAAAGCTGGCGCGAGATAAACGTCGGCTCCATATTCGAGGACTTCATTTCCCATCGCCTTGCCGACTTCTTCCACGAGTTCGGTGTCCCACGTGCTTGCCAGTGCAGTTCCAATAGGGAAATGCGTGCAATAGTATGTGTTGGGGTCGTTTTCTCTAGTCGGATTGATTCTGAGTCCGGCAGGGCCGTCTGCCAATACGATAGCCGGGATTCCAAGTCTCGGAATCGGATATGTGGTGCCGGCAGCCCCCGGAACCAGACTCTTTGTCTCTCCGACCACTGCGCTGTCTCCGGAATTCATTCCTTCCATTCCTGTGCCTATAAGCAGACGCACCTTCTCTTCCCTCGTCATCGCTCCGATGACCTTGTCGATGGATGATTTGCCGAGTTGCGGCGTCTTTGAATTACAGGCGATTAGTGTTGCTCCTGTCATAAGCAGTATGACTATTTTATTTATGTTCATAAATTTAGTGTTTTTATTTTTAGATATCATCGTAAATGTGGTTTTGAACAGTGGTAGCTACGAGATGTCTCTCTTTTATTTGAAAAGTTGAGGTACGAATTCGGTCAGATAGATTCTCCAGTTCTTCCAGATGTGCCCCTGACCGGTCTCGTAGTAGGTATATTTGTATCCGGCATCTTCGAGTTTCTTGCGGAAATCGCAGTTTGCCTCGTATAGGAAGTCCTCAGTCCCGATACCAATCCAGTAAAGTGCAGGCTTCTTTGAGAACTGTGTTGCGAGCTTCTCGTCGAAATTTGCGTAAATGCTTGACTGGGCACCGTCGCGTGGTAGGATAGCGGCAGAGAACAGGCCTACGTAATTGAACATATCCGGGTATTCTTTCGATATGTGGAGCGAATGGAATCCTCCCATTGAAAGACCGGCGATTGCGCGCCCCTCTTTCTTCCTGACTGTGCGGTAGTGGCTATCAATGTAGTTCACTACATCAGGAAATGCTGTCTCGAATGCCCCGTCCATAGTCTTTGGCTGCTGCATACTTGGCTGTACAAATCCGAGCGAAGACTGGCCTGGAGCGGCTTCCTGTGCTGCATTTCCGTTGGTCATCACTACAATCATCGGTTTAGCCTTGCCGGATGCGATGAGGTTGTCCAAAATCTGAGATGCACGACCGAGATCCATCCAAGCCTCTTCATCGCCTCCCATTCCGTGGAGAAGATAGAATACAGGGTATTTTGTCTTGCCGCTGTCTTCATAACCGGCAGGGGTATAGACTGTCATTCTGCGTTTCTTACCGAGTCCCGGGCTGTTGTACCACACTTTGGAAACTGTTCCGTGAGGTACATTGTGTACTCCGTAGAGGTCTGCACGGTCACCGTTGATGATGAATATGTTGGTCACCGAGTTTACGTCTCTGTTCATAAATACGTTGGACGGATCCATAACCTTGAGACCGTCAACAATGAACGAATAACTGTAAAGTTCCGGTGCAAGCACGTCTGAGGTGTATTCCCATACGCCTTTTTCGCCTTCTTTCAGGTCGGCTACGCCAGGGCCGCTGAATTCGCCGAACGGGGTGGAAACTTTCTGAACAGGAAGGAAATCTCCGGTTACTTGAACTTTTATGGCTTTAGGGGCCATAAATCTGAATGTCACGGTGTTGTCTTCGTGAATCTCAGGGGATATGATTTGTGAGCCTCCCCAGAGAGCCTGCTGTGCAAATGCTGAAACTCCAATCAGCATAGCGGATGCGAGTGCAATGATTTTTTTCATATCTGTGTATAAATATTTTGTGTCCAAACAACTTCTTGCGGAAAATAACTGCGGTAGGCCCAATGCCCCCACAATTTTTTTTCATAAAAAATATTTTCTCCTGAGAAATGAAAATTGATGAACTTTCCATCGTCAAGCGTCAGCACACCTTTCCGCTGCTCCTACTCGCAAGTATGGTCGGTTCAAAACTTTCTAGTACGGGGGGGGATTTCCTATGAGCGACTCTATTGCGCTCTCATCGTACCCGAAAGTCATAAAGCAAATCGTTACAAATATAATGAGTCGTTTTATATAATCAAAGATTTTTTCAATTCTTATTCGCCGCTGTTTAGTCGATTCTGACTTCGTCGCGATACTGTTTCGGGGTGACGCCGTATTTCTTCGCAAACTCTTTGTAGAAATAGGTCTTGCTGTTGAATCCGCAGTCATACATTATCTGCTGGACAGTGCGCGTCGTCGTCTTCAGCAGCTTTTCCGCCTTCTCCAGACGTAACGTCTTGATATATTCGATAGGTGTTATGTCAAGGCAAGACTTGAACTTGCGGTAGAGCTGCATCTTGCTGATAGACAGCTTCTCGGCGATAAAGTCCATACAAAGTTGGTCGTTGTCGATATTGCTGCTGATGATATCGGTGATTTCAGTGAACAAGGCTCTGTCCTCCTTTGATATTTCGACTCCGAGGAATCTGTCCATTGCACTGTATGCGGAGTTGGAATAGTCCTTTATCGCCTCGTCACGTCCCAGCACGTTGGTTATCACAGACTGGAGCATATCCGGATTGAACGGCTTGCCGACAAACGCGTCAGCTCCGCGGTCAAGTCCGAGTTTCCTGTTGTCGTCTGAATTGCCAGACGTGAGAAGTACCACCGGGATATGTTTGTATTTTGGATTTTCGCGGATGGTTTTCAGCAGTTGGAATCCGTCAAGGACTGGCATAACCACGTCTGATATCACCAAATCCGGCAAGTTGCTTTCTATTTCCTGCAATGCCTCGCGTCCGTTGGTCGCTTCTAATACATTGTAGTTGTCTGAAAGCAGTCCTTTGATGAAATTTCTTATGTCGGCATCATCATCCACGATAAGGATGCGTTTTTTGGACGGATGTGATTCATCCGCATCTTGAGCGGAGGTGTCAGAAGTGGAACTGGTGTCCGCGGAAGAGGTTTTTTCATCGAAAATCTGTGGCTGTTCTGCGGAACTTGGTGCCGGTTCTGTCTCTGTTTCAGATATTTGCAACTCTGGAAGTTCGAAGCAGAATGAGGTGTAGCTTTCTCCGTCGCTGTCGATCCAGATGCGTCCCTGCATCAGTTCCACGAGGTTTTTGCACATAGAAAGTCCTATTCCGTTACTGATCTTACCTTTGCGAATATCGTTCTCGAATTTGTCAAGCACCTCGAACCTGTCGAATATGGCTGATCTTTTCTTTTCCGGAATACCGATTCCGTAGTTGGTGACGGATATGCAGAGCCTGTCATTGGCTTCCGAGCATTTGAGGGTTATAGTGCCCCCGTCAGGCGTGTATTTGGTCGCATTGGAAAGCAGATTGAAGATGATTTTCTCTATGCTGTCCTTGTCTGTAATCCATTTGACGTCTTCCCGATCTATTTCAGTCTTTATCTGCAGCCCCTTTTCCTCAAATTTGCCTCTGAAATATTCCTCATCGTGCAGAATGATTTCATTTATGCAGACTTCCTCCGGATGCAATTTCAGATGTCCTGTTTCCGTGCGTCGGAATGCGATGATCTGCTGTATCAGATTGAGCATCCTGGAGCTGTTGGTCTCGATATAGTCCAGATACTTGCGGCTTGAAGACGACAGTTGGCTGCTCTTCTGGAGTTCTTTGCAAGGACCGTATATGAGAGTCAGAGAGTTGGAAAACTCGTGTGCTATATTGGTGAAAAACTGCAACTTGGCTTCGTGGATGTCAATCATCTTTGCTTTTTCGTCTTCCTGCTCCTTTATCTGCCTGCGTTCCCTGCGTCTTGAGATGAAACTCCAGGCTAATGCGCTGCAGAACAGCACGATGAGAAGCACAAGTAGCAGAAATGTGTACCACGTCTCATACCAATGGGGGAGGATGTTTATGTCTATGGAATAGATGTCGTCGCTCCAGACCTTGTCTGCGTTGGTATGCCTTACGTCAAGTCTGTAGTGTCCGTGCGGCAGGGCTGAGAACGCGATGTTCTTGGACGTGCCGAGATAAATCCAGTCCTTGGAGTGGCCGCTCAGATTATAGGCAATTTCGCATCTGTCCGCGAATGTGTAGTCCATAGTGGCGAACTTCAGAGTAAAAGAAGAATTCTGAGGGCTGATGATGATTTCCGGTTGTCCGTTCTTCTCCTGAATGCAGTCTGTGTGTCTGTCGTTTCCTATATATACGCCTTTCAGATGAAGTTTCGGAAAAGTTTTGGACTGTCCGGTCTCGTCAGGGTTGAAATATGTGAAGCCGGATATTCCGCCGAAGAAAATTTGTCCGGAATACGGGCTGAGCAGGCAGGCTCCATCCGAGAATTCATTGCTCTGGAGACCGTCTTCCGCTGAAAATCTAGTTTCGGCAACAGAATTTACGCCTCGGTTGATCCGTATCAGTCCGTTGTTGGTGCTGACCCAAAGTGCTCCGTTCGTGTCCTCAATGATGCCGTGCAGGCTGGTTCCATCAATATGCTGCGATTCGATTTTTCTTACCTGCCCTTCCTTGTTTCTCGAATATAGGCCGAGACTCGTCCCCATAAGCAGTTCTCCGTTATTGTCTATGAGGAGGTATGTTATGTCGTTGATAGCTTCCGCTATATCCTTGTCAATGTCTATCGGTGCTGATGTTCCGTCTGTTCTGAACCGGCTTAATCCGCCGCCTCGGGTTCCTGCCCAGACATTTCTTTCATTGTCAAGCGCAAGAGAATATACTATGTTAGACTCCAGTCCGTTGTCAATGGTGAATTGCTTGTATGAGGCAACTTTGTAAGGCTTCTTGGATCTGTCAATCTCGATGCGTAAGAGACCGTGTCCGCTGGTTCCGAGCCAGATTACATTCCTTTCTGTCTGCAGAATGGAATATACGGAAGAGAAGTTGAGGCTTTCGGGCACGGATAGGCTGCAGACATTTCCGCTGCTTTTCTCTATGTAGTCAAGCCCCTTGCCGTCAGTTCCGACCCAGATTACTTCATCCCCTTCGTAAAGAGAATATACGTTGTTGTCGTTCAAGCCGTTATGAGTGTCATATCTGCGGATTTCCGAATTGTTGGACAAATTCATAAGTATCAGCCCGTTGCCTTTGGTGCCTATCCACATCCGTCCAGGCAATTCTTCATAAAAAGATCGGACTGCGCTGTTTGCGAATATCTTGTGCTTCTTTCCGTTTACTGAATGGAACGGAGTTTCCATATTGGATATTATCGCGACTCCGAGCATATCCGTACCTACCCAGATTATGTCGTTGGCGTCTTTTGACAGTGACAGTACAGGGATGTTGCCATAAAGTTCGTGGGCCTTGTTATCTGAATATTCCAGCAGACGGCTGTCTGTGCCTACAAGTATCGCCGAGCCGGAATTGTCCAGGCAAGTTACCTTCTTTGTGTCCCTCGGAATTGTGAGCTCCCGGATTGTGCTTCCTGTGGACAGGTCAATGCACTTGATGATGTCGCTCTTGGATGACTTGTACCATAAGGTGTAGCCGTTCACTCCAAGAGTTGCGAAATCTATATCCTTGTCAGCCAATGCCTCGACCGGAAAATGTGTCCCGTCAACGGATTTGGGTATTCTGTAAAGATTGTTTTCGGAGAGCGCCCAGATGCAGGACGATTTGTCACACCATAAGCCGGACAGCGGTTGTGATGTCCGATATTTGATGTCAAACGCATCGCTCGTCCTGTTGAACAGATACAGGCCATAGCCGGAAACTGCGGCGTACAGATTGCCTTCCGGATCTTTAGTGAGAAAGAAAGAATGTTCCGAAAACATTCCCTTCTTGGCGATTTCAGAGAAATATCTCGTGAAACTGTTGTCTCTTCTGTCGAATTTGTCGATTCCTCTGTCAGTTGCAATCCACAGGTTGTTATGATTGTCTTCCATTATCTGACGGATAATGCTGCTGCTCAGGCTTCTTTCGTTGAGTGATGATCTGAAAATCTCGAATTCGCTTCCGTCATACCTGTTCAACCCGTCCCAAGTGCCGAACCAGACGTAATCTTCACTGTCCTTGTAAATACAAGTGACAGAGCTGTTTGAGAGCCCGTTTCTGCTGGAGATGTATCTGATGTCCGCTGACATTCTTATTGCTGTCATCAGAACTAACGATATGCAAAGCGCCAATCTTCGAAGCGACATAATTTCTGTTTCTTTTCGGCAAATGTAATAAAAAAACACCTCTTTGTAAAAATAACACACTGGGTGAACTAATCTAACATTTACCTTTGCAAACGTTTTAAGTGCTTCGCGTTTGGCGATGCTTAAATACACACTAGAACAGATTCGTATTATGGACATAGCAAAAAGAAACATCAACAATCCTATTCTCAGGCCATCAGATCTCAAGGCTTGCATCCCCGGAATGGAAATCACCTGTCTCCTGAATCCAGGAGTATTCAGAATGAATGGTAAAACCTGGCTTCTCCTCAGAGTTGCGGAGCGCCCGGTTCAGCAGGAAGGCAAAATCAGTTTCCCTATATATAATGAAAAGGGAGAAATTGAGGTCCTCACTTTCGACAAGAACGATCCTGCACTCGATGCTTCAGACGCAAGGGTTATCAAGTACAAAGGCAATGATTACTTGACCACGTTGTCATATCTGCGTCCAGTATGCAGCGAAGACGATGTTCATTTTACGGAAGATCCTGAGATTAAACCTATTTTCGGTAAAGGATTCCAGGAGTCATTCGGAATAGAGGACTGCAGGGTGGCCACTATGGAGGACGGATATTTCCTGACATTTACTGAAGTCTCACCTGTAGCTGTTGGAGTCGGTCTGATGGAGACTAAAGACTTCAAGAATATCTCAAGGCACGGGATGATTTTCCCTCCTCACAACAAAGATTGCGCATTGTTCCAGGAAAAAATCGGTGACAAGTACTATGCTTTCCACCGTCCGAGCAGCCCGGAATTAGGCGGAAACTATATTTGGGTGGCAGAATCACCGGACCGTATCCACTGGGGCAAGCACGTTTGCATCGCTACCACAAGGGAAGGCAAATGGGATTCGGCAAGAGTAGGCGCTGGTGCGGCTCCTATCCGTACAAGCGAAGGTTGGTTGGAGATTTATCACGGTGCCAATGCTGAAAACCGCTATTGCCTCGGCGCTCTCCTTCTCGATATAAATGATCCTACAAAGGTTATTGCCCGCAGCGAAGAGCCTATAATGGAGCCGATTGCAGATTACGAGAAGACAGGTTTCTTCGGAAACGTAGTGTTCACGAACGGACAGTACCTGATAGATGACGACACGATACGCATCTTCTACGGCGCATCTGACGAGGTGATTTGCAGTGCGGAATTTTCTATAAAAGAAATATTGTCTTCGCTCAAGAAATAATAGAGAGTGATCTCTCGTAACAATAGCAAAACAATAGAATGAAAACAGTCGGTGAAATAAAGTTTTTCCTTTCCCAGCCAAAGAATATCAAGACTCTGTTGCTGACCAACTTGCTTTTTGCAATGGTCCTGCCTATTATCGAGATTTTTGCAGGTGCATACATAATGAGAAATACCGGAGTCGCTTCAATGGTGATTATCTATCAGTTGTGTATGTATATAGGTGTCGTCATTTCCGCGGTGATAAACGGTGTGCTTCTCAGGAAAGCCAGCGTGAAGTTGCTCTACAGTTTCGGAATTATGTTTTCCGCAGTAGCTTTGATGGTTATGATGTTCATCAAAGAGGTGGATGTCACAATGATTTGCGGTACCGGATTCTTCCTTGGACTTACTACCGGTTTCTTCTGGACAAACAGATACCTGCTTACACTTTACTCCACAAATGACGAGAACAGAAACTACTTCTTCGGATTTGAATCTTTCTTCTTCTCTTTCTGGAATATCGTGATTCCGGTGGCTGTAGGAGCTTTGCTAGCGAACATTGAAGGCAAAGAGTTCTTCGGACATATATTGGATATCCAGAATGGTTACCAACTTGTTACAGTTTGTGCGCTGGTGGTCTGCATATTGTCTTGCATAGCACTTTACCAGGGTGACTTCCCGCAGCCGACAAACAAGGATTTCTTCCATATCAAATTCCACAAACTGTGGAACGAGATGCTTTCGCTCGCCTCACTTAAAGGTATGGTGCAAGGCTTCCTGGTAACTGCTCCTTCAATTTTGATTATCAAGTTTATAGGTGGCGAGGGTGAGCTCGGATTGATTCAGGGAGTTGGTGGCGTGTTGACCGCGATTGTGGTGTATGTGCTTGGAAGAGTAGCAAAACCGCAGCACAGAATGGCTATTTTCGGCGTAGGTCTTTTCGTTTTCTTTGCCGGTACGCTTGCCAATGGCATACTTTTTTCTGCAACAGGCGCCTATGTGTTCATACTTTGCAAGATATTCTTCCAGCCGTTGCACGATTTGGCTTACTTCCCGACGATGATGAAGACTATCGATGCGGTTGCAGCAATTGAGAAGAGAGACGGTTATACATATATTCTTTCTCACGAAGTCGGCCTCTTTGCCGGCAGGGCACTCGGAATGATACTCTTCATTGTGATTGCCAAAGTTTTCTCCGAAGATATCGCTCTGCGTTACGCTCTGCTTATCGTCGGCGGACTTCAATTGCTGTCCCTTCCGCTCGCGAAGCATATCGTCAAAGTTATTGACCGCGATTATTCAGACGTTAAGTAATGAAAAAGTCTTTTATAGTGTTTGCAGCCTTGCTTTCGGCTGTAGGATGTTGCAGGAATGCCGAAATCGGAACTCCTGTCGAGCAGGTGGAAATTGCCCGTGTTAATCTTATGGCTGATTTTCCTCAGCCGTACAAGATGATGGACTGGAAACAGAAGGCGCTGGACTTTGAATCCTATGCTTTTGATTTCAATTCGACTCTGCCTGCCGGGCCGGTCATTTGGATAGACAATGCGCAGAGAAATTTTCCTCAGGCTACATTCGGATTATATACGGCTATGGCGGATGACCGCCAGGGACCTGACCGCAATAACGGCGAGTTCCACGAGAGCCTAAATACTTTGCACGCATTGTTGAGCGCAGGCCTACTCGGAATAGACAAGACAACGTCTCCGGAAGGATACAACTATGTCAAGATGGTTCAGAACTATTTCAACAAGGACAACGGTTGGAATATCGTGATGAACAACACCTGTCCTGACGTGGCTCTGCTCGGCGGAGGATATGGACGCGACTGGTGGTATGATGTATATCCTAATGTGTTGTATTATGCTGTAAGCGAGCTGTTTCCAGGAGTATCCGGTGCGGATGACATACTCCGCACAGTTGCTGACCAGTTCACTAAAGCTGACGAGGTGCTCGCGGGAAATTATGATTATTCCTATTTCGACTACTCGAAAATGCAGGGGATGACAAACTGGATTCCTGAGCAGCAGGATGCGGCTGGCGGACATGGTTGGGTACTTCTTGCCGCATACCGCAAATTTGGTGATGCACGTTATCTGGAGCACGCCAAGAGTGCAATCGCGGCGTTGGATTCTCAGAAAGAGAGCCGTTTCTATGAAATATTGCTGCCGATGGGCATTTACACCGCTGCCAGACTCAATGCGGAATATGGCACAGACTACGATTTGTCCAAGATGTTCGGCTGGGTTTTCGACGGATGCACTAATCCTGAAAGAAGCCGTACCGGTTGGGGAATCACTGCCGGTAAATGGGGTGACTATGAAATCAGCGGTCTGCAGGGAAGCCTGATTGACGGCGGCGGATTCGCATTCCTTATGAACAGTATCGACGTGGCTTGGCCGTTCGTTCCGGTAGTGAAATATCAGCCTCAATATGCGGAAGCGATAGGCAAATGGATGCTTAATCTTGCAAACAACTGCCGTCTGTTCTTCCCGGATCAGATTCCGGACGACCATCAGTGTCTTCCTGGACGTTTGGATTATACGAACGGAATAGTGGGTTACGAAGGACTCCGTTTCGAGAATGTGCTCGGTGCTACAAACGAGAAATATGCAGAAGGTCCGGGCGCTGGTGTGCATCCTGTGGCTCTCGGTGACGGTCCGCTCTGGTATCCTACCAATCCTAAGGAGAGTATGTTCTCTCTTTACAGCACCTCGGCTTGCGGAATCCTCGGAGCCATCGTAGATACGACTAATGTGGAGGGAGTTCTCAGACTCGACTGCAACGCGACTGATTTTTATGCGGACAAGCCTTATCCGGAATATCTCATCTACAATCCTTATGAAGAGGAAAAAGTTGTGAAATATACTCTTGGTGAAGATAAGAAAGATATTTTCGATATCGTCTCCAAGAAGTATCTGGCAAAGAACGTCAACTATAGCGCTAAAATACGCCTGGCCGGCAAGTCGGCTGTGGTCGCAGTGGAAATTCCTGCAGGCTCTCGCATTGAAAATGTTGATGGTAAACTGATTATAGACAATAACATAATTTCATACAAATAGTAATATGAAGAGGTTTATATTGCTCATACTTGCTCTGCTTCCGTTCTCGGCCTTCGCTCAGGTGAAGGTGAGCGGTACGGTTACTGATTCTGCAACCAACGAATCAATGATCGGTGCAGGCGTGCTTGTAAAAGGCACAACGAACGGAGTCGTTACCGATATTGACGGACATTATGAAATAACTGTCCCTTCCGGCGACGTCGTTCTTGAGTTTACTTGTATCGGATATTCCGCTAAATCAATCCCTGTTTCGGGCAGGAGCGTGATCAATGTCGCAATGGATGTTGACGCAACTGTGCTCGACGATGTAGTGGTTGTCGGTTATTCTGTACAGAAAAAGAGAGATGTGCTCGGCGCGGTCAGCAAAGTTACCGGAACGGAACTGACAAAGGTTCCTGTAGCATCGGTGTCCCAGTCCCTTCAGGGACGTATTGCCGGCGTTGAGGTTACATCGCAGACCGGAGCTCCGGGATCTTCCATCTCGGTTCGTGTACGTGGCTCAAGTTCAATTAGTTCCAGCAACGATCCGCTCTACATTGTGGACGGTATTCCTGTAGAGTCCGGTCTCAACAATATCTCACCGAACGATATCGAGAACATTACTGTCCTGAAGGATGCATCTTCTGCGGCTATTTACGGTTCACGTGCGAGCAACGGTGTCGTTCTCGTCACTACCAAGTCCGGACAGAAAGGCTCTGCAAGGATTAGCTACAATATGCAGTCTGGCGTGCAGTTCCACGGACATCTGACTCCTATGACGAACACTGCCGAATATATTCAGATGTACAACGAAGCGGCTACTGCGGACAACGCAAGCTCTGTCGTGAAGCGTCCTCTGATAGAAGGTGAGTATCTCAAGGATTTTGCTGACGTCAACCACGTCAAGGAAATATTCCAGGTCGCTCCTATCAATTCACACGAGCTTTCAGTCAGCGGCGGAAACGATAAGACACAGTATCTAGTCAGCGGTTCGTACTACGGACAGAAAGGTATTATCCGCACCACGAATTATCAGCGCGGAAGTTTGAGGTCAAACATTACCTCGCAGGTTAAAGACTGGCTTAAGGTAGGTCTCAACATAAACGGTTCGCTTTCAAGCCAGAGAATGGTTTCCAGCTCAGGTGACGGCTATGGCTCAGGCGAGGGCGGCAGCGTGGTCCGCTATGCGTTCTTCCGCAACCCTGCAATCCCTGTTTATGATTCGGAAGGGAATTATGTCGATCTCCCGAGCGAATATTACGGCAATTCGTCGTACAACACTTTCTTCGGTGACGGCTACAGCCCGGAAGGCTTGATTGACAACACCGACAGGACAAGCAAGACCAAGTCATTGCTCGCTACCGGAAATATTCTCATCAACTTCACTAAGAACATTTTCCTGAACACCACGGCCGGAGTCGATTATCGCGACTACACATTGCGAGTATTCAATCCGACTTGGGGTAGCAATAACAGAATCAACAGTTCCAACAACTTGGATGTCAGCAAGGTGAATGACCTTAACTGGACAGTGAACAGCACGTTCAACCATCGTATGAATTTCGGTGCCCATTCAGTGAACTACCTTGTCGGTACTGAGTTGATAAAGAATCACGAGGAGTCAGTCGGCCTGTCTGACACACAGTTCGCTGACACTTCCAAGAATCTTGTCTATGTGGGACTCGGAAATGGCATCAACCGTGCTACTCAAGGAGAGTCAGGTTCTGCCCTGATGTCATTCTTCGCTTCGGCAAACTACAATTATCAGAGTAAATATTATGTTTCAGCAATCATCCGCGAGGACGGTTCTTCAAGATTCAGCAAAAAGAACCGCTGGGGTACATTCTATTCAGTATCCGCGGGCTGGAATATGGAGGAAGAGGATTTCCTCAAGGGGCTGGAGGCGGTCAACAAACTTAAGATCAGAGCCGGTTACGGTGCGATTGGAAACCAGAATATAGGCCTTTATGCCTATAATGACCGCTACACCCCAAATTATTATTACGCAATCGGCACAGGCGTCGTCAACGGTTACGCGCAGACAGCACTGGCAAACGAGAACTTGAAATGGGAAACATCCAGTCAGGTCAATGTCGGCGTGGACTATGAAGGATTCAACAACACCTTTGGAGTGTCTGTGGACTACTATTACAAGGTGACCAAGGATATGCTTGTGCAGGAGTCAGTTCCGCTTTCAGTCGGCAATCTGAGCGCGCCTTGGGTGAACAACGGTTCCGTACTCAATACGGGAGTTGACATCGAGATGTTCTACCGCCGCAATTTCAAGGACTGGGGATTTGATGTGACGCTCAACGGAGGCTATCTGCACAACGAAGTGCTTTCACTTAATTCACCAATCCAGAGCGGTCGAGTTGATTCAGGCGTTTACGCCACACTTACCCAGGTGGGACACCCTATCGGTTCGTTCTATCTCTATCAGATGGAGGGCATTTTCCAGAGCAATACCGAGATTATGCTCCACGCCAATCAGGGAGCGTCAGGAACAATCGTTCCGGGTGACGTGAAATACAAGGATATCAACAACGACGGAGTCATTGACGAGAAGGACCGTACATTCTGCGGCTCGGCAATTCCTAAGTTCACTGCCGGACTCAATCTTGCGCTCAACTACAAGAACTGGGATTTCTCAATGTTCTTCCAGGGCGCATTCGGCCAGAAGATATTCTCTCAGATTAACTATGATATTGAAGGATACTACAGAGGATTCAATCTTACAAAGCGCTATTACAAAGAGCATTGGACAGAAACGAATCATTCCAATACACAGCCTAGGGCTTCCTGGAGCGGCAAGACAAACAATGTCAAGGCCTCTACAAGATTCCTCGAGGACGGTTCTTACGTGCGTCTGAAGAATATCCAGTTGGGATACAATTTCAAGATGAAAGAGAATTGTCCGGTGTCATCCTGCAGACTCTATGTCGCAGGTTCCAACCTCCTGACATTCACGAAGTATTCCGGACTTGACCCGGAGATGACCGTCAGCACCAACTCCTCATCAGAGGGCGACAGGGCGAACGGTATTGACTGGGGTACATATCCGGTGGCAAGAAGCGTGACATTGGGTCTCAATATCACATTCTAGAAGACGAAAATCTGACGTGAAAAATTTTGATTGTATGAAACCGAGTATGAAAAATATAATATATGCAGGCCTTGCAATAGCGTCTGTTTCAATTTCGGCAGTTTCCTGCGGATTCCTTGACGAGGAACTCAAAGGCGGTTTTACCTCCGATACTTTCTACAAGAAAGCCAGCAATGCGGAGTATGCGGTGAATGCCGTTTACAATTCATTGTACGACCATGAGCTCTGGATTTTCACTGACGTGGCTTCTGACGATTCAGTAAAGGGCGGCAATGCAGGTGACCAGGCTGACATCAACAGTATCGACAATTTTACTGCTACAGCGGACAATGGTCCGATCAGCGAATATTGGCAGCACACTTACGAGACCATTACCCGCGCGAACAACGTAATAACTTATGTCGCTGCGATGTCAAATCTCGACAGTGACAAGAAGACTGACTATGTTGCCCAGGCAAAATTCTTCAGAGCATATTCATATTTTAATCTTGTGAATATCTTCGGAAAAGTGCCTCTCAAGTTGCAGCCTCAGAATACGAATGCCGCAATACACGTGGGATTGTCATCTGTTTCAGATGTTTATGCGCAGATTGACAAGGATTTGACTGATGCGGTTGAGGGACTTCCTGCTACCAGAACAGGAGACAATGTAGGCCGCATTACCAAAGGTGCCGCACTTGCGATGCTTGCCAAGAGCAAACTCTATCAGCAGGATTACGCCTCTTGTCTGAGCGCGATTGCCCAGATTGAGGAGATAGGCGGTTACTCGCTTGAGCCGAATTATGAGGACCTTTTCAAAAGGGGAGGTGAGGACAGCGCGG
>CAVENC010000037.1:0-21381 GCA_963617065.1 Butyricicoccaceae bacterium
TCCATCGTAAGTGTCTGCACATTGTTTTCTATGGACGAAATGAAGTCAATCATATCAGCTCTCAGCACTCCCCTGTTCATATAATAAAATGCCTTATATAGGGATTGATATCTGTCGGAAGTATTGAGGCTCACCGCATTGTCATAATGAGTCAACGCAGAGTTGAACTGCTTTTCAGCCACATCGCCGAGCGCCTTAAGGAATTCGCCCTCCGACGAAGCTGTGGACAAAGACCAGATCTTGCTCTCGTATTCCGTAGAGACGGCGACATCCGCAGTATCTGAATTTGACACGGTAATAGGCACTTCGGCCTCTCTGAGAAATTTATCCACCAGCAGATTCTCATAACGGTATTTGAGAGCATACTGCACACCGTCCCTGGTATTTGAAAGCCGGAAGCGGTACAATGGCCTCAACCGGACGTCCACATCCCTGTGCTGCAGCATCTCGTCATCAAAATCTTTCTTTGCGAAGTCAGCGTCAAGAGACAGCAGAGAACTGTATTTCTGGGTGGTATCAGCAAAAGACACCGAACCGTCTCCGGTTTTCGCGCGATATTCACTGATCTTGCGGTTGGCTGTATCGTAGTCGTTCTTGGACTCTTTCTTCATTCCCAACATATTCTCCACATAGGACCTGTTCAAATATGCCTTCGCGAAATCAGGATACAACGATATCGCCTTGTCATAATCCTCGAGGGCATCCCGCCACCTCTGCATATTCACAAAATATGAGGCCCTGTTGTAGTAGGCAAGCACATTTCCCGGATTGATATTGATCACTCGGTCCATATCCTCAAGCGCATCTTCGAAATTGCCGACCTGCGCGTTGATAAGGCTTCGGTTATACAGAGTAAGCGCATTGCCAGGCTCATCCTTCAGCACCCTGTTCAAGTCCTCCATCGCCGCATTCAGATTGTTCTGCTCGTAATACATCACAGCCCTGTTGAAATATGCGAAAGTGCTGGTTGAGTCCAGTTCGATTGCCATATTCATATCAGAGATAGCGTCATCATACTGATGCGAAGCTGCATAGAGCCGCCCTCTTCTGATATAGCCTTCAGGTTCAAACCTGTCCAGCGAAATGGCCTTGTTATAATCAGCCAACGCCGCTGTCGTATCCTTGAGAAAGAGCTGGCAGGCTCCCCTGTTCAAGTATGCCGAAGGATCTTTGGGTTCCTTTCTGATATATCTGTCGAAATCGCCTACCGCCTTGTCGAACTGCTGAGCGAGAAAATACGTCACACCGCGGCTGAAATAAAGCCCGACATAGCCAGGACGCAGAGAAATCGCTTTCTGCAGATCGTCCAGCGCCTTGTCATAATTTCCGAAACGGCTTTCTGTTATGGCACGGTAATGATAACCTGATGTGAACACAGGATTGAGCCTTACTGACGTATTAAAATCTTTCTGCGCACCGCGAAGGTCACCGAGATTGTATTTGGCGATTCCGCGATAAAAGAATGTCCAATAATCCGTACTGTCAATACGCGAAAGCACGTTGAAATTCTCGATTGCCGCAGAGAATTTACCATCAGCCAAAGCACGCCTCCCCCTGAAGAAGAAAACGTCCTTGTCGTATTGGGCATATACGTTTGACATCGAGATCAAACATAGGATTGTCGCTATCAGAAAGCCTTTAAAATTTCCTGAATTCATCAGAAATTTCTAATTTTGAAGTCATTTTCGAATCTTACAAAGATAATCAATTATCGTGCTTCAATAGACAAAATGATTAAAAAAATATTCTATACTGCCATTCTCGCTCTGACCACTGCGGTCGCATCAGCTCAATCAGCTCCCAGCATCGGAGTAGCCAGCAGCACACAGGCACACAATGTAGTCTGGGAATCAAAACTTTACAGGCAGATAGAATTTCTTTCCGACAGTCTTTGCGCCGGCAGAGGGACAGGCTCGGCGGGAAACACGGAAGCCGCTTTCTGGATTATCCGCAGATTCATTGACATTGGACTTATGCCCTGCGGGCAGAATTATTCCACACATTTCTATGAGCCGTTCGGCAGAAACGTCATCGGTTTTCTTCCGGGCTCTACAAAACGTCATCGGGATTCTTACATAGTCGTGATGGCTCACTACGACGGACTCGGCACGCTTAACGGAACACTGTATCCGGGCGCAGACAGCAATGCTTCAGGCGTCGTCGCAATGACCAGCATCGCAGAAATGTTCTCCGCGATGCGCCATCTCGGCAGAGCTTATGACTGCAATATAATTTTCGCAGCTCTCGATGCCAAATCTGCCAGTATGAAAGGTTCCAGGGCCCTTATGAAGATGATTCTAGACGGCAAACTCACAGATCCTGTCAGCCACGAGGTCATAAACTCCGACAAAATCCGGATGGTCGTGAACATCGATCAGATCGGAGGCACTATGAGCACGCTGAAATCCGGAAGAAAAGATTTCATAATAATGCTCGGACAGGATGCAATAGGACAGGACAAAAAAGGGCTGCTCAGCATCTGCAACCTCAAGTTCGGCAGCGAGTTGGAGCTGGGATTCGATTATTTCGGGAGCAAGGATTTCACGAACATCTTCTACCGTAGAATCAGCGACCAGAGGGCGTTTATCGAAAACAAGATACCTTCCGTAATGTTCACCTCCGGAATCACGATGAACAACAACAAGCCGGCAGACAACGTCGAATCATTGGATATGAACATTCTGAAGCGCCGCATCTGGCTTATGTTCCACTGGATTGAGAAGGTGATGTAGAGATTTTTCATTATCTTTGCTGATTGCCTGCACCTTGCCGGCGAAACAACGCTTTACCAAATCACTTGGGGCGGAATAATGATTACAAACGCAAGATTGGAACACTTGCTAAATTTTTATATTGCAGATGAAGGAATTTTGGCGCGTACTGGTGAAGTACGTCAAACCTTACAGCGGATATCTGGGAAGCTCGATTGTCTTGAATGTACTCTCAGCTATCCTTAACATATTCTCATTTTCGCTGATAATCCCTATACTTCAGATACTGTTCAAGATTAACGACACGGTTTACACGTTCATTCCGTGGGATTCCCCCGATGTCGGTCTGAAAGAACTGGTAATCAACAACGCCTACTACGGCATAACTCTGCTTATCGCGGACAAAGGCGCTTCCACGACGCTATTGCTTCTCTGCCTGTGGCTGGGAATAATGACATTTTTCAAGACGGCGTGCTACTTCGGCTCTTCCGCTGTGATGATTCCGATCCGCACAAATGTCGTGAGAGATATGCGCAGGGAGCTGTATTCCAAGATATTGTCTCTCCCGCTAGGATTCTTTTCACAGGAAAGGAAGGGCGACATCATAGCCAGAATGAGCGGTGATATCGGCGAGGTGGAGAACTCCATTATGAGCACGCTGGATATGTTGTTGAAGAACCCTATCCTCATCGTGATATATATGAGCACCTTGATCGTGACCAGCTGGCAGCTGACCATCTTCACGATTCTCGTGGCTCCTCTTCTGATATGGCTTATGAGCGCACTCGGACGCCAGCTGAAGAAGCGTTCACTCCAAGCCCAGGCTCTGTGGAGTGACACTATGTCCCAACTTGAGGAGACATTGGGCGGTCTGCGCATCATCAAGGCATTCGTAGCCGAGGACAAGATGCAGACAAGATTCGACAACATCACTGAGGCTGTAAAGAAAAAGACCGGACGTGTTGCCACAAGGCAGGCATTGGCTCACCCTATGAGCGAATTTCTCGGCACGATTCTGATAATGATCGTGCTCTGGTTCGGAGGCACAATCATATTGAGCGAAAAAGCCTGGTTCGACGCGCCGACATTCATATTCTATATGGTTATTCTCTACAGCGTAATCAATCCGTTGAAAGAGTTTGCCAAGGCAGGATACAACATTCCAAAGGGTATGGCTTCCGTCGAGCGTATCAACAAGATTCTTGACACTGAAAGCGACATAAAGGAAATCCCTAATGCAAAGGAAATCAGCGGTTTCAATGACAGCATAACGTTCGAGCACGTAGGATTCTCCTACAATTCTGACCGCAAGATTCTTGATGACATAAACTTGACTGTAAAGAAAGGACATACAATCGCCATAGTCGGAGAGTCCGGTGCAGGAAAATCCACACTCGTTGATTTGATTCCGCGATTCTACGATGTCAAGGAAGGCAGCATCAAAATTGACGGCACAGATATCCGCGAGATAACGTTGCACAGCCTGAGAAGCATTATGGGAAATGTCAATCAGGAGCCTATTCTGTTCAATGACACCATCTTCAACAACATAGCGTTCGGAGTCGAAAACGCGACTATGGACGAGGTGATTGCGGCGGCCAAGATTGCCAACGCCCACGATTTCATTATGGAGAAGGAGGACGGATACTACACCAATATCGGTGACCGCGGAATGAAACTCTCAGGTGGCCAGAGGCAGAGACTGAGTATTGCCAGAGCTATACTCAAGAATCCGCCAATCCTTATTCTGGACGAAGCTACCGCATCATTGGACACGGAGTCCGAGAAACAGGTACAGGAGGCGCTGGACAGGCTTATGAGCAGTCGAACGACAATAGCAATCGCGCACCGTCTCTCCACAATTAAGAATTCGGATGAAATCATAGTTATGCAGGAGGGACATATCGTTGAGCGCGGAAAGCACGAAGAATTGCTGGCGTTGAACGGGTATTACAAGAAACTAACTGATATGCAGAGCCTTTAGAGGAATGGACAACAGGAGAACAATGACTTTGCCGTATGCGAAAGGCATTGACAAGGCAAAAAATATAAAAGAATTCGCCGAGTTGATCAACAACGCGACCTGCGAGAGATCCGGCACGGCAAACGTAGATACAGTCAACTGGCCGGAAGACTTTCCCTACAAACCAGAATGCACAGTCAGAGCTGCCTGGTGCAATAAGGGCCTGGGCATACTATACGAGGTGTATGGACTCGACTTGCGGGCAGATGCTCTAAAAGACAACGGCTCAGTATGGGAGGACAGTTGCTGCGAATTCTTCATATCTCATCCGACGGACGGCACCTATTACAACTTCGAAATGAACTGCATCGGAACGTTGCTGACCGCCAAAAGGAAAAGCCGCGAAGATTACAGCCATTTCACAAAAGAACAGCTGAAACAAGTCAAAAGGTTCTCCACACTCCCGCGCAAGCAGATTGACATAAACGGAGAACTATTCCGCTGGAGCGTAGGAATGTTCATCCCGTTCCATCTGATCGGAATCAATCCGCACAATTTGCCTGACGAGCTGCACGCCAATTTCTACAAATGCGGTGACAAGACGGAGCACATACATTTCTTGAGCTGGTCACCAATCAGCTGCGCCAATCCGGATTTTCACAGGCCGGAATTTTTCGGGGTTCTCAAACTGGAGTCGGCGCCAAAGAAAAGCCTGTGCCGCAAGACAATAGATTATACAATGCTTCTGCTGTACTTCTGCATAGTCGGATTTTTGTGTTTCTGGCATTTCGACGATATGCAGACGGCTGAGAAACTCATACTCGGCATTCCGGCGGACAAGATTGCGCATTTCTGCATATTTCTTCCGTTCCCTGTTCTCGCTTGGATAGCATTCGGCAGAAAGATAACGGGGAAATGGGCAGCGCTGCTGTTCATAATCGGAATTTTCATTCTGGGCTGCATATTGGGAGGCTCTATCGAACTGCTGCAGGGACTTACCACTTACAGAAGTTGTGATATCAATGATTTTCGCGCTGACGCATTTGGATTGTCGTTCAGTTCAATACTGATGGTTATTGTAGCACTGGCAAGGAGCAGAAGAAAACCGGGAGAATAATGTTTCGAAAATTTCTTTCCATACTGCTGGCCTTTTCCGCAATGTTCATTGCGCAACATTCAGAAGGCCAGAATCTTGTGACAATGGCATATCGGGAGCAATGCGATACTCTCCGCACCCTCATCCAGAAGAGGACGACGGTACTTGCCAATTTCAAACTGGAATCCGTATCCAGACGCAACGGATATCTCGATTTCCATTTCTCTTCAGGAATAGGAGATATTCCGTGGAATTCCACAGACATCGACTGGCTCAAGACAACCCTCAGGGAATTGTCTCCGGTGGAATATTCTCATTATAAAATAGGAGAAATCTATTCAGGACACGCACTGATCAAAGATCTTGTTCTGGAATATCCCGGCTCAGACGGAAAGGTCCACGACCACAGGTGGAAAATGCCCAACGCATCCGCATCTCCCCAGATGGTCAGAGATGAAGACGGAATGAAATTCAGCAAAGGATTGTCCGGCAAATATATAGCACTTTGGCAAAGCCACGGACGCTATTTCGAGGCAAAGACCAATAGATGGGAATGGCAACGCGCTCCGCTGTTCACGACAGTGGAGGATATGTACACCCAAAGCTACGTGCTGCCGTTTTTAATCCCGATGCTGGAAAATTCAGGTGCATACGTTATGACACCACGCGAGCGCGACACTCAGAAATATGAGGTCATCGTGGACAACGACCCGACATTCAAAGGCGAGCGCACCGGTCTAGTCAGACGCACAGGAAAATACTCAGAGTCAGGCAAATGGACTGACGCAGGAATCGGGTTCGCAGATTTCAAGGAGACCTATATCGGCAATGACGCTCCGTTCACCAAAGGCTCAGTCCGCCAGGCTGCGTGCACGGACAAATCCAAAGCGACAGCCGTTGCGACTTGGACTCCGGACATTCCTAAGAGAGGCAGATATGCAGTCTATATTTCCTACAAGACACTCGCCAACAGTTCAGAATCAGCGCATTACGCTGTAAAGCATTTGGGCGGAACAAGCCATTTCCTCATCAACCAGAAGATGGGCGGTGGCACCTGGATATATCTCGGCACATTCGAGTTTGACAAAGATTCTGACTGCAAGGTAACTCTTGACAACAGCACGCGCAGCGGAGAAAAATTCATATCCGGAAGCACAGTAACCGCAGACGCGGTGAAGTTCGGAGGCGGAATGGGCAAGATTGCAAGAGGAAGGGACGATGTTCCGAAGGAAGAATGGACAGTCTCAGGACTGCCGAGTTTCACAGAGGGCGCGCTATACTGGATGCAGTGGGCAGGTGTTGACACGACGATAACCCGCAAATTCGACACTGATTATACCAATGATTACGCTGACCGCGGCGCCTGGGTGTCAATGATGAGCGGCGGTTCAAGGATGAATCCGAAGCAGAAAGGCAAAGGTATTCCGTTCGACCTCTCGCTGGCATTCCATTCGGATGCAGGAATCACTCCGGCAGATTCTACAATAGGCACATTGTCAATATATACCTTGATCTGCGAAGGCTCACGCAAATATGCTACAGGAGAGGACCGAATATTGGGAAGAGTGTTGTCAAATGCCGTTCAATCCCAAATCATTTCAGACATACGCACTCAGTACGAACCAAATTGGCGGAGAAGACAGTTGACCGACAGGTCATACAGCGAATCAAGAACGCCTGCAGTCCCTGCGACATTGCTTGAGCTTCTCTCTCATCAGAATTTCGCGGATATGAAGTTCGGCCTTGACCCGTCATTCCGCTTCACCGTCAGCAGGGCAATATACAAGGGCATCTTGAAATTCCTCAGTCAGAGATATGGATTCCACTATTGCGTACAGCCGCTCCCGATACACTCTTTTTCCGTGACAAGTTCCGGAAACAATGCAGTGCTTAGCTGGAAGCCCACAATTGACACTCTTGAGCAGACTGCAACACCGGACAAATATATCCTCTACACGAGACTGGACGACGGTGCTTTCGACAATGGTGTGCTGCTCTCCACCACCAAGAAAAATGACGGACGACTTGTCGCTTCAGTTCCAATAGAAAAGGGACACCTTTACAGTTACAAAATCGTCGCGTGCAATGAAGGCGGCAAGAGTTTCCCGTCCGAGACTCTTTGCATCGGGCTAACTGATAACACTGAGCGTCAAGTACTTATAGTGAACAATTTCGACCGTGTCGCCCCTCCTGCCTGGTTTGACACCCCGAGTTTAGCCGGTTTTGACGACAGGCTGGATGCCGGTGTGCCATATATCAATGAAATCAACAGAATCGGTGAAATGTACCAGTTCCGCCGCACATTGCCTTGGACAGATGACGACAATCCGGGATTCGGAGCATCCTATACATACGATGCCGGCAAGATAGTGCAGGGAAACACATTCGATTTCGTTTCCAACCACGGAAAGGCTCTGATGGCAGCAGGCTACAGTTTCTGTTCAGCCAGCGCTGACGCTTTCGAGACTGACAGTCTTCATTCGTACTGGGCTACTGACATCATCTGCGGAAAACAGATAACTACACCAGCCGGATTCGGAACCATACAGAAATCCAGGTTCCAGGTAATGCCTGAGGCCCTGCAGAAAGCCATATCCACCTGCACTGCAAACGGCGGCAACATTCTCATTTCAGGTGCCAATATAGGTACCGACCTGTGGGATGAGATATATCCTGTCGGCAGGGACAGTCTGTATCAGGCGAATGCGCAGAAATTCGTCAAGGAAGTTCTGGGCTACAAATGGGTCACAAACTACGCCGCCAGGAGCGGAAATGTACGTTCTGTCAAGAACAAGAAGCTGGACATATCGGAATTGCCGAAGTCTTTTGCTTTTTATCAGGACAGAAATGATTACATTTACAATGTAGAGACTCCGGACGGAATCATACCTGCATCCAACAGTTCTTTTTCATTCCTGCAATACACTGATTCAGACATAACTGCAGGTATAGGCACTGAAGGAAAAGGATATAGGGCTGTAAGTATGGGATTCCCGATAGAAACTATAAAGAACGATGCGGATAAGATTTCCTTGTTCAAATCGGTGATGGAATTTTTCGAGCATAAATAACATAGTCCAAAAATGAATCAGCGCGAGAAAGAATTGATTGCACTGCTGCACAAGGAGGTCAAACCGGCCCTGGGATGCACAGAACCGATTGCCGTCGCATTGGCTTGTGCCAAAGCCGTAGAACTGCTTTCCGGACAGAATGAGGCGTTTGACAGGAAACATTGTCCAATGACAATACGGGTGGACGTCAGCGGAAACATTCTGAAGAACGGTATGGGCGTCGGGATTCCCGGTACCGGAATGATCGGGCTTCGCATCGCCGCCGCGCTCGGTGCAGTATGCGGTGATTCCAGCTACGGACTGGAAGTTCTGAAAGATCTTGACAACGAGTCGATTGAACGCGCAAAAGAGATTGTGGCACAGGGAAATGTTGTGATAAACGTCGCGAACAAATGCCACAAACTGTATGTAAAATGCAGTATTGATTCAGGAGAGGACACGTCCTGGTGCATCATTGAGGACGAGCACGACAGAATCATTGAGACCGGCATAAACGGCAAGACAGAAAAGTTGTTCACTGGATGTGACAGCGACATCGCCGCAGAGAAGGACACTCTTGATTACCATCTGACAGTCAAGGAAATATGCGAATTTGCCGAGACCGTAGATTTCGAGGACATTAAATTCATTCTTGACGACAAAAAACTGAATCTGGCTCTGGCTGAGGAAGGACTGAAAGGCAACTACGGGCTTAAAGTAGGCCGCACGATATTGAGCAATGTCGGTGAAGTGTTCAGCAACGACTTCCTCACTTATGCAATGGCGCTGACTGCAGCCGCTTCAGATGCAAGAATGGCGGGATGCACATTGCCGGCTATGAGCAATTCAGGCAGCGGAAACCAGGGAATAACCGTAAGTATGCCGATCATCGCATACGCATTGAAATACAATATCTCTGACGAACAGCTGGCACGTGCTCTCATTCTCAGCAATCTCATAGCAATACACATAAAGGGATACCTTGGCAGACTTTCAGCCCTATGCGGATGCGTCGTAGCTTCCACAGGTTCGTCTTGCGGACTAGTATGGCTCAGGGGCGGAGACTACGAAAAAATATGCTCAGCCATAAAGAATATGATCGGAAATATCACAGGAATGGTCTGTGACGGTGCCAAAGTTGGATGCGCGATGAAAGTTGCTTCGGGAGTTTCAAGTTCCATCCAGTCGGCAGTGCTTGCTATGGACGGCATTCACGCCTGCGAAACGGACGGCATAATCGACAAGGATATTGAAAAGACCATCTGCAATCTCGGAAGGGTCGGCTCCGTGGGTATGGAGACCGCAGACAATCTGATACAGAACATTATGGTCTGTAAAACATCGTCTAAATAACTGATACTATGAAACCGGATATGAAGAATATGGATATTGATTTCGTCGTGACTTGGGTAGATATGAACGACCCTGTCTGGAAGAAGGACTTCGCACAGGCAAAAGGCATCATAGACAACTCTCAGAACCAGTATTCTGAAGCCAGGTTCAGGGATTACGGATTTCTCAAGTATTGGTTCCGCGGTGTCGAGAAATTCGCTCCTTGGGTGAGATATATCCATTTCGTCACTTGCGGACAGAAACCGGAATGGCTTGACACATCCAATCCGAAGCTCAAGTTAGTGAGCCACAAAGACTATATTCCCGAAAAATTCTTGCCGACATTTAATTCCACTGTTCTGGAATTCTATATGAACCGGATACCTGATCTTGCGGAGCATTTCGTATATTTCAACGATGATTTCTATCTGATAAACCACACCGGTCCGGAACGTTTCTTTGCACCTAACGGCCTGCCTAACGACATCGCCGCATTCAGGCTCAACACTGGTTTCAGCCTCTGGTCAAAGACCTTGAGAAACAATATCAGGCTCATAAACGCCAATTTCGACAAGAAAGCGGTGCTGGAGAGGGATAAGAACAAATGGTTCAATCCGGAATACGGAAGCAAGGCCAACATCACCAGGCTCCTGCGCTTTTACAACAAATTCATAACTCTGCGTATCCCGCATAACGCTCAGCCTTATTTGAAATCCACTTTTGACGAGGTTTGGAAAGCGTGCGAGAAAGAGCTCCTGGAGGCATCAACGCACACATTCAGAAGCGAGTCTGACCTCACTCCAGAGTTGTTCAGAACGTGGCAGATCTGCTCTTCCAACTTTGAGCCGTACAACACATACAAGGACACCAAGATGTTTCCGCTTATGGTCAAGCCGAGAAAGGCCGCGGATGCTATCAGAAACCAGAAATATAAGCTTGTCTGCATTAACGACAGCGTGCACATCAGGAACTATGACCAGGTTATGCAGCGCTTGGAGGCTGCTTTCGAGAGCATTCTCCCCGAGAAATCCTCATTCGAGAAGTGATATAACTCCCCCTAAGATGCAAATGGTTTCTGACTCTGGCCAGGTTATCACACGAGAGAACTAGAAGCTATTTTATGTAGTCATCAAGATTCTGAGCGACATATTTCCTTATATCGTTCTGCAATTTCTCGGAATCCTCCGTTGGCAGTATCTCAATCTTGTCGGCTAGACCGAGGAAGAACCTGCGCATTGCTCCCAAGCCTTGAAGCCTGGTATCAAGTATCCATTTTCCGTCACTTTCCTCATACAGTTCATTCTCAGACAAGTTCTTGGCGTTTGAGTACTCCTCTATCAGATAGTTGCGGGCACCAACCTCCATCCTTATCTTGATATGGTAACTCTCATCCTCGTTTATCCAGCGGAAAATGTCGGCCTCTCTTGGCTCGAATGCGTGGCTGTACACAGGATCCTCAATATCTGTTTCTATTGAGCCTATTCTTGACAGACGGAACTGCTTGAATGCCGCTTCCTCGAGATCCCAACAGTAAACGTTCTCGTCGTTATAGAAAAGATTGACAGGCACGACAAAGCGGTCTCGTATTGTTCCGCTGTTGCCGCTCGCGTAGTCCTTCAGGATTACCTTGTGCTTCTTGTCTATCGCCTCCTGAAGTTTGACAATGAATCCCATTTCTTTCTTGATGCTCTTCAGGGACATCAGCCGCTGCTCCATATCGTGGCTAGTCATAGGTACTGTGCTGTTCCCGTCACGCATATATGCAATTCCGTCTTCGCGGTTCAAGTCCTTGTACAGGAATGCGATTTCATATTGTGAAGGGCTCACGGTTATCCTTATTGCATCCTGGTCTTCAGTCACTTCAATCGTAATATTCTTTTGAAGTGATTGCTTGAAGTATATCTCCTTTTCAGCATTGAGAAAAAGCACGAAATGGTCCAGGCTATCCGCCTTGGGGATGTGGTGTCCCAACTGCCGATACCTTTGGGAGTCAATTGACGAGTAGTTCTCCGTCAGCCAACGGATATCTCCTTTAATTCCGTAATTATCTGAAATGATAGGGTCTCCGGTCTTGTCGTTTACGCCGATGTAAACTGTCCCGCCGTCACTGTTCAGGAATCCGCATACCGCTTCAAACACCTGACCACGCCCCTGGTAGTCAATGTCGGGTCCCTTGCCATCATTTCTCATAACATAAGAGGATTTAAACTCCAACTTATGGCCCTCACCCTTTCCGTATTTACCCATTACGATGGCCTCTTCCGCTCTGAACTCATCGCTGACCTCGAGAATACCGCATATAGCTTTTCTCACCTTGTCTTGGGTGGTTGTAATCGCATCTGTATATTTTCTGGAAGTTTCCAGAGAAATCAGGAGGGACAGTATCTTGTTTGCAGATGTAGAAAGATCTCCAGGAGTGAACTTGGCTGCAAGACTTGACACATTCTCCTGATTTCCTGAATTAGACAGGATATCAAGAATGCGGGACTGATCTTCACTAAGGATGCCCGATTTCGGAAAATCAGATACAGCACCACTTTGGGCGTATTCGATACATTTTCCAAGATAGGTTGCCTGCGCCTCATACGTCTTAACTCCTTCCGCATCACCTGAGAGACGAGCTATGAATTCGCTGCACAAAAGCCTCTTATATATTTCCAGAGAATTCGCATTTGAGTTCCTTCGTGCTATTATTTTGGACAGTCTCGTCAAAATACTCTTGTCTAGATATGAGATTTTCTTGTCTTCTTCTTTTTTCCGGATATTCTCCAATGCTTTTTCTGAATCAACCACAAAGTCAGCAAGCACCGTGTCCTCATCAAACTTTCTATCAACACTGCTGTACTCATATCTCGGCGGACATACGTTGATAAACAGCTCAAGGTTTTTCTTTTGTATGTTGTGTATATTGAGCACAGCGATGTCTCCTTCATCGATGCCGTCTATATTAAGAGAAATGGCTCCGTACCCCCCCGATGTAAGCCAGTTAATCTTTCCGATGTCATCCCGCACGACTACAGCCTTGGCCTCAAAAACGGCAGATTTCCTGTTATCCTCCCACGCTTTATTTCTTGAGTACTCAGAATAAGCGTCCTTTATGGAAAAAACTGGCTCATCCCCGTTCTCTATGACTATAGCGTTTTCTATACAATCACCTGCAAAGAGGTATTCAGCCAGATCTTCCGTGTAAATTCCCTTTATCAGTTCTTCGTCTAAAATGCACCCCTCTGCCATATCTGGACTATTCAGCGCTGCACATTTTATGACCTGATAGCCGTCTTCGTTACGATAAATATCCAAGCATTTGATAGTCACTTTTTCCCCAACCTTGAGCTTATTAGTTCTCAGAGTTGGCGAAGACTTGAGAGTCTCGTTCTGTGTCTCGGCGAAAGTTCTGGCGAATTCGTCAATTTTGTCTGCCGTATCAGCGACTGAAGCCTTGAGCCGCTCTGAACGAGTGTTTTTAGTGAAAACCTGGACCCTGTCGTTGTTGATGTCAAAGGCCTTAACTGACGCCGCTTCTCCCCGGGACGACTTAATTTGCAGTATCCCGTCTGAGATGCAGGCCTGTCCCGCCCCGTTGAACTCGAACGTATGTCGTACCCCAGTGTTCATCCTGGACTTTGTGCATATCCTATAAGCAAGCAGATCCAGCGATGTGGAGCTCTCCACATTGCTCCAGTCATATCCCAGTTCCTTGAAGTCGTATGAGAGCGTATCTATTGCTTTACCGATGAAGTCGTAATCGGATTTAACTACGGCTGACGACACTTCCAGAAATTCAATCATCTTTGTCCTCAACAATTTGTTCGTATTGGACTTGAACAGAAGAATCATCTCCGAGGCGAGCAGTTGTCCATAGAATGTTACAAGGCTCTTGTCGCCATTCACGTTTCCATTCCCTGTCAGGCAAGACTGCATTTGAGGCTGCAATTCCTTTTCATATCTTTCCAATATGCCGAGAAGCTGCAAAGGAACAAGGCTGCCATCCAACACGGCTACCCTTATCGCTTTTACAAAGTCTGAGTATGTGCATTTCTCGACAGATTCCTTCCAAATACTCTCCAGTTGTTCCAGTGTCATCGCTTGAATGTTTTTGAATATGCAAAACTACTAAAAATTACTGCAACAAGTCCCGCAACGAACTCAAGATGGACAACTATAAGGAAGGTAATGAGTCTAAAAACTTGCTGGCGTCATTGCACTTGGAGGCATCTTTGTGATCTGCTTTACATACGAGATCCTGCAGAGGATGATTCTTACTACTATGCTGATGGTATCTGATTGCGTACAGAACTTCACTCGGGACGTTTTTCAGATATCTGCGTACGATTTTCATTGAGCGGGTCGGATGATGATCGCCCTTTTCAAATGAGAATTCTCTTGACCTGCCTTTCCCGACATCGTGCAGAAGTGCCACCATAATTATATCCCGTTCGCAAAATCGTCCGTCCTGGTTGTTTTTCATCATCTCGTCATACACTCCAAGGCAATGCTCCATCGTCCCCGTCGTATAGTGATGGTGAGAATGACTGCGGCAAATGGAAAACGTGCTGCGATGTATTGCGGAAATGAGATTTTCCATACCTTCCATATCAGTGGAACGCAGCAGACCATAATACCTGGCCAAGTTCATATCAGCTCTAGCTGAAACCTTTTCTATCTGATCAGAAGCCACATCGCCTTTCCTTCTAATCGCGTTCTCAAAGTACTTGCTCATATTTAATTTATTTGCCTATATGTACACGAAAATAGAGCAGTTCTTTCCTGAATTTCCAGAAAATTTATGATCAGGCAGTCAGACTCCGCCTTCAAGAGTCAGTCAGACTCCGCAGTCAAGCTACAGTCACCGCTTCAAGTCACTCGGCACTGAAACTTGGCGACAGACATCTGAGCCAGGCGATGAGGGCGCACGCGATCCTCTTATGTCCTTCATTGGTCGGATGAAGTCTGTCCTGGTCCTGAGGAAAATATTCCTTCTGCGAACGATTGAGCGGGAACAGCCCCGAAATGGCATTAAGATCTATTACAGGGACACTCCACACGTTCCCGGCTTCCTTGACGGCATTGACATAAGCGTCAACATATTCACCGCACTTGTTGGTGTAGTTCTCGTCAGGCTGGACGTTAGTCTCGGCGAATTTCGCGTAACCTCTGTGCAGCGGAGTAATCAGGATGATCTGCTGATGAGGATACATATTCTTCAGGGAGTCAAGCGCAATGTTGATCCTGCCCTTGAACGTGCCTTGATCGAAGTTTGGAATACGGTGCTTTCTTGTCTGCATAGACTTAGGTTCACCGTTCGCCGCCTCAACCTTGACATATTCTTCAGTGTACCACTCACCGACCGGCACTCCGGCATTGAAGTCGTTGGTGCCCATCAGGATAAAGATTGCATCAATGTCTTCTCCGTAATCGTTTTTCAGCCGGTTCGCCTGCGGAAGAACTTCATTCCATTGCTGTCCATTCTGCGCCACGACACAAGGCACGATCCCGATCTCCCGCTCCATATACCAATAGTACTTCTTCGGCCCGTTAGACGCCTTGGGGTCTGAAATGGAGTCGCCGATAATCCCGACCCTGGCCCCATACCAGGGATGAGTTGTGTCTTTCGCTACATTACAGGCATCTGTCGCAATGACTTTATCCTGTGCAAAAACAATATTGGTCGCAATCACCCCCGCAACCAGCACGGCGAAGGCTTTGGTTAAAAGATTTGTGTTATTCATATACTACAGCAATGAGCGGTTTTCGTGGAGCGGAGAGATGATTTTCTTGTATTCGACAGGCGTTACCTTGAGGAATTGACGGGCATAAAGATCCCAGTCATCCAGAATCATCCCGGCAAGCGTACTCCCGGTGTATTTCAGATGATTGCCGATAAGAGAGCGCAATTCCTCGCGGTCAGCATCGTCCTCAAGGAGGGTCAACTCTATCATATCCATATTGCAGTAATAGTCAAAAGTACCTTCAGGATCCCATATATACGCCACTCCCCCGCTCATTCCTGCGGCGAAATTCCTTCCGGTTTTGCCCAATACCACAACGCGTCCGCCGGTCATATATTCGCATCCGTGGTCTCCCACGCCCTCGACGACCGCAGTTATACCGCTGTTTCTCACGCAGAAACGTTCACCTACAGCCCCGTTGATATACATCTCACCGGACGTTGCGCCATAGCCTATCGTATTTCCGGCTATGATGTTTTCTTCTGCCTTGAAATCAGCCTCAGGTGAAGGCGTGACGACAATACATCCTCCGGATAAACCTTTTCCCATATAATCGTTTGCGTCACCAATCAGCCTGAATGTAACTCCTTTGCATAGGAATGCACCGAAACTCTGTCCGGCAGAACCGGTGAAATCGATATTTATAGTGCCGTCAGGAAGCCCTTCAAGCCCATAAAGCCGGGTAATCTCTCCGCTGATCATAGCGCCTACGCTTCTGTCCGTATTGTGAATCGGCACGCCGATATTCAATTTGTATCTGGAAGTGATGGCAGGCTTCAGAATCTCCATAAGTTCCATATCTTTGACCCCGGTCAGTTTATGCTCCTGGGGTGTCGTGAATACCCGGTCATTGTTCTTGCAACTTTCAGGAATATACAGAACTCTGTCCAACGAAACCTCATTCGCCTTTGCACCATCCGGATATGAACGCTTTTTAAGCAAATCAGCACGTCCAATCACCTCCTGCATACTGTGGTAGCCCATCTCCGCCAAGCGTTCACGTATGTTTCTCGCCAGAAATCTGAAATACGTAACTATATCTTCAGGCTTGCCTTTGAAACGCTTGCGCAGTTCCGGATTCTGAGTCGCAATGCCAACCGGACAGGTATTCTTGTTGCAGCCGCGGCACATAATGCAGCCCTCTGCAATCATAACCGCAGTACCGAATCCATATTCCTCTGCACCAAGCAACGCCATAAACATCACGTCCCTTGAACATCTGAGTCCTCCGTCAACCTGGAGTCGCACCTTACCGCGAAGGTCGTTCATCACCAGAGTCTGCTGTATCTGAGCCAGGCCAGTTTCTGCCGGACTGCCCGCGTGCTTCACACTGCTTGCCGGGCTGGCTCCTGTACCGCCGTCCGCACCGCTTATAAGTATAACGTCCGCTTTCGCCTTCGCCACACCGGCCGCAATCGTTCCCACTCCTGCTTCGGAGACAAGTTTTACGCTGATGCGCGCTTTGGAATTGACATTCTTAAGGTCGAATATAAGCTGCGCCAAATCCTCGATCGAGTAAATATCGTGATGAGGCGGAGGTGAAATCAATGTAATTCCAGGAATCGAATGACGTGTACGCGCAATAAGTTCGTCGACCTTGAATCCCGGCAACTGACCGCCCTCACCCGGTTTCGCACCCTGCGCCACCTTTATCTGTATCTCATCAGCGTTCACAAGATAATAGGCATCGACGCCGAAACGTCCTGAAGCCACCTGCTTCACCGCGCTTCTCGCGCTCAATCCATTAGGCTTCAACACATTGCGCAACGGATCCTCACCACCTTCTCCGGTATTGCTCATACCGCCGAAACTGTTCATAGCCAATGCTATAGTCTCGTGAGCCTCCTTACTGATGGCGCCGAAGGATATGGCCTCAGCAACAAAACGCTTCATTATGGACTCTTCACTCTCGACTTCATCCACAGGTATTGATGCGCGGTCGCTTTCGATTTCCATAAGGTCACGCAGATTCATAGGGTGGTCGCGATTCTCTTCCGCAACGCAGAACTGCTTGAAAGTCTCATAATCATTATTGCGAATCGCGGTCTGCAACAGTTTTACCCTGGCAGGATCCCAGCAATGACGTTCGCCATCCTTTCTCCACGCATAATTGCCGAAATCTTCAAGATGGTCGGCGGCAGTGACTTCAGACTCGGATTCTTCCTTAAGTCCGAACGCAACATTGTGAGCTCGAATAATATCCCTGGCCACATCCCCTATTGTTATGCCTTCTATCTGGGACAAGCCACCGCCCATATATTTATCAAGCAACGACGAGCTGACCCCGAGAGACTCAAACAGCGCCGCACCTCGGTAACTGCGTATCGTGGAAATGCCCATTTTGGAAAGTATCTTGAGCATTCCCTTATTGATTGCCGTGATATAATGTTCCTCAGCGGCAGGATAATCAAGCTGTATAGCCTTGTCCTGTACAAGTTTATCCAATATGGAAAATGCCATATACGGATTCACGCCACTGGCGCCATATCCGACAAGCAAGGCCACGTGCATCACCTCGCACACTTCACCGGACTCCACGATAATAGCAGTCTGACCTCTCTTACGGCAATGGATAAGGTGATGATGCACTGCAGACAATGCCAGCAAGGAAGGGATCGGCGCGTGAGTCGAATCCACATTCTTATCACTGATTATCAGATAATTGTATCCCGCATCAACAGCTTTGGCCGAGTCCTTGCAAAGTTTTGACAACGCAGCTTCCAATGCCTGAGTTCCACCAGATGCCTCGAACAGCATAGGCAACGTAATGGTCTTGAATCCTTTATAGCGAAGGTTTCTCAATGTCTCCATCTCGCCGTTGGTAAGAATAGGAGACGAAAGTTTCACAACCTTGCAAAGTTCAGGAGACGGACTAAGTATATTGCCTTTAACCGCACCGATATAGCTTGAAAGCGACATCACCGCAGACTCTCTGATAGGGTCAATAGGCGGATTGGTCACCTGCGCAAATTTCTGCCGGAAATAATTGAAGAAACGCTGCGGCTTATCGGAAAGCACTGCGAGAGGAGTATCGTCCCCCATAGCATAGAGCGGCTCAGCGCTGTTCACTGCCATAGGAATCATTATCCTGTCAATATCCTCCTTTCCATAACCGAATGTATGCAGCATCCTAGAATATTCAGGGACACTGTGCTCGACTTTCCTGCCGCTCTTGATATTCTTGAGAATTATTCGCCCGGCGTGAAGCCAGTCCCCGTAAGGATGCTCCGAAGCCAAGGCATTCTTGATGGTGTCATTGTCCAGGATTTTGCCCTTCTTTGTGTCAACCATCAGTATTTTTCCAGGATACAGACGTCCCTTCGAAGCGATTTCAGACTCGGGAATATCGCAAACGCCTGTTTCTGAAGCCATTACTAGCAATCCATTCTTGGTAATGAAGTAGCGGCAAGGTCTCAAACCGTTACGGTCTAGCATACCGCCTGCATATCGTCCGTCCGAGAACAGAATGGTGGCAGGCCCGTCCCACGGCTCCATAAAAATGGAATGATACTCGTAGAAATTCTTGAGGTCCTGACGAAGCGGATTCCCTTCGCGGTAGCTCTCCGGTATCATCATCGAGAGGGCGTGCGGCATCTCCATTCCTGCACGGGTAAAGAACTCAAGCACATTGTCAAATGACGCGCTGTCGCTCATTCCCGGCTGTATGATAGGGCTTATGCTCTCGCTAACGTTACCCAGATTCGGGACTTTCATCACAGACTCACGAGTCTTGATCCAAAGCCTGTTGCCACGAATCGTATTTATTTCTCCATTGTGCGCAATCATCCTGAACGGCTGAGCCAGACTCCAAGTCGGGAATGTATTTGTCGAAAAACGTGAATGCACCAATGCAATCGCACTGGTGAAATACGGATTGGTCAAATCAGGGAAATACTGCCTCAACTGCATCGTCGAGAGCATTCCCTTGTAAACCAATGTCGTAGTGGACAAACTTGCGATATAGCAACTTGCCTTGTCAACTACTGACGAGTCTAGCACTTTGCGCTCGACAGCCTTGCGGACAAGGTAAAGTTTCTCTTCCAGAGTCTTGCGGTCGTCACATCCGGTGACGAAAATCTGTCTAATCTCCGGTTCGACAGCCAGCGCATCTTTCCCCAGGATCTCGCTGTTGACAGGGACAGCACGGCTGTGCATTATGGTCAGATTGTTCGCCTCAACGCATTCGTTGATTATCTCAGTGAAGCGGGCATTGTCCTTTTCATTTTTCGGAAGAAAAACCATTCCGACGCCATAACGCCCTTTCTCTGGGACCGGGATTCCGTTGAGAAGAATGAACTCGTGCGGAATCTGGACCATAATTCCGGCACCGTCACCGGTCTTTGAGTCTGCACCTTCCGCCCCCCTGTGAGCCATATTCTCAAGGACTGTCAGACCTTTCTCTATAATATCGTGATACTTGCTTCCGTTTATGTTGACAACAAGGCCAACACCGCAAGCATCGTGCTCATATTCAGGAGAATACAAGCCATTGTCAAGTTCGTTTTTCGTCATTTTCACCATTATTGAAGGATACCGCATTCAGGCAGCGTCGGATAATTAAAATCTCGCGGACACCGAAATATCCGCGAGGTAAGCGATTGTAAGGATTACTCAGCTTCGCCGGTAACTTTCTCTTTCACAGCTTGATAGCCTTCAGTAACACCTTCCTTTATCTTCTTCTTTGCCTGATAGAATTTGCTCGGATTCACTTCAGCAATGGTTCTGTAGAACGCCTTCGCCCAATAGTTGCGAAGTCCCATTCCTCCGGACTGACCTTTGAACGGCTTGCAGTCAATCACCTCAAGCGTCTTGGTGTCGAAGAAAACATAGTAGAAAGTACCATAATCAGTGCCTTTGTTCAATTCTCCAGCCATCACTACAAGGCCAAGTTCCTGATCTGCAGGCTTGATGTCGAGTTCCTGAAGTTCAATCTTGACATCCTCCATTGACAGTGGCTTAGCCGTATGATTGAGTTTCATCTCGTCAGCATCAATATTCTGGATATTGTCTAAAGCCGGTTGTATGTCAACATACTGGATAGTCTTTTTCAGACGATCGGCGAGGAAATTCACATACTTGTCCTGCTCCGAAAGAATCAACTCATTTATTCCTTTGAAAGCAGTGAAGAATTCTGTCGGGGTTTCTGTTGCACCGACAATCTTTACAAGACCGAAGTCAACACCGTAAAAAGCAACTTCAGAGTAATCCTTAATGGATTTCTGGTTCTGCGCATTCACAGAAAAACAAGCAACGCCCGCAAAAATGGCGGCGATCATTAAAAACTTTTTCATAATGATTATGAATTTATTATCTGTTATCAATAAACTTAATCGGTTTCCGGCTCATCGGAGGGAACATTATCTTGGCCACAACTTCCGGAGTCTCAAATATCACATTCGGAGCCACACGGACTTTTGCCCTGAAAATATCCTTAATCTCCTTCTCAAATTTTTCGGACGGAATCGAGTCCCGACGTGCACCACTACATTATCCGTACCCA
>CAVENC010000038.1:0-21334 GCA_963617065.1 Butyricicoccaceae bacterium
ACCGAAGTCCGCCCAGGTGCAATTTTAGTGCATCCTTTATAAAAGAAAAAGTTCTAAACTCTTTAATAATCAAGAATTTAGAACTCAATTTGAGCGGAGAGGACGAGATTCGAACTCGTGGTACGGTAACCCGTACGTCAGTTTAGCAAACTGGTGGTTTCAGCCACTCACCCACCTCTCCAAAGGTTCTGGGCTTCGTTTCCGAATTCACAGGACTGCAAATATAAAACGAATATTCGATATTCGCAAAAATTATTCAGATTCCGATATCTAAAACGCCAACACAGCGGATTTGAGGCTTTTCCGAAAATCAATAAGTCACGGACACGGCGCAAAGTTACATAAGGACGTCAGCCCCATTACCGCACAGCACCGCCTGAACTGAATACAACGGATAATTGACCAGCCAGTCCTGCTCGCGGTATGGAGACATTGAGAAGCGTACACCTTTCAGTCCGGGATTTTTCTCCACAAACACTCTCAAACTCTTTGCTTGAAGATTCTCTTTCGCCTTAACCTCTATTGGGATTATCTGACTTTCCTTTTGCAACAAGAAGTCTATCTCTCCTCTTGAATTGTCAGAAGACCAATAATATACTGACAGCGACGGGTCTGTTTTCAACTGTTGCAGAACATACTGTTCAGTCAGCGCACCCTTAAAATCTGAGAACAGCGTATTCTCGTCCAAAATACTCTGTGCAGGAACATCGCTCATTGCCGCCATAAGACCTATGTCAGACATAAATATCTTAAAAGCCGAGAAACCTTCGTACGCCTTCAGTGGCAGCAGGGCCTTCTTGCAGCGGTTTACTTTATGGATTAGACCGGCATCTTTCAGCCATTCGATAGATAATTCAAAATCCTTAGCTCTTGCGCCCTCCTTTACTGCTCCGTAGATAAACTTCTTGTTTTCCTTTGCCAATTGAGCAGGAATTGAATTCCACACCATTCTGATACGAGGCACTTCGATAGCAGGAGCGTGCTTGGAGAAATCTCTTTCATACGCATCCAGTATGTTTTTCTGAACAGTTCTTACTTTTTCCGCATTTCCGTCTTCCACAAATGCAGAAACCACAGCAGGCATCCCTCCTACAAAATAATACTGGCGTAAACGCTCCTCAAATTTAGAACGGAAAGCTGTGATCAGTTCCCAGTCTTTTGAGCGAAGCAGCTCCACCATACGCCCCTCTCCGACAGCGTCAAGAAATTCGAAAAAAGACAGTGGATACAAATACATAAACTCCACTTTTCCAACGGGAAATGAATCATTCCTATGCATAGCTATACCAAGTAACGAGCCCGCCGCAATGACATTATATTGTGGAGCGTCCTCAGCGAAATATTTCAAAGCAGTAATACCCCTCGGAGCCTCCTGAATCTCGTCAAGAATGATGAGCGTATTTTCATCGACAGTAATTCCTGTGCTCCATTGAATCGCACCTATTATGCGCGGAATGTCAAAGTCCTTCACAAACAACTCCCGAAGTATGTCATTGACTTCAAAGTTTACATATACGCTATTCTTATATGCCTCCCTAGCAAACTCCTGCATAAGCCAAGTTTTTCCCACCTGACGTGCTCCGAGCATGATTAAAGGTTTACGATCTTTGCTGTTTTTCCATTCGAATAGTTTGCTGATGGCATCCCTCTTCATAACTTCCTGATTTTATTGTACAAAAGTAGTGTTTTTAAACGTAACTTCACAAAAAGTCGTACAAGAAAATGTGATATTTCACAAAAAGTCGAACTAAAAAGTGTGGAATTTCACAGAAAGTCGTCCTTAAAAGTGTGATTACACTTCAAAATAAGGGGCTTGACTAATATTTTTTAGTCAGTCCCTCATTTTATATGTACCGTTGGTGTGGCTGAATAAAAAGATGGGATACAAGGCCGTCGACGCGCCCAACACCGCAGCAACCTTACGGTTGTGAGGATTTGGGCAAGGAGGACAACGCCGTAGACCGCTTTTTATTCAGCCACACGCTTACTCCTCGACAAACGGGAACATTGACAACCTGTAAGCAAGGAAGCCGTAAGGATAGAGCTTCACTTTGAGGTCCTTCTCGAGCGTTTCAGGAGTCTCGAGAGGCATAACAGGGTCACCTCTATCCGGTTCCCAATCGACAAGATTTGCCTTGGCGTTCATTACGATCGGAGCATAAGTCCATCTCCAGTCGAACGGATAATTCATCGGCAGATTCTCAACCGAAACACCTTCAAGGCTATCCGGAGTGAGCGCATAACGGTACTCCGTCCAATGCTCCTCATTGATGTCATAACTCTCGCGGTTTGCCTTCTGCATAGACATCGCAAACAGGAGCGGTCCGTAAGTCACCCACGCGCAACGTCCCTGGTCAACGAAACCATCCAACTTCATACTTCCGTTATAATCGACCATAATACCCCAGGACGGAGCCTTCTTGCCCTCGAAATATGGGAACTTCTCCCTGCCGGTCACGAGTTTAGGCTGCATTGGGAATGTCATCTGAATCTTATCCCCAGCCTTCCATTTGCCATTCAAAGTCACATAACCGTCCTCAACCTTGAACTTCAGTTCTTTGCCGTTAATAGAAATTGACGGCTCTGAACACCACTGCGGGATACGCATACGCAGAACCTGATTGCGAGGTATCGCGTTGAGAGTGAATGTAAGCACGTCGCGGAAAGGATATTCTGTCTCGCACACGATATCGAACTTGCCGTCGCGGGTCTTAAGGTGTGCCGGGCCGTATGTGAGCCACATCAGCTCGTCATTACCGTTAATCATCGCCATATTCATAATGTAGTTAGGCAATGCGCGGTTGATGTTTGACGGGCAGCAGGTAGGCCAGTGCATCGGCTTGAAATATGCGCCGTCATCGCGGATACGCAGATGGAATCCCGGAATACGGTTTGGAGCCTGGGTATAAACACACTGCGTGAATGTGTAGTTCAACGCACCAGGAAGCGCATTGAAAGCATCCTGCTCGATTCTGTCACCATATCTTGACGCACCGCAGGCACGTGCAAGCCAGATGTTAGACCACATAAAGTCAGAGACATCGCAACTTTCTGCAGCCTCGAATGCCCCGATACCGTGGAGATGCTCGTTGGAAGAGTTTACTCCGGAAGGAAGCATCGAATTCTCCTGCAGAAACTCATAATTATTAACCGATGCCGCGAGATATTCCGGATTGGAATTGAAAATATATCCGATTGCCGGAAGCTTTGCGGCCTCATTGAAGCTCACTCCGTGACTGATAGCAGTGCGCAGGAACTCCTTCTTTCGAGCCCAGGACTCAATGAATGCCGGATCGAAATTGTCTAGCACTGTCAACGCCCTGTTGGCGAAGCTCATATCGCCGGTTATGCGCGAAAGTTCGAAAAGATTCTCGATTCCGCAGAGGAAACGGAACTTATCCAGGTCGCCTCCGTTGAACGGATATCCTGTCGTGTCGTATTTGAACAGCGGATAGTTCTCATAAACCTTCTTCACCATATTGAGGACTTTCTCGTCCTTGGTGGCGCTGTAATATGCCAATGCGGCACGGCAGAACACGCCTTCACTCCAGTAAAGTCCACTGTCAGCCTCCGTTGTACCCCATTTCTCGACATATTCCTTTGTGTTTGAATGGATATATCCGTTCGGTTTCTGTCTTGCGACAACCGCTTCCATCACCTTGCGGCTACGGTTAACAAGCAACGAGTCGTCGAGAAGGAAGCCCAGACGGGTGAATCCGTCAGTGTAGTAAGCGGTCTGCTCATAATGCCACCATCCCGGTTCGTCAGCCGAGGCCCAACCTTTGACAAATTCAGTGTATTCCTCGCCTATCGTCTTGGTCATACCCTTTGCAGCCAACTGTGCCCAGTCCTTGAGCCATCCCTCCGGCTTCAGTTCGCCAAGATCAAACGGTCTGTACGCCTCCTGCCGCATCTTCGCGTTCTGCAGAAGCTGTTGCTCGCCGGTTGTATTAGCCTCGTTCGACTCTTTTACTCCTACGTTCGCACCATTGCTGACAGCAGCAGACTCGCGAGCCAACTCTGCTATCCCAGCGCTTTTAACGTCGCCCGGAGTCACTCCAGCACGCAAAGTAACCGCTCCAGCACCGCACATCAGCGCCGCCGCTACAAGCGACATAGTTGTGATTTTTGTTTTCATCAGTTCGTTAATTATAAAAACAGGGAACGACTCCAAAAAGTTTTTTCATCATTCCCTGTTAAAACATCATATTATTCTGATTTTCAAGAGGGGCGACCCGAAAATCATCGGACTTCCAGGCCTCATCCTCTATCCATCCTCTCTACCTCTTCACAGCCCTCAACTTCATCGCATTGAGATCCAACTCAATCGTGTAGTCTCCAGTTGTGTCAGGTTTCCACTTGTAGTCATTAGATCCTGTACTACTGTCACCTGTTTCAACTACAACATCAATCCAGGTGTCTATAGGATTATTGTCAGGAACTGTAACCTTGGAGTTGTATCCACCCTTGGTAAAGTTACTGGTCATCGGGATCTTGAATCCTTCCTTTCCTCCAGTCTTGAACGTCGTATTAAACTTGTAAATATGAGGCTCACGAAGTTTATCAGTTGGTGTAAAGAATCCTCCATTTTTCTTACAATAGTTGTATGATCCGTCAGCACTCCAGTCTCCAACAGATCCGCCCCAGTCAATCTGGTCACCGCAAGGGAAACAAGTATCTGAAAGAACACAAATATCCTTGACGATACATATATTAGCTCCCGCACTGAATGAAATGGCACACTTGTTAGCGTCTTTATTAGCAATAGGAACGACGTATGCCTCTGAAGCATCATCAATCTGTTGTGCCTTACCATCTGAAGTAGGAACGTATGCAGGATATCCTGTAGAGGCACTTGAAATCCTTACACTCTTGCCAGCCAATGATGAATCCAAACGGAGGTAATAGCCACCTGTTGACAATTCTTCCAATTCGTAGTTTGTCTCAGAAGTTCCGTCAACAACCCAAACACGCCAAACCGGTGGTTCATAAGTGTGTGACTCAGCATCGTACTTATTAGTACCGAAACAAGCCGCATTGAAACGGAATACCTCTTCAAGATCATCTTCAGCATAAAGAAGAATCTCAGAGTAAGACTGTCCGTCAAATGTCTTGGTCTCGCCCCAATCAAGGAAGAATGTATGGGAAGCCCAATATGTCTTAATCTTAGATAGTTCTGACACATTTGATGCTCCTTGCCAGATAGTTGCAATTTCATCCACAGACATTCCCTGATTCTCAATTGCCCAAGTACCGTCTACACTGTAAGCATAATTATCAGGTTCGAAATCAAAGAATCCACCGTTCTCTTTCACCTTATAAGCGAAACCTCCGACACGGTTAGCCTCCTTAGGATCACCTTCACCTACAGCACCCTCTCTCCAAACCAGATTCTGCATTACTATGCTTCCATCAGCTTTCTTAAGAAAAGCCAACTCGCTGAACAGTGCTGCATATTTGGCAGTTTCACTATACGATGTAAGCGCCGTGTTCCAATATTGACGGAAGTTAGTCTGAGTAGCGGAAGCAGCTTCTGTTACATACTGCTTACTATCCCAGCTAGCGTCCTTAATAGGTCCATATTCGCTAAGTGATTGGAAATGACTATAGTCACTCTTATAACTATCATCAGAAATCCAATTATCAAACGGATCAGACATTGTTTTGAACTCTTTAACAGGTCCATAAGCAACCTCTCCATTTTCGCGCTTAGCGTACGCTCTGATATAGTACGTAGTTGACGGGTCAAGAATCCAACCGCGATTAAACGCATTCAATTCAGGCTTCAGGCCTACGATGACTTCTTCTGTTTCATCATTGATATAATCATCATCGATAGTAGGTTCGCCTTTAGTATTGAAGCAAACACCAGTCTCAACAAGTGCAGGAATATTTACCTCATAACTGAAAGTTGCATTACGTGCGGTAAGACCAGACACTGTGACTTCACTCTCAAATGCAGAGGCAATAAACACCTTCACGACATTATCGGTATAGATGCGCGTACCGTCAGACATATCAAGGTAACCTGCAAAGTAATAGTTGACATCGTTTTCAAGATCTGTCACACTTACCTGCACTTCACCTTCTTTAGGGGTACCTTCAATGGCAACATCTTTCCCCTCCTCAATGAGCGTTTCCTCGCTTGTAGAGTATCTGACACCCCAAGTCACGAACTTGTTAATGTCTTTAGGAGACTCAACTGTCATTGAAAGCGTAGCAACACCTTCACTGGCAGAAACGAGTTCAAGCGCTGCATTCATCTCAATATTACCGGATTCTTGTTTGAGAGTGTAGTTCGCGTATGCGGAACCACAACGGATTTTGAAAAGCGCGCCACGGTCCTTACCGGTGGTATTCAAAACATACGTAAACGTCACCTTATCTCCAGACTTTCCACTCCTTGCAGAAGGCGTAATCCAGGTATAATTACCTTCCATTGTCCATTCCCCTGAAGATATGACAGTCGTTTCCGACTTACCTGAAAGGTATTCAGCCACAGCTGACTCGGGAGTCAGCTGAACTGAAGCCTCTTTATCATCCTCTTTCTGACATCCGGCAAAAGCCAGAGCAGCAAAGGCTGAAATTATGTATAATATTCTTTTCATACTGTCGTTTTTTATCACAATTCAAACTACCACTCAGCCACTGGTCTATAGCCTGTATCTACAAGCGTATCATCGAAAAGAGAGTTGGCGATTTTTCCCAAATAATACCATTGGGTGTCCCAAGTATTTATGGCGAAATCTAGGCAATAAACCATAAATCCACCCCAACCCTGACTTTTAAGACTGTTAAGTGTAGATGTTGTTGCAGTCCAACGCTTAGTTCCCGGAGCACAGTTCATACTGTTAGGCGTCATCTTTGACAAAGGCATTCCGCCTTCATAGACGCCTTGTGACCAAGAACCATAGTCGTTGATCACCCAGTCGATGTAATCTTTTGGATAGACTCCGTCAACAGCACTCAGATATGCGGTGTTGCTATAATTGTAGGCTATCACCTCCTTGTCCGGCATTGCCTTCTTGACCTCATAGCATAGACGAGATGTCAAAAGTGTTGACGATGCAGGAGCGACCCCCGGGATGTCACTGCGTCTCTGACCATACTCCTCATCGAAGAATATTCCGTCGAGGTGGTAGGTGTTGCAATAGTCGGCGAGCATCTTGGCGACGTCCTTCGCCGTATCCTCCTCTATGCAGGAGAAAGTGAGACCGGTGCCTGGACCCTGACCGTCCACACCAGTGGAAAGGATGGACATTATGACCTTGATTCCGCGGTCGTGGAGAGGCTTGACAAATTTCTCGTAATTGGCGTTAAGCGCCGCCTGACAAGTGTTCGGATGAACCTGGATCTCCCTTTCAGTCGGATTCCATATCAAAGCGGAAGAGAAAACTATAACGTAATCAAAAAGAGGTTCTCCTGTACTTTCAAGTTCGAGTGCCAAATGGAACAAAGGATTAGCTGTTCCTGTTTCCATACAACTGAATATATGGTAAGGCCTTGTAGCTGAAATAGGTGTAATACCCTTTCTGTTCTTTACGAAAATGATATGTGGTTCGCCGGATAAAGTAACATTGCTATCATCCGTAGTTACAGTCACAGGAATTGCATAAGTCACATCACCGCTACCTCCGCTGTAGTTCTCCGATGCGAGTATAGACTCATCTATAGTGATCGTTATATCCGCGTCGGTCGAGATTTTCTCTCCAGGCATAACTACAGCCGGATCACCAAATGACACGTTTGCAGACGGAAACACTTTGTAAGATGTGCCGTACGTAGCATTGTACTGTTCTATCGTTGAAGCCTCTCCATAAGCAAGAGTGCCGGAGATACCGGACTTTGTAGCCTTGTTTAACTCAAGATGCAGACCTATCGTGGTATCAGCCGTAAAGGCTTCTACCGTGGTGAAATATGCCGAGCCTGAAGCATTGCGCAACTGCGCTTTTGGTAATGTTATTTTCTCTACTTTATCTGTAGTGCCTCCGTCCACCTCAAACACATCCTCTTGACAAGATGCCAGGCAGAGGGCAGAAGCCATCAGCAGAAATGATTTATATGTTCTCATAATAATTTCCATTATTTAAGATTATTGTTCAGGAAGAGCGACTTTACGCCATTCGATAGGGTTAACTGCAACAGCATCGTTGCCGTTACCTGAACGGTCAGAAATGACTGTTCCAGTACCCTCGTTGAATTTCCAATAAGCTGCAAGTCCCTCAGAAGCAGTATCCACAAAATATGGATGGAATGTCTGATCGGCAATTGTTTCAGCGTCAAGAATCTTGTTCCAGACTCTGACTTCTGAGAACATTGCGGCAGCAGTTCTGATGTTATTGTATGCAGTATTGATCTTGAAATCTTCTCTGCCGCCGAATGTCACACCATCAGGGAAATTACCGGCAGTAGCAGTAGTAACCTGTTCTCCGTTGATATAGAACGTAAGGAGACGCGTTGATGTATCGTATGTAACGATGAGGTTGAACCACTCGTTATTAGGCATAAAGACATTTGTAAGAGGTTCTCCTGAGTTCGTGCAAACCTGAAGCTGATTTGTAGGATTTGACAAGTCACCGGTACGGAAAAGGAAGTAGCCTTCTATTCCGAAGAAACTGTTGTTCTCCTTGCGGTCATCCTTATTCTTGGACCAATCGCAATTCAAAAGCATTTCGATAGTGAGCTGTTTAAGATTTCTGAGCGCATCCGGATTATTCCAGTTGATTGTACAGTAATTGTCATACATATAGGCAACATCATTGATAAGGTTCGCTCCTTCAAACACATAGAACTTTGTGCTGCGTGACGAAAGAACATCGATGTCGTCTGATGAAAGTCTTACAGGAAGAAGATAACGAACTGACTTGTCAAGTGTAAGCACATCCTTGAAGTTAATGACGCACTCGTCTGAACGGACTCCGCCTTCATTTATGGTAAGCTCCTGAGAAGAGAAAGAGTAGTTCTCAGCAGGAAGAAGCACGGCTTCTGTTCCGTATCTTTCATTGTAGTAATCTACGAGAGACTTATCCACAGAATATTTAACCTTAATAGCAGACTCTGCAGGTTTTGGCAACGCAGCAACGAGTGTCTCCTGATAGGTATTTTCAATGGAAATATACAGAAGTTTATTGCTCTCATACGCGTCAAGAAAAACTTTGTTTTCATAGACGTCTGAAGCACTCTTCTCACATGCCGACAAAGACATCACGGCCGCAAGAGAGAGAACAGTATATTTAAATAATTTCATATTCATCGTATTGTCTGTTTAAGAGTTCGGATTCAAATTTCTGATAGCATTGCGAAGCTTGCTATAGACGTTACGATTGGTATCGAAGAATGTGTTGCGGGCATTATAGATTACCAAACCAGCTTTGCTATAATTATCGACAGGAACACTTAACCATTTTGAAGCCAAAGGAAGTTGTTCTCCGACAGTGAAATAACCCGTAGTGTAATCGTCGGTTATGGTAGTATAGACCGAATAAAGAAGTTTTGCGCTAGGATAAACTTCATTTGTTCTGAGGCCCATATAGTCCATATCCTCAGTACCGCTCAGACTCTCTGTCGGCAGAATGACATATTCTGCAGCGTTGATGATGTCTTCAGAGACGATGAACTCGGCTTTTGCATTGAGATACATCTTCGTACCGCTGTGAGATTTGAATCTCTTCAGAATGTGATCAAAGATTGTTGTCTGTTCTGCAACGTAGCTGGAATCCTCCTCTGCTGTAAGTTGTTTTCTGTTCATAAGATTCGCATACTGCACACGTACAACCTCGAGATCGTAGTCGTCCACGAACTTGAACACTCTGTCGAGCTCCTCCTCGAGGAATCCGATTCCATCAGGATAATCAGGCTCCTTGACAGAGTCAGGATCGCCGCCGTGAGCCGCTACAGTATCTCTTTCGGCTTCATAAGCCTCCTGCATTTCTTTAATAGTCTTATTGAATGCATCCAAAACCTTGTCGAACGAAAACTCAACAGCGAACTGGAAAGACTTTTCCGTGCGAAGTTTGTTCATCTGATCAACCAGAGCCTGGTCGATAAGTTCAGGATTTGAAAGCTCGACTACATCGATGCTGTCAGGAAGAGATGTGAGATTGTAAGACTGATTGTCCTTCTTCTGCTGATTGTCAAAAGAGACATACACAATCTTGTGGTCACCCGCCTTGTAGTCGCGGATAGACTGACAATACTCGGCATAGACCTCAGGATTGTCTTTCTCCAGAGATGCAACCTTTATCTTGATTGACTCCGGATCGGTCCAGTCGCTGCAGGAGATGAGAACCGCCGCAGACATTGCCATTGATATAATTGATCTGATTTTCATTCTTACCTCCATAATTATTTGGTTCTAGGATTGCAGTCCCACCAAGTACGGGTAGCCATATTGTCCGCTCCCTTGAGCTGGCTTGACACGGCTGTCTTGTAGTGGTCGCTGTTGTTGGTAAGTTCATTTACAGGATATTTGAGCCTGCGCGCATAAGCGTCCTCTGCGATTGTGCCGCCACTGAGGTTGACGCCTGCGGTGAGAAGACGAGGATATCCGGTACGACGGAACTCTGACCAGCCTTCAACGCCTGTAGTACGCCAGTTCGCAATCCATTTCTGAGTTATGATCTTCTCGAAATTCTTCTCAAAGTCCGCACCTTCTTCCCAAGCCACTGTCGGAGCACCTGAAATAGTGGCGTCGTAGCCCTTGCCGGAAAGGTCGGTGTAGTTGTCAGGTACTGAGACTGCATCTTCGATGTAATCATCCACGCCCTGTACATTCCACTGAGCGAATGAGAGTTTGATGCCTTCCTCATAGTATGACTGGGCAGTACCGCCGCCCATATTCCATCCACGGAGCGCACCTTCAGCCTTGAGGAACATAGCCTCTGCAGCATTCATCCAGTACATTTCGTCAGATGTGGTCACCTTCATATTGGAGCATCCGTTTCCGCCGTTTGAATCAGCCATTCTGGTACCTCTGCGCCATCCTGCATAAGTATTGCCGGAGTAGCTGGATTCTGTGAAGAATGCCGAGCGGCGAGGGTCCTTGTAACCGTTCATATAGCATACGATGTCGGCTGCAGCCCTGTAGTCTCCCCACTGAAGGCAGGTAAGATAGTATAGATTCTGGGTAGAATGGGTGAATTTGGCGTTGTCAGAGTTCGAATCCATTGTTCCGAAAGTCTGGTTTGCAGCCTCTTCAGCCATCTGCTGAGCCAATGTAGGATTTGCATAGACAATTCTCAGCGCCATACGGAGCTTGAGAGTGTTGGCATATTTGATCCACTTGGTGAGGTCACCGTGGAAAACGATGTCCGCATTGGAGTTGAGCTTCTCAGTATATTTCTCGGAAAGCACTGAAACAGAGTTAGTGAGAGCCTCGAAACTCTTGCTGTAAATATCTTCCTGAGAATCATAAGGAGCTACGAGTGAGCCGTCGATACCGATCTGTGAGAAAGGAATCGGGCCATACATATCCGTAAGCTGTGAGAATACGGCCACTTTCGCGATTTCAGCGACAGCGAGCGCAACCTCGTCAGATGTAGATGTCGTGAGCTGGATATATGCGCCGTAGAAGCCCGGAATTACATTCTCGAACGGATATGCGCACCACTCGTCGTTAGGATTGTAGGTGGAAATCTTGGTTTCCCAGCCTTTCTGCTCTGCAAGATAACCTCCGAGAGTGCTTCCGCACAAGACATCCATAAACTGGAACTGGTGCTCCTGGACAGGAACCACGTAGCCCAGCATATTCTTCAGAGCGCCCTGGATGACATAGTCGTCCGCGGCAATCTGTTTCTCTGTAGCCTCGTACGGATTGGTGTTTATATCCAGGTAGTTTCCCGTACAGGAAGCTGATGCCGCACAAGCCAGAGCTAAACCTATTATGTTATATATTTTCTTCATATCAATTCATTTTAGAATTTGAGACGGAGGCTCAATGCAACCGAACGTGTCGAAGGAAGCATAAAGTTGTCGATTCCCTGATAGTAGTTGCCTGCAGTTGCGATTGCCTCAGGATCGAACGGTGCCTTGTTGTAGATCATCCAAAGGTTTCTTCCGACGATGGAGACATTGAGGTCGAACAAGTTGCCGAGAACTTTTCTAGGGATGTTGTATCCGATGTGAGCTTCCTGGAGACGCACGTTAGTTGCGCTGTAGGTGTAGTACTGAGGGATACCGCTGTCCGCTGCGACAACTGAATACCAAGAGTAAGGATCAACTGTGCAGCCGTCAACATTCACTCCGCCGTTGTCACGAGCGATTGCAGTAGCCTCTGAAACGCCGAAGCTGTCAAGTCTTGCCTGAGTTGCTGAGTAAACGATACCGCCGATGCGGGCAGATACCATAAAGCCGAAGTTGAAGTTCTGGATTGCGAAATCATTGCTCCAAGACATATTGGCCTTCGGGAACACTGAACCGAGTTTCTTGTAATCGGTTGTGCTGCTGCTGATCTTGCCGTTCTCGTCGATATAGACGTTACCGTTGTTGTCACGATTGACATCGATTGTAGAATAGAGGTCACCGAGGGTACCGCCAGGAGTAAGCACGAATGCCGCATTTCCAAGTCCGCCGACTTTGAGGCGATCGAGAGTGATGATCTGGCCGGTCTCAGGATGTTTGTAATTCTCCATCAACTTGTCGACTTTGTTCTTGTTCACACTGAGAGTATATGAGGTGTTCCAGTTGAATATGCCCCAAGTGTGGTCATATCCTGTGTTAAGCTCGATACCGCGGTTGCTTACGCTACCTGTCTGAACATAGAGTGTAGTGTAACCTGATGATACAGAGAGCTGTGAGTCAAATGTCTGGTTGTATGTCTTCGTATCATAGTAGGTGATATCGAAGTGGAAACCCTTGAACGCCTTGAAAGTAAGACCGAACTCCCAAGAATCAGTTCTCTCAGGCTTGAGGTCGTACATTGGGTAGCTCTTTGAAGTTTCCCAAGCACCTGTTCTGCTGTTCCAGGAATATGTAGGGTTCGCGATGAATCTTGAGAACGGAAGACCTACTGATGCCCAGGAAGCGCGGACCTTGAGGAAGTCGATGGTCTTAGGCAAAGGAAGAATCTGTGAAAGCACTATAGAACCTCCGACTGAAGGATAGAAGAAGCTCTTTTTTGATGAATGAGGACCTGCGAGCTGTGAAGGCCAGTCATTACGTCCTGTCAATGTCAGGTAGTAAGCGCCTTTGTAACCGATTTCAGCGGAACCGAGGACAGACTGAGTCTGCTCCTGCCAACCGTCATCGTAAATCTCAGCTGTGCTCTTGTCAAGCTGCTTCACTGTGAATACGTTAGGAAGACCGTCTTCGCGGATACCTCCACGTGCCTGAAGAAGTTTGTACTTCATATCAGAGATTGAGGCACTGAGGTTTGCAGCCAATGACCAGTCACCCCAAGTCTTGTTGATGCTGAGGAGCACGTCTGCATAAAGCTGACGCTTTGATGATTCCTCATTGTAGTAGTAACCGTTTGACGAACCCTCCGTGATGGTGGTGTTTGTACTTGCGTTCGTCTTGTCGGTGTAGGTGTTGTCAGTGTTGTCCACTTTGACACGGCCTGAAAGTTTCATCCAGTCGAAGATGTCCCAAGTGAGACCGCCGCTGATCATATAACGATCCTTGTTGTTCTGACGAAGTCTTCTGTACTGAGTCCAGTAAGGGTTGTCCCATTCGAGACCGGCCTTGCCCATAAGATCCCAGTTCTGAACATAGATCTTTCTGGAAGCGTCATACTGCTCGAATATCTTGGCATATTCCCAGTCTTCTCCGCGTGGATACAGATATGCGGCAACGAGAGGGTTACCGTAGATACCCTGGTTGACCATATTAAGGTCTTTCTGCTTAACATAAGAAGCGCTGATGTCCAGGTGGAGCTTGTCGTTGAGGAATGAAGATGTTGATCTTACTGATGCGTTGTAACGGTGGTATCCGTTGTTAGGGATGATACCCTTTGAGTCAACTGCACCGGCAGAAGCATAAACCTGATTTCTCTGGTTACCTACAGAAAGTGACACTGTCTCTGTGCCGACAACACCTGTACGGAGGAAATCAGAACCAGGATTGTAGTTCATTCTGTCTCTTGAGGCGAGAAGTGAACCCCAGCTGGTAGCCTCGCCCTCGACATTGCCGTAACGGTTCTGGAACTGAGGAAGCACGAATGCGTTCTGCAGTTCAGTGTTGCTGGTAACTGTGAGGGAAGCCTTTCCTTCCTGACCTTTCTTTGTGGTGATGATGATGGCACCGTTGGAAGCGTTGCTACCGTAAAGAGCGGCAGCGGCAGCACCTGTCAGGACTGAGATAGACTCGATGTCCTCAGGGTTGATATCTGCGATTCCTTCTGAACGGCCTCTTGAGCCATAGGATGTTTCACCGTTGTCAGATGAGGCGTACATAGGGATGCCATCGATGACATAGAGAGCGTTGGATGAAGAAGAGATGCCTTTGGTACCACGCATCACGACTTTAGTCTCACCGCCGACTCCTGAAGAAGAAGTATTGATGGTGACACCGGCAACTTTACCGCTGAGGGAGTTGACCAAGTTAGCATCCTTGATTGCTGTAATCTGTTCGCTGGAAACCTGCTGAACATTGTAGTTCAAGGCTTTCTCGGAACGTCTGATACCGAGAGCGGTAACGACACCGGCTTCAAGAGCCTCTCTTTCTTCTTCGAGTACGATATTGAAACGTCTCTTGTCAGTAATTGGAGTAGAAACAGTCTTGTATCCTAAAAACGAAACTTCGATGACATCTGAAGTAAAACCCTTCGGAAGGTCTAAACTGAAGTTTCCGTCCAAGTCGGTATTTGTTCCTACTTTGCTGTTCTTCAATAGAATGGATGCGCCAGGAACAGGCTCTCCGTTCTGATCTTTTACGGTACCTGTCACAGTGTTTTCATTTCCTGCAACCTTGTGTACCTTGCTCAGGATAATGTTTCGTCCGGATGTAATTGAATATTCCACGTCCGTGTTCTTGACCATTTGGTCAAGCGCATTGCCGACGGAAATGTTCTTACCTTTGACTGTTACAGGAACTGAGACGTCAACATCCTGATTCAGAAACAAATAAGTTGTCTGCGATTCAATTTCTTTCATAACTCGTGACATAGGGACATTCTCCATATCCAGAGTTACACCTGAAGACTGTGCGTGCAACGGTTCCGTACCAAGGGCCATTGCCAGCACCGTAATCAAGGCGAAGAACAATTTGAATCTGCATGACAGGTTCATTTTGTTTGCCATAAGCGGTTTTTTAGAGTTATTAATTAATTTTTATCTTAACGTGTCTGGTATTGCCAAACTACAATTAATCAGTTTATTGTCACAAGACCTTTCTCCTGTTCCCAAGTGTAATTGAAGTTACATCCGGTCTGCAATGTCCGAAGTGCATTCTCAATGCCTTCGCTCACATACATCTTACCCGAAATAAAGTTCACCTCAGGCATAGTCTCTCTTCTTATATCTATCTTGACACCGAAAGCCCTCTCAAACTTGGCCATAAGTGTCGCGAAATCCATATTAGCTATACTTATGATTCCTTTTGTCCAAAGATATTCCGCATCGTCGGAGATCGGCATTCGCTGAAGCTTGTCCCCGCACATATACACCTTCTGATTAGGAGTCAGATACAAGCAGGAGTTATCCCGATTGTCGGTAACTTTCACTGAACCTTCAAAGAGCGAGGTCGAAAACTCTCCCGCTGACGGATTAGCTATGACCTCGAATGTGGTTCCGAGTACCGTCACATCACATACAAACGTGTTTACAATAAAAGGACATTTCTCGTCGTGGGCAACGAAGAATTTTGCCTGACCCGAAAACCTCACAGTTCTCTGCTCGTCAGAGAAAACTACCGGATATTCGAGTCTGGAACCGCCGTTGAGCGTAACCATAGTACCGTCGCTCAGGGCGAAATTCACAACTTTGCCGTTCGGCACCTCTAATACATTATATACTGAGGCCAAGTCATCTCTCTGTGCTTGTTTTCCCGAACGGAATGAAACAAAACATATAAGGACGGCTGCAGCGACTGAGGAAATTGCCACGGCCGCACGGCGGAATGCCATCGCAAAGCGTTTTTTCGCTTTCTTTCGGTCTGCGGCAATATGGGCTTTCCTGATTTCAGTCATATTGAAAAGGGTGTGCACAGAATCAAACTGTTTCTGCGCGGACGGATCAGAAAGAAGCCACGCCTCGATTTCCGAAATTTCCGATGCACAGGCCTCTCCTCTGAAGTATTTGAGCAATAATTCGTCTTTCATCCTTTTCTATTTTATATCATTCGGAAGCGGTTAGTTACTACACGCTTTTAACGTTTCTATATAACGTTCCTATATATAGACGAATCAAAACGACGACCTTACATACTTTTTTTAACATTTTTGCAGTTTTGATATTACAAAATGACTGAAAATGATAAATTTTAAGGAGAATCCTCGAAAAAACAACTACCTTTGATTTTAAACTGAAAGACTAAAAGGAATTGTTCCAAAACAGTATCCCAGGAATGATGGATAGCGAGAAATATCAGAAAACTCTGACCGAAAACGAGTTCAATGATCTCTATGAGAATTACCGTGATATGTACGTCAATATCGCCAATTCCTACATTCATCAGTTCAGCACCGCCGAAGATATTGTAAATGAAAGCTTTGTCAAACTCTGGGAAAAGCGCGAGGAGATCCGTACCGGCAATTACGAATCCTATATGTTCAGGGTCGTGACAAACAGATGCCTGGACTATATGAAGCTTCAGAAGGCCAAAGAGCGCAACTTGGAGCAGATGCAGGACCAGGGCAAGGCGTTGATTGATTTCGAAATATCTTCACTCGAGCACTACAATCCCTCTGAACTTTTCAAGAGCGAAGTCCTAAATCTCCTGCGCAAAAGCGTGGGACGTATGCCAGACTCCACGAAGAAGATTTTTATTGCTAGCCGATATGAAGGCCTGACTTATGAGAAGATTGCCGAGAAGTTCGGAATAACGGTCCGCAAGGTAACCTCTGAGATTCAGGCAGCCCTCAGTTTTCTGCGCAATGACCTTCGCGACTATCTTCCGGTCACACTGCTCAGCCTTGTCCTGAAATTTGTGCTTGACGACAGATTTTGGGGCTCACTGTAGAATTCGAGACCCCTCCTAGACATTGTTAAATTTGATTCCGAATAACTTTCAGAATCTGGTTGCCCCGTTTTTATAGTTCATTACAGATTTTCCGTTGAAATTCGTTCTTACACCCGTCTCAAAGCGTTTTTCCAACCAGCTATTAATTAAATAGTTGCAAAATTATGGCAGAGCTACGTCTAGGTTTTAGTGAAGACGTCCGTTTAGTCATTGGCAAAGATTTTCTTTCACATTTTCTAACGCAAATCCTCTCAATTTCTTAAACAATTTTACTAGTGGCGTAACTTGCAGAATCAGTCTTTTTGATCCTTAAAAAGACTATGCCGGGACTTTCAAGGACACTGGGTTTTCACTACTTTTGTAACACCAAAAGAAACCTAGATATGTCATTCGTTCATCTCCACGTCCATACACAATACTCAATCCTTGACGGCCAGTCCTCTATAGAAAATCTGTTCAACAGGGCAGAAGAACTGGGAATGCCCGGCCTCGCCATCACCGACCACGGCAATATGTTCGGCGTAAAGGAATTTTTCAAGTACGCCGCCAAGCATCCTTCCGTGAAGCCTATTGTCGGATGCGAAATTTACGTATCCAAGGGCGACCACAGAATCAAGGAGAAGGGTTATTACCACCTTATCCTGTTAGCCAAGAACTACAACGGATACAAGAATCTGATGAAAATCGTATCCACAGGTCACCTGGAGGGTATGTACTATAAGCCGAGGGTGTCGCACGAGGTGATTGAGAAATATCACGAAGACATCATCTGTTCATCTGCCTGTATGGCCGGCGAGATTCCGAGACTGATTCTGGACGGAGATATCGAAGGCGCTGAAAAGGCAATCGAGTGGCACAAGAGAGTGTTCAAGGACGACTACTATCTGGAAGTTATGCTCCACAAAACGGAGATACCAGGATTGTCGCTTGAGGTTTACGAGAAAGAGAAAGAATATGATGAGGTTATATTCGACCTCGCCGAGAAGCACGGAGTCAAGGTGATAGCCACCAATGACGCCCATTTCGTCCGCAAGGAGGACGGTCCAGCTCACGACAGGCTTATCTGCTTGACTACCAACTCCTACGTAGATGACCCTGACAGGCTGAGATATACACAGCAGGAATACCTCAAGAGCGAGGAGGAGATGCTGGCATTGTTCCCGGACCATCCGGAAGTTGTTTCTAACACTGTAGAAGTCTGCGACAAGATAGAAAAATACACCATCGACCGCGGACACGTGCTACCTAAGTTCCAGATTGACGCGGACTTTCTCAAGGATATTGACGCATATCTCGAGAAATATAAGGATGTCATCGATGCCGGCAGAAATGACGAAAAAGGCAATGACCGAGGCGAGGAATTCCGCTACTCAGTAGCCTTCCTATGCCATCTTTGCTACAAGGGAGCGCAGGAGCGTTATGGCGATGTGTTGGACGAGACTACGTCTGAGCGACTGGATTTCGAGCTCAAAACCATCTCCAGAATGGGTTTCCCGGACTACTTCCTCATTGTGCAGGATTATATCGCCGCTGCGAGGGCACAAGGTATTTCCGTAGGTCCGGGCCGTGGTTCAGCCGCAGGTTCCGCAGTAGCTTATTGTTTAGGTATCACCAATTTGGACCCTATCAAGTACGACTTGCTGTTCGAGCGTTTCCTCAACCCGGAGCGTGTGTCAATGCCGGATATTGACGTCGATTTCGACGATGACGGACGTTATCGCGTAATCCAGTATGTGCAGGAGCATTATGGCGTGGATCACGTCTCCCACGTCATCACGTTCGGCACAATGGCTGCAAAAGGCGCCATCAAGGACGTTGCCCGCATCAGTCGTTTGCCTTTGGACGAATCCAACAGGCTCACCAAACTGATTCCGGACAAGAATATCACCGTCACTGAGACCTCCGAGGTGGAATTGAAAGAGGGAGAAGAACCGGAGGAAGGAGATAAAATCATTGAGAAAGACGGCAAGAGATTCAAGGTCGTCAAGAAGGATGTCGAAAAGAAGCCGACTCTCAAGAATTGCGTTAAATATGTTCCAGAGATCAAGCAGGAGTACGAAAACGGCTCCGAACTCGTCCGCGAGGTCCTGAAATACGCATTGCAGCTTGAGGGGTGCATCCGCCAGGTCGGCATTCACGCCTGCGCAATGATTATCGGTCGTGGAAACCTTACCGACTACATTCCTATCACTCTCGGTGAAGACAAGGCTACCGGTCAGAAAGTATGGGTTTCGCAATATGAGGGCTCATTTATTGAGGATGTCGGTATGCTCAAGATGGACTTCCTGGGACTCAGGACATTGTCCATCATAAAGATATGCCTCGCCGAGGTCAAGAAGAGATTCGGAATAGACATCGATATAGAGAAAATTCCTATTGACGACCCTAAGGCTTATGAAATTTATTCGAACGGAGATACCAAGTCCGTGTTCCAGTTCGAGTCTCCGGGTATGATGGAATGGCTTCAGAAACTGCATCCTGAGCGTTTCGAGGACCTTATCGCGATGAATGCGCTCTATCGTCCGGGTCCTATGGACTACATACCGTCATTCGTTGCCAGAAAGCGAGGCGAAGAGCCTATCACTTATGACCTTCCGGCAATGGAGGAGTTCCTGAAGGAGACCTATGGCGTGACCGTCTATCAGGAGCAGGTGATGCTTATCTCGCAGAAGGTTGCCGGATTCTCCAAAGGTAAGGCCGACAAACTCCGTAAGGCAATGGGTAAGAAGAAGATAGACATTCTTCAATCATTGTACGGAGAATTTATCGAGGGCGGAACCAAGAACGGCCATCCGGAAGATGTGCTCAAGAAAATCTGGAAAGACTGGGAGAAATTCGCATCTTATGCGTTCAACAAGTCTCACGCAACGTGCTATGCCTGGGTAAGTTACCAGACAGGATGGTTGAAAGCTCATTATCCGTCCGAGTTCCAGGCTGCCAACCTCAGTATGAACAAGAATAATATGGCTGAGATTCAGGCGATAATGGCAGACTGCAAGAAGCATCATATCAAGGTGTTGAACCCTGATGTAAACGAGAGTGAATCCAATTTCACAGTCAACAAGAACGGAGATATCCGTTTCGGAATGGGCGGAATGAAAGGTTTCGGCGCCAACATCGTGGATGCCATCGTTAAAGAGCGTACCGAAAACGGCCCATTTACCGACATTTATGACTTCTGTGTAAGAATGTCCGGTACAGTGAACCGCAAGTCAATGGAAGCCCTGATTTATGCAGGAGCATTCGATTCATTCGGTATAAACAGAAGCCAGTATTTCCTGGCAGGCAAGAACGGTCCGCAATTTATCGACGATTTGATGAATTATGCGTCAATCACCAGGCAGAATGCGGAAGATGATGCGTCATCATTGTTCGGAGACGCTGAGGAGTTGAAGGCGGAGAAGCCTGAACCGCCTGCATTGACTGTCGAGCCGGATATCCTTGAGGTGCTGAAGAAAGAGAAGGAAATGGTGGGAATGTATCTTTCTGACCACCCTCTCAAGCGTTACGAGTTTGAACTGGAGACATTCACAAACTGCAAAGTGGCCAATATCGACGATCTCGTAAGCGAATGTGAACGAGAGAAAAGGATAGCGAGGATAAATCTGGCAGGATTCATAAATAGTGTCGAAACCAAGATTTCCAAGTCCGGAAAGCCGTTTGCCAAGGTTGTCATAGAGGATTTCAGCGGAAGTTACGAGATGGCATTCTTCGGCAAGGACTATGAGAACTATATGGAGTATCTCAAAGACCACACTGCTGTTTTCATTGAAGGTGAGATCAAGGAGGCTTATATGGTCAAGCCTGAGGACAGAAGCAAGATGACGTCTATCCCTTACAAGTTCAGAATCAAGAAAGTAAGTCTTCTCGGCAATCTGTCTGACAGCCTTATATCCGGATTCTCGATTGAGGTGCCTGCCGGCAAGTTGAATGAGTCGTTCCGCAAGGATATCGTGCACCTTATGAAGGCGAACAAGGGAAATATTCCACTTTACGTGTTCATAAGCGATCCGAAGACCAGTTATACGGTTGAGTTCGTGAGCCGCAAGTTCAAGGTCGCCATCAACACTGACTTCATCTCCAGCATCAAGGATCTCGGACTGCGCTACAAGGTAGCGTTTCATATGTAGCGCTGCGCACTACATATGAACTTGCGCTCACGCACCTTCGGTCGCTACGCGCTTCGCGCAAGTTTGCGTCTTACCCTCAGTCACTTCGT
>CAVENC010000039.1:0-21174 GCA_963617065.1 Butyricicoccaceae bacterium
TGGACATACTGTCCTACGGCTTAGAATCAATAACAAAGACAGGTGGGTCAGAATTTATCATCTCAGAAGTTGAAAAATTCTCATTACCACCTGATTCCAAATACTATTACAACACAGTTGACAATCCATATTACAAGTTCTACAGATACCGGCAGCCTGTAACATTCCTGTTCACTGATGAAGGTAATTCAACAAAACCATTGACTGCAACATTTCGAATCGAATCCACAGGGCACAACGGCCACTATGCAGACATTACAATAACCAAAGAAATCAAATGACAATGAAAAGAATTTTTATACTTCTGTCTATATTGTGTTATTCATTATTTTGCGGATGCACAAAAGACGACACCCCAGATTACAGAAACATCTACCTCAAATGCGGAGATTATGGTATAATGGACAATGGTAAATGGAGCATTTACGCATTCTATGAGCAGGGAACAGTAAATATCGACCTGATATCCAGTGGCATAACAAACGTAATAAGGCTCAGCGGAGAAGAAGAAATACGACTCGCAAAAACTGAGTTTCCTTTGTCACTGGAAGATGCGGAAGAGTACTGCATTCCTGGACAAAGCGGACAAAAGATGTATGTGCAGACATTGACATTCAAGCACACTCTGAATAAATATACCGATCGGCACAGAACTGCGACGTTCAGAGTATATTCCAAAGACGGGCTCGCAGATATTGTCATTGACCAGGAACCGAATTGGGTGCCTAGGATTTAGTTCTAAGAAAGATGAAGCACACTACGACTTTTTCAGGGTGCATCGCCATCCTCGGATTTCTTATGGCATCTTGCGAACAAGTAGTACCGTTCCCCGATGTGGGAGCGAAAGAGCAGTTATGCCTGCGCGGAGTCATCGGTGATAACAATTCAGGCATAATCATTCAGAAATTATATCCGATTACCTGGCAGACTCCATACGTGGACAAAACCGGTTTCAAATCCGACTTGGAAATGGAAGTCAACGGCGAAAAGGTTGCCGTTCAATGCAGTAACGACGACACATACTCACATTTCTCGACTGAGAGTACCTTCAAAGATGGCGATATCGTTTCCATAAAGGCTTCATCGGAAGGCGTACCGGAAGTCTCTGCAACTGTAACCGTTCCGAAAACGCCCGAAATTGAGAATTATTCGTTTTCGGATGTAGGTGAAAGCGGTTTCCTAACGTGCTATCTGTCAACGATCAAGCCTTCAGAAGATTCAGAATACGGATACACGTTTTCCTCGGAAGTGGAATACAATGTATCCGTCTATAAGAACGACGTTTACGCATATTCCAGTACCGAATACCACGAAATAGGAATGAAGTCAGACGTAATCAATTCAGATTTATCATATAGGTTATTAAACATATACACATTCGACAAGAATGCGCCTGACACAATAACTGCATCAAATCTGCTTAGTTTATCCGGGGGATCCTCCAACCAAGTTGATGGCGATGTAATCCGAAGCGAATACACGGCTAAAAGAATCCGGTTTCATATTATGTGCCTTTCCCCGGAGCTTTTGATATGTGCCCGATACTCAGCGCATTCTGGAGACACTTCCCTCGATTCTGACATCGCGTTCAGCACTCCCATCGAGTACACCAACATTACCGGGGGCAAAGGATATCTGGGAGCCGTGGCCAAAACTTCATCTGAATGGATTGAACTATGAGACTTTTCAGAATAATTATAGTTACGGTCTTGGCATTATTGCCGGCCGGACAAATAGCCGCACAAACGCAGGACGGACGTCGCAACAGCTTGGAAAAGAGAGACACTCTTAAGTCATCGCGGATAGTGGAGGACATCCGCAAAGCCGGAAAATCGACCCAGACCGGATATCTCAAACTGATTCAAGACGATTTCACGTTCAAGTCCGTATTGAATTCTCCGGATGTACTGAAAACCCTGCAGATGCTGCCCGGTGTGGCCTCTGGCACTGAAATGAAATCCGATTTGTATGTCAGGGGCGGTACCGGATACGACAACCTCTACCTTCTTGAGAATGCTCCGATCTATCAGCCCGGGCATTTCCTGGGAATGTTTTCCGTATTCAATACCGATATGCTGAGCACCGTGGACTTCTTCAAGAGCGGATTCCCGGCAGAATATGGAGGCCGCATATCTTCCGTAACAGATGTACACATCAAGGAAGGAGACCTCAACAAACAGAACAGCCTGTTTTCCATCGGAGTTACGGACGGCAGATTTATGATAGACGGACCTATGACAAAAGGCAAGTCCTCCTACAGCATCGCATTCCGCCAGGGATGGGTTGAAGCCTTCCTGCGTCCTATGCTGGGTCATTTCAATGTTGACGCCGCCTATTACTCCAGTTCGATGACCAAAGAGGGAAATTATGCCTTCAGCGATCTTGATTCCAAATTAACCTGGAGGCTGTCCGCCACCGACAAGATAACTCTAAACCTGTTTGCAAGTTATGATTTTATGAAGATGACCAAAAGCAGCAAGGAGTATTTTGACGACAAATACGGCAATTCTAGATGGGGCAACGCTGTTGCATCCGCGACTTGGCATAAGGAATTGACATCCGCGACCAAATTCTCGTTGACAGGATATGTTTCAGACGGATTGTGCGACATATACAGCAAGCGCAAACATTCAATAGGGAACAAGACCGAACACATCAGAACTGACAATTTCACGGGGACTCTGGACTCCGGAGTTAAACTGAATTCCACGACCATACTCGGTCGGAACACTTTCACTTATGGGCTTTCAACAGGATTCCGAAGGTATACTGCACGCAGGAAGAATGTCACTGAAACTACCGGAAAGAATTACTATAAAAGCGAATCTGACAAATTCGACAAGGGCAGGAATGCTGTCGAATTGTCAATCTATGCTGAAGACGAGATAAATCTGGCTCGATGGTTCTCAGTCTGCGCCGCCCTGCGCTATCAACTGTTCGCGACATCCGGCAGGACTTACAATTTCCTTGAGCCACGTGCGTCACTATGCCTAAAGCCGTTCAAGTCGTTATCTGTCAAGGCGTCTTATTCGAGAATGAATCAGCCGGATCACCTGCTGTCATCTTATCTGCTGGACCTCCCGGGCAACTTCTGGATGCCATCGACCAAGAAAATGCAACCGTTGTCGTCCAATCAATATTCATTTGAGATTGATTTCAGACCGGACAGGACTTGGTATGTTTCTTTGTCAGGATTCTATAAGGATTTGAAGAATGTAATAGAATATTTCGGCCAGCCAAGTATGTCTCCTAGCATAGACACCTGGGAAACAGCATTTGAACAGGGCAAAGGCAGGGCTTATGGCGGAGAATTTTTTGCCGAATTCAGAAAAGGCAAGTACGATCTGTCCGCTTCATACACTTTGTCTTGGGCTGAAAGGAATTTCCCACAGTACAAATCAGGATGGTATCCTGACAGATATGACAACCGAAACAAGATTTCCGTAAATCTCATATACAAGGCGCACGAGCTGATAAATATCTATGCAAACTGGACTTACCACACAGGAAACAGGCTCAGCCTGAAGTCATACTATGTGCCGGACGAGCGTGTGGACGAGCTGATTTTATATAATATCAACGGAAGCGCGTCGCCAAACAATTATCAGTTCCCGGCCTACCACAGACTCGATATAGGTATAGATTTCAAGGCAACTAACCGCAAGGGTCACGACTACTTGGTAAGCTTCGGGTGTTACAATGTCTATGGCCGCAAAAATCCTATGTACGTAACTATGGAGCCGTATGCATACGGTGGATACGGTTTGCGCCTGACATCTGTGTTCCCGGTTTTGCCTACTTTCCGGTACACAATGTTCTTCTAACTCAGTGGTTGGATAAGAAGCGGTCTACTGCAAGATACGCCTGCTATCCCTAAATATCTCTTTATATGATCTTCTCGAGCCTATACATCTAATATTATTCTTCCGACATAGGTTGCATGGCCTGTGAGCCATATATTTGAGGCGCAGAATGACGATGACTGTGATAGCGACGGCGTGAACTCGACCGACAAGTCCGCTATTCTGGCGTGTACGTCAACCTTTACTGCCGCACTCGCATCGATGGCTTCCGATTGACCGTGGCAATCCCTGCTGACCGCATTGTCAACAAACCAGGAAGCCAACGAGGACGCCACGATACCTGTACCGCAGGCAAGTGTTTCATCCTCAACTCCTTTCTCGTACGTCCTGAGCCGTATGACATTCTTCGCGCATTTCTGAACAAAGTTCACATTGACACCCTCCGGCGCGAATCTTTCGTCGTACCGCAATTCACGTCCCAACCCCACTACGTCATAAGAAGACACATCTTCCACAAAGCGGACAAGATGCCTCGTCCCGGTATTCAGAAACCAGTCATCTCCGTACCGGACCACTTCGTTCACGTCCCGCATTTTTAGTCTGACAGTTTTAGGCTTTGTCCGAAACCCGATTGAGCCCTCCGCAACACTTTCCTCGAGGCCATCACCAAAATCCAAAATCTGCGCGGTATGCAGACCGTCAGGCGCCTCAAAATCGAAATGCGAATATCCTAGATCAGCAGCGAAAGCCACAATACAGCGGCCTCCGTTTCCGCACATCATTCCACCTGAACCGTCAGAATTGTAATATCGCATTCTGAAATCCACGGAATCACTTTTCTCAAGTATCATCACCCCGTCAGCACCAATGCCGGTATGCCTCTCGCACAGCGCGGATATCTGTTCCGCACTCAACTCAATATTTTCATTCCTTCCGTCCGCTATCAGGAAATCATTTCCGGCGCCGTGATACTTGTAAAAAATCATAACCGTGTTTTATCTGAGCAATTCTTCCAACTCCAAAGAAGCGTCTGTTTTGGAATCTCTATATTTGACAATCACCGGTGTATATATCTGAATACCTGCTTCCGCTCCCGGTCCCTTCGTTACCGGACGGCTTCCGGCAACGACTACTGCACCTGACGGCACTACGACTCTGCCGGACTCATCAGCCCTTATATAGCCACCGTTGACAGCATCGAACAATGCTGTGGATTTGTTTATTATCACCCCTGTACCGAGCACCGCATTTTCCTTGATCAGAACGCCCTCGTAAACGCCGCAATTACCGCCGATAAACACATTGTCCTCAATGATGACAGGCATAGCGCCGACAGGTTCGAGAACTCCTCCGATCTGGGCAGCCGCAGCGATATGGACATTTTTTCCGATCTGCGCACAGGAACCTACCAGGGCGTGAGAATCTATCATTGACCCCGAATCCACATAAGCACCGATATTGACATAAGCCGGAGGCATCATTATTACAGAAGGTGCAAGGTATGCGCCCCTACGGACAGAACTACCGCCCGGGACTATGCGCACTTTGTCTTCAACACTGAATCGCCTGATCGGTATAGTGTCTTTGTCTATGAATGAGAGGCTGTCACCGGACATATCCGTGAGTTTGCCGAGACGGAATCCGTTCAAGATTTCTTCTTTAATCCACAGATTCACGACCCACTCTCCGTCTATTTTTTCGGCGACGCGTATTTTTCCTGATTCCAAGTCCGCACAGACTTGAAGAAAGTGTTCGATGGTAAGGTTAAACTCCATATTAATTTCCCTCTAACTGCAGGTATCAAATCCCTGCGCTTATTGTTTTCCTTCTTTTAATCATATATACCCACACAAAGCCGACCCTACATTTTACCCTCAGTCACTTCGTAAACTTCGTGACAGCTCCCAGGAGCACGGGGAAAGGATTCCCCGATACCCCTTCGGTCGCATAGCTCCGATTTTCAATATTACAGCTCCTGCAGGAGTGATTTCAACAGGGCTTTTGTGGTTTCAGATGCCGGAACAAGCGGAAGTCTCATTTCATCCGCACATAGTCCCATAAGAGACAACGCCGCCTTGACTGGGATTGGATTGCTCTCCGCAAAGCAGGCGTGATATAGCGGAACCAGCTTATTATTCAGCGATATAGCCTTCTGCAAATCACTATCATTCACGGCTTTCACCAGAGAAGCCATCAAGTCTGGAACGACATTGGAGACCACGCTTATAACCCCATCTATTCCGCTTGCCATAAGCGGCAACGTCTGATCATCATTTCCGCTAAGCACGGTGAACCCGTCCGGAGCCTGACGTTTAATGTCGATTATCTGCGCCACATCACCGGAAGCCTCCTTGACTGCCACGACATTCGGGATTTCTGCAAGCCTCAACGTCGTTTCCGCTTTCATATTGATTCCAGTACGTCCAGGCACGTTATAAAGGACAATCTTTCTGTCCGTCTCAGATGCCACCGCCCTAAAATATTGATACAGACCTTCTTGTGTCGGTTTATTATAAAACGGAGTCACAATGAGATACGCATCGGCACCGCAGTCATCCAAAACCCGCATATTGCGCACAGTAGCAGCGTAGGAATTGGCACCCACACCTGCTATCACAGGTTTTCCGGCAGATTCCGACTTGGTAATCTTCATAATCTCGACCTTTTCCTCATCCGTCAGACAAGGAGTTTCAGCCGTAGATCCCAGTGGAACCAGAAAATCAACCTTGGACTCAGCCTGACGACGTACCAAAGTCCTGTATGCATCGTAGTCCACCTTTCCTGACAGGAACGGAGTAACCAGAGCAGTGCCCAATCCTTTATATCCTTTCTTAAGCATTATGATTTCCTATTATGAATTTTTACCGATGAAAAGTTCCCTGAACTCATAGACCACCCTGTCCGCTGATTCCGAGTCGGCGATATTCTCTGCCATTCCGGCCGCAAGAACTGCACCCTCTGCAAATCCTTTCCTTGAAAACGCCTCGTGCTCCAGAGTTATCCTGTCACACTCCCCTTCAAATCCAACCGTATGAATCCCAGGCAATTCTCCCACTCTCACTGAAGCGACATCAGTTTTCACTGACATATTCGCATCTACAATCTTTGCCAAAGTCTTCGCGGTACCGCTTGGAGCATCTAGTTTATGGCAATGGTGCTTTTCGACAATGTATGGAGAGTAGCCTCCAGCTTTTCCCAAAAGGCTGGACACAATCTCCACGGCAGCAGAAAACACATTGACTCCTATTGAAAAATTCGACGCCCAGACGAGCGGAGTCTTGCATTTTTCAAAGTATGCAAACACCTCATCAGCAATATCATACCACCCGGTAGTACCGACTACGGCAGCCTTGAAATTCTCCGCTATATATTTATAATTGGCTCTGAAGGCATCAGGCACTGTAAAATCGATGCAGACGCACTCTTTTGACAACGCCTTGTCAACAGCCTGAATATCTTCGGACTTGCCGGCACACTCGATTCCCTTGTCTGCCAGTACAGACTCCACCATATGTCCCATACGGCCATATCCGCTGATATAAACTTTCATATTATTCACTTTATCTCTCTAATTTCTATTTCAACCGATGGCCATTTCCAGGCATTTTCACCTTCGTCATCAGTCGAGCACATAATAAAATTCGGAAACCCTTTCAGAACAGCTGCTAAAACAGCGACGAATGCAGCTTTGAAACAATTCCCTTTGCCGCATCCCTGTCCACAACGATGCTGGTACTCAAAAGAGTCGGGCTCTGGCTGGACATATATATTCCGGCGCTTTCGGCTGATGACAACATTTTCCCGAACAATCCGTCAGTCAGGACTACATTGCGGCCGACCACAGATATTTCAGACTTGTCTCTATATACCGTCACATCGAATATCTTACGCAATCCCTCAATGAACGCATCCATTCCAAGCTGTCCGGACTCCAATGTCATACCCACTCTGGATTCCGATGAACTGACCGATACGACTTTGATCGCATTGGACGAAACCAGTTCGAATATGGACGAGAGCATTGAAGACACCCCCACAATCTTCGATGAAGATATGCCAAGATAATCTATGTCGTCCCGCAAAGCCACTGTTTTCGGGCCTGCCGCTACAGTTTCGTGAGTTACCACCGAGCCTACGCCGTCAGGTGACATCGAGTTGAGCACATACACAGGGATATTACGTCTGCGCGCCGGCTCAATTGTCAAAGGATGCAGCACCCTTGCCCCAAGAAAGGCCATCTCCGACGCCTCTTCATAAGATATTCTCTCAATACGCTTCGTTTCATTCACAATGCGCGGATCTGTGCTTCGTATTCCGTCAACATCGGTCCATATTTCAATCCTTTCGACATTCAGCGCCATTCCGAAAATCGCCGCCGAATAGTCGGATCCTTCAAAACCGAGCACTGAAGGGAAGCCCTCCACCGAAGAAGCCACAAAGCCCTGGGTAAGGACTACGGAGACGCCTTTTGCCGCTTCAGGGACAAGCCTTTTGACATTTGCTTCTGTCGCCTCAAGGTCAGGAATCGCCGACATATACCGGCAGTCTGTCACAATCATCTTCCTGGCGTCAAGATAACGGCAGGAAAGCCCATTGACATTCATCGCCGCGGCGACTATCCTTGAAGACAACATCTCACCTGTAGAGACTATCCGCGCATTGCTCCTCGGAGAAAGTTCTCCCACCTGACACACGCCCTTCGCAAAATCCGCCAAGCTGTCACATATTCCGTTTATATCAGCAATACATTGCTCCAACACATAAGTGTCAGACGACAGCAATTCAGAAGCCAGACCAATGTGTCGGTCCCTCAATGAATCCAGCAGTTCCTCAACCTTATCTTTATGTTGAGCCTCCGCTTCCTCCGCAATGCTGCACAGCACTCTGGTAACCTTTGCTAAAGCCGACACGACAACAAGCGGTCTATCTTGCAGCCTGCCGCGCACTATGGATATTACTCTGAGTATCGCCTCTCTATCTTTGACGGACGTGCCGCCGAATTTCATCACTATCATTTATGCTTCACTTTTTGAAGTCGTTTTCTTCGATTTTCTTACGTTGAAATTTCATTTCCGGGACAAGATATCCTTGACCATACCGATATACTGTGTCTCAGCCTTTTCCAACTCGCTCTTCAATACATATTCATTGGCGGTATGGGCAACGAAGATTGAACCCGGACCGCAAAGAGAACGGTTATGGAACTTTGTCAGACGAGGTGCGTCGCTACCGAAAGCAACCGGCTTGGTCTCTATGCCCGGAAACGTAAAATATTCCAATGGAGTATCACCGCCCAAAGACTCTATTTCGATATCACCTCCGGCCATCGAAGACATTGTGTCACATACCTTCCGGTCAGATGCCGCAGTCGTCCTGAAATACACTCTGAATGAAACCAACGGACTGAGAATATTCTGCGGATTGTCTGAAATCAGTTTTCCGATGTTCCAGGTGGTAGCTCCGGTCACCGGGTCGTCCGGGAAAGCAACAGACTTGAGCTTCTCTACAAATTCCACAAATGAGTCCACTGCGCTGTGTCCCAACTCCGGATATCCTGAATGACAAGGCTTTCCGTGAATTTTAACGGCAAACGACTTTGTCCCTTTTGACGCCGACACCATCAAATTGTCCGTCGGCTCCCCTACTATCACCCATTCAGACCCCGGACAATCTCTGTCAAATGCCTTCGCTCCGAATGAACCGGTTTCCTCTCCGGCCAGAAGCAGCAGCCCGAAACTATGGAAATCCCGACCTTCTTCATTAATCTGTCCGGCTAATTTTCTGCAGGCGGACCACATAGAAAAGAACTGACCTTTTGCATCGCAACTTCCTCTGCCACGCACCAATATGTCATCTTTTTCCGCCACTTTACCGTCAGGCAATACGAAGCCTTCAGAGATTTCACTGAACTCCGGCGCAATGTATGGAGGAACAGTATCCAGATGGGAGCAAAGCAAGATTTCCGGCAAAGGTGTGGATTCATCCGCCACCGCACCATTATCAGATGTCCTCCAACGGAAAAGAAGATTTAGCGTGCCGTCACCAACCTCATAGCGAACACATTGACACATAGGATCTTCCTCACAGAAACGTGATTCCAGGAACTCCGCCAATGTCCGCTCTGTTCCGCTGGTTGATTCTATCTGCAATATCTCTTTGAACAACTCCAGTTCCATCAGTCAATGGTTTTACTACGTCATACAAAAATAGCAAAAAAAAGCATACGTCACTCGGAGTTTCTAACATTCAGAATTATACATTAACTTTACGAAACAATAGTTCAGAAAGACAGGTATGACATACTACTCAAATACAGACACACTTCCTCAAATAAAACTGGGAATGTTGCAGGCTTCCGAACACGCAATAATTGTGAACGACGTCATTATCATAGATGACAATCTTGATCTGAAGCCGGAAGACAGGAAGATGCGTCCGCGCCATACCGACAAACCTCTGCCTACCAAGATTCTTGTAGCCTTGTGCATCTGCTGCATTGACGGCTCTATAGATATGACCCTGAACCAGACAGATTACCATCTAGAAAAACACGACTGTCTGCTGGGTATGCCAGGATTTATCGCTGAAAAGATGGAAATGTCAGGCCAATGCAAGGTAGTCGTGATTGCCGCCGCTCTTGACTTTCTGGTCAAGTCTCCGATGAAGGGCGTAGAGACCGCACGCAAATGGCTGATAAGTAAAGGAATACCATCCGTCGTGCATTTCCCGGAAGAATATTGCAACACATTCACCGAAAGTTACAGAGCTTTCCGGAAGACGTATGAACTCACACAACCTGAGTACCATCCTGAACTCGTATATTCATTCTCACACACAGCCCTGACGATTCTTTCCTCCTGGCTGACAGTATCCGGAATCAAGGACGAGTCATTGACAATTCCGCGGAAAAAGGATATCTCGCTCAAATTCCTGAACAACGTGCACGAGTACTGCTGCAAAGAAAGGAGCGTTACATTCTACGCCGAACTCAGCTGCCTGTCACCGAAGTATTTTGCGCGAATCATTACGGAAGAACTGGGCAAGAAACCGGGAGACATCATTAAAGAAAACCTTATCCTTGAGGCCAAAGTTATGCTGCTGACAAACACTTATACGATTCAACAGGTCAGCGACAACCTCAACTTCCCGAATTCATCATTCTTTTGCAAATACTTCAAGGCTGCAACTGGAATGTCTCCACGGAGATATCAGTTATACGGCGAAGAGAAAGTGTTTGACTAAAAAGCGGTCTACTGCGTTGTTCTCCTTGCCCAAATAGCTAAAATTCGGAGCGTAGCGACAGAAGGGGTCTCGGGGAATACTTTCCCCGGTAAAACTTCTACCGCACCGGAGGTGCGAAATTGTCCCTCGGGACAGCAGGCGTTAGCCTGCAGGGGTTAGGAGTCCGTAGGATGATGCTAGCGCCATCCTGTTGCGAAGCAACTGAAGGTGAACAAAAAAAGAGGACCGCAATAACGAATACAATAACCGTAGGATATTTATCTTGAAGGAATCTTGAACACATCCTGCGGAATGGAGGTGTTTTTCTTAATTTCTTTCAACTCGTAGGTGGTGGTAATTCCTGTTGTCTCGACCATCGTCATCTTGAGGATAAGACAATCAGACTTCCTGTAATTGATAGTAATCTTTGAATATCCGCGATGCGCCGCACCCTGGGCTGTCAGCGTAACAACATAACAGTCTGATGCTTCTGAGACCTCAAGCTTGGCATCGTTGTCTTTCGCCACCTGAGAAGGATCACCTTTGAAACTGTTGAGCAACGTGCTTGCCAGGCTGCCCATAAGAGCATTCTTTGACGTATCGAAGGTCATCGCCTTTCCGCCTTTGTTCATAAAGAACTTGTTGCCGGTCACAACCATCAGTTCACCGACAGGCTTGGAATATCTCATAGTCAGGTTGCCGTCGGAAGTGTAGTATAATGTACCTGCCGACTCGATCTTCTTCCCGGAGACCTTCAATGTCTTTGTCTGCGTGAACTTGCTTTCTATATTCTTGAGTGAAGCGTTGGACTTCTCAATCTTTGAAATCAAATCTGAAGACGCTACCGGAGCGGAAGATGCCGCTGCAGACTCTGAATCTGCCGCATACGAGAGAGTTCCGAAACCAAGCATCGAAACCAATATGGTGCAAATTATTCTGTTTTTCATAACAATCCTCCTACTCATAAAGTCCGCCATTGATGGCTATGGTCTGACCGTTGATGTACGCCGCCTTGTCAGAAACAAGGAATGCCACCAGTTCAGCAACCTCCTCAGGCTCGCCGAAGCGTTTTGCCGGGATTGTCTTCTTCAGTTCAGCCTCATCCAGGCCTTCAACCATATCTGTGCGCACGAAGCCAGGAGCTACTGCATTTACTGTCACTTTTCTGGCTGCCACTTCAAGCGCGAGCGCCTTGGTTGCCGCAATGATACCACCCTTGGCGGCAGAATAGTTTGTCTGACCCGGAAGACCTTTCTGGCCTGAAAGAGACGCCATATTGACGATACGGCCGTTCTTGTGCACAACCATTGGCTGAAGTACCGGACGGGTAACATTATAGAAACTGTCCAAGTTGGTTTTCATAACCTTGTACCAGTCTTCCTGTTCCATCCACAGCAGCAGATTGTCACGTCTGATGCCGGCGTTATTCACCAGAACTTCGATATATTCATCCGGATTGGCGGCCTGCCATCCTTTGACAGCGGCGACCGTAGCCTCATTGTCGCTGACATCGAATTTCAGCAATTCACCTGTTCCTCCGACTGCCTTCACCTGCTCCAATGTGTTTTGAGCAGCTTCATCGTTAGATACATAATTAATGAGAATATGATATCCTTCGGAAGCAAGTTTAATGCACACTGCGCGTCCGATTCCACGGCTTCCGCCTGTTACCAAAGCTATTTTCATTTCGTTCAAGTCAATTTTGATGCAAGTCCCAGAACACTTGCCGTCACAACATACACGGTGTCTGGTCACCGCAACCTTGCAAATTTAACTTCTGTCCGCTAATTATGCAATTCGTTTGGCTCAGCCCAATATCTCCTTCTCCAGGAGTTCCGATCCCAGTATGAACCCGCACGTTATCACAGAAGTCTTGGATACGCCAAGAATGCCGTGAAGATTAAGGCTTTGTCCTGTAAGAAGCAGATTGCTGACAGGGGTTCTCGGCGACAAGAATGTCACCAGCGGATTATGATAATCCTTTGCCACGCCATAAGCCGAACCTTCAGGTGTTGCCGTATAACTGCGCCAAGTAAGCGGAGAACTCGTATATACTCTGTCAATACATTCACGTATCCCCGGAAGTCTCACTGAAAGAAGATCCAGGCACTCTTCCAACTTCTTCTGTTTCAGCGTTTCATAGTCTTCGCCACGGAGGCACGGCTTGCCGTCAGCCCATTCCGCAATTCCGGACCAGTCCATAAGACTCAGCACATCAATGCATTCAGCATATTTATAGTTTGTTTCCGGAGGATAGAAATGCACCATAATGCTATCTGTAGCAGCCGGATTCGGATGCCATAAATCAGCTCCGTAACTGTGTACGAAAAGATTTCTGTCAAGATACTGCAACATTCCCGGCTTCAGCACTATGTTGGCTGTGAAAATGCCGTGCGTATTCTTGAGCCCGGATATTCTGTGACGGAAAACTTTCTTAACCTGCCTGCACTCATCTACAAGGTCCATCGTAACTGCAGGATGCGCATCCGATATGACCCAGTCAGCGGAATAAACCTCGCCGTCAGAGGTTTCTACGCCAGACACCGTTCCGTTTTCGGATATATGAATTGCCTTGACCTCCTTGCCGGAAAGAATAGTTCCGCCCATTGAGAGAACCTGGTCAGAAAGCCTTTTTATAAGCAACGCTCCTCCGCCTAATTTCTGTTCCTGATCATATCCCATACGCCAGGCGCTGTCTACAAACGAATTGTTTGCCTGCGCGAACGCATACATAGGGAGTGTGTCTGCATCCAGTTCCATTTTCATCGTGGCGCCGCAAACGACATCACGAAGCCTCTGGTCAGATATCGTACTGTTTACGAAATCAATTGCAGGTTTGGTGAACAGTTCATACATCTCTGACGTCGGATGGAACGAGTCGAACATATTGTCGCCTATCTTCTTGAGGACACGCGAATACTCATTCAGTTCATCCTTGTTGAGCGGGAAAAATTCAGCCAGATGATCGGCAAAACGCCTGTGGCCGGACGCGTGCGGATACGATGCAACGCTTGTACCTTCCGCATTCACGAAATCGACCTCATCATAACAATCCACACTCAACTTTTTCCAAGGGAGTCCGTCTATGAGATTGAAATACTTGAAGAGCGAATACAACGGCTGCCCCGGCTCTAGTCCGCCTACATAATGGAATCCAGTATCAAAACTATGACTTTTGCCGTCAGAACCTTTTCTGATAAATGTCTGCAGGCTTCCGCCTATGTTGCGCTCCTTCTCCAGCACAGTCACCTTAAAGCCGTGCTTTGCCAGGATAAATGCGCACTCCAGACCGCCGATTCCGCTGCCTATTATGATTGCACTATTTTTCTCCATACTATTTTTGTACTGATTTGCGGAATCTGTCCCACTTCATAAGAATGCGGAAGAAGAACGGCTCCAGCGTATATGTTATGAGTATGGTCGAGCCCATACCGATAAGTGTGCTGATTCCAATCGAACGGATTGCAGGATGCACAGCAAGGAACATTGACAGCACCACTACGATAAGCACAAATGCTGAGAAGAAAATCGCGGTCTTATGCCACTCCAGCAGACTTTTTCTGCCAGTGCGGGCGTCTGCAAGGAGTCCTTCCATCACGAATATGCTGTAATCCACACCGATACCGAATATGAATGTGGAGATGATTATGTTTATCAGATTGAACTGCAGTCCGAACAGCGCCATAAAGCCCTCAACCACATACCAGCTGAAGAACATAGGCATAAACGCCAGCAATGCGACCATCACATTTCTGAAAGAGAGCAGAAGCACTATCAGCACGAATATTGACGAAATCAGCAGTATGACATTGAAGTCATCGTGGATTATCGACACCATATTTCCGGTGTAGTAGAACGGATCTGCCACTATGATATGAGGGAGCTGCGCAAGCCTGTCGCTTACCGTTTTTCTCTCCTCCTGCGATACTTTTACAGGCGTAAATACGAGATATCTGCCGTCATCAGTCTGCTCTACCAATGTCGTCTGAAGTCCTGCAGGCAATATCCCGGCGTCGAACAATGACGAAGATTCATATTGAGCTTCAACCATATTGCTGAACGGATCGAACACGGATGCGTCCAGACCATACTTCTTAGCGGCTTCATTCACCATCGCACGCGCTTTCTCAGCTCTTGAATCTCGTCCGCCTTCATTCCACCATTTATCCCAAGCGGCTATCCTTTCCTGCTGCTTTCCTTCAGGCACGAACAAGAGAGACGACATCTTGGAATAATATGAGATTTGTCCAGCCTTATACATTGAATCACAGACTGTTGCCAAAGCTTCATTATTGACGAGAGCCTCGTCGAGGGTACTGCCGGCAGCAGCAAAGTACACTTGAACGTCCTCCCCAAGATTTTTCTCCGCATACAATGCCTCCGAACGCTTAACCTCGTCCGACACATAGCCGATATTCTTAAGATTCGTATCGAATGTAACCTTTCCGGAGAAAGACACGCCTACGACAATCATTATGATTACCAGAGTTATGAGCCACCCGCAGCGATCGTATGGATACTCATTTATCTTGCTTACGAGCGCGAATATCTTTTCGTTCTTTCTCGTGTCCCCCTTCTTCAGGAAATGAGGCAAGAATATAAGTCCGAACAATGTGCTGGCAACCAATGCAATAGACGCGAAGATACCGAAATCGCGCAGAAGGTCGCTCTCCGTGAACAGCAGACCGAGGAACGCGCCGATAGTGGTTATACATCCCAGGCATACAGGTGTCGCTTCATCCTCCAGCACCTTTTCAGGGTCTCCCAAATACTTGAAATGGGTGAGGACGTGAAGAATATAACTTATTGCCACACCGAGGATTATCGAGCCGATACCAAGCGCCATAAGTGACATTGTCCCTTTCAGGAAATACATAAATGTCAACGCAAAGAAGGCTCCGAACGCTACCGGGAGCACATTAAGCGGTATGAATGACCAACTTCTGAAAGAGATGCAGATAACAATGAGAATTATCAGCAATGACAGCCCTACCGTCAGGAACAAATCACGCTTGACTATATGCGAATTGCCGTAACTTCTCACCGGAGAGCCGTGATAAAGCACTTCCGCATCCGGATGCAATGTAGAGAACTCGTCCGCAAGATTCTGGATTTCTTCTACTAAGACAGTGCTGGCCTTGCTGTCGAATGAACTCATTGCCGGAGAGACAAATGCCAGTGCTACAGTGCTATCTGCGCAGAAAAGATATGAATCCACCACAGTGAATCCCGCAGCTTTATCCGAGCCGGACTTTCCTGTCAGGAATCCCAAAGACGAGGCAAGCACATTGCGAAGTCCTAGAGGATCGGTGGTCACCATCTGCGTAGCAGAGCCTGTTTCGTCATTCATAATGGTCTCGTAGTTCACCGCCATCATACTGTCAACCACAGCCCTGTTCAGCAGTTTCCCGAAACCGTCATAACAGGAGGTATCCACAAATGAAGGAACGTGAGATACTGCGAAGTCCACAGCCATCACAGGCAAATCGTCGTCAATATGATAAAGGACGTTGTCAATGCAATGAGACGCCGTATCCCTTACCATCAATGAATCAACGAATTCGTCGATATAGGAAGACAAAGTATATGTATCCAGAAGCGAATCTCGCGATGTTATCTGAATAAATATCTTGTCTTTAACTTTCAAATTGCCGAACGCCAGGCCGCTGTCCGAAGTGGCGGCTGACGGAAGCAGTTTAGTGATATCTTCCTCATAACTGACTTTCAGGCCGAAATAGACCGAAAATACGACCAACACCCCAAGCAACACAGAGAGGAATGCTTTGCGTTTTGCAAAATAATGATAAATCGATAGGAAGATCTTTGTCATCGTTTATTTCAATTCAAGGAATTTTGATTTCCATTTCCGGAAGAATTCCGGTTCTGAAGGCTCAAGCACTCCGTCTTCGGAAGTGAAGAGCTGTATTGTAGAAGCTGTCAAGACCAATGCCCCGTCTCTTTCCCGACGGATCTCATAGTCAAAGCAGAGTTTTGCTCCGCGTGACGGCTTGTATTTTATCGTGATCAGCAGAATGTCCTCATAAGTCGCTGAGTGGACAAATCTTACGTGATAATCATAAATAGGGCAGTAGTAACCGTTTTGCCCTATAGTAGTATAGCTTAAGCCATACTTCCGGCCGAATGCCTCACGGGCATCCTCCATATATTTCAAATAGTTACCGTGCCACACGACACGTATCGGATCCACTTCCGAAAAGCGCACCGGTACTCTAACAGTTTCGCTTAACTCTATCATCTGTCTCGGAATTGCAGCGCTCCGGACAACCGGAATCACTCTGTTGCAGATTACTCAACAATAAAAATCTTGATATCCCCTCCGGCAATTTTTTCTTCTCCGGAGTATGTTTCAGTGTGTACCAGCGACATCCCCATCGCTTCACCTGTAACTGATATCTTTGTACGCAGAACTTCACCTGCCGCCGGACATCTTTCAATTCTGAAAGTCTTGATTTCTCCGATAAGGCCGATATGGGGCTTCTCGCCTGCAATATAATACCTATAGCCTGCAAATGCAGCGGCGCTCTGCGCTGAATGCTCAATGATCCCCGGTTCTATAAGATGATTATTGATGCAGAACACATTGTCGTCCAGCACCGTAAGTCCGGTCTCCCCTCCCATTTCGGAAGCATTGTAAAGAGTGTCCACCATTGTCATCGGCGGACGCTGAGGAATCAGATTGAAAATTTCTTCTCCCCTGGCCAGAACTTTATCATCCATAGAACCCGAAGCCATCGAACCGTAAATTACTTCATTCTGTCGTAAACGAAGTCATACAAAGCTGCAAATGTCTGAATGTGAGAAACTTCAGAACCCTGAATCTTGATTCCGAAATTAGACTCGATCAGAGCGACAAGGTCAACAAGGCTAAGACTGTCAAGCTCAAGTGTTTCCTTGATAGGAGCATCCGGAGTGATGACAGACTCATCAACCTCAAACTCGTCTGCAAGTGCAGAATTGATTTTCTCTATTAATTCCTGCTTTTCCATTTTTATATAATGTTTAGATAATTATTCAATTACAAATTTCTGACAATCAGTGTCGAGTTGGTTCCGCCGAAACCGAATGAGTTAGAGAGGAACGTATCGAAATGCTTCTCGATTCTCTTGGAAGGGATAAGCAGTTTTGCTGAGTCCTCGTCCGGATTCTCGAAGTTGAGATTTGCTGCAATGAAGTCATTCTTCATCATAAGGATTGAATAAATAACTTCGCTGGCACCTGCCATCCACATTTCGTGGCCGGTCTGGGATTTCGTGCTGGTAACTTCCACCTTCTGGTCACCGAATACATTGAAGATAGCCTTCGCTTCGTTGGTATCGCCTACGTGAGTAGATGTTGCGTGCGCATTGATATAGCCGATTTCCTCTTTGCTGATGCCCGCACGGCGGATTGCCATCTGCAGCGAACGGCTTGGGCCTTCTACATTAGGAGATGAGATATGGTCGCCATTGCCTGAGAAGCCATAACCGAGAACCTCAGCAATGATAGGAGCGCCTCTGCGTACAGCAGACTCGTAGCTTTCGATGATTACTGTAGCAGCTCCACCGCCCGGAACAAGTCCGTCGCGATCCCTGTCAAAAGGACGGCTTGCCTTCTCCGGATCACTTTCCCTGGTAGAGAAAGCTGAGATTCCGTCGAATGAGCCTACTGAGAACGGATTCACTTCCTGTGCACCTCCGCAGACTACCATATCCTGAAGTCCGTTCTGGATAAGCAATGCGCCAAGACCTATTGCGTGAGAACCGCTGGCACACGCTCCTGAAACTGTCAGGTTAATGCCTTTCAGCTTGAAAATACAACCCAAGTTCATTGTGACAGTACTGTTCATAGACTGGAAGATAGCACCCGAGCCGCAAAGAGTCGTGTCTTTCTTCTCTCTCATTATGTCAACAGCATTCACTACAGGCACTGTAGAGCTGTCATTTCCGTAAAGGAGTCCAACCTCGTGGCTGTTCAGATAATCCTGATCTATGCCCGCATTGCGGAGAGCATCGCGTGTTGCACAATATGCGTACTTTGCCTGCTCAGGCATAAACACTCTCTGAGAACGTGAAAGTTCCTTTCTCAAATCCGGTTCAACGACTTTTGCCGTAAGAGCTGAACGGAAGCCCATCGCCTTACGCTCAGGGTCAAATATAATTCCAGACTTTCCGTTATAAAGAGAATCTCTTACCTCATCCAAAGTGTTTCCAAGGCAGGAATATATTCCCATACCTGTAATTACTACTCTATGCTGTTCCATTACAATTTATATTTTCAAAGTATTGTTAATATCATTATACAATTCCTGTCTTTCTTCTGCCAGGCCGTTCAGTTCGCCGGATTTTGAAGCCTTCAATGCTTTCAAATCCTGAATCAATTCCTTAATCCAATTTGCATAAGTCCACTCAAACAGGCAGAGCGCCGGGAAAAGTGCCACATATATGAGAGCCGTAACGAAGCTGTATTTTACCCAAGTGACAATCAGCGTAATCAATCCCAACACAGGGAATATGAACAGGGCGTTCAGCGCTATCAGGAATGTTCCTGAAAACATCTTGTCTTCAGCCTTGTCCGAGAAATGTTTAGGAATGAACCAGGAGAATACTGAAGGCCACAATGCGAATGCAGCCAGAGGCGACAGAACTATAAGCACAAGAATCTGAAGAACAATGTCAAATGTCTTAGGCGCACCGTCCAGATTCCTGTCAGCCACCCCTGCTTTCTTTATCTTTTCTGCGAATTTCAATGCTTTGTCGTACACTGAAAGCACCTTCTGCTCATCCTTGGTTTTCGCGTCCGCCAAAGCGGCAACCAGTTTCTTGTCAGATTCGAGTTTCTGCGGAAGTGCTTCAGGGTCAAGGCCTAGAGATCTTGCGTAAGCGTCACCGTAAGGACTTTGCCTTATGTAATCTATAGCATCGTAATTGTCCAGGTCCTCTATATTGAGCATCATTCCCTTTATCTGCTCACGGACGAGAGCATTCACTTCGCGTTGCGCAGTTCTGGGTTTTGTCTTATAGAGTTCATAGTATGGCTTCAACGATATCGGTGTACCGTACTTCACCATCGCTTCAGTTCTCAAACCGCGGTATTGCGAATAATGGTTGCAGCTCGGGAGTATAAACACTTCTTTTTCAAAGTTTCCCAAAGCAGCTGCGTCAAAAGCCATTTTAGTATATCCGTAGGAGAAAGTTCCCAGCCAATGCTTGTCCTGATGTCCAGCCTCAGGGTAGATTACAACAGTGCTTCCATCAATAAGTGCCTGCTCGGAAACACGAAATGTAGCATCATTGTTCTTGAGAGCACCCTCGCCTTCATAGTTGAGACGGAATGCAGGTAGAAGACCTATGGAACGTAAGAATTTATTCGCTACAGGGCTCAATGCAAACACGTCAGCGCGTACGATGAAATGTACGACACGGTCCCACATCGACATTAGCACACCGAATGCATCGTTCATTGCATTCTGATGATCCGACACTATCAGCAGTGGCGTACCGTCCGATGGAATATTCTCTGTATTAAGATAATGTACTTTCTTATAATAAATTTTATCTGATAGAAAGCCAACGTAATATTTAAACCAACGGTACAATATCGGCATATTCGCCTTCGACATAATAATCAAAATTTCAATCCTGCCACAGCAGGAGGTCAGGTTTTACAAATATCCTGCAAATATAGTGATTTTTTTTGACTAAGGTCTATTCGGAAATCGGTATCACCTATGGAACATAAATTACAACAATGCGAACATCGAGGTTTACTAAAAAGCGGTCTACTGCGTTGTTCTCCTTGCCCAAATCCAAAAAGTGACAGCGCCCTCCGCTCAAAACACAGGAAAAAATCGCTCCGGGCATCTGCCACTTTTTTTAATAGCAAACGAAACATACAAAGAGACAACTCGGAGCCCGAATTTTGCGCGTGTGTGCACCATCCTGTCACGCAGTGACGGAGGGCAAACAAAAAAAGCCGGACTTTTTCAAGTCCGGCTTCAGTGGAGATAGACGGAGTCGAACCGACGACCCTCTGCTTGCAAAGCAGATGCTCTAGCCAACTGAGCTATATCCCCAAAATTTGTAGACCTGAGCAGATTTGAACTGCTGACCCCTACATTATCAGTGTAGTGCTCTAACCAACTGAGCTACAG
>CAVENC010000040.1:0-20162 GCA_963617065.1 Butyricicoccaceae bacterium
TCTCAGAACAATGGAGTTTGGCAATAGACTATATTCGGCATCTAATGCAAGATGAAGAAAGATGTCCTCAGGATGTCAAGATGGTTATTGATGTTGTTGTTGAGCATTCCAATGAAAATATTGGCTTAAAGCTTAATCCATCTACGCACCTAAGTAAGCCTCTTGTGGAATTCGTATCGAGGATTTCTTGGGTGAATAATGAGACGCATCCATCTACGAACGATAGATGTTCGGCAATAGGATGTATGCCGACAAGGGAAACAACTTGGGATGACACTCCAGCCTTGTCTTATTTTCCGGACAAGAAAGTCAGACAGATATTCAATTCTATATTGGATGATTTGTTTGAAATGCTCTTCGCAAACAGGACTGTCTTTCTCAAACGTGATGTCACAGAAGATGAGGTGAAGAAGTATATGGAAACGTCTAGACCAAGATTCTTGGGCGATTTCTATTCAAACAACTTGTTTTTCTGTGATGAAACCGCTGTCAATGATTCAGATGTCTCCCAAAATCCTGTTGAATTTCCGTTTACGGACACTAACGCCAGTGTTATCCGCGAATATAATGTTGCGGAGTCAGACTTGAATACTTTACAGCAGATAGCTGAAGATAATTCTCCTCAACGTTCATTCTTTTACGGAAATGCTAGATACACTGGGACGAATGTGCCGATTCAGAAACATATGGAGTATTATGAACCGTTGCACCAGAAAGCCGTGCAGATCGCAAAAAACTGTAATAGTTGGATGATGAAGAAATCGCATGAGGATAAAGATCTGGGAATGGTATTCCGACTGATTTGCGAAGTCGTTGTTTCAAGCAGTCAGATTGGAGGACTGAAGGAGTCGATGGAAATCGTAAGTGGAAATCTATATTATGATGGTCCTATTACTCTCAGAAATGAATATGTGGATCAAGTTGATTCGCATTTGAGAGCTTATGCTGAATTTTTGATGATGAAGAGGAATGGACGTTCACGATTTGAGATAATGGCAAAATGGGTTGGAGTTAAGAAAAAAATTTCAGATGAAGTAGAAGAGTATTTCGCATCTTCGCATCGAAAAAATAATAAACAGATGGTTACGACATTTCGAAATTTGGACGAGATTATCAGAACATTTCTTTCGAAATCTTGGGATATGTTGATAACGGAGTGGATAATGCCAGAGATTCGTTAAACTCTATCACCCAACGAAGATTGATAATGAAGATCTTTATCTGAAGGGATGATGGCAAAAAAAATTCCACTCTAACTGAAACCTCAGCTAGAGTGGAATTTTTTGTTTTGGGATCTTATGCGTGTGGCCTTGTCTGAAAGGGGATGTTCACAAGGGCGCTGTGAGTTTCCCTAAGGGTGTGGCGCGGAGACTGCTATTTTGAGTCGTCGACGAGGCAGGCGTCGAGGTCTTTGCAGATTTGCTCCTTGTCCATTTTCTGGCCGATGAAGACAATCTTCTGCATTCTGTCACCGTAGTGGGCGTCCCAGTCCTTCATTATGGTAGGGTCTTGCCTCATCATCCTTATTAAGTCTTCTTCCGGGGCGGTCGCATACCATTGGCCTGCTTCACGCAGCATTATCTGTTTGCCAGCCTGCTCGAAAAGGCAGGACATATCGGTGTTGTTGGAGAAATAGCAGAGACCTTTCGCTCTGATTACGCTCTTCGGGAGTTTTTTGCTGACGAACCAGTCGAACTTGTTCAGGTCGAATGCTGGCCTTCTGTAATATACGAATGTGCCTATGCCATATTCCTCGACCTCGCCGCCCTCGTGATTGTGATGGTGTTCGTGGTGATGGTGATGCTCGTGTCCGTGATGATGTTCTTCGTCGTGTTCATCGTCATCGTCATCGTGGTCGTGATGCCCGTGATGATGTTCGTCCTCATCGTGATGGTCGTGGTGCTCTTCCTCGTCTTCGTGATGCTTGTGCCCGTCGTGGTGATGCTCATCTTCGTGTTCATCATCGTCCTCATCGTGATGATGCTCTTCCTCGTCTTCGTGGACATCGCTCTCGATTCCACGGATCCATCCGGCGCCCTGCTCTGTCTGGCGGAAGTCGAAGATATTGGTGTCCAACAACTTCTCGATATCTACATCGGCGTAGTTGCACTCGATAATCTGTGCCTTAGTCTGTATCTCGCGAATGATTTTCTTGATCTTGTCAAGCGATTCCGGAGAAACCTCGGATGCTTTGTTGAGGAGTACTATATTGCAGAACTCAATTTGCTGAATGATAAGGTTCTCAATATCCTCCTCGTCAAGATCCTTACGCTCAAGACTTTCACCGCATCCGAACTCATCAGCCATACGGAGTGCGTCAACCACTGTCACGATGCAGTCAAGTCGGGGAGTTCCGAATTCCGTGTAAACTCCTCCGAAGGATTTCATAGAACAAATGGTCTGTGCAATAGGCTCCGGCTCGCAGATTCCGCTTGCCTCGATGACAATGTAGTCGAACTTGTCCATTTTCATTATCTCGACAATCTGTTTCATCAGATCTGTCTTGAGCGTGCAGCAGATACATCCGTTCTGTAGTGCTACCAAGCTGTCATCCTGCTGTCCTACAATACCTCCCTGCTGAATCAGGGTTGCATCTATGTTGACTTCGCCTATGTCGTTGACAATTACGGCGAAACGGATTCCTTTCTTGTTGGAGAGTATACGGTTGACAAGCGTCGTCTTACCGCTTCCGAGATATCCTGTAAGCAACAGGACTGGCATTTCTTTGTTATTCATAGCAGTATTCAAATCAAAATTTGAGACATTCCGTTTCATTGTCGACCGCGGAATGTCTTTTCGATTCCGAAAATCATCAAAAAGCGGTCCTAAGTTACAAATGAATATAGGATGTGACAAAATGTCCGTTCCGGAATCTGGGTAAAATCTGTAAGCAAGGGACGGTATTTCATAAACTTTCGGATATAAAATGTTAAATACAAACGTTTTATCGGGTGTGCTGAATTTTTTGAAAATTTTTTCTTAAAATTTAATTACGTTTTAAATTATTGATACGAATGTATTTAGCTTTATTACCGCAAAATAAGGTAAAAAAATGTAAGGATGTAGTTGTCGGTTAAAGAAAAAGCCGTAACTTTGCAATCGAGTTGGTGATGAGGTTCTCTCACATACAGCTCGTTGGTTATTAGTTTTAGTGTTATTAATTATGTGGTTAGTGTGAGTTTTTGCGCGTGAGGCGTCATTACTCAACGGTTTAAAAAGGTCCTTTTCGAAAGAAAGGCCTTTTTTTATTTTTTATACCTATCTTTGATTCAGAATATCCAAGGCCTATGTAGTTGAGAAGGTGTTTGTCTTGGACGTGATGTGAGTTTTATCAGCAGAAATTTTATGACGGAATTATACTATAATGTCGGAGGGCTTGTATTTAGAATGGAGGTGGACCCATATTGGGCGGAAATGCCTTATACTCAAGCCGTAAGCGATAGGATACTCAAGGCGTCCGCAGGTCTTCCGATAAACATTGATCCCGTGCGCGCAGGCGATAAGGTGCCGCCTCGTACCTATGTCACAGACAAGTCGGAGCTTCCTGAAGATTATAATCGCAGGATGCTGGACTTCTCCCAATATGAACCTTTCAGAACTTCTCCGTGCGAAAATCCGGTGTTTTCATTGACCGTGAGCCATCCTGATAATGAGCCGATCAATGGAGTCGAGCGGAAGTTGATAGTCGAGGTTAAGGATGCAGAGCAAGGATATAATGTTTATTCTGTTAGCGGAACCGCATCCGGAACTTTGTTTGAATTTCTCGGCAGTGACGGTTCTGTCGCCGTGCGTTTCCTGATTTCTTCCGATTTCAAAAAATCAACATTATGGCCGGTTCAGGGAGTTGGGCCATACGCTCTCATATTTTATTTGAGTATGGCGGCGAGAATAGCATATTCCTGCACAGCTCCTTTTTATGGAAGGCTTCTTCTGCATTCATCTGCGATTTCCCACAATTCTAAGGCACTGATGTTCCTGGGAGCAAGCGGTACTGGAAAGAGCACGCACAGCCGAATCTGGCTCGACAATGTGCCCGGAACTGAACTTCTCAATGATGACAATCCTGTGATATGCCTGTCTGACGGAATCTTATATGTATATGGTACGCCTTGGAGCGGAAAGACTCCCTGCTATCGCAATGTCAAGTCTCCAGTGCAAGCCATAGTCAGGTTGTCCCAGGCTTCCGAGAATAAGATAGCGCCGGTATGCGGTCTTGAGGCCTACGCTCTGTTCATCGGCTCCGTGTCTTGTGCACGCTGGGAACGCGGTGTGATGGACAAGGTGACATCATTGCTTTCAGATATTGTGTCATCCGTAAGTTTCTTCGCTCTCGGATGCCGACCTGATGCGGAAGCGGTTTCTGTATGCCGTTCTGCAACGGAACAGATATAGAAAATTGTTTAATTTCACTATATTTGAGAAGATTTAACTGATTCTGAGTAGAACACTACGAACACTATGAATACACACGTTGTAATAATGGCCGGCGGCATCGGAAGTAGATTGTGGCCGATAAGCACACCTGAGACTCCAAAACAGTTCGTTGACGTTTTGGGTGTCGGGAAATCGCTCATTCAGTTGACCGTGGAAAGATTCAGGCCGATATGTGAATATGAAAGGATATGGATTGTGACATCTCGCAATTATGTGGATGTCGTGAAAAAACAGCTCCCGCAGATTCCTGAATCTCAGATTCTTGCGGAGCCGGTTCCTCGTAATACGGCCCCGTGTATCGCTTATGCTTGTTGGAAAATAAACGCAAAGGACCCTGATGCAAATATCGTGGTCACTCCGTCTGACGCCCTTGTGCTCCGGACTGGCAAATTTGCGGACTGCATACGCAAGGCTCTGAATTTTACCGCGGACTCTGACAATATTGTTACGATAGGAATTCATCCTGACAGGCCTGAAACAGGATACGGCTATATCTGTTCCTCATCTACGGAGGAGGATAAACTGGTGAAAGTCAAGGAATTCAAGGAAAAACCGGACCTCGAGACGGCAAAGTCATATTTGAATGCCGGTTCTTATTTCTGGAATGCAGGAATATTCGTATGGTCAGTCAAGACCATAATGTCTCAGTTGAGAGAGTACGCTCCGCAGATTTGCGGTATAATGGACAGGCTTTCAGGGGCGTTCGATACTCCGGAGGAGGCTTCGGCTTTGTCTGAGCTCTTCCCGCAGTGCGACAAAATCTCGATTGACTATGCCGTTATGGAGAAATCTCCGAACATATATGTCATTGCTTCAGACCTGGAATGGTCGGATCTTGGCAGCTGGAGTTCTGTCGGAAGCAAGATAGAGTCGGATGATAAGGGAAACAGAACAGTAGGCGAGGATGTGCGTCTGTTCAATTGTGACAATTGCATAGTTCACGCCGGAGATGCTGAGACAGTAATTGTGGACGGACTCAAGGACTATGTTGTTGCTGAGAAGAATGGGCGTTTCCTAGTTTGTCCTGTTTCCGATGAACAGAAAATACGTGAATTTTCATCTTCCGATGAAAAACGTAATAGGTAATTATTATGAGAATTGCAATTGTAGGTACAGGATACGTAGGTCTGGTGAGCGGAACTTGTTTTGCTGAAATGGGCGCCGACGTGACCTGCGTTGATGTAGATAAATCCAAGATAGACAGGTTGTTGGATGGTGATATCCCTATTTACGAACCCCAACTTGACGAGATGGTGGCGCGTAATGTGAAAGAGGGGCGTCTCCATTTTTCCGTTGACCTGTCGCAATGCATAGATGACGTCGAGATTGTATTCAGTGCTGTAGGAACTCCTCCGGATGAAGATGGTAGTGCAGACCTGAAATATGTGCTGGATGTGGCCAGGACTGTAGGGCGTAATATGCACAAATACGTGCTTTTGGTCACGAAGTCAACGGTGCCGGTCGGAACCGCCTCCAAAGTGCGTGCAGCCATATCTGAAGAACTCTCCAAGAGAGGAGTTGACATTCCGTTCGACGTGGCTTCAAATCCGGAATTTCTAAAGGAAGGAACGGCAATCAAGGATTTTATGAGCCCTGACAGAGTGGTAGTAGGCGTAGATTCGGAAAGGGCAAAAGAACTGCTGTCAAGATTGTACCGTCCATTTCTGCTGAAGAGTTTCAGGGTGATATTCACTGACATAGCCTCTGCTGAGATGATTAAGTATGCGGCAAATTCGATGCTCGCTACAAGAATCAGCTTTATGAACGATATCGCAAATCTTTGTGAACGTGTCGGTGCTGACGTGAATCTGGTGAGACAGGGGATAGGGGCTGATACTCGAATAGGAAGCAAATTCCTGTATCCCGGATGCGGATACGGCGGCAGCTGTTTTCCTAAAGATGTGAAGGCGCTTATACGTACAGCGCAGAAAAACGGTTGCAGAATGCGCGTCCTTGAAGCTGTGGAGGCTGTCAACGAGGAACAGAAATATCTTGTATTCAAGAAACTGGATCATTATTTCGAACACGATTTAAAAGGGCGTAAAGTCGCGATCTGGGGACTTGCATTCAAGCCAGATACGGACGATATGCGCGAGGCTACATCAGTGGTCACCATAGGCAAGTTGCTTGAAGCCGGTTGTGAAGTGTCTGTGTATGACCCGGTTGCGATGAATGAATGTAGAAGGCGAATGGGGGACAGCGTCTCGTATGCGTCCGACATTTATGATGCGGTTACCGGATCGGACGCTCTTCTGATGCTGACTGAATGGAAGCAATTCAGAATGCCGATGTGGGACAAGGTCAAGTCTGTGATGAGATTTCCGCTTGTCATTGACGGCCGAAACATATACGATCCGGAATCAATGAAGGAGTTGGGCTTTGTATATTCCTGCATAGGAAGAAACGCTGTGCATCAATGAAATATATCTTTATAATACAAGGAGAAGGAAGAGGGCATCTTACTCAGGCGATGACTCTTGAAGCATTGCTGGAGTCGCGTGGACACGAGGTCGTGGAAATGCTTGTGGGAAAAAGCCCGACAAGAAAACTGCCGTCTTTCTTTACAGACGGCATTCACGCCAAGTTGACCTGCTTCGAGTCTGTCAACTTTGCCACGTCTGCCGATGGCAAGCATCCCAACATATTGAAGTCAATATGGTTCAATACGGTGAACGCTTCCAAGATACTTCCGTCAATCTCCTTGATAGCCAAGAATATAAATGATAGCGGTGCTGATGCCGTGGTGAATTTTTACGAGATGCTGGGCACCGTGGGCTACTGGAAGTCGGGACGCAAGATTCCGATGTTCTGCATTGCCCATCAGTTCCTGTTTCTGCATAAAGATATGAGATTGCCGAAGCGAGGGTTCGCGGGACACGGTTCGCTCAACTTTTTCTCCCGCTGCATAGCGTTGGGGGCGCATAAAATACTAGCGCTCTCTTTCCGGGCTATGAATGATGACGGACGGATTGTAGTCGTTCCGCCTCTTCTGCGTCCTGCGCTTCTTGCGTATAGGAACAGCCCAGAATTTGTCTCCGGAAACTATATTCTCGGTTATATCCTGAATGCAGGATTTGCTGAAGAAGTGATGTCCTGGCATAGGTCGCATCCGGATGTGCATCTGCATTTCTTCTGGGATAATGCTGCGGAAGCGCCGGTAAAGGTCGTGGACGAGACATTGACTTTCTATTATCTTGATGACAAGGAATTTATGCGTCAGATGGCAGGATGCGGAGCTTATGCTTCTACAGCCGGCTTCGAGTCGATATGTGAAGCGATGTATTTGGGCAAGCCGTTGATGATGGTGCCGTCACATATTGAGCAGCAATGCAATGCGTATGACGCTACAAGATTCTGCGCCGCCGTGTCGTCAGACAAATTTGATCTCGACGTGCTTCTGGAATTTGCCAAAAACGGAAGATTCCACCCGGACAGGAACTTTCCTGAGTGGGCGGAATCCGCGTCAAACTATATTGTCTCCGCTTTGGAGTCTATTTAGAAGCTGTAAAAAGTGACTGACGTTCGGAGCGAATTTCTTCTGAGCAGAGAACGCAGTCACCTTTTGGGAAGAATTATTTCTCTCTGAATTCGATAGCGAATCCGCCACCGCGAGCCATAAAGATAGGAAGAACTGTCTTGGAAGTTACGACTTTCTCATATATCTTATATGCCTGAGGATTAGTCTCGTAATCGGCATTTTCAGCGTCAGCATATATTTTTGCGACATATTTCTTGCCAGGCTCGAGGAAATTCATCGGCACGTTCAGGGTTCTGCTGTTTTCATCAGTGACACCGCCGGCAAACCATTTGCCCGTATCTTTCGCTTTACGTGCGACCACAATATAGTCTCCCGGTTCAGCTAGCAGGTATTTGCTCTTCTGCCAATCTACAGCAACATCCTTGATGAACTGGAATGCGTCCATAAATTGCTCATAGTGCTCAGGGAAATCTGCGGCCATCTGGAGAGGGGAATACATTGTCAGATACAGTGCAAGCTGATTGGCGATAGTTGCTTTCACTTTGCTGGTATTGTTGCAGAACTTTGACAGATCCATCTCGAAAATGCCCGGAGTGAAATCCATCGGACCACCGTTAAGACGAGTGAACGGCAGGACTGTGACGTGCATTGGCTCTGTTCCGCCAAATGCCTGATACTCAGTTCCTCTCGCGCTCTCATTGCCGACAAGGTTAGGGTATGTTCTGCAGAGTCCTGTAGGGCGTACGGCTTCGTGGGCATTTACCATTACGTGATGCTTTGCGGCCTCTGTGATGGCGTAGAGATAATGGTTGTTCAGCCATTGTCCGTAATGATGCTCTCCGAACGGCAGTATGTCACCGACATATCCGCTCTTGACAGCATCGTAGCCGTATTTGTTCATAAGACTGTATGCGGCCTCCATATGGCGTTCGTAATTTCTGACTGAGGACGAAGTCTCGTGGTGCATAAGCAGTTTGACACCTTTTGAATGGGCATATTCATTGAGAGCCTTGATGTCGAAATCAGGATATGGCGTCACGAAATCGAAAACGTAGTCCTTGTTCTTGTTGGCCCAGTCTTCCCAGCCGACATTCCATCCTTCAACCAATACCTGATCGAATCCGTGCTCAGCTGCAAAATCAATATACCTGCGTACGTTTTCATTGTTCGCAGAGTGTTTTCCGTTAGGAGTCGCCTTAGAGTAGTCAGACTCGCCAAGGTGAATGGAGGTGAAGTCATCGGTATATGACCAAGTTCCCTTGCCGGTAATCATTTCCCACCATACTCCGACATATTTTACAGGATGAATCCAGGATACGTCGTCGTATTTGCAAGGTTCGTTGAGGTTGAGGACCAGTCTGGATTCAAGTTGCTTGCAGGCATCATCTGTCACCTGGATGGTTCTCCAAGGGCTCTTGCAAGGGGTCTGCATTCTGCCTTTCCAGCCTTGTGCGTCAGGTGTCAGTGCTGACGTGAATGTCAAAGTCTCAGGATTCAAATCCAAGTGCATACAAGAATAGTCCACCAGGGCTGCCTCGTGAATGTTCACATAGATTCCGTCATCTGATTTCATCTGAAGGGAAGTCTGCACACCGTTCATCGAGAATGGGGTAAGCGAAGAGTTCTTGCCGATTGCGGCCTTTATCTTGGAACTTATCTCGGACAGTTTGCTGACTGTGTACTGATACTCCTGGGTGTCATAATCTCCCGGAATCCAAATGGCTGTGTAGTCGCCTCCCATTGCGAATTCGGTCAACTCATCTTTTATGACAAAGTATGACATTGATTTCTGCTCCGGAAATTCGTAACGGAAACCGAGTCCATCGTCGAACAGTCTGAATCTGATTGTCATACGTTTGTTGGAATTGGTCTGCACCAGGTTGACAGCCAATTCATTGTAATGATTTCTGATTTCGGACTCCTCACCCCAGACAGGGTTCCAAGTCTCGTCAAATGTACTTGTGTTTGAGCTCTCCAATGCGAAACCGTCGTGAAATGACCAGCAAGGTTTCTTGTCGACCTTGTTGATGTCATTGTCTCCGAAAACGATTCGTTGAGCTTTGAGCACGCCCCTCAATTCGTATCCGAGACGGCTTGGACGTATGATCTCCTTCGATTTGTAACTCAAAGAGTACATAGGTGTGCCGTCAGATGCTAGGGTGAACAGCATTGACAACTGTCCGTCAGGAGATTGGAGCTCCAGAATGTTCGAGACAGCCTCGGCTGATGACGTGGCGTAGGCACTTGACGTGTTAGCTACGCTCAGCAACGTGCTTGCGGCAATGGTAGCTGCGATTGTTTTTTTGAAAATGTTCATATTAATGTTGTTGGTATTGTTTATTTCCTGTGTTCTTCCGCATTCCTGCATTACAGCTTTCAGATATGGTGTCAGACTGTCATTTAGCAGGCGCTCCACGGTGCATCTCATTCTGTATCTCCAGTAGTATGGCGATATTGCAGGGACGTTTATGCGTTCATTCTCTGGGGTTGGGTCGCAAAGTTCCGGCTGCAGTGCGAGATAGTCCTGCAGCGGGAGTATAGCCAGCATCGATGCGGATTGCAGATGCATCATAATGATGCTTCGGCAAATCTCCGGGGTGCATTCAGCAGGTGCTTCTCCCTCTCTGCCTAGCACTTCGTTCCAATATTTTTGTGTCAGCGTGCGGTCTTCTTTCCACCAGGCTCTGAGCGGGTTCATATCGTGCGTTGAGGTTGCGCATACGGACCAATACGGATATTTCCAGGTGTCTGCGAAACTGCATCCGTACTCTTTCGGCATCCTCTGGATCTCAAGTGAAAGAATTTTCAGTTCGTCCATTACTTGAGGCACGCAGGCAGGAATCATTCCCAGGTCTTCTCCGCACGCCAACATTCGCGTTGAAGCCAGCAGTTCCGGCAATTTGTTCAGTGCGGATTCCTTCCAGAACTGATTGTGTCTATGGTAGAAAAAGTCGTTGTACAGCTCATTGTAGGCAGCCTTCTGGCTGTCAGATAATTGAGCGTATTTTTTTGTGTGCTGGGCATCTATTCTAGGATGCCAGAACCCTTTTTTTCTTGGATCTTCAATGAACAGGGTGTTCAGTCCCTTTCCCGTAAATTGTTTGTCACGGACGTCAAATCCTTTTTCCAGGAGCTCGTCTATGCTGTATGGGAGCGCCGGCAGGAAGTGTCCCATAAGTCCGCTTTTTGCGTTGGCAGGAACTTCCCAGATTCGGAAAAATCCAAGTATATGGTCAATTCTGAAGGCATCGAAATATTGCTCCATATTCTTGAGCCTGTCTTTCCACCATTTGAATCCGTCCTCGGCCATCTTGTCCCAGTTGTAGGTCGGGAATCCCCATAACTGGCCGTCAGTGGCAAATGCATCTGGCGGAGCGCCGGCTTGCGAATCCATATTGAACAGTTGCGGATTCTGCCAGGCATCCGCACTTGTACGGCTTACACCGATTGGCAGGTCACCTTTCAGAATTATGCCTTTTGAGCGTGCATAGTCCCTTGCTTCTTTGAGTTGCTTATGCAGGTGGTATTGGATGAATGACTGATAATCAGCCTCTTTCCTATTGTCTGCCAGAATTTTAGCAACAGTGTCTTCGGACCATTCTGAGGCGTCACCCCATTTGCCGGTATCAGGCGTTCCTGTTTTGGACAGCATTATGCGGAAAGCGCAATATGTATCCAGCCAGAATTTATTTTTTGCAAGGAAATTCTTGAAATCTTCACACTCACGGACTCGCGTCCACTCACTCGGAAATGCCTCGCGCAGAAGAGAGTCTTTAGCCTTGTTCACCCGCTCGTAATCAACGGATTCGAGTGATTCCAACTCAGCCTTTAGATTCTGATAGTCACTGTTTTCCTCGACTCCGGCTGCGGGAAGATAGATGAATTGAGGATGCAGTGCGAAAACTGAATTTGCACTGTATGGATAGGAATCTTTCCAAGTGCCGGTCGCAGTCGTGTCGTTTACTGGCAGGAGCTGTATGACCTTTTGACCGGTTTCGTGAATCCAGTCCGCGAATTTTTTCAGGTCGTGGAAATCTCCGATTCCGAAGCTGTCTTCTGTGCGCAGCGAAAATATAGGAACTGCGGTGCCGGCACATTTCCATCTATGGCTGTATCTTTCTTTGGGTGAAATGTTTCCGGAGTTAAAAACCTTGTCTACAAATGCGGATGTATAGAACGGCGCTGCCTGTGGAATGTCTGTCCATTCGTCTTCAATGTCAGCAACCGGTTTGTCGATTTCCGGAATTGTGTGATTTCTCCATTCTCTCCTGCTTCTGATTCCGTTGCGCCAGCATTCATAATGATATTCCTGTCCGGAATTGAGCGCGTTTCCTGTTTTTTCGTCGAAAATAAGTGATGTGCCCCAGATGCCGTCGGCAATATATTGCATATCAACTGCCTTTCCGTTGAAGATAATCTTTATCTCCTCACCCCAAACAGTATTATATTGGATCTTAAAATTAAGTGTCATTAAGAAGCTAATCAATCAGATCTTCAAATTTAGTCATATTCTCTTTAATATTTCCCAAAAATCCAGTGCAAATACCTTGAAACCGCTTTTGATGATATGCTCCTCAAAAAACTTCCGCTCCCGTTTGCTATTTCGGGGAAAGTGTATAAATTTGCACGCGATGAAAGGAATGACTTTTATATCTATGATGTCAATGCGAATGCAACGCTAAGTTGCATCCTTTCTTTTGTGTTCGACAGTCAGACGGAGTTCTTTCACGGACGATTTCCAAAAATTAACAACATTATTTCTTGCTGGGGCAACCGCTTTGGAGGCAGATTGATATTTGTCACCTCGAGGCTTTGCCGTTACTTTATGTGCGAAAATGGAATATCACGAATACCAATATAATAACGAATTTGAATTTGAGACGGGAGCGACTCAGCCTCACCTGAAAATAGCATTTCACACTTCTGCTTCTCCGCGGGGCGAGGTTGCCGTTGCGGATGGAGAAGACTGGAAATCCGCAATTGCCGGGAGGCCGGTAGTATGGGTTTGTCACGCTCTGACCGCCAATTCCGATGTGGAAGAATGGTGGCCGGGAATTGCTGGAAAAGGGAAATTCATAGACCCTGACAAATATTTTGTAGTCTGCGTCAATATGCTGGGGTCTTGTTATGGAACTTCGGGTCCGTCAGAGTTGCTGGGTAAACGCCCATATCTTCTTGATTTTCCTGAAGTTACCATTCGAGACATTGTCAATGTCAATATAATAGTGCGCAAACTGCTGGGCATCGATAAAATAGATTTTCTGATTGGAAGCTCTATCGGCGGATTCCAGGCGGTAGAGTGGCTCGTGATGGAGCCTGATGTGATAGGAAAATCTCTTCTGATGGCTACGGCGGCGAGGGTTTCGCCTTGGTTGAGCGCGTGGGAGGAGACGCAGCGGATGGCATTGGAGTCTGATCCGACATTCCGGAATCCTTATTTGCTGCTGGATGAAAATTTCAAACAGATATTGAACGGTGAAAGAGTTGAGAGTGCCGGAAGAGACGAGGCGAAAGACAATTGCGGAGCGTGCAAAGATTCAGATAGCGGAGAATTAAGTGACGATGACTTCTGCGCGACATTGTTGAGAGGCGGGGAGAACGGACTGCGTGCGGCGCGTGCAATCGCAATGCTCTCTTACAGAAGCGCGGAGGGATACAATTCTACACAGGCAGAAAGGTCTGATGATGTGATTTTTGCGGAAAGGGCGGCTTCGTACCAGAGGCATCAGGGAAAGAAATTGTCTGACCGGTTTGATGCATACTCCTATTATTCATTATCCTGTTCGCTTGACAGCCACAATGTCGGACGCGGACGTGGGGGAGTGAAGTCCGCTCTGTCGACGATTAAGTCCGATGTTACAGTGGTCGGAATTGACAGTGACGGATGCTTTCCTCCGAAAGAGGTTCACGGTATGGCTGAATTGATACCCGGTGCGAGATATTTCGAGATTACGTCGGCTTTTGGCCACGACGGATTCCTTCTGGAAAATGCTCAGATTGAGAAAATATTGGATTCGATTCTTAACGAAAAATAGATATAAAAAAGATATGCAAGTACTTAAGTTCGGCGGCAGTTCGGTCGCCAATGCGCAAAATATGTCTAAAGTTGCGGATATAGTTGCCGCAGCGGTAGAGAAAGACCGCACGATTCTGGTTTGCTCTGCGATAAGCGGTTTTACGGATGCCCTTATTCATATCGGACGTCTTGCCGCAGCCAAGAATAAAGAGTATGAAACCGTAATAGAGGAATACTGCAAGCGTCATATTGATATAATACACGAACTACTGCCGATAGAAAAGCACGAGGAACTTACAGATTTCTGCAAAGAGAGCTTTTCGTCATTGAAGAGTATTGCATACGGTGTATATCTTCTGGGGGAATTGAGCCCTGCAAGTCTTGATGCAATAACATCTTTCGGGGAGATACTTTCGACAAGGATAATCGCCACTAAACTGGCTTCAGTTGGCATCGCCGCAAAGTGGGTTGACGCCAGGAAGCTTATAAAAGTTGCCCAGCGCATAGAACTGGGTGATACTGCGGAAGTTGCGGCTCCGGCTGCTCCTCCGGTCAATATGGTGGAGACGGCTGATAACGTGAAACATCTGGTGGAAGACAATCCGATGATTTCGCTGTTTGTAGTGCCTGGATTCATCGCTTCTGATGAACGTGGCAGGACTGCTACATTGGGACGCGGAGGTTCGGACTATACGGCTTCCTTGCTGGCGGTCAGTATCAATGCCCGTCTTCTTGAGATCTGGACTGATGTTCCCGGAATGATGACGGCGAATCCGAAACTTGCACCGGAGGCCAAGACGATAAGCAATATTTCTTACCGTGCGGCTCTCGAACTTTCTCATTTCGGAGCGAAAGTCATATATCCTCCTACAATTCAACCTGTTGTCGCTCAGGGAATTCCTATCTATGTCAAGAATACGTTTGCGCCTCAGTCTACAGGTACGCTGATTGAGAAGAACCCGCCTCGCTGCAAAAACAAGGTCATAGGTATCTCCAATTCGGACAAGATTGCTCTGATTTCATTGGAAGGAAGCGGTATGGTGGGCATACCTGGATTCTCCAGCAGACTTTTTGATGCTCTCAGCCGCGACGATATCAATATAATTCTGATTACTCAGGCGTCTTCGGTACATACAATGTGTATTGCCGTTTCAGAGTCGGATGCGGACAAGGCTAAGGCTGCGGCCGACAGGTGTTTCGCATACGAAATCTCGTTGGGTAAGCTGAACCCGCTGAAAGTGGAGAAGGGCTTCTCTATTCTGTGCCTTGTGGGGGATGACATTATGAGTCAGTGCGGAACTACCGGCAGGCTTTTGTCTGCATTGGCGCGACACAGTATCCAGATCCGGGCGATTGCGCAGGGCTCTTCAGAACGTAACGTATCAGTAATTGTTTCTTCTGAAGATATACAGTCAGCAGTGCTTCACGCTCACGAGGAATTTTTCGAGACGTCATCGTTGAGGGATATCAATCTGTTTATTGCCGGTTTCGGCACAGTGGGCAAGGCTTTGGTGCAGTTGATTGTATGCAACAGGGATAAGATTGCGGAGCGTACAGGCAAACGTCTGAATATTACAGGTATAAGCAACAGCCGCAAGTATTTCATCTCTAACGATGGCATCAATGTGGACAAATCTTGCCCTGTCGAGAGTGTGCTGTCGCTTCTTTCGGAAGGCGAATCGGCTTCTGACGATGCCTATTTCAAGGCTTTGGCCGGAATTTCTCTTGAAAACTCAGTTTTCGTGGATTGTACAGCCAGCTCGGATATATCATATAAGTATATCAATCTATTCAGGCGCGGCTATTCTGTAGTTGCTTGCAATAAAATCACGTTCTCAGCTCCGTACAAGCAATATTCGGCTTTGAAACAGTCGGCGTTGGAGACCGGTGCGTCGCTCAAATATGAAACCACGGTTGGCGCGGCATTGCCGATTTTGAGTTCGGTGTCCAGAAGTGTCAATTCGGGAGATAAGATTCATTGTATCCAGGCGGTATTGAGCGGAACGATGAATTATATTTTCAGCACTTATTGCGGAGGCCCTGAATGTGGCTCAGACTTGACATTCGCTCAGGTCGTGAGGAATGCGCAGAATGCAGGTTATACGGAGCCTGACCCTCGTCTTGACATCAGCGGAAGGGATGTGCTCAGAAAACTGCTCATCTTGTCACGTGAAGCCGGTGCGCCTGTTGATGAGGCTGACGTCGAGATGATTCCTGTTTTGTCTCCTGACTTTTTTGACGGAAAAGTGGATGCTTTCTACGAGATGCTGGAGTCTAATGAGGCGTTGTTCTCCGCAAGGTACAGGCTTGCCGCAGAGAGGGGCTGCCGTCAGAGGTTTATCGCAACATTGAAGGAGGATTCATCATCGGCAAACGGATATAAGGCAAGCATCGGTCTTGAAGATGTGCCGGAGGGACATCCGCTTTACAGTCTCAATGGAACCGACAATGCGGCCATAATCACGACGGATTTCTATCCCTCACCTTTAGTGATTCAAGGCGCTGGCGCCGGAGCCTTCCAGACAGCCAGCGGTATTCTTAATGATATTCTGGAATAGGTCCGGGCTGTAGCGCGTTGCGCGCTTCACGCCAGTATTTGGTGAACAAATCAGCCGTTTTTGTGCACGGTCTTGTACTTATAGTTGATTCGGGGTACGAAAGGGGCGTTTTGATCACCAAACTCGATGTATCAAAAAGAGGTGGATGGCCGGAGCGAATGTGGACACGATTGTTATATATATGGTTTCAGCAACCGGTAATGTCCATTATACGTACAAAAAAGCGACCGATAATTACTTATCAGTCGCTTTTTTTCGTACTGGGTACGGGAATCGAACCCATATTGCAAGATTGAGAATCTTGAGTACTAACCGTTATACGAACCCAGCATTTTTGCTTGTTCCGCCAGCGTTTTTCGCTAACGGGAATGCAAAGGTAGGTATTTTTACCGTAAATCCAAATTTTTATTGAAAAAAGTTGATGCGAAATTTAAGGATACCTTTAGATTTCTGATTTTCAGGTTGCTCGTTGTCCGATTAAATCTTAAATTTGAGGGATAAAGTATTTTGGATAATGACACTTATAAAATCAATATCCGGAATCCGCGGAACAATAGGCGGAAAGCCGGGACAAGCACTCACTCCTGTAGATATTGTCAAATTCGTTTACGCCTATTGCGCAAAACTGAAAGAAAGGAGACCTAAGAAGTCAGGCGAAAGATATACAGTAGTGGTCGGTAAGGATGCCCGTATGTCCGGAGAAATGGTTGAGAATGTGGTTTGCGGCACGCTGGTGGCCTGTGGTGTGGATGTCATAAGAGCAGGATTTGCGTCAACTCCGACTACGGAAATGGCGGTAATACTCTCCGGCGCTGACGGCGGTCTGATTCTGACGGCCTCTCATAACCCGAAACAGTGGAATGCGCTTAAACTTCTTAATGAGAGAGGGGAGTTCCTGACTGCCGCAGAGGGACAAGCTGTTCTTGAATGTGCTGATTCTGAGGATTTTGACTTCGGTTCTGTGGATGAATTGGGCGTCATTACTGATGAGGATTTTACTGACAAGCATCTCGATGCGGTGATGCAATTGCCTGCTGTTGACGCGGAAGCAATCCGTAACGCGCATTTTACTGTTGTGCTTGATGCGGTCAATTCAGTCGGCGGAATCATTATGCCGAGATTGCTTAAACGACTTGGAGTAAAGTGTGTGGAACTTAATTGCGAGCCTACCGGTGATTTTGCGCATAATCCGGAACCTCTTCCTGCCAACCTCGTGCAGTTGAGCGAAACCGTAGTCAAGGAAAAAGCTGATTTGGGAATTTCAGTAGACCCGGATGTTGACAGACTTGCGTTCATTTGCGAGAACGGAGAACCGTTTGTAGAGGAATATACACTTGTAAGCGTTGCTGATTATGTGCTTTCAAAAGCAAAATCGGAGGGCGTGAATAATTTGGTGACAGTGTCAAATCTTTCCTCGTCGAGGGCGTTGCGTGATGTTACCGAAAGCTATGGCGGAACATATTTCGCATCTGCGGTAGGTGAAGTGAATGTAACTACTCTTATGAGGGAAACGGGCGCTTTGATTGGCGGCGAAGGAAATGGCGGCGTCATTTATCCTGCTATTCATTATGGTAGAGATGCGATGGTCGGCGTTGCCCTGTTCCTCTCTAATCTTGCCCACAAGAAAGTCAAGGTTTCAGAACTCAAAAGGACTTATCCGGAATATCATATCGCGAAAAATAAGATTGAACTGTCGGACAAATCATTGATAGACAAGATCCTTACGGAATTGAAAAATATCTATCGCAATGAGAATGTCAATGACATTGACGGAGTTAAAATCAGTTTTGAAGCAAAGAAACAGTGGGTTCATCTTCGCAGATCCAATACTGAACCTATTATCCGAATCTATTCCGAGGCTCCTACCGAATCGGAAGCGGAAAAACTGGGAAATGAGGTCATAAATGTCGCCAAAAGGATTATTAGCAACGACTGATTCTTATGTTTTCTTTCAGAACAACACCGTTGGTCGATCAGCTGGACAAGGCATTGATTGACGGTAAAGTCGGTTGCTTCTGTACCCAAAATTGCTGGGATACAAGCACCGACAGCTATATGTATCAGATTTTCAAGGAACGAGGTAATCTTCAGAGACTGTTTCAGCCTGAAGATGCCGAGTTGACGCCTGGAACTAACCATATTCATTTTGACTCGGAATCACTGAGGGGATTGAATGCCATAGTCGTTGAAATACAGGATGTTGGAACGCGGTATTTCAATTATACAAAGGATGTGCTGCGTCTTATGATGCTGCTTATGGTTATGGACGAACCTCCTGCATTATATATAGTTGACCATATAAATCCTGCAGGAAGGGTGGTGGAGGGTACGATTCCGATCGTGGAGGCGGAGGCGTTTGTTCCCAGAGTCGCTCATAGGCACGGTCTTACTCTTGGGGAACTGTGCAACCTTTTTTATGCGGAAATCGGAGCAAAATATCCACTCCACGTCATATCCGCATTGGCTCAGGACTACAATAAGGACCTGTTGCCGTGGACAATAGCGCCGGCCTCGGATATCCCTGGTCTTTTCACGTGCTATATGTACAGCGGCGGGGGATTGTGGAACAATACCAATATCACGCCTGCAATCGGAACAGCCAGACCGTATGAATATTTCGGAGCGCCGTTCATTACGCACGGACCATACGACAGGCTTCCTGTGCCCGATGGAGTGCTTCTGAGGCCTTGTTCATTCAAGCCGTCTGCCGGAAGATATGCCGGGGAGAGATGTTTCGGATACCAGATAATGTTGAAGCCTGGAGCTCAATATCATTCATTGCTGCACACACTCCAGCTGATAAGGTATTTCAAAGATATTTATCCGGAATTTTCGCTTTCTCCCGATTTCTATAGAAAACTTGCGGACGACAAACTTTCGTCATATCTGTCAGGCGAAATTTCTTTCCAGGATGCCAAGGAATATGTCAAGGCCGAGGAACAGAAATGGATTCGCAAAGCCAAGCGCTTCACCCTCTATGACGATCAGCCGTATAGGATGAAGTAACGTAATGGTTTATAATAACTGTCGCGAGGATTCGAAAAAGTTCCGCTTCGCTCCATCCACCACTCGGAACTTGGTTGCTGATGTCCGAAATTTGTGCTACATTTCGGACACTTTTAGCTATCTGCGCCTAATGGAAAGCATTACTCATCAAATAAAAACGCAATAGAATCTCTTAGAACAATACTTCGTTAAATTTAACGAAGTATTGTATATCATTCCCTAAATTTTTAACGTAGCATTGCCCTTATGATGAAACACAAAATTCTGTCACTCGCGCTGTTGTCGGCCCTAATGTTGGCCGGGTGTGCGAAACGCTCTGACATTGCGAGCATAAAGAGCGCGCTCTCCGACAAGCAGCAAGACATCGAGAACATACATGACCAGCTGAGCGCCCTCTTAAAGCGCATCCAGTCGATAACCTACGTCCCGAAATACTCCGACGGCAAGGCCGCGTTGACCTATACCGATAACGGTGGCACCTTCACCGCAGGCAAGGCAGTCTTCGACTTTGAACTCAGCCCAGCCTCCGCCGCAGCGGAACTCGCCGCTCTCTGGAATAGTTCGACAGGCAGCGATGCAATCACTATGAAGGCCGTCTATACCATTACTAAAGCCATTCCGGAGTCTGTGGATCTATCCATCGAGTCAGTGACTGCCGAAGACTGCTACC
>CAVENC010000041.1:0-18316 GCA_963617065.1 Butyricicoccaceae bacterium
GCCAAGGAAGTATCAGGCGTAAAGGTTCCTCTTTTCGAGGCCAAAATGCCTTACAAATCACTGCTTAAAGGTCTTGACAACCAGTTGAGAATCAACCTCGATGCAGACCGTCAGGCAATGAACCGCTATGAAGGCCTCCAGGTTGGTAGCATCTCAGCTCCTAACAACAACGCAGGTAACTGGGAGTAGTTTCCCGATATTTGGAACTGGCAGATGCCAGTCAATCCAAGATACAGAATATGTTGCAAAATACAGATAACGGAATATCCATTCAAGTCTCCTTGAGTGGATATTCTTTTAAGATAACAGACAAAGGAGAAGAGCATAGTTCAGGATGGCTAAGTCCTGAACACATATTCACTACGCCTGAGTTTCAGAAGAGATATGACTCTGTAAAGATTTCTCTGATGACACCGAAGGTTGCATTGGTTCCGGAGCAGTTCTTCAATCCTACAGAAGCCAAACAGGCATTGTCTGAAAGCGTACGTCTGGATGAAACCGACCAGGTCGAGTTCATCAGGATGCCTCAGTTCGGCGCGGTGTTGCTGTTTTCCAATAATCTGGGAGAGACGTTGTCCAGGATGATTGCCCAGACAGTATTCACCACTGACGGATACCAGGCAAGAATACTCCCGGAGATGTTCTATTTGCTTGAAGCAATGGAGAGGTGTTCAGACTATAACAAGATAATAGCTTCGTATGCCGACAATTATCTGCATCTGGCAGTAGCACAGGGGAAGACGCTGCAGATAGTCAACACTTTCAAAGCGACTGATTTCACAACTGCAGAATACTTCATTTTTAACACCTTGAAGAAGCTTCAGCTGAATCCTGAAATCTCGACAATCAGTTTCCGCACCCCAATCACGGAACAGCAGCAGCTCTCCCTTTACAGGTATTTCAAGGCAGTTGAGGTAATATAAGAGAAACTTGAGCCCTTTTGGCGAAAGTCGAATAGGCAATATGTAGCGTTAGATTCGAAGCGTAGCGACTCAAGGGGTCTGGGGAATGCGGTCCCCAGTATAACTTCTAACGCACCGGAGGTGCGGGATATCAAGCGTGCTAGAATATAGAGAAGGAATTAAACATTTAAGCAATTTGAATATAGAATACTGACTAATGAGAATCATTGGAGGAGCACTAAAAGGCAAAAACATACTGACGCCACCGGATTTCAAGGCAAGGCCGACGACAGATTTCGCGAAAGAGGCATTGTTCAACATACTCGACAACGAATTCGAATTCGACGGGTTGAAGGTGCTTGATCTGTTCAGTGGCACAGGCTCAATATCTTATGAATTTGCGTCCAGAGGCGTTGGTCACGTATGGTCCGTTGAAATGAATCCCCAGTATTCTTCATTCATCAAGGATCAGGCGCGCAAACTAGGATTGAAGAATCTTACCGCCGTACATCACAACGTATTCGATTTCATTCCAATCTGCAAAGAGAAATTCGATATCGTATTCGCTGACCCACCTTACGCACTTGAGGGGCTGGACACCATTCCTGACAAGGTTCTGAATGCAGGACTTGTTTATCCTGAGAGATACCTCATTCTCGAGCACGGCGACGAGTATTCATTCAAGGAGCATCCGGCGTTCGTTAAGGAAAAGTGCTACGGACGCGTACATTTCAGTTTCTTCGAGCCGAAAGCCGAGGCGGCCTCCGAAGGATAGTTGTCGGAAGGCCCTGAAGGAGTTTCGCTTCGCTCGCAGGTGATAAAAAATTAGAGGCCGGCCCAAAAGGTCAGCCTCTAATTTTTTTATGCGAATCGCACGGTGCTGTAGACCGTTTTTTATTCGGCACTTAGCAGACGCTCATAACAGCCTCTGCTATAGAATTCAATTTAGTATCAACACTGTCAGCACGGCTTGCAAGAATACAAGGCGCTGTTGTTCCTACAAGCATACCTGCCTGACGGACACCGGAAGCCAACTTGGAATTGGTCTTCCAGAACACATTCGCAGACTCGATATTAGGGAATACGAGACAGTCAGCGTCGCCTGCAACAGGACTTGTAAGTTTCTTGATTTCAACAGATTCCTTATCAATAGCGACATCAAGAGCCAAAGGACCGTCAGCAATGCAACCCTTAATCTGACCTCTGTCAGCCATCTTTGCAAGAGCTGCAGCCTCAAGACAAGCCGGCATAGAATCAAGCACCTGCTCTGACGCTGCGATGAATGCAACCTTAGGTTTTGCAATTCCGAATGACTTGGCAACCTTAACGATATAGTTCGTAAGTTTCATCTTCTGACGAAGATCTGGAAGCGGAACGACAGCCATATCCGTCAAGAAAATAAGCTTGTGATAGTTAGGGCTCTCAATTACACCTACGTGGCTGAGAAGACCTTTTGCAGGAAGCAGTCCTGTCTCCTTGTTAAGGATTGCACGAAGGAATTTGTCTGTAGAGCAAAGACCTTTCATAAGAACGTCGCCTTCTCCGTCGTGAACCAACTGCACAGCCTGTGCAACTGCTTTCAATTCATCAGGATTGTCAACAATCTCAAATTTTGCAGCATCGATGCCATTCTGCTCACATACTTCATTAATAAGTTTAGCATCACCAACAAGCACAGCCTTGACGAATCCCATATCAACAGCCTTTGAAGCAGCTTCAATAGTATGCTCGTCAACTGCCCAGGCAGCTACCATCTTTTTACAGATACCCTTTGATTTAAGCTCTGCAAAAACGTCAGAAAAACTTGTAATCATCTTCTATTTAATTAATTTTCCTCTTCGCTTTGAACAATGTGCATAGTGTCGCGCGCTATGACAATTTCCTCGTCAGTAGTGATGAGCGCAACCTTCACTTTGGAATCAGGCAGCGAGATCATCGCATCCTCTCCGAAAGCGACATTTGCCTCATAATCGAACTTGAGTCCGAGATATGAGAAGTTCTCGCACACTCTGCGGCGCAGACGGCTGTTGTGCTCGCCGATACCGCCAGTGAAGACGATAAGGTCAACTCCATTCATAACAGCGACATAAGAGCCGATATATTTGATCAGTCCGTAAGTAAGCATCTTGAGCGCAAGTTTCGCCTTCTGGTCGCCGGCATTTGCCAATGCGTCAAGGTCTCTTGCATCTGAAGAAGCACCCGATATTCCAAGGAAACCGGACTTCTTGTTCATAATCTCAGTCATCTCGTCAGGTGAAAGGTTGTCCTTCTTCATCAGATAAGGAACAACATTAGGGTCAATGCTACCGCATCTGGTACCCATAATCACGCCGTCAAGCGGAGTAAATCCCATAGAGGTATCCACAGACTTGCCGTTCACGACAGCCGTGATGGAACTGCCGTTTCCTATATGGCAGGTAATGATCTTGGAATTGTTGATGTCGAGCCCTGCGAATTTAGCACCTTTTTCTGCAACAAACTGGTGGCTTGTTCCGTGCGCACCGTATTTGCGGACTCTGTACTTTGCATAATCATCATACGGAAGACCGTACATATATGCATAGGCAGGGATAGTCTGATGGAAAGCGGTATCAAATGTAACAACCTGAGGCACAGATGGAAGCACAGCCTCTACAGCCCTGATTCCAAGAAGGTGCGCAGGGTTGTGGAGAGGAGCGAAATCGCAGCAGATCTCGATCTTCTTGAGGACATCCTCATTCACCAATGCACTTGAAGAGAAGAACTCACCTCCGTGCACAATTCTATGCCCGACAGCCTCGATATCATCAAGTGATTTCAACACGCCGTGCTCACTGTCCACAAGAGCATCAAGAACGAGTTTCATTCCCACTTTGTGATCGGGAACCGGAAGGTCTCTGACAACTTTATCCTTACCCGTAACGGTATGCTGAAGGCAACCCATTTCAAGGCCAATTTTTTCCACAATGCCTTTGGCAAGGACATCATAGACCTCATCGTTCTTCATATCAAGAAGTTGATACTTAATTGAAGAACTTCCGCAGTTAATGACAAGAATTATCATAATTATTGATTTTGTTCTAGAATATGCGACAAAGTTAAAAAGAAATCGCTATTTTAGCAAGAAACCGAAACTTCCTGAACGACTATTCTTATGACCGGGAACCGAGACATCACAGCACTGGCCGCAGCCTTGGCGGCAGGGGTTGCCATAGGACTATATCTCATAGAACACCTTAGCGGTACGCTTATCTCATACACAGTCGCAACTATTTCATTTTCAATCACTACCGCATTCATTATTTTATTTTCAGCCACCAAGACAAGACGCATTTCAGGCATTTTCGCATTATATGTTTCAACGGGAATTTTGTGCGGTTTGACCAGTTCCATCTGCGCCACAGGATGCATATCAGAGGCGGGGATCTTGAACAGGATTGCGTCAATGACCAGGGCATCGATAATGTCAATGCCGTTCAACTCCGACAGCACCGCTCCGCTTATAAATGCACTGGTAACCGGAGACAAATCCTGGCTTGACAAGAGCCTGTTGACTGCATTCAGGGAAAGTGGCGCATCACACATCCTCGCACTGTCGGGACTGCATCTTGGAATCATCTACGGCATCCTGCTTAAAATCACATCTATTCTGGGAAATTCCCCTCGAATACGAACCATCCGGAGCCTTGCAATCGTATTCTTTGCAACCGCCTACACATTAGCCACAGGCGCCTGTCCGTCACTTGTCCGGGCATTGCTGTTCATCATTCTCAATGAAACCGCCAAACTGCTCCACCGGGAGAGCAAGCCGATGCAAGTCTTCTGCACGGCTCTGATGCTGCAGCTCATTCTGAATCCGACAGCATTGGAATCAGTTGGATTTCAACTCTCCTACCTCGCAATGGCAGGCATAATACTCTTATACCCAAAACTGAAATCCTGGTATCCTGAAGATGAAGTCTCTGAGGTTCATTCAAAGACCAAGTTCGCTGATAAGCTGAATATCCCGCGCAGAATCTGGAACGCCTCGGCGCTGACTGTTTCCTGTCAAATATTCACCGGTCCGCTGGCGTGGCTGACATTCGGAACATTCCCCAAATATTTTCTGCTGACCAACATTCTGGCGCTACCGGTAACAAGTATTCTGATGACATTGGCATTCATAGCTGTAATACTGCACATTGCCGGCATCTGCCCGCAGATAATCCTGAGCGCTACGGACTATGCCGCCTCAGCATTGATATTCATAATGCAGACTATCTCCACTATGTAATGTTCGTATCACCAACTTCCCGATGCACCGCCGCCACCGAAAGACCCTCCGCCGAATCCACCAAAAGAACCACCGCCGGATCTACCGCCGAACGAACTGCCGGAAGACGGACCTCCGAAAATTATAGGACCGGATGAGCCGGAAGTTCTTCCGCCCGAACCGCCACCGGAATTTCCGCCCTTTGAGTCATTGCGGACCACGTAAACTATTATGACAATGAAAGCTACGAACAGAAAGAAAGCAAATATGGCATCTATTCCGTCGAACGAATCATCTTCCGACCTTGGCTGAGATATTTCCCCGCTCGCCAATGCCTTCAGTTCATCCAATCCAGCCTGCACTCCACCGTAATAATCATTCTCCTTGAAATGAGGAATAATGTCATTTTCAATGATTATACGGGCGTAGGCATCCGTGATGGCACCTTCGAGACCATAGCCGACCTGAATCGACACCTTGCCACCGGAATCTTGAGTTTTGGGCTTCACGAGGAGCACCACGCCATTATTGAAATCCTTTGAACCCACCTGCCAGTCAAGTCCTATCTTCACGGCATATTCCGCAGGATCATACCCTTCGAGATCTGAAACAGTGACAACAGTTATCTGATTCGATGTGCTATCATCGAATGCAACAAGCTGTTGTTCAAGTTCAGCAACCTGTTCGGCAGTGAATATGGATGCAAAATCGTTGACAAGCCTCGGAGGTTCAGGACGCTGAGGTATCGCGGAAGCAACCTGAATAAGCAAAAAAAGCGGCGCAACAATCGCCGCTATATATCTCTTAAGCTCTCGCATAAGATCAGAACTCTACTTTCGGAGCAGTTTCAGCACCTTCAGATGCCTTGAAATAGCCTTTGGTTTCGAATCCGAACATAGAAGCAAGGATATTCTGAGGGAAACTGCGTATCATTGTGTTATATGACTGAGCTGTCTCGTTGTATTTCATCCTTTCAGTGGAAATACGGTTCTCGGTACCTTCCAGCTGTGACTGAAGCGCAAGGAAATTTTCATTTGCCTTCAGTTCCGGATATGCCTCGACAGAAACCAGAAGCCTTCCGATTGCATTTCCAAGTTCGCCTTGAGCAGACTGGAATTTAGCGATATTCTCTTCTGTAAGCTGATCAGGATTCACCGTAACCTGAGTAGCCTTTGCGCGGGCATTCACAACCGCCTCAAGCGCACTGCTCTCGTGCTCGGCATAACCTTTTACTGTTGCTACAAGATTAGGAATCAGATCTGCACGGCGCTGATATACATTCTCAACCTGAGACCAGGCAGCCTTTACGCCCTCTTCGCCCTGAACCATTCCGTTGTAATTGGATTTCACCCATCCGTACAATCCTATAGCGGCAACGGCCACTACGATTATCGCAACAAGTCCTTTCTTCATACTCTTATAAGTTTTGCGAGAGCAGAACGGCCTCCGCCGCCTGACTCGCGGTTAAATTAATCTCTTACGCAACGCACTGAGGCCAAGAATCCGTCTTTACTGAGTGCTCCGCGGACAAGATCCGGTTTGTTTACATTTATCATTCTATAAACGCCGAGTCCTTCGCCATCTTCGGATTCCACACTTTCAGCACTCCAATACACAGCCCATTCAAAGTCTCCGGTAAACGTCTCAGCCTCATCATCTATACCATATCCGGTAGGAATTGAACAGAATCCTGTCTTGTTGGTGATTTTAACATCAGGCCAATACTCCCACATTTTGTAAAGATTGAAGCGGGCATCTACCATAAATGCACCGGCGGCTCCCAAGAATGTTTCGTCAGCCGTGGTTCCGGTATAGCCTGAAGCCGTTGCAAGATCAAGCCAATCCTCATCTGTAGGCAATCTCCATCCTTCAGGGCAGGCGGTCTGCGCTTCTTCCCAAGTATAATAACGTCCATATACACTATCCATCACACCGCATCCTTGGAATGATCTTCCTGCGCCGGACCACTGAAGATTCTTCACGAACCAATCCTTGCCACCCAAATCAGCATAATAGAACGGTCTGGCATCTCTAGGGTCATTCAACGAAAGTGTCTCGCCGTCAAGTCCGTCAGAAACTACCGAACCGCCTATAGCAGGGTCCACGAGCACGCAGTAAGCCGACACTGACTGAGAGGTATATCCGCTCGCGAATGCCGTGCAGGAAACTGTTATGGTGCACAAGGTATCCTTAAGTTGCAATTCGAAAATATCTGTCGTATCCTTGTCGGTAGCCAAAGGAGAAGCAGTCCAATAATATCCGACTGTCACGGTATCCTTTTCCATACCTGTAGGCTTCAACTTCAAAAGAGTTCCCTTCTCGATAAAGGACGGAACATCCACGGAAAGAGTACCCGTAAACGACTTAGACGTGGTTATACTGTCATTACTATCTTTCTTGCACGAATTCGCCGAAACAGCACAAGCTGCAGCAACGGCAATGATTATCAGGCCCTTCAAGTTCATTTTCTATAAGAAACTATTTTAAAATGATTTTTAAGAATCTCACAAATATCGCATTTTTCTGACGAAAACCGCTACATTTGTACAAATACTTTGCCGAACACACAACAAATGAAGACTTACCGCATAGCAAATCTCGCATTGATTCTTTCAATAGCCACAGTTTCACTGTTTTCCTGCGATAGAAATAAATATGTCACCATACAGGGATATGCCCAGGGCGGAACTTATACCGTCAAGGCGAATCTGTATGGAGAGAATGGCAGGATTCACAAGAGTCCGGAGCAGCTCAAGTCGGATATCGACTCCATTCTTAACACTATTGACACGACCTTGTCCGGATATAACAAAGGTTCGATACTCAGCAGGCTTAATGCCGGGAAACGCGTGCATATTTCAAGGTACGGCATATTCGATGACATCTATACCAGAGCATACGACTATTTCGAAGAAACCGCAGGAGCGCTTGACGTTGCCTCAGGTCCATTGTTTGACCTATGGGGATTCGGCTTCACGCGCGATTCACTGCCGTCAGACGAGAAGGTCAAGGAATGCTTGTCGGGATGCGGAATGAAGCGACTTCGCAGAGACATATCGTCCGCGCTTGCAGCCGACGGAACGGTTTCAGCGTACGACCTCCTTACCGACAGCGTGAAGACAGTCTCCCCTGACGCCCCAGCACCGAAACTGAATTTCAATGCTATAGCCCAGGGGTTCAGCTGCGATCTTGTCGCCGACTACCTCTACACTTTGGGTGTCAAGGATATGCTTGTGGATATCGGAGAAATATATTGTGACGGACTGAATCCGAGCGGAAAGCCTTGGAAAGTGGGCGTGGACAGGCCGTTGGACGGGAACAACAGTCCTGGACAAGACCTTGACGGAATCTGGACAGCTTCTGGAACCGGCTGCGGGATAGTCACATCCGGGAATTACAGAAAATACTATATCAAAGACGGCAAAAAATACGCTCATACAGTTGATCCGCGGACAGGATATCCGGTTGAGCATAATCTTCTCAGCGCGACGATCGTCGCTGACAATGCTACGGATGCTGACGCTTATGCCACTTACTGTATGGTAATCGGACTGGAGAAGGCCCGCGAGTTCATAGAAAGCAGGCCGGACGAACTTGCCGGATACCTAATCTACAACGACGAGAACGGCAATATCCGCGAATGGGCCTCCGATAATTTCGAGGTTATACTCTAGTATTTTCGCTTATTGTTTATCCTCGGTCACTTCGTGACAGGATTGCATACATACCAACCCCTGCTAGCCTAGTCTATTCGCACCTCCGGTGCGGTAGAAGTTTTACCGGGGAAAGGATTCCCCGAGACCCCTTCGGTCGCGTTGCTCCGAATTTTAGCCATTTGGGAAGGAGAACAATATTGCAGACCGCTTTTTAGTTAGCGACAAGGTATATCTCTCAAGTCGGTAATCACCCACGAGGTCCCCAACAGTGCGTCATTGAACTGGAAGAACGACACTGGCTTCTTTTCCGAGAATGTCATTGATGATATCTTGAAATCAATGGTACTGCCGTCTTTCATCTGAGCTAAAGCCTTTACTATGACCGGCCGTGATTCATCCGAGAACCAGACAGACAAAGAGGATAGGCTTGACGATTTCATACCGGACACAAGCCCAAGCGACATATCATTTCTAGTCACAAAATTCACTTTCACCTGTTTTCTGCCGTTTTCAGTCAAACTTGAGGATGACTTAGCGTCGAAATATTTGTCCAGAGCAATCACCAGCAGAGCCGGATTTCCGGAAACAGATGCACTCATATCGCCCTCAACAGACTCTATCACAACTTCTTCCGCAGATTTATCCACCGTCCATCTAGACACCCCGTCACAAAAAATTTCAAGTCCGTTGCCAGACACCGCGAACATATTTCCCTGCACGTCGGCCGTACCTGCACCGGTAATCACAGCCTTTGATTTCATCGAAAATAAATATGCGAAAGAGACGTCATAGGCGGAAACTGCATCGGAAAATCTCTGCCAGACGCTCTGTGCATAAGACACGGAGCCCCCGACTATAAATAACGCCAATGATATGATTATGTGCCTGAACAATCGCATAGCTGCTATGAATTAGCGCGTAACTCCTTCAATTTCAAATCCAGTTCTCCCAAATCAGAAATAAGCACCTGACGCGGCTTTGAGCCTTCCTGAGGTCCGACAATGCCGGCAGATTCGAGCTGATCCATCACTCTTCCTGCCCTTGCATAGCCCATTCCGAGTTTTCGCTGAAGGTCTGACGTAGAACCTTTCTGGCTTGCGATAACCATTCTCGCAGCCTCCTCAAAGTAATCGTCCAGTTCATTGAAGCTGAGCGAACTTGGCCCTGCATCCTCAGACTTGTCCGAAGGATCCGGCAGATAATATGGAGTATTATAACCCTTCTTGTAACCGGTCTGCGAGCCGATATACTTTGTCAGGGCTGAAATCTCGGAGTTGTCAATCAAAGCGCACTGCACACGCTCCATATTGGCTCCGGAGTTGTAAATCATATCTCCTCGACCAATCAGTTTCTCAGCTCCGGAAGAATCCAGGATTGTTTTCGAGTCAATACCGGAGAACACTCTGAATGCGATACGGGTCGGGAAGTTGGTTTTAATGACACCTGTGATGACATCCACAGACGGACGCTGTGTAGCAATAATCACGTGCAATCCTGCGGCACGGCCTTTCTGCGCCAGACGTATGATGGATGTCGTTATGCTTCTGGCCCTTGTCTTGTCCTCTCCTGACGAGCCAGCGGACATTATGAGATCAGAGTACTCATCGATCACCGTAACCAAATACGGCATATAATGGTGTCCCTCAGTAGGAAGCAGATGGCGGTCGCGGTATTTGTCGTTATAAAGCACGATATTGTTGACACCGGCCTTGTTCATCAGTTCGTACCTACTATCCATCTCTATACAAAGCGAACGGAGAATCAGTTCCGCGTTAGCCGCTTTCTTCACGACTGCATTGTCCATCTCTTCTTTCTCGTCGCCAGAATTAGGAAGCACTGCAAGATAGTGATGAAGAAGTCTCGAGTAGGCTCCGAACTCGACCATCTTAGGGTCGATGAACACAAACTTCAACTCAGACGGATGCTTTGAATATAGCAATGAGGCTATCATCACATTGAGTCCCACCGATTTACCCTGTTTTGTAGCACCGGCCACAAGCAGATGCGGAGCGTCAGCCAAGTCAAAAACCTTGACTTTTTTCATTACCGTGTAACCTATTGCTATAGGCAGTTCAGCCTTGCTGTTGCGGAATTCATCGTCATTGAGAAGGGCCTTCAGCGGAACTATCGAAGGCCGGTCATTAGGGACTTCTATACCTATGGAATCCGGAAGCATCACTACTCGTATCTGCTCCGTATTCAGAGTCATAGCTATCTCCCTGTGCAGGTTTGCAATCGACTGCACGCGCACTCCTTTAGCCGGATACACCTTATAAAGTGTCACAGTCGGGCCGACTACGGCTTTCACGTCTTCTACACCTATTCTATATGTCTGAAGTGTAGCACGGATCTTATAGTTATTTCTCTTAAGTTCCTCAGCGGAAACATTATGCACTGAATCAGAATAATCTTTCAGCAGGGTCAGAGACGGGAACTGATAATCCGGAAGATCCGCTCTGACATCAATGCGCGGCAGTTCTGTAACATCGGTAGTAAGTTCAGTTCCTCCTATCACTTCCGGCATCGAATTGTCATCAGTCAACGGCTCTTGACTTGTAGCAGGCTTGGAAATTTCCGTTCCAGCTTTCGGATTCGCAACGCTTGCCGCAGTCGTCTCAGATGCATTCGACTGCTCAGTAGCCGTAACAATCCCTGGCACTTCTACAGCAACGGAACTATTTGACCTTGAACCTTCTTCATTATTTTCCACGGAAGACTCGGGAGCTACAGGCTCAGCATTTTCCGACTCCGATATTTTTTCAACGAAGTCAAACATACGCTTCTGCCGACTCTCCGCCTTTGAATCCTTTGCTGACGCACCATCATTTTCCACCCATCCGCTGAAGCGTTTGCTTGCAAAATACGCCCATACCAGACAAAGAGCGACCACGAAAAGGAAAGTGAACGTCATTCCGAACATTCTTTCCAGCCACTGCACTGACTGTAAACCGCAAGAGCCTCCGAGTCCACCTCCGTTGTAAGCATTCTCAAAACCTAATCTCAATGAAAAGAATGAGAGGACAAAAGAAGACAACATTGCACCCGTCAAGGACAGAATCACATATTTCAACACAGAGAACTGCCTCTTGCCAAGCAGCAACCGGAGAGACACAACCACGAGAGCCACAATTATTGCGACCGTACCCAGTCCGAAGCAACGCGACACAAGCAGATCCGCCAATTTCAAGCCTTGTTCTCCGCCGGAATTGGAGACTCCCTGCACGGTATCAGATACAACGGAAGAGTTCTGCAGCACGCTCTGATCCTGCTTCCAGGTAAAGAGATAGGATAAGCATCCCACGAAAATCAGAACTGCAAGAAGCGACGTGACGATTCCTGCAGCTTTACGCAGTCCTACCCTGTGAGCATCAACGAATTCCCGAAATTTAGCAACGAACCCAGGCATATTCTCTTATCGTTTCTGATTGCCCTTACGCGAAAATCTGCGGGAGCCGTTGTTCGGTCTCCGGACGGTTGCGAAATCAATATTCATTCCAGGCTTTGAGAATGTCGAATCCGATGAAATTCTTGACAATGTCAATCCTTCAGGAACTTGAATCCTGAAATCCGACAATTTCTCAATATCTCCGAATATTGTAGAATCAGCCACACTGTCCTTATTCCAGATAAGATACTGCTGACGCATATACATAGCCAGCGAACGAATCATCGCAGTCTTCTGTTCTCCGTCAGGCTCGCCGGCAATAAGTTCGATAATGCTCTCGATATTGCGGCCGTAATGTGTCGCTTTTATCGGCTTTTTCTTGACCGGAATAACCTCAGGGCGAGTCTTGCGCTGCTCCGGAGAAGGGACAGGATATGGAGAATCCACATCAAGGTCATAACCGGCCATTATGTAGAGATGATCCCAAAGCTTCTGTTCCCAGTTGTCTTCCTGATGAACCTGCGGATTCAATATCTCCATCACACGGACAACAGCCTTTGCCTGCTCGGTACGTTTATCTCTGTCTTTCAAAGACTTGACTTCCTCAACCATCTTGAGGACATTGCGTCCGTACTCCGGCATTGCCAGTTTTTCTCTCTCAGTATTGTAATCCAGCACAACCGGATTCTCCTCATAATATTTATCCATATTCCTTATTCCTAAATCATCAAAATGACCTCAACGCCTCATTCGGGCGCATTTCTGCAAATATAGGGATTTTCAAGGAAAGTTTTTTACGCCTCGACGACTTCATCTGACATCACATACCACAAATAGCACGACACATTCTCGTAGCCGGCATTTCTGTAAAGTTCTGCATATTTGCGTATCTGTTTCTTATAGATTTCACGCGACTGCTCCGCCGATTTTCCGTAGTAATGCCCGAATTTATAGTCGACAATCACGACCTTTCCGTCTTTCAATATCACTCTGTCAGGTCTGTGCGATTCACCATCCGTATCAATGACAGACGTTTCATTAAGCACACAGCCTTTTTCATTAGGAAACCAGCCCCTCTGCACGGCATCCGACACACGTAAGGAGAGCAAGTTCGATATCTGACACCTTTCATCTTCGTCTATTTCACCGGAATTATAGCTTTCCGCAATCGCATTTTCAAGGTCTTCCGGAATCAGCACTTTCGAAAGTATATTATGCAAGACTATGCCTTTCAGACGTTTGGACGCTTCCATTCCGACATTCCCGTCCTCAGAGAAGAAGTCATTAGCCTCTGAACTGAATTCCAATCTCGACTTCTTTTTATCTCCACGCTTCACGTCCGCGCTCCGCATTGAATCCTCACTCGGACTTACAGCCTCATCCTGTCCGTCAGCGGCTACTTTATCGGAGCATTTTTTCTCATCTTCAGGATTAAGAGAAAATGAAGGGTATCCGAAGCGCTCGACCGACTTTATTTTCGGCTCCTCATCTTCGTTCTCCTTATTTTTCTTGACCACATCAAATTTATAAACCTCACCGTTGCTGAATCTGATATCATTCTCCGAGAAGCATTTTTCATCATCCTGCCCGTGCGCCTTGACATCGGAGAACCCGGTTTCTTTGCCGGACTGCATCAGATACGAATACAGGATTCGGGACATATCCTTGATATTGGCGTCAGTTCCATTCTTCATAGCATCCTGATATTCTTTGGACGGCATCTGAGCTATGATTGTCATTCCTTTTTCGGCCCTGGTTGTCGCGACATAGAACATATTGATTGCGTCAACCGCCTGCATAAAAGATTCTTTCCTGAAATCTTCACTGAAAAATGTATTTTCCGTATCGGAACTGAGCTTTATCATATACAAGCCCTCGTATGCACCCTTCAAAGCAGTTTCTTCAGCGTTCGGACGGCACCAGCGGGTGGACGGCTTATAAAGAGACACGTCTTCTGCAAACGGGAATATGACATACGGGAACGAAAGACCTTTTGACTTATGCAATGTCATAACCTGCACTGCGTCAGAATCATCCGGGGAGCATATTTTAGGATTTGTCGTATCCCAATAAGACAAAAATTCGGACAATGAATTACCGTTCGTCTGGGACCACTCCTGAACAGTATCCATAAACGCCTGAAGATAAGGCACTTCTCCCTCAAAATCAAATTTCATCTCAGCCTTCATTCTGCGGATGAAATATTCGCAGAGATCTATAAGAGAATGCCATTCGGCAGGTGGCGCAATACCGAGCGACGATGCCAGGAACGAATTCAATTTATCTTCTGAGTCATCCGCAAATGCGAGCAATGCTACCAGCCTGCGCACTGAAGGAGAGGATTTTACCGTAAGCGAATCGTCTGAGACAACCGGTATTCCGGCCGCAAGCAAAGCATTGGCGACATTGGAGCCGACTGCATTTGTGCGCACCAGGATTCCTATATCCGAGTACGATGCGCCTGAGTCCATTACTCTGCGAATCTCTTCCAGTACGGACTGTATCTGCACCTCAGAATTCGAAAGTGAATCGGTCTTGTTGCAAAACAGCACATCGACATTGCCCGGCATCTGTGAACTGCGACCGACTTTCTGCGCCACATCTGAATAGATTTTTTCGACCTCGTGCCCTTCCGATCCGAATGCCCGGTCAAGTGCCTTGGAGGCATAAGCATAGAACGCATTATTGAAATTCACGATGCCGGCTGTACTGCGCCAATTGGACTGCAGAGCAGATTCCTCGGCCGTCGGGAACTGACGTTTCACGGTGCTGTTCAACAAGTTCCAATCCGAATTGCGCCACCTGTATATGCTCTGCTTGACGTCTCCCACAATCAGGTTCTCATTGCCGGACGCATCGCTGTCAGCCAAGAGAGGCCGGAAATTATCCCATTGAATACTTGAAGTATCCTGAAATTCATCCAGCAGGAAATGCTCATACCGAACTCCTGTTTTCTCATATATGAACGGAGCATCGCTTCCGTCAATAATATCGTGCAGAACAGTATTGGAATCATCCAGACTCATCACATTTTTCTCGCGGACCAGGTTGTCGAACGACTCCCTGATTTCACGCGCAAGCCCCAACGAATACGTCTGATCTTTAATGAGTTTTGCTGTATTGTACTCGACATACCGTTCCTTGAACATCCCGCAAAAATCGTGAAGTGGCTGAGATATAAGCGATTCCACTGACGGAAGCAATTTAGCCTTGCCCTGGGCGAACCATTTGTCAGGAGACTGTACACTGTCAACGAACGAATCTTTTATCTTAGCTATCTTGTCGCCGGATTTAATGCCGGAATATGCATACAGCTGCCGCATAAAAGACCTGCTGCCTCCTTTGAAATTCTCAGGTGATATTCCGACATTTTCCAATTGCCCGAATATCTCTTCCACCTTGCTATTCAAGTCTTTGACATAATCCGACATTATTTTTGAGCAGGTTTTCTTCAGCTCAAGCAGCCTTTCCCTTGAATAAATTTTCGATTCATCAAGGTCATTGGTTTTGACAGCTTCGCGATATTCATCATTCATCAGAGCGACTGCAATCTCATTCAGTCCGGAATCCAATGAAAATTTACCGCCGGATACGAGTTGCTCCTTGACACTGTCCGTAAGCCAGGACAACAGCGATTTGTTGTCTTCAGTGAGGGAGTCCAATATCCTGTCCACACTCTCGCTGACGAGAGAGTTTTTATCCAGTTCTACTTGGTATGAAGCGAACTGTCCTATCTCTCTGGAGAATGCTTTGAGAGTCCTTTGGAAGAATCTGTCTATCGTGCTGATCGAGAAGGCCCCGTAATCGTTGAGAATGTTGCAGAGAATTCCTCTGGACAAAGCAGACAATTTAGCCTCGCTTTTGCCAGTTTCCTTCTGAAGTTCAGCTATATAACTGGATTTTTCCGGAGATGATGCCAGTTTGTCGAGTTCTTCGAGGATACGCTGTTTCATCTCGTCTGTAGCCTTGTTGGTGAAGGTTACTGCCAATATATGTCTGTAGGCATACGGATCATCTTTCGACAGAAGCAGTGAGATATATTCTTTGGCAAGATTGAATGTTTTTCCGGATCCTGCCGACGCTTTCAATACTTTGATCATTTTTTAGAATTTTTCAAATCAGACTATCAGCACACCTATCTTCCGCATATTTTTCTAAAATCGCAGTTTTCACAGCATTTGGTGTCATCTGTCCTGCGGAAAGATATGTCAGGGTCCATAATTTCAGTGAAAAGGTCTCTGAGCTTATCCGAGACAATCTTGTTGAACTCAGGGCATTCCGGCGACGACAATATATCTTCGCTGAACAACTTGGGTACAGGATACAGGACATTGCGGACTTTATTGCCGGCAACAGCCTTGTCATCAGCGACATACATATCATACAAGAACAGCTGCAAAGCGATTTTCGGGCGGTCTGAATTCTTTGTATTCGGAGAGAACAATGACTCGGCAACCTTCTCGGCATTGCTTCCGTCAATACAAACTTCCGCACTGTCCACTTTCCCGGTCTTATAGTCCACAATCCTCACTTCTCCAGGAGTAAAACTATCCATTCTGTCTATGTAGCCTACAAACTTATGTCCGTCAAAGTTCCAAAAACGCTGCTGCTCGAGTCCGATTACCGTGAATTTCTCGACTCCCCTATCCTTCATCAACTGGAGGTCTTTCTCCAACGTGCGCACAACATACTGATTGACAACATCTTCAAGCACGAGATTACGCCCGGTCACTTCTTCCGCGTTAAGCTGTTTTTTCACCAAAGCACGGACTTTCGCGTATATGATTTCACGTTTGTCCGAAAGCAATTTCCGAATATAATCAGAAGTGATTTCCTTGAGCGGTGAAGCCACATTTTCGGTCACATTTTTCCTGTCCATATCAAAGTCCGGACTCAACGCCTCTCCTCCCGTGTATAGGGCGAACATCGTATCGTGGAACACGGAACCCAACATTCCGCCGTCCATTGATTCCGCAACCTCCGCGCCTGCTTCCAATTTCTTGACTGAGGCATAGTAGAATTTAGCCGGACAGGCGAGATAGTTCTGCACGGATGACGCCGAATATGTCATAGTCCGCAGACGCTCCATATCTTCAGGCGTCTTGGTGATTGTATCGTCATAGGTGACAGAGTCTATTCCATATTTGACTACCGTCCTGTCCAACTTGGGATACCTGTACTGATACTCAAGCTGTTTGATATAGCGGCTTTCTTCTCCGGATTTAAGGCCTTCCGTTCTGGAATCATACAGCAGCCATACATTTTTCGCACGCTGGATCATTCTGAAGAAGTAATATGACCACACGGCATCCTGATTCTCGTATGTCGGCAAACCGAATCCTTTTCTCAATTCCGGAGGTATGAATGAGGAACTTACGCTCTTGCGGGGGAATACGCCTTCATTGCAGGAAAGCACTATGAGGTTTGTAAAATCCAGCGATCTTGTTTCCAACGGACCCATTATCTGCAGACCTTTCAGCGGCTCGCCCTTGAACGGCACTGAAATACTGCCTACAAGTTGCTGAAGCAGACGGGCATAAGTCAGAGGAAGGACATTCAGTTCCTTCGCCTTCAACCGGTTAACCGCCAGATAATATTGTTTGGCGAAATGCACTTCCAGAGCCATCCCTGTCATTTTGGAAATCATTGCGCCTATTTCGCTCAAGACTTCCAACTGATATTCTTCATATTCTCTGATTTTAGCGGCATCCGGAGTCTTGACATCAGCCAGTACCGGTCTGAATATCAGGTCAAACAATTTCACTCCAGAAAGATCTTCCTGAGGTATGTAATATTTCGCCGCCGCCTTGATCTCAGCCACCTTATTCTTTGCCTGCTCGTCCATCAGTGCAGTCATTATCCCAGAAGCGAATATCGCCCAGACTTGCTTGTGATAGAAAGAATAACCTTTGCGGGCTTTTCTAATATGGAGTTGCAGGGCGTTTATGCTGTTCATCAGCCCATAAATATCGCTTCCGGACATAGGATAACCCATCGTCACATTGATGGATTCGATCTCGTCTGGAATAGAATTCAAGACTGGTATCAGCATATTCTCGTCTGGCAGGACGATGGCGGTATCTGCCCCGGCGACATCAAGTTTTCCTACTTTGGACAAGTCACAGGAGGTTTCTTCTGATTC
>CAVENC010000042.1:0-3993 GCA_963617065.1 Butyricicoccaceae bacterium
TTATCAGGCCGGAGATGAAGATGACGCCGATTACGACGGGGGCGACGAATTTTATGAGAAAATAAATGAGCGGGAAACATTTCACATTAAATCCCAGAGTGCCGCCGTTGGTAAATTCATCATACACATCTTCCCGCTTCATCTTCCACCCAACAAAGATGGCAAACACCATCGCTCCCGCCGCCATCAGGAAATTAGATGAAATCATATCCAGAAACGAGAACAAATTCTTGTCATACAGCGTAAAACCCTTCAGCGGACCGAAAGACAGCGAGCACAGGCATCCGACAAGCCACACTCCGAAGAAAATTATCACTGTCGCCGGCATTCTCCTGACATTTTTCTCCTCAACAAGATAAGCCACACCCACCTCAAACAGCGAAACCGCAGAAGTCAACGCGGCAATAAGCACGGTCAGAAAGAACAGAATCGCCACTACACTGCTCAGAATCGGTGAAAACGTAGCCATCTTATTGAAAACATAAGGCAAGGTCTCGAATATGAGTCCCGGACCGGAGCCCGGAGCTATTCCTGCAGCAAATACCGCTGACATTACAGCGAATCCGGCCATAAGCGCAAACAATAAGTCAAATCCTGCCGTTCCAAGTCCTGAAGTCAACAGATTCTCCTTTTTACTCACGTAAGAGCTGTAAGTCAAAATCGTCCCCACTCCCAGCGACAACGAATAAAAAGACTGCCCCATCGCTGACGCTACTCCTGTCCTGCTCAGCCCCGCAAAATCAGGTTTCACCAGATATATCACTCCTGCCTTTGCTCCCGGCAACGTGAATGAATATATCATTATTATCAGAATCATCAGAAAGAGCACCGGCATCGAGAAATTGCTGAATTTCTCTATTCCGCCCTTCACTCCTCCGACAATCACGAGGGCACATACGAAAAGGAATATGGTGTGACACACCAGAGGCCACCAGGCAGACGAAATGAACGTCCCGAAAATCCCATCCAGCTGTACATCCGGAGATGTAAACTTGAACTCCAGCGATTTGATCAGATACTCTATTGACCAGCCCCCGACTACGCTGTAGTAAGAAAGTATAATCAGCGGTGTGAACACGGTGAGCAGCCCTAGCCACTTCCAACAAGACCCGGGAGCCAATTTATCTATGGCTCCGAATGTGTTGGAATGAGTTCTGCGGCCGATTATGGACTCAGCAAGGAAAATAGGAATAGATAGAAACAATGAAGCCAGAATATAAACTGCTATGAATGCGGCACCGCCGTTTTCGCCTACCAGATACGGGAAACGCCAAATGTTTCCAAGACCGATTGCAGAGCCGGACATCGCCATCACTACAGCAAACCGGCTTCCGAAATGCTCCCTACTCTTAGTCATATTATAAGTCTATTTGTCAGTTCAGAATTCTCTTCGGCAAATATATAATAATACTTTGAAATTGTAAGTATAGGAGCTATATAATTTTATTAAATTATAATATATTATATATCAATACTTTATCTTATGTAAAATTTTAAGAATTGAAGATTTAAACGCGAAAATTCCCGATTCATCAATCAAGAATCGGGAATATAGTTACAAATTATAAGTAAATATCAGCTCAACAAGAGAAAAATCTCCTTGGAAATCACTTCTTTCTTCTGTCATATACCGCGAAAGAGTAAGTCAGACCGCTCTCGGAATCTGTTTCCGGAGTCGTCTCAGAGACTTTCTCCCACTTAGCAGTATCTATCGCCGGGAAAAAGGCGTCAGCATCCGCGATCTCCGTGTTTACGTGCGTAATATACAGCCTGTCAGCCATATCCAACGTCCTCTCGTAGGTTTTAGCCCCTCCAATTATAAAACATTTGTCCGAACCCGCTTCCTCGAAAGCAGCCTCAACATCAGACACTTGAATAACCGATGCGGGAGCATCAAAAGGATGTTTAGTAATGACTATGTTTTTCCTCCCGGGCAACGGTCTTCCTATCGACAGCCAAGTTTTATATCCCATTATCACAGGATATCCAGTAGTCGTCTTGCGGAAGTATTTCATATCCGCCGATATGTGCCAGAGAAGTTGATTATCCTTTCCTATAGCAAGATTGTCCGAAACGGCGGCTATTATATTCTTTTCCATACAGTTTAATCTACACAGCTACAGGTGCCTTTATTGCAGGCCAAGGATCATAGCCTTCCAAAGTGAAATCTTCGTATTTGAAATCCAGAATATTCTTAACTTCAGGATTCAACTTCATTACCGGCAATGCGCGCGGTTCTCTGGACAGTTGCAAGTCAACTTGCTCAAAATGATTAAGATAAATATGCGTATCACCTGTCGTATGTATAAATTCGCCCGCTTCCAGTCCGCATACTTGAGCAATCATCATTGTCAAAAGCGCATAAGACGCTATATTGAACGGCACTCCAAGAAACGTATCTGCACTTCTCTGATACAACTGACAGGAAAGTTTGCCGTCCGCAACATAGAATTGAAACAGGCAATGACAAGGCGGCAACGCCATTTTATCCACTTCCCCGGGATTCCACGCAGAGACCAGCATTCGCCTGGAATCAGGATTGTTCTTTATCTGGTCTATAACCTGCATAAGCTGGTCTATCTGCTTTCCGTCAGGTGTCGGCCAACTTCTCCATTGATGACCGTAAACTGGGCCTAAATCCCCCTTTTCATCAGCCCATTCGTCCCAAATTGAAACGCCGTGCTCCTTCAGATATTTTATATTGGTGTCTCCGGAAATAAACCAAAGCAGTTCATATATTATTGATTTCAGATGAACTTTCTTTGTAGTCAACAGAGGAAATCCCTTGGACAGGTCGAAACGCATCTGATAACCGAACACACTCTGAGTCCCGACACCCGTCCTGTCGTGTTTTATCACTCCATCCTGCCTGATATGACGGAGTAAATCAAGATATTGCTTCATCTGGTTTTACTTTCTTACGGAAAAAGCGAATATGATGGCCTGTTCGAATACTTCTCCAGGTCTGAGCACTGTAGAAGGATAATCCGGCTCGTTAGGAGAATCAGGATAATGCTGACACTCTATCGCGACAGCATCATAGTCGTGATAAATATGTCCGTTCTTTCCTGTCGGACAACCCTCGAGCCAGTTTCCGGTATATACTTGCACACCAGGCTGAGTAGTAAGCACTTCCAAAACTCTTCCGCTTTCCGCAGAATAAAGTTCCGCAGCGGTCTGAATCTGGCCGGGTACATAACCGTCTATCACGAAGCAATTGTCATATCCCTTGCCATATTCCAGTGCAGGAAATTCTTTCTTGATATCCTGACCGAGAGGCTTCGGATTGACAAAATCCATAGGCGTACCGGCCACGTCAGCAGGCTCGCCGACAGGAATCAAAGTATCATCTGTCGGAAGAAACTCAGATGCATTGAGTTTGAGAATATGATTCAGTACAGAACCCGAGCCCTCTCCGTTAAGATTGAAATATGCGTGATTTGTAAGATTTACAACCGTAGGCGCATCTGTTTCCGCTGTGAACGTCAATGTCAATTCATTATCCTCAGACCATTCGTAATGGGCTACAACCTTCAGATTACCAGGATAGCCGGCTTCACCGTCTTCTGAGAAATACATAAATTCCACTGCGTCACCCTCTACTCTGCTGTCCCATACCTGGTTCTGAAAGCCTGCAGGGCCACCGTGGAGATGATTCACGCTATTGTTGATTGGCAGAGAGTATTCCTTGCCGTCGAGGACAAAATGACCTTTTGCGATTCTGTTCGCATATCTTCCCGGACATTTTCCCGCACAAGGACCGTCACCGAAATAAGAAAGAGGGTCGTCGTAGCCTATGACGACATCATCCAGATGTCCATCTTTATCCGGCACCACAACAGACACGATACCGGCACCGACACAGCTCAATTTGACTGAAGCACCTGCCTCATTCGTCAATGTATAAAGGAAAATCTCCTTTCCGTCAGCTGATTTCCCCCATAAATTCTTTTCAATACGCATATCAAAATCTATTTGAGATCCTCTCCGTAC
>CAVENC010000042.1:4003-18117 GCA_963617065.1 Butyricicoccaceae bacterium
CCTTACGCTACGGAAACGATACGATTACATCTTTCGAATATACGAATTTTTCGCAAGGAGTCCAGCTTCAGATCCGGAGAAAATTTATTGTACATTTCCAGAGTCCTCCTCCCGGACAACAGCCGCAGTGCTCAGTAATTTCACTAAAAATGAAATTCTTCAGCCTGTTATCCAGCTAAAGAATCTAACATCTCAAAGACTTTGTCCTGAGGGGCGTCCTTCAGAATGACTTTCTTGTCTTTGTCTAGAAGATACAAAGACGGGATCGCACGGACGTTATATGTAAGATCGGTTCTTATGATATAATTGTGGTCATATCCACAAACCCACTCTTTAGGATATTCTGAGGCATACGCTTTCCATTTGTCGATTTCCTGGTCAATATAGACATTGACAACCTTGAGTCTGCCGGTCTTTTCCATCTCGGAAACACCCTCGCTCTGCTGAATCATATCTATGATTTCCTTGCAGTTAGGGCAGCCTGGATTTGAAAAGAAAAGCAATGTGTAATCAGCTTTCACACCATACAACGTATGAACCTTGCCGTTCATATCCGTAAACGAGAAGTCCGCAGCCTTTGTCCCAATCTTGTTCAGAGAGCACATTGACGCGTCATACTCATACGCGGGTTTTATACTAGGAGAAACCACATCCGAAGCCGCAAGTCCCTGAACATAAGGAAGGTAGAAATCTTCATTGCGGACAGGGGAATTAGGATCGTGAAAGTATTTGTCCGCAAAATTCGTTATCGTCTCAAAAACATTGGAAGACGTATCCCTTCTTTCAACAGCCTCAACTGCCTTGAACAGAGACGCTACAGATTTCACCGACTCATTCAGAGGAGCCTGCCACAATAATGCAGAATAGATTCCGAACTGTTTCTCAATATCATCTATTGAAAAGCCTACCACGTGAGTGGAATCACATTTTCCTGACACGGAAGGAGACACCAGACCATCCCAAAAATGCTCAAGGATATATGATATTCTCTCGGACGGGTCAGTCAGCATATCCGGCACCTGAATTGAAGGAAACGGCTTATACTTATCCGCAGCGGCGGACGCAACAGTCTTGGAACTCTTCCCGTTGCCACCGCAAGATGCAACCAGGATAAGCCCCGAAACGATCAGTGCTATTCCGCTCAGTCTACGCATTTTCCGCAATCTTAGCCTCCGAAACGTTGATTATAAAGTCGCCCATCTTCTCAAGCTCAGCCACAGCATCCATATAGAACACACCTGTCTGGTAATTATAGTCAGGATTTTCTTCTATATTGATTATATGCTCTTCCCTGAGAGTATTGCGGCACTCGTTGATATTATATTCGGCATCCTGGGCATTGGTTATGTCCTTGAGACTCGTGTAAGGAGCCTTGAGATTCTCTGTCATAGCTTTGAAGGCATCGTCCAGCAGATCGCACATACGTCCCAGACGCTTCATCTGTTCGTCATCGAATGTCAGACCGTGCTCATTTCTGCGCGTAAGAATACGTCCTATAGCATCACCGGAATCGCCGATACTCTCCAACTCGCCGATTATCTTATACATACCCTTTATTCGACCGGCAGACGACAACGATATTTCGTCCTTCGGAACCTCACTCAAATAATCAGCTATTTCATATTCGATACGGTCAGTTATGGATTCATACTTGACGAGCTTCTCTCTGAGTTTCGTGAAGTTGTCCACATCTTTTTCGACCAGAGCCTGTCTCATATAACCGAAATCAGAATAGCATATCTCTGCAAAATGTACGATTTCCTGTTCTGCCTCATCGAGTGACAACTCGGCTGTGGAAAGAGGTCCGCCCTGGATAAACTTGAGTCTGAACACCTCTTTCTCCTCTTTTTGCGGGATAATCCAAGACACAATCTTCTCAATTTGAGGAATGAACCAGATGAGAATCATTGTGTTAGTCACATTGAACAGGGTATGCATCGTGGTCACGCTATATAGCAATGACGATTTGATGGCATCAGCATTTGCAGTATCAGTTAGATCCGCCGTATTCGGATCCGGAAGTCCGCACGAACTTATAATGAAACCTATCAGTTTCAGGAACAGCGGGAACACGCACAGAACCCACATCACACCGAACACATTGAAAACCGTATGAGCCATCGCTGCCCTCTTGGACGTTGTATTACCTACGGATGCGGCCACATTGGCGGCAATCGTGGTTCCGATATTTTCACCGAGAATCATCGCCGCGGCCAGTTTGAACGGTATCACGCCAGTCGTAATCAGCAGCATTATTATGGCCATCGTAGCCGCAGAAGACTGGAAACAGATGGTCATCACAGTTCCTATCAGCAAAAACAGCAGGACTGACACATTAAGAGGTCCGAGCGTCAGATTGGTCAACGACTGGAGACCTGTAAGGTCGAGATTGTCAAGCAGAATACCTGAAGTTTCCTTCAATTTCGCAAAGCCCACGAAAAACAGCGCAAATCCGATCAGAATTTCACCGAGGTCTTTCACCTTGCGGTTCTTGCTCATCATCATCACGAATCCGACGGCAATAATCGGGAACGATATGGTGGATATGTCATACGAGAATCCAAAAATGGCCATAATCCAGGAGGTCACGGTCGTTCCGATATTCGCGCCCATAATGACGCCTATGGCCTGAGCCAATGTCAAAAGTCCCGCATTCACAAAACTGACCACCATAATAGTGGTCGCTGTGGACGACTGTATCGCCGCTGTTACTCCGATTCCTGTTATAAGACGCTTGAACGCGTTGGATGTCATTGATGCAAGGAAGGCCCTCAGACCGTCACCCGCCACTTTCTGAAGTCCTACGCTGAGAAGACTCAGTCCGAATAGGAACAATGTCACTGCACCAACGAGGGTCAGTAGTTGGAAAATCATCTGCATAGATTGCGGTGTAGTAGATTCATAAATTCTCGCAAAATTATAAAAAATACTTTAGATTTGCCGAATGAAATCATTCTCAACCATAAAGACCGCGGTATGTGTTTTTATTGTCCTGTCATTCTCAATCAAGGCATCAGCACAGATTTCCAGCAACGGTGAAGATCCTGGAGCAATAAGATGGAGTTCCGTCAAGACGTCCAATTTCAAGATTATCTATCCGAGAGGATTGGATTCATTGGCAAAAGTGTATGGTACAGAACTGGAAAGATTCAGAACTGCCGAGAGTGTCACCTCCGGTCTGCTTCCCGGAGAAGGCTACAGACATCGCACACCGGTAATTCTGCACGCATTTCACGGAGTATCCAATGGTTCGGTCGCCTGGGCTCCGAGACGAATGGATTTATATACTCTTCCTGATTTCTACAATTCGCTTGAACCTATGTTGTGGACCAAATCCCTCGCCGTTCACGAAGAAAGACACCTTGCCCAGATGCAGTTCGGATACAAAGGATGGCTCAAGCCTCTAAACTGGATTATAGGACAGACTGCAACAGGCGCATATTCGGCAATATGGCCGAGCAACTGGATGTTGGAAGGAGACGCTGTAGTTGCCGAAACCGCACTGACAAACTCAGGAAGAGGACGTTCCGCAGACTTTCTGGACTATTATATGATGGCCTTCGACGAAGGCGACTGGCGAAACTGGTACAAATGGAGATACGGTTCCTATCGCTATTATGCCCCGAACTATTATGCGCTCGGATATATGACCATCGCAGGAAACAGATATTGCTTCGATGACCCACAATATACCGAAAGATATTTCGCCCGCATCGCCAAAAATCCGTTCAGGTTCTTCAATACTCAGAAAACCACGAAAATGGCTTCCGGCAAGGGTTTCCGCGAATCTTTCGACACCGTGATGACAACATTCCACCGGATATGGAAGCAGGAGGCAGAGCAAAGAGCACCTTTCACCGCATCCGAAACAGTTCAGGAAACCGGCAAATGGTTCACGAAAATAACTGATAATGTGTTTGTTGACGGCAAAATCTATGGAATCCTTTCCGGCATTGCGGAGTCCCGTTCTCTCGTGGAATATGATATCGAAAACGGAAAACTGACAAAACTGCGTCCGTTCTCTTCTTATGCGGGAGGCCTCACTTATGCCGATGGTAAACTATGGTGGAGCGAATCCATTCCTAATCCGAGATGGACTCTGAAAATGTCTTCACAAATCAGATATTACGACATCAAGACCAAGCATATCGGCAAACTGACCACATCAGGAAGGTTTTTCAATCCCGACATCTCAACTGATGGCAAAGTATTGGCAACTCTGGAATGCCCTATTGACAGTCGTATCAACATCTCCATTATCAGCATCCCTGAAGGAAAAAAATTAGCCTGCAAGAATTTACCGGACAGCCTTCAAGCATCAGAAATCATATTCCTTCAGGATAAATTGATTGTGGCTGCAATTTCGGACAACGGAACTGGTATATATGCTATAAACAGCGACTTGTCCGGAGATTTGACCTGCATTTCCAAGCCTCTCCCGATAAGCATACGCAATCTGTTCGATTATAACGGACGCCTTTACTTCTCTTCAGACAGAGACGGCACGATGGAATTATACAGTATAGACATAACTAACGGTGAGACAAGGCAATACACTTCTCTTCCTTATGGCGGAGACGATTTCGTTTTCGACGGCGGAAATCTATACTACATCGCGCTTCAGAAAGAAGGACGCCTCCTGCACAAGTCTTCCGTTTCGGCCCTGAAAGACGAAATTGTCGCTTTCAATGACATACATCACTACCCTATCGCAGACAAACTTTCTGAACAGGAAGTTGAGATAGCGGCGAAAAAAGGAATCTCGCTTGACAACCTTACCGGAGAATTCGAAACGACATTCACCGAACCGAAAAAATATATCAAACCGCTCAATATTATGCGTTTCCACTCTTGGGCGCCATTGTATTACGACTACGACAGCGTACGCAATCTGAGCGGAGATGAGGATTACGAAGTCGGCTCTATTGGTGCAACTGCTCTGTTCCAGAACAGTCTGGGTGCCGCCTGGGGCTCCATAGGATATTCTTATCACAAAGACCCATATTCATACCTATATTCAGACAGTCACAGCAAATATCGCCATTCCGGGCACATAGCATTCGTTTACAGAGGCTTATATCCGGTATTCGAGTTATCTGCCGACTTCAATGACAGAGACGCGATAATATACAGCAGGCTCAATAGAGACGGTAATGAATCAATCGTAGGAACGCTTCTCGACAAACCGTCACTTAACGGATACGCCAAAGTTTACATTCCGTTTGACTTCTCCTCAAGCGGATGGAGCCGAGGTCTCATCCCGCAAGTTTCCTACAGCATAGGCAACGATTTGTTTGACAAGGCGATAAAATATACGCACACGAACACGACTTTCAGCGGAATGAGCAATTTCTCATCATACGCGGGATACAAGAAGGGAAATGCGACATATATGCAGACTCTGGGCGCTTCATTGCGCGGATACATACTGAGGCCAACAGCGTCTTCCTGCACGTATCCGAGACTCGGTATAGGAGCCGAAATAGGATACAATTCCCGTATAATGATTGATGACATATACTCATCATCGGCGTATATATACGGTTATGGTTATCTCCCGGGCTTCACTCAGACACAAGGACTTAAACTCACCGCAAAATATCAGCATCAGTTCGAAGCCGGAGACATCCGCCAGAACGCAATTTCAATAACGCCTAGAGGGTATGCGAATATGGGAGTTGATTCATATCTGCGTTACAATTCGCGCAATCATCTGAATCTCACGGCAGATTATGCGATTCCGCTCTGGTTCGGAGACTTGTCCGCCCTGTCCCCTGTCGTGTATATCAAGAACTTCGAGCTCACTCCGCATTTCGACTGCACAATGTTCTCGCTAAACAAAAGCATTGCTGACGGCTGCGTTTTCAGTGCTGGGGTGACATTTGTAGCGAAACTTGCAAACCTGCTTTGGGTGCCGTTTGACTGCAGTTACGGCGTGAGAATAGACTATAACGGTGGCCCTTCTTACAATAATATCAAGAACGCCGGTTATGATTTGAATCACTTCTATGCAGGAGTGGTATTTGACATTGATTTATAGAACACTATGGACAAGAACATATACACTGCCGCACATTGCTCAAAATGCGGAAAGACGGAAGAAATCTGCACATATCCGAATATCAACACTCAGTCTGACCCTAATTTGAAGGCTAAAGTCAAGGACGGTTCCATATTCCTGTGGTCTTGCCCCGAGTGCGGACAGGTCAATCTGACTCCTTATCAGACACTGTATCACGACCCGGAAGAGAAGATTATGATTTGGCTTACACCGAAGAATATGCCTCAGGCTGAAAGAACGCTTGCAGAGAGTCATATCCAGGCCATTTCCAAGCAATTGGAAGAAGATAAAGAATTACTCTCCGGATACACTTTGAGACGCGTAGAAGAAGCGGGCGAGCTAATAGAGAAAGTCAATATCTTCGATGCCGGTCTGGACGACATTGCCGTAGAGATGTGCAAATACATCACAAAAATGGAGATGGCTGGCAAGGAATCTGACCAGAACAAGGCGAAAGCATTGATGGACGCACCTTTCAAATTCTACAAGATAGAAGGGTCTGACAACGACATAACGCTTACATATCCGATAAACGGCACAATGCAGGGCATAAGCATAGGCTTCAACGTCTATGAAGACTGTCGGGGTATAATAAAAAGAAATCCCGATGTCATTCCTGCACCGGGATTTTCAATTATCAATGCCGAATGGCTGGCGACTAAAATGCGCTAACCAACTCTCTATCTTAGTCTTCCAGTTTTCTTGCACCGTCGCTGATTACAACATCGTAAACCTTTGGTGCGTGACCGAATTTCTCTGTGAATTTCTCAACTGCAGTGTTGACGAAATTGTCATAGTATTCTTCCTTCACGAGGTTGATGGTACATCCTCCGAATCCGCCACCCATTACTCGTGAGCCGGTAACGTCACACTTGCGCGCAAGCTTGTTCAAGAAATCAAGTTCTTCGCAGCTAACCTCATAGAGACGGCTGAGGCCGAAATGTGTCTGATACATCATTTCACCAACTGTCTCGTAGTCACCTCTTTCCAAGGCATCGCAAACGTCAAGGACACGCTGCACCTCGCCGATTACATACTCTGCTCTGAGGAAATCCTCTTCTGTAACCTGATCTCTGACCTCCTCAAGCCATACTCTCTTGGCATCGCTGAGAAACTCGACATCGCTGTGATTTTTCCTTATCGCATCGCAAACTTTTTCGCAAGATTGGCGACGCTTGTTGTATGCTGATGAAGCAAGTTCATGCTTAACACAAGAATCAATCAGCACAAGCTTGTATCCTACTGGATTGAATGGGAAATATTTATATTCCAAAGTCTTGCAGTTCAATCGGATAAGGCTTCCTTTCTTACCGAATACAGATGCAAACTGATCCATTATGCCGCAGTTTACGCCACAATAGTTATGCTCTGTTGCCTGACCTATCTTCGCAAGCTCAAACTTATCTATTCTATTATTGAACAAGTAGTTAAGTGCGTAAGCGAATACACTCTCAAGTGCAGCTGAAGAAGAAAGGCCTGCTCCGAGAGGAACATTTCCGGCAAAAACTGCATCGAAGCCTTCTACTTTTCCTCCGCGCTTCAATGTCTCTCTGCAGACACCGAAGATATATCTCGCCCAACTCTGCTGAGGTTTATCCTCCTCATTGAGTCCGAATTCTACATACTCGTCATAATCAAGTGAATATGCGTGAACCTTGTCAGTTCCGTTCAATGCTATTTCCGCAAAAATACATTTGTCGATAGCACCTGGAAACACATAACCGCCATTATAGTCTGTATGCTCTCCAATTAGATTTATTCTGCCTGCAGAAGCGAACATTTCGCCGTCTGAACCATACAAGGTCTTGAATTTTTCTTGAATTCTGGATTTGATTTCCATAACAATATGTGGTTTAAGTTTTTAATACCTAATATCCATAGGCACGCCGAAAACCACATTGGCAACCTATGAACCGACTGACAAATATAATGAAAAAGTGACGATTTGAAACGTTACGTGACAATTTTATCCGCCATCCGATTCAGATGCTCTGTCGAACAACTCCAGCACTATCGGACAATGATCGCTTACACCTCCGGCATAGCGCGGCCCTAGATAGGTGCGCAATGGCTTAAAACCTGACATCGTATTGTCCCAGACCATCAGAAAGGGTATATTTACAACTGACATCTTTGCAGAGTTTTCCAATTCTCCGGATACCCAGAACATATCTATAAGATTCCATTTCCCGTTAAATCTGATAGTCCCCTCCCCTTTTCCAAACAACGGCACCGAGAGATTTACCAGTTCCGGCTTCAAAACGTCGAATTCACTCGCGGACGGCACATCGTTGAAATCCCCCATAACTATAACTCTGTCACATCCGGACATTTTCACTGAATCCGCAACCTGCTTCAGACGGTTTGCCGCCAACTCTCTCTTCCACGCGGTTTTTCCTCCTCCGTATTTTGACGGCAGATGAACCACGGCAAATGTTATGGTTTCCCCCATATCCAAATACTCAAACTCAGCCAATAATATGTCTCTTGTCTGAAGTCCTTCTATATGGCAAGCCTTGGACGATACGAATTTCAGTTTGTCACGCCTCCACAGCAAGGCGGTATCAATTCCTCTGTGATCATTTGATTCATAATGTATTATCGAGTATCTGGCTTTTCTGAGAGATGTTCCGCCGAGTAGTCTTGTCAGCACGTCACGGCTCTCTATTTCCGCAACACCTATTACGTCAGGCAGTTTTCCGAATTCATCCCCAATCCAATATATTGATTTGGATATGGCATTGCATTTCGCATAGAATCTTCCTACAGTCCAATGTCTTGCGCCGTCCGGACTAAATTCGCGGTCAGACGCTCCGTTCCCGTCGTCTGTATAATTAAAAAAGTTCTCCAAATTCCAGAACATCGACATAAGTCCGCCAGTAGAATCTGACGGGAAACTCAATGACAAGGTCAAGGCGGTTAAAACTAACTTCAGCAGCATATTCTAAAGCATTATAATATTTTTACTACTCCGCCGCAATATCCTGACTTTTCCCGGATATTGATTTAAGAATCGTAAAAACAACCATAAAAACTTTTTATTGCTAACTTTGCAGTCCATTTATAAGAATATATAAGAGATGTCATTGAAATGCGGAATTGTTGGACTTCCTAATGTGGGAAAATCAACATTGTTCAACTGTATAAGCTCCGGTAAAGCTCAGAGCGCAAACTTTCCTTTCTGCACCATAGAACCGAATCTTGGTTCAACAAATGTCCCGGACAAGAGACTTGAAGCTCTTGCGGCATTATGCAATCCGAAAAGAGTCGTACCCGCCACTGTAGATATAGTGGATATCGCGGGTCTCGTTAAAGGTGCCAGCAAAGGCGAAGGTCTTGGCAATCAGTTTCTTGCAAATATCAGGGAAACAGACGCCATCCTGCACGTCCTAAGATGCTTTGACGACAACAATATCGTACACGTGGACGGTTTCGTTGATCCGGTTAGAGACAAGGAAGTCGTAGATACGGAATTGCAGATCAAAGACCTTGAAACAGTTGAAAGCAGACTTGCCAAGGTTCAGAAACAGGCGCAGACCGGAGGAGACAAAGATGCGAAAAAGCTGATGGAACTTCTTCTGCGTTACAAGAAGGCACTTGAGTCCGGAAAATCCTGCCGCACAGTAGAACTCGAGCCTAGCGAAGAAGCAATGGCTCACGACCTTTTCCTGCTTACCAACAAGCCTGTAATGTATGTTTGCAACGTGGATGACAAATCTGCAGTAAGCGGAAACGCATACGTTGATGCCGTAAGGGAAGCAACCAAGGATGAGCATGCTGAAATTCTCATAATTTCCGCTAGAACCGAATCTGACATTGCCGAAATGGATAGCTATGAGGATCGTCAGATGTTCCTTGATGAGATGGGCTTGAGCGAATCAGGTTCCGCAAGACTCATACAGAGCGCATACAAGCTGCTCGGACTGGAAACATTCTTCACCGCCGGAGCCGATGAATGCCGTGCTTGGACTATCAACAAAGGCGACAAGGCACCTAAGGCAGCCGGAGTAATACACTCAGACTTCGAAAAAGGCTTTATCAGGGCCGAAGTCATCAAATACGAAGACTTTATCAGCTATAAGTCCGAATCAGCCGTAAGAGCCGCCGGAAAGCTCGCTACAGAGGGTAAGGAATACACTGTCCAGGACGGCGACATAATGCACTTCCTTTTCAACGTATAAAAAGGTAGGAGGAGGATAGGGATTGAGGAGGCGTGGCCAGCCGCGGCCTAGTGAGCGGCTCCCGAAGGAACGGAGTTCCAGAGGGTGGATGGAGCGAAGCGAAACTCTGCCAGAGCCTACCGGCAACTATACGCCACAACACTATATAATGAAAGAGGGTGACTAATGTGATATTGGTCGCCCTCTTTGTTATTATATGTAAGCCTGTTACAAAATCTGCCACATAGTAGGCAAAGGCTTTTCTATGTTAGATGGATCACCTGCTATTCTGGAAACACACTTCACATTAGGTTTATCAAACCATTTGTCATTTACCTGATATTCAGAACAGCATTTCTGCCTTACCACAAACTCAGTCGTAGGATTCTCGAGAGTTACTGTAAAATCAACGACCTTCTGCGCAGTAGAGAACGCGATATTGTATGTTATAGTCTCGGAACTTAGAGGCAACGTCTCAGTAGTCTGCTCAAATGCAGGAACAGGCCTAAACTCGTCTCCGTCCTTATACTCTATCATCCAATACTTTGCACCAAAATTGCCAGGATTGTACGTGTAACGCATCCTAAGTTGGGTACCTTCTGGGAAATCATAATTGCCTGTGGTCTCAAACTGCCACATATCTCCAGGCATCGGTCCGCTCATAACAGGCTGACCGCCGTTGCTAGCTTTCAGAATACACAAACCGGCTGCATCTCCAGGCCATTGGGTCTTGTCTATCTGGATATAACTAAGTTTGCCGCTACCCTGTCCGTTCGCATTATAATAACCGCGTTCTCCAGGCTCGTTGCTGTAGCGATACACGCCTACTTCTTCCTGTCCCGTCCAAGTCATAATACAGCCGTCAGACTTCGCCCTGTCAGGCGTAAAATACCACTGAGCCAAAATCTTACCGCTATCCTCCTCCTTGTCTTCTCCCTCAGGTTTCTCAAAATATGAAAGATCAGTCACTGTATATGGATGCTCGCAAGCCTCGTGTGCTGCAGTCTGGCATACTTTGGCTGTTTCTTCCGAGATACTCTCCGGATGATAACTGTTGCCGACTACGCTCTTTCCCATAATTTTCTCATACCATAAGCAGCCGACTGTATATCGTCCCGTTGTATAGTTCAAATGCCATCCGTCACGGTTCATATTGTCGCCTATGTATGAGGTCCTCGCATTCTGCACCGCATCCATACTGTTCATAAACAGGCTGAATTCAGGGTGAGCCTGCATTACTTCCTTAGTTGCTGTACAAATCATATTGTACATATTGGTCTGGTCATAGCCATAATAACTGAATTTAACTCCAGTATATCCTGTCTTGGCAGCCCACGGAGCGTGATATACAAGCTTGGCATTTTTGCATTTCTCGCGGACAATATCAACGAGAGTCGTCAAATCAGGCTCCATAGAATGTGTAACCCCATTATATGTCGTATTGTAAAAACCGTGATAACCGGCACCTTCCTGCACGCTGATAAATGTCCAGTCCTCGTCAGCAAGCGCAACGGACATTTTCACATCGTCAGTCTTCGTAAGAGTTCCGTCTACGATTTTCCTATAACTGTATGCAGCGGCATCCGAGACTGCATTGGCAGCGTGCTTTTCTAGCGGGCATCCGCCTATATACAAGTCTCCAATAATTACTTTCTGCCCTGCAGCCTCAAACAATCCGTAAAGTTCCTGTTCTACAGCATCTGCTGAGAAACTGTTACCTATGGCAAGGATTTTTATGACATCCGGAAGTGATGGCACAGGATCGTCAGGAGTCGGAGTCGGGGTTGGGTCTGGAACAGGCTCAGGATTCTCCGGCGTATCCGGGACTGGTGGCACTTCTTCCCCCTGGGAAGGGCTGCACGACAAAACTGTTAAAGCCATAACAGTTGCGAGAATGAATTGTAGTTTCATGTTAAAATTATATAGTTATTTTGGTTATGATAAAGGGGGAGTAAAAACATTTTTACCCCCCCCAATATATTTTCACGTAAAACGCTAATATTTGCGTTTCTATCTATTAATAGAATCTTGCTCTATTATCCTTGACATCAGCATCCTGCATCATTACAGGAATGATAGCCTGTGTAGTGTACATAGCCATCTGAGACTGGCGTGTCTTGGCGTCATCCTCGGTGTAGAATGAACCTGTGTCACGTCCTGTAACCTTGAATACATAGACTCCGATACCGCCAGCTACCGGACCGCTGATCTGATCTACTGGAGCTACTGATACAGCGCCGATAAATTTAGGATCGAGACTCTGCGCGCTCATAGAAGAGAAAGCGACATCTGACTGAGAACTTACTGTAGTTCCGAGCTTCTCAGCGATAGCCTGAAGATCGGTAAGACCTTTAATCTTCTCGGCAACCTCAGCAGATTTCTTCTCGGCAAGTTTCTCATAATAAAGCTGCTGTTTGATAGATGAAGCGACCTCGCTTACCTTAGCATAACCTTCCTTATGAATTCCACGTACTGTAGCGATAATGAAGTAGTTATTATCTACAGTCATAATATTGGAAACCTTGCCTACCTTGTTTTCAAAAGCCCAGCGTGAAACTTCCTTGGCATTGTCAATAGCACCAAGTCTGTCAGCTCCCTCAAGCATATTGTTTACAGGATGAGAATATACTCCAAGGGAATCAACAGCCTTCTTGTAGTTGTCATAACTTCCTGCTGCTGTGACAGCGAACTTGTTAGCCTTTGCATATACAGTCTGGAAAGTCTCCTTGCTTGCGATAGTCTCCTTGTAAAGGACAGCTACTTTCTTCTTCAGAATAGGAGCGGAAGTCTTGGAAACTTCAACTATATGAGTACCATACTGAGTCTTGATAACGAAAGGAACATTCTTGGCTGCAGTGAATACCGATTCGAAACCAGGAATCATATAATTCTGTGTCATCCAGCCGATATTGCCTTTTTCTCCACCCTCTGCAGAATTCTTATCAGCTGAATAAAGAGAAGCTACGCTTGAGAAGTTAGCACCCTTTACAATGGCATTCTTGAGGCTGTCAGCCTTCTCAACGTCATCCCCCTGAAGAAGAATATGCTTTACATAAACTGAATCTGGAATAAGGCGTGTATCCATAACTCTTGCGATATAGAAATCATTTCCTTTCGCTATCACATTTGACACGCTGCCGTTGCCGTTCCATACAAAATCCTCGATCTCAGAAGAAACTGACTTCAACTCACCCGGCTTGTAGTATTTGTCATCGTAAGGTCTGTCTGAATTCTTCATCAGGAATGACTTCATATTGTCTGCTGTAGCAAACTCCTCGTGAAGTTCAGTAACCTTCTGACCTTCAGCCGCAATATCCTTTTCTGACGGTTTAACCTCGAATACGACATAAGCTATGTCGCGGCTAGCCTGCTGCTTGTAGAACTTCTTATGGTTTTTGTAATAGTTCTTTATCTCGCTGTCTGAAACTACGATAGTTGAATCCTGCTCATAACCGAACGGTACCATTACGAAGTCAACATCAGATGTTGTATTGTTCTCTGCGATAGTTCTTCTGAGCATCATCGGAGAGTTTACATTGCTCTGGCTGAAAAGAGAAGAATATTTTGCAAAGAGCTGCTGATTATAGATGGAACTCTGAACATAATTCCAATAAAGTCTCAAATTACCGCTCTGATCTGAATCGATATTGTTGATGAACTGCACGAGATTGGACTTTGAAAAGTTTCCGTTCTCATCCATAAATGCAGGATTCTGAGCGATAAGAGGGGAGATCATATCTCCTGTTGTAAGATCTACCAACTCAGCGTCGCCAACTCTAAGTCCGGCTGCGTTTGCATTCTCATTGAACAGATATCTGGTAACAAGATCCTGCCATGCCGCATTTCTAATCTGTGCCTGCTGCTCAGCGCCCTGTGCAGAAGATCCTGTCATT
>CAVENC010000043.1:0-17891 GCA_963617065.1 Butyricicoccaceae bacterium
TGTTTCGAGAGAGTCGTTAAGAGTAATCTTAGCGACTCTCTTTTTGTTTATCCCTTTTTGATGCGCGAAGCTAAATTTTTCTGAGCTAGGTATGCTGTGCCTTATGATGTGGCAATGCTTAGCGTTTTATTATGCCTCAATGACTAGGCCGTCGAATGCAGGCTTGATGTCTATGTCAGGCGAGAGTGAGCGCAATTCTTTGCAGAATTCGGAGTAGGTCGGGAATGTGTGCGACAGGTGTGTGAGCCATGTATGCTTGGCTCCGATTTTATGTGCTATTTCGATTGCTTCACCCAATGAGAAATGTGAATGGTGCTGCTTATAGCCTACTGTGTTAAGGGTTACGTGCTCAAGGCCCTTTAGTTTGTCATATTCAGAGTCCGGCAGTAGACTCATATCTGTTATATATGCGATATTTCCGAATCTGAAGCCAAGGACAGGCATCTTATCGTGCATACCGCGTATGGGGATAATTTCCACACCGAGACCGGAAGAAGACCTGCATTTCCCGGAATATTCAGGATCTGTTGCAGTTTCCGCGTGGGTGATGTGATTGTCATCTGTTGGTATCAGCGTGCCGTCCTCTCTCTCATAGCAATATCCCTTGTCGTGCACCCAGACAAGCTGTCTGTCACTTGCACAAGGTTCCACAAAAAAGGGACGTTCATCAATGAGGTGCACATTCCATTCGGGCGCTCCAGGATACTTGTTCTTCGCAAACACGTACGCATAGCCCTCCTTCAATGAATCCAGCACCAGATTTTCGCAATATATCTCGGCAGCACGTCTGTCAATATAGTTCAGTGATCTGACGTCATCAAGCCCTCCAGTGTGGTCTCTGTGGCTGTGTGTCAACAATATGGCATCCAGATGAGAAATGCCCTGTCTGAGCATCTGCATCCTGAAATCCGGGCCGGCATCCACAAGAATTTTCAATCCCTGATATTCCACTAATGCAGCTGACCTGAATCTTTTGTCGTGAAAATCATTGCTTCGGCAGACGGCGCAGTTGCATCCTATTATCGGAACACCTTGTGACGTCCCCGTTCCCAGAAAAGTCAGCCGAGTCTTGCTCATAATGTCACCTCCACTATTTTTCCGGCAAGTTTATCGTCCCATTCCCTTTCCACCTTTATGTAGTTGCCGGTGTATCCGCTTATGATGCCGTTATTGTTGCTGTCCTCGAACAGTACACGTTCGCGTACACCTTTCTGCGAACTTATGAATTCTTCGTTCAGAGATTTGCATAAGTCTTCGAGCATTGCCACACGCTTTGTCTTCACGCAATCCTGGACCTGGTCCTTCCTGACAGCGGATCTAGTTCCGGCCCTGCGTGAATACGGAAATATATGTATGAATGCAGGTTTGATTCTGTCCTTCAGAAAGTTATACGTCTCCATAAACAGTTCGTCCGTCTCTCCAGGCAGTCCTGCAATTACGTCGATTCCGAAGAATACCGACGGCTTGAGAATTCCGTCAGGATATGTTTCTCCTGGCTTTGGGTTCATTTTTTCACGGATTCTGTCTATCTTCTCAGCGAAAAATCCAGTGGTGTATCTTCTTCCTACATCTTTAAGAATCGTGTCGCTTCCGCTTTGAAGAGGAATGTGAAAATGCGGCTGGAATTTTGTGCCAGAAGCTATCCAATCGATAATTTCGTCAGTCAATAAGTTAGGCTCTATGGAAGAGATTCTGTATCTTTCTATGCCCTCGACATCGTTAAGCCTTTTCAGAAGGTCCAGGAAATTCTCTCCGCTCTTTCTGCCGAAATCCCCCGTATTCACGCCGGTTAGCACAATCTCCTTAACTCCCGAGGCGGCAATCTTTTCCGCTTCGGAAACGGCAGTCTCAATGCTGATGCTGCGGCTCCTGCCTCTTGCGAACGGAACCGTGCAGTACGCGCAGAAATTGTCGCATCCGTCCTGTACTTTCAGGAATGATCTGGTGCGTTCCTCTCCGCTGGAATATGCGGCAAACGTATCGGTGTCAGACGCCAGCTTTCTGGCAATGTCTGCGTCAGCGGAAATCTCAGAGTGGCCGTCGATGAACTCCAAAGTGCTTTTTACCAGAGAACTCTTTTCATTCGCGCCGAAAACCAGGCTTACACCTTCTATTGCCTCGACTTCCTGCTTTTTCAGCTGGGCATAGCATCCGGTCACGACAATCGTGGCCTCCGGAGATGTGCGGTGAATCTTTCTTATTATGTTGCGGGATTTCCTGTCTGCGTGCTCTGTTACAGAACAGGTGTTGATTATATATAAATCAGCCTTTTCACTCCATTCGACTGATTCATATCCGGCCTTGATGAAGTTTCTTTCGTATGTGGATGTCTCTGCATAGTTCAGTTTACATCCCAATGTTATGTATGATGCTTTTTTTGTCATCGGTTGCAGAATGTCAATGTCCCAGAATCAGAAATACGCAAGGTCTTTTACCTATGAATTCGCTCTTGCCCGCAATGTGTTTCTTCCACTCCGCTACCGTCATTGTCTTTATATAAGCGTCTGGCATTGTTATGTTTGCAGCAATGCAAAGCTCCGTATTGTTCTGGCAAATGGACAGGATATCTGAAAGCATTGAGTCGTTCCTGTAAGGTGTTTCAATGAATATCTTAGTCTGCTTTTCTGCCGAAGAATGCTTCTCGATGTTTTTCAGTGCAGCTCTCCTCTCGTCAGTTTTCGCCGGAATATATCCGAGGAATGCGAATGACTGTCCGTTAAGTCCTGATGCCATAAGAGCCAGCATAAGTGAAGAAGGACCTGAGCAAGGGACTACTTCAATGCCGTTTTTATGGCAGAGGCTTACAAGTTGAGCTCCAGGATCAGCTACAGCAGGGAGTCCGGCTTCAGTGATCAGTCCAACATCATTTCCCTCGTTGAAGAGTGGCAGAAGTGCTTTGACTTCGTCCGGTTTCGTATGCTCATTAAGCTCGTGAAAATCAAGCTCCTGTATATGACCTTTCAATCCGGCTGAAGACAGGTACCGTCGTGCAGTGCGTGTGGCTTCCACCACGTAGGTGTGAATGTTAGGCAACAATGCCAGCACTCCGTCAGGTATGACCTCGCGCGGATCATTGTCTCCGAGAGGTGAAGGTATGAGGAACAGTCGTCCTTTATTGTTTTTGTTTTCCATTTTTTCTTGTTTTCGAATCAGGCTCGACAGCCTCTATCTTTATGATTTTCTTCTTTTCGTTCTGCATTTCCTGCTGCCTGGCGGCTTCTATCTCCTGTTTCTTCTTTCTGCTTCGGAACAGGTTGCGTATAAACTCGCCGAATGAATCATATTCTTTCTGGTAGGTGAGTCCGACTCCGTTTCTCTGCGAGTTGTCCAGGTAGTTGGTATATTGGTCTGCCGAATGTGAGAAAAGATTCAGTCTGAACGAGCCCGGTTTGTCTATCTTTACATCTATGTCAAGGTCGCCCACGACTTCGCTGCCGGACGTGTTTGACGAATTGTATTGCCGGTTTCCGATGGTGCCGTTCACAAGAACTCTGTTGTTGAACAGCGCTGTGGACAATGCCACGTCGAATATGTCCGTTCCGCTCGAATTCTGCTGATAATCAAGCCCGAAATCGACAGGAATATTCAATTTCTGCAATATGTTGTTGAGCTGGCTCGCCATTATCTCTGTTACATTGGAATAAAGCATTGATGATGACGAGTTGGTGATGCCAGACTGTTCATCCGGAAGGAAATTGTTGGAAATCAGCAGTGCGAGCAGCTGTTTCTGAATTTTATCCTGAGTGTTGAGCGCGCTTTCCACACGGCTCTGGGTCGTAGGATCAAGGTCAGGAATGTTGATCGAGAAATCAAGCCTTGGATTGCTCAGTTTGTCCGAGATTGATATTCCGCATTCCACTGTACGTCTGGATGTGGATGTTGTGTCTGAAATCAGAGTTCCGACTGATGCTTTCGTCTTATACAAGGCTTTGATGTCCAGGTCGCTGTCCATTACATCTCCGTTGAAATGCACGGAACTTCCGCCCTGTATCGTGAAGTCCCTCTTGGCGATGCCGAGCGCAACGAAATGATATAATCCGCTGTTGATGTTGTAGTTGCCGTTTATGCTGAAATTGCCTGTGCTTGGTCTTACGTCAAGGTCGATAAGACCGCTTCCGGTGCCGCTCAGTACATTGCCGGCATCTTTGTCAATCTCAATGCTGGCCGTCACGTCAGGAGTTGCGTTGATTCTGAGTTTAACTCCGAATTCGCTTGACTTGTAGTCTTTCTCCTTGATCCGCGCCATAAGTTCCTCATACGGGTCAATCCTGACTTCCCTATATGGCTCAGTGAATGTCAGTAGGTCTGACTGTCCGGCTGATGACGAAGATGTCAGAGGTATGTGGAAATCTCCATTTTTGACTGTGCTTGCGTCAGCGCTGATCATTATAGAACTGAGAGGACCGGTGATGGAAAGATTACCTGTGGCGAAGATGTTTCCGTAGAATATCGGATTGTCCTGCTCTTTCAGATTCAAAGCCTCCACTCTGGTGAAATGGATGTCAGTGTCGAACTCCATATTCTTGAGGTGATTCCAGCGGATTCCTCCGTTGACAGTTCCTTTTTCATCGTAGCGGTCGGTCACTTGCACATTGTCGAACGTAAGTCCTTTGGTGTCAATGGATACCGGTCCGGATGCGGTGTATAGAACCTTTGTGAAATCAACCCCGAGTCGTGCCCTGTCTATTCTCAGCCCCTGGCTGGACATCTCTAATGCGGAATATGGTCCGCTGAATGACAGGCTTCCCGAAACTTCTCCCTCGAATGTATCAAATATAGACTCAAGGAACGGTGATGCGTATCCGATGTTGAACTTGTCAAGAGTAAGCCGGCCTTCTACTTTCTTGTATTTCGGATAGAAATTGCCGACGGCCGCGAAAGTCTGATATCCGTCCAACATATTGCGGCAGAAATAGTTGAATCCGTCTTTGGCTTCGTCCCAAACTCCGGCGACCCTGACAGTTCCCGCGCGATGCCCTCCGAATTCGGTTGAGTCGCAAGTCATATTCATAAGAATTCCGACGCGTTCGTCCGCAGGCGAGATAAGCATCGCATTTCCGGTCATAATGCCTTTCAATCCTATTTCGGTGTTGGTGAAGGCGTTGGCGATAGAAATGTCAAACTTGTTGAGTGCGAGGTTGAGCGTATCTTTGTCGTTTGCGGATATTCCTCCGTCAACAGTGATGGCCTGTTCGTCCGAACATATCTGCAGAGAATCGACTGAAACCTGGCCTTTACGCAGCTGGATGTCAGAAGACACTATGTCCCACAGTTTTGACTTGAGGTAGATGTATGACGGCCTGAGTTTGCCCTGAATTGCAAGAGAATCTTTCTCGTCACGCGACAGGATTCCGTACGCGAGTATCTCGCCACGGTTTACCAGGTCAGTAGCATTGTCATAGCTGAATCCGAGGCTCAATGTGTCGTTCTTGGCAAGTACTCTCATCTGGCTGCTTTTCGTGAGCAATGGGGCGACTTTGATTTCATCGGCGCGCAGATGCCCGTCCATACCTGAGTCTTGGCTGTTTATGGCTATATCTATGCCCTTTAAGTATTTGTCGTTGAATGCTATTCTTCCGGATTTGACATTGGCCTTGAGGCTTCCGCTCCGGTCGATGTTAAGGTTGATTGAGGTGCTGTCGGCAATATAGGCACCCGGAACGAAGAATGACAGTATGTCCTTGGTGTCGTGGAAATGAAGCGTCAGGTCATACTTGTTGCCGTTCATTCTGCTGTCCCTGCTCTTTGACGGGTAAAGTGAAGGGAGGTTTCTCATAGTTGTCGCAGCTTGAAGGTCGCGCCAGAAGCTGGCAAGGAATTTACTGCCCACATAAGTTCCGTCAGCAAAGTTTGAATTGAGGCGAATCCTGTTCAGGTCGTTGCCGGCGTGTGAAGAAATGTCTATGTCTCCGACATTGTGGATTCCTCGTTCGTCCTCCAGAATGAAATCGTTGATGCTTATGTTTCCGAGGATATCTTCGCCACTGACTCTGGTGAAGTTGGCTCTGGTGGTGAGACTCATCTTCGAAGTTCCGCGAGGATCTATGTTAAGGGCGTGCAGATCGGCATATCCGAGGTTTGCATAGAATTGATACAGAGCATTCTGCGTTTTGGATGACAGAGAGAATATTCCCTGGAACAGGAAATTGAGGTTCGGGTCGCTGCATACGATTCTGCCGTTGAATGCGTCTTGGCTGTATGTTCCTGCCGCCGCTATGCCGGTGTAACTGTATTTGAGCACATCCAGTCTGTCAATTTTTATGGAATCAATCGTGACTCCGAGAGTATCCTTGTCGATGACTGCCGTCAGACCGGAACGCATATCGCATTTGCCTACCGGAATTGAACCGCCTACAATACGGCTGATATCAAGCTCTTCAGTGGAAATCTTTCCGCCTAAAGTGAGAGGCCTTATGTTGTCAATTACATTGCGTAAATCTGCGTCAGCCTTGATTCGGCCGAAGTTGGAACGCAATGTGCCTTTGATTCTCATTCTGTTTAGAAGACCGCTCACTTTTCCTGTATAGGATATGGTCGCGCCTTTGCAGAATTGGGAAATTCCCAAATTGACTTCAGGGGCCCAGCCTTTGATAAAATGCTCCAGTCCTCTGGATGTGAATGACAGATTTTTCACATCTGCTGAAGTCAGCATCGTCTGGACCTCAGGAAGACCAGTCAATGCTCCTGACAATGAGCCTTTTATGCCGTGTCCGGACGCTTTGTCCCAATCCACGAAACCGTCGGCGTCAGTGGTTTCGAATTCGACTCCGTCCAGAGCAAGGTCATTGACATATCCCTTTACGACGCCTTTTATCTTGGCGGTCATTCTGAAATCTTTCAGAGCCGGAGCAAAGTACCGGAGTGTCTTCATACTTACGAAGCTCGTCCGTATTTTTCCTTCCATACGTACCTGCTCCATGAATTCAGACCATGCGTCGGTGTCCTTGTATGTCATCCGCAATTGAGGAATATCCACGTTGGACCACTGGTCTATGAGCCTGAAATTGTTCACCAGCGTCTGTCCGTTCCCGACTTTTGTGGAACCGGCTATATGGTAGCAGGCGTATCCGCTTTTCTCCCTGAATGACATCATATCGCAGGTCCCGGACATTACTCCGCCTTTCATCCTGAGATTCCGGCCTTTTACACGTATATCGCTGACCTCCATATCGAACCAGTTGATGCCTTCATATCCGAATTTTCGCGGATCTTTTCGGAAATTTCTCATTTTGAATGTCATACCGTCAAGTTCGACATCTGAAATGGAGAATATTTCTTTGGTTGAAGGCTTTTTGTCCGGGTTTTTGTTCCCCAGACGGAAAATTCTCTTGAGATTTACCGTGCTGGAGGTGTCAGCTTCCGGAGGGCAGTTTCTGACTGCGGGCTCTATCGTAAGGAGAAATTCTCCGTCTGTGACTTTTGCGGATGTCAGGTGGATGCTTCCTTCTCGGATCAATGTCTTGGCGCTGAACGTGGCAGTGACATATTTTGCTCTGAACATCGTGTCAGCCTTGAAACCGTAAACAGTGTCAACGAAAGGGTCAGAGTCTATGACCGCAAGATCCTTGATTACCATCGCCTTGAATGGCGCTATATGGACTTTTCCGATGCTGATTCTGCCGTTGATGCTCTTTTCGATTGTCTCAAGCGCTTTGCCGGCGATATATGTCTGCACTTTAGGGGATTGCACGGCAATGGCGGCAGCGGCGATTACCGTTGCCAATATTACTGCCAGGAGGTAAAATGTTTTCAGTATTTTCCTTGCAACCATACCGTGGATTGCCCGATTTTCCCTAAATAATATAACCTACAAAAATAATGAAAATGCGCTAGTGTGGCAATATGAAATTTTATTAACTTTGCGCGTTAGTTTTTTGAAAAATTGAATGGAACGTTCTGATATAATCCTCGGAATAGAGTCATCTTGTGATGATACTTCCGCTGCCGTCATCAAGGACGGCTATCTTTTGTCCAATGTAATTGCGAGTCAGCAGGTTCATAAGGATTATGGTGGCGTGGTGCCGGAATTGGCATCCAGGGCTCACGAACAGAATATCGTTCCTGTTGTAAGCCAGGCTCTTGCAAAGGCGGGCGTCAAGCCTGAAGAACTTACGGTCATCGCATTTACTAGAGGTCCGGGGCTGCTGGGCTCGTTGCTTGTCGGTACGTCATTCGCCAAGGCTCTAAGCGTATCTCTGGATATTCCGATCATAATGGTGAACCACCTGCAGGGGCATATCTTGGCTGATTTCGTAAAACAATACGACAAGGAAAATCATCATCCGGAATTCCCTTATCTCTGTCTGCTCGTTTCAGGTGGCAATTCGCAGATTGTCAAGGTCAACAGCCCTCTCGATTATGAAATTCTGGGACAGACAATTGACGATGCGGTCGGCGAGGCTTTCGACAAGTGCTCGAAAATGATGGGGCTCGGATATCCTGGAGGCCCTGTAATTGACAGACTTGCAAAACTCGGAAATCCTGACCGTTTCAAATTCGCAAAGCCACATATCCCCGGATTGGACTACAGCTTCAGCGGAATAAAGACATCTCTGCTTTACTTTGTGCGTGACGAAATCGCAAAAGATCCGGATTTTATGGAAAAGAACAAGGAGGATATCTGCGCAAGTTTCCAGAAAGCGTTGATAGACATCTTGATGGACAAACTGATAAAGGCCGCCAAGCAGACCGGCATCACAGAAATAACTATCGGAGGAGGCGTTTCTGCCAACAGCGGATTGCGCGACAGGATAGTGTCCGAGGGACAGAAAAGGGGATGGAAGACATATCTCCCTGAGTTTAAGTTCACTACGGACAATGCTGCAATGATAGCGATCGCAGGGTATTACCATTATCTTGCCGGTGAGCGGACTCCTCTGGATGTCGCTCCGGTCTCCAGAATGGCTGATTTTTAGGAATAGCCTTGGCGGATGATTATTTAAAAGCAGATTCTTAACAGAAAAACAGATACATTATGATAGAATTCGAAGTGTCCTGCAGAATGGGACGCGAACCAAGACTCGATGACATACGAACTGCAGCCGCAGAGGCTCTCAGGCTTAAACCGAATGCCGTGGTCAATGTGATAGATCCGACAAAGTCATATCAGCCGGCTATGGTCAATGCTGACGCGAATTGCTACATTGTCCACCGCTCTATAGATGCCAGAGGCGATGTTACGATGAGATACAGGATTGAGGCTTACAAAAAAGGTGAGCCTTATGAAAAATATGAACTTCCTGAGTATCAGGATGTTCACGACGCTCAGCCTGTGATTGTAGTAGGTTCTGGGCCTGCCGGTATGTTCGCGGCTTTGAAACTTCTTACCCTCGGGCTGAAGCCGGTCGTTCTTGAGCGCGGCAAAGACGTAAGCGGAAGGAAGCCGGATATAGCGAAACTGTCCAGGAGCGGCATTGTGAATCCTGATTCGAATTATTGCTATGGAGAGGGTGGCGCAGGTACATTCTCCGACGGAAAACTGTTTACACGTTCTTCAAAACGCGGGGACAACAGGGAAGTGCTGCATCAGTTCGTCAAATTCGGAGCTGATCCGTCAATCCTCATAGATGCACATCCGCATATCGGTACGGACAAACTTCCTCGACTTGTCAGCAATATCCGTGAATGTATCATAGAGCACGGCGGAGAATACCATTTCCAGACGAGAGTTTCAGACATTGAAAGAAAGAAGGACGGCACGATTACGGTGACAGCCATCGACGACAGCTCAGCGGAAGGCAAGAAGGTGATATACAGCGCAAAAGCTGTAATCCTTGCTACAGGTCATTCAGCCCGTGACATATATGAACTTTTCAGCAAAAAGAACTGGGATCTTGAGGCTAAAGGATTTGCTATGGGAGTCCGTGTCGAGCATCCGCAGTCACTGATAAACAAAATACGCTATCGCGGACAGTGGGAGCCGGGAATGCCTGCGGCAGAATATTCTTTTGTCGAGCAGGTTGACGGACGCGGAGTATTCTCATTCTGTATGTGCCCGGGAGGTATCCTTGTACCTTCATCTACCGAAGACGGCTATACTGTGCTCAACGGAATGTCCAATTCTGCGCGTAACTCAAAATGGGCAAATGCGGGCGTCGTAGTTTCAATCGAGCCTGATGACGTGCCGGAAGAATATAAGAAATATGGTCCGCTTGCACTTCTCGAGTTCCAGCACGATGTGGAGAAGAAGATGTACGAATATGCGGAAGCCCACGTTCAGCCGGACGAGGAAGGCAATGTGAACAGATTTGCCGCTCCAGCCCAGAGAATGGTTGATTTCTGCGAAGAACAGCTTTCAGAGACACTGCCGGAGACATCGTATCGTCCAGGTGTTGTATCCGCACCTCTTCACGAACTGCTTCCGGAATGCGTATCCACTCGCCTTCAGAATGCTTTTCCTTTGATTAACAATAAGATGCGTAGCTATTATACGGAAGATGCGCTTCTCCTTGGAGTTGAATCCCGTACGTCTTCTCCTGTTCGTATCCTGAGAGACGCACAGACGTATCAATGCCCTAAAGTTCCGGGGCTTTTCCCTTGCGGTGAAGGTGCCGGATATTCAGGCGGAATCGTGTCTTCTGCAATTGACGGAATTAACTGCGCGATTGCGGCGGCCGGCTTCCTGGAGTAGAATGTAATACAATTGTAACATTTTCGAAATATCGCCATAACATAGCCGGAGTAACTTTGTCGCAATAAAAGACAAAGTATGGAAACTGTTTATTTGTTTTTCGTTGTACTCCTGTTTACGCTTGCTGTTTTTGACCTTATGGTCGGTGTCAGCAATGACGCGGTGAATTTTCTCCAATCTGCAATTGGAGCCAAGGTTGCAAAATTCAAAACAATAATAATTGTGGCGGCTGTCGGTATTTTTATCGGTGCCGCAATGAGCAACGGTATGATGGAAGTCGCCAGGAATGGTGTCTTCCATCCTTCTTTTTTCTCCTTTCAGGATGTGATGTTCATATTCCTTGCGGTTATGGCGTCCGACATTGTTCTGATGGATATCTTCAATACGTTGGGACTTCCGACATCGACCACAGTGTCAATGGTTTTTGAACTGCTTGGAGGTACATTCGCATTGTCTCTCACCAAGATGGCAGCGGAGTCCGGCATCGGGATCGGGGATATGATGAATACAAGCAAAGCCTTGACAATGATTATGGCGATATTCGTGTCTGTCGCCATCGCATTTGTCGTGGGAACAGTTCTTCAGTATATCTCGAGGCTGATTTTCACTTTCGCCTACAAAGACGATTCACTCAAGTGGAAAATCGGAATTTTCGGCGGACTCGCATTTACGGCAATAATATACTTTATGCTTATAAAGGGGCTAGGAAGCGCTTCTTTTATGAATGATGAAATACAGCTCTGGATAAATACACACCAATGGACTATTTGCGGGGGCTGTTTTGTCGTGACCGCCATATTGTCTCAGATTCTTTATTTCCTGAAAGTCAATGTGTTCAAGATTCTGGTTCTGACAGGTACTTTTGCCTTGGCGATGGCATTTGCCGGCAATGACCTTGTCAACTTCATAGGTGTGCCTCTGGCTGGATTCTCGTCATATCAGGACTATGTGGCAAATGGTAATGGGGATCTTACCGGATTTATGATGGATTCTCTTAACGGCCCGGCAAAGACACCGGTCATATTTCTTGTCGGAGCCGGTGTGGTGATGGTGATTGCTCTTGCGACATCTAAAAAGGCATTCAATGTCGTCAAGACATCTGTTGACCTCGCACGTCAGGATGCAGGAGACGAGATGTTCGGCTCATCCAAGATGGCGAGAATCCTCGTGCGCTTCAGCACCGGAGTGGCTTCAGGAATTTCGGAGCTTGTGCCGGAAAGGACCAAGCGTTGGATTGCCAAGCGTTTCGACAACAGCGATGTGGCTTTGCCTCAAGGGGCTGCGTTCGATGAGGTGCGCGCAACTGTCAATCTGGTGGTGTCCAGCCTTCTCATCGCTTTGGGTACATCTCTTACTCTCCCGCTGTCAACGACTTACGTAACATTTATGGTAGCTATGGGGTCGTCATTGGCAGATCGCGCTTGGGGACGTGAAAGTGCAGTGTTCAGAATTACGGGCGTGATTTCAGTAATAGGCGGTTGGTTCATCACTGCCGGTGCAGCATTCATTCTCTGCTTCTTCGTGGCATTGCTTATGGCTCTCGGCGGATTGACTGTGGCACTGATACTTATAGCTCTTTCGCTCTTCTTGCTTATCAGAAGCAATATCCAATATAAAAAGAAGAAAGATGAGGAGAACGGCGATGTCATATTCAACAAGATGATAACATCCGAGAATCCAGAAGAGACTCTCAATCTGTTGACCGAGCATATACGTAAAGGTCAGTCCGAATTTCTGGATTTTGTCAATACTGTGTATCTGAATGTGACAGAAGGATTTATGGCTGAAGATCTGGGAAAACTGCAGAAAGCGGAGAACGCTATGAGAAAGGAGCGGCAGGAACTTAAGCAGTTGAGGCGTAAAGAGATGCTTGGACTTAGGCGAATTGATCAAGGCGTTGCCATAGAGAAAAGTACCTGGTTCCATCTCGGGGTCAACAGTTGCGAGGATATCCTGTACAGTTTGAGACGAATCTGCGACCCTTGCGAGGAACATATCGACAACAGTTTTGTGCCGCTCGGACAGGACAGAATCAAGGAATTCCTTCCGTTGAGAGATACAATGCTCTATATGCTCAAGCGCTCTATGAGTGTTTTGGCTTCAGGTGATTATCAGGAAGTGGACAAACTCCGCGAGCAGTGCGAAGAATTCAAGAAATGCCTGTCCCAGACCCGTAAAGAGCAGATGGAACGTATGCGTTCGACAAAGGACAATATCACCGTGTCATACGTGTATCTCAATATCCTACAGGAGACTCACGAGATTGTCAGCGCGTTGCAACATCTTCTCCGCGCCGCCAGGCATTTTGCAAGCAATAATTAAGCGCCCTCTGTCCTGTCATTAATGGTTTTGTCGTCGGAAAAATCTATATTTGCAGACGAACAAGAGCATCGAAGATGGCAGATTTGGAGGTTTGGGATCCGTTGAGGAAAAAGAATGTTCCGCTGACTCCTGAAGAACGTGTTCGGCAATGGTTTATCACTGTGCTCAGGGATACAATGCAGGTGCCGGCATATATGATGATGAGTGAGGTGGGAATCAAATATGGTGTCGGTCCGGTCAAGAAAGAATATCGGGCTGACATTGTTGTGTATGACAGGGAATTGAAGCCAATGCTGGTCGTCGAATGCAAGCGCCCTGAAGTGAGTCTGACAAAAGAGGTCCTTGAACAGGCGCTGCGGTATGATATGGTTATGGATGTGCGGTATATGGCCCTGACCAACGGGGCAAGTACGGTATTTTGTATCAAGGAAGACGGCAATGTCAAATTTCTGACTGCAGCTCCGACATATCAGGAAATGCTCTCACAAGTTGTAAACGGCAAATGATATTTCTAAAATCAAGATTATAAGATGACGGTAACGCAGGGATATTTGGAAAATCCGATATTCGGGATAGTTTCTACAGTGGCGGAATCGATAGGGGTGCGTGCATTCGTTATCGGCGGTTTTGTGCGCGATTGTTTTCTGGGACGCCCGACCAATGATATTGACATTGTGGTCGAGGGTAGCGGGATAGCGCTCGCCACAGCCGTGGCTGATTATATAAAGTCAACAGAAAAACACGGATGCAAGGTTTCCGTATTCAAGAATTTCGGCACCGCTATGCTGAAATACCACGGTACTGAAATCGAATTTGTGGGCGCCCGTAAAGAGTCTTACAACCGAAATTCCAGAAAGCCTATTGTCGAGGACGGTACTCTTGAAGATGACCAGAAGCGCAGAGACTTCACAATCAATGCGATGGCGTTCAGCCTGCAGAAGGATGACTTCGGTGCGCTTGTGGACCCGTTCGGTGGAATAAGGGATCTTGCAGCAGGCATTATCCGCACTCCGTTGGAGCCTGATACGACATATAGCGATGATCCTCTGAGAATGCTCCGTGCAGTACGTTTTGCGGCAAAACTCAGCACTCCGGAAATGGAATTCAAGATAGTGCGCGAGTCTATCGAATCGATGAAGCGGATGCGCGACAGGATGAGCATACTGTCCAAAGAGCGCATTGCGGAGGAACTGAACAAGATGCTGTTATGCAAACAGCCGTCACGTGCTTTCAGACTGCTTGACGAAACGGAACTGCTTGAATATGTGCTGCCGCAGCTTGCAAAACTCAAAGGGGTCGAGACTGTCGACGGCAGGGGACACAAGGATAATTTCTCGCATACAATCCAGGTAGTGGATAATGTTGCTGCAGAGGAACTTGACGCGATTGCGGCGGGAACTCTCAAAGATTATATCCCGGTTGAGGACGGTGACGGATTTACGGAAACAGTCCGCACGGAACCTTGTCTCTGGCTTCGTTGGGCGGCATTGCTTCACGATATCGGCAAGCCTGTCAGCAAACGCTATGACCCGAAAATAGGCTGGACTTTCCACGGACACGAGGTTGTAGGCTCCAGAATGGTTCCGAAGATTTTCCAGCAGCTCAAGATGCCTCTGAACGAGAAAATGAAATATGTTCAGAAATTGGTGGCATTGCATCACAGGCCGGTGGCCCTGGTGGATGAGGAGGTGACGGATTCAGCAGTCCGCAGGCTTCTGTTCGATGCCGGGAATGAAATTCAGGACTTGATGCTGTTGTGCAATGCGGACATTACCTCGAAAAATCCTGCAAAGGTTGAGCGCATAAAGAAGAATTTTGAACTGGTGCGGAAGAAACTTGTCGAGGTTGAGGAAAAGGATCAGATACGCAATTTCAAGAATCCGATTACAGGGGAGTATGTTATGCAGGTCTATGGCATACCTCCTTGCAAGGAGATAGGCGAACTCAAAGAGTTTGTCAAGAATGCGATTCTGGACGGCGTTATTGAGAATACATTTGAGGACGCAGACAAATATATGAGGGTGAAGGCTGTAGAAATGGGCTTGAAAGAAGTGAACGGTTGAGGCGGTGATCTATTAGACATTAGGATGTGTAAATTGTTGTAATAATGGAGATTATGAGAACTGTGTCGAGATTTATTGCCGCTTCAGCGGTTGCTGTTGCCGGTCTGTTGGCGTTCGGAACGTCTGCATCAGCGCAGAAAAGTCCTGCCTTCGAAGCTACTCACAAGATTGCGGAAGGTGCCGATTTGAGAATATTGGATGACAATATCTGGGATTACAGTAAGGACACTATACCTCCGGTATGGCAGAAATTGGGGGAAGACCCTCGTGACTTTGTCCGTGCACCTCAATTCGCGAAACTCATATCTGATTATCTGCCGGATGTTTTCACACTTCAGGAGTATTCCAAGCATTTTCACGATGAGTTCTATCCTTTGGTAAACAATATGGGGTATGAGATTGCCTGGGAATCAAAGGAGGACTGGAACAATACTCCGATTTTCTATAATCCGGAGTCTCTTGAACTTCTCAATGTGAATTACAATAAATATACTCCGGAGCAATGGTGTAACCACGGCTCAAAATCATTTACTTCAGCCGTGTTCAGCCGTAAATCCGACGGTCGGAAGTTCGCACTCATCGGTACTCATCTCTGGTGGAAAAGCGACAAGGCGATGCCGGGAAGCACTATGGCAAGGGCGGCGCAGATTCGTCTTGTGATGGCTGAGGCTGAGATTATACGCAGGAAGTATGGAGAGATTCCTGTGTTCGTGGCAGGAGATATGAATTGCGAAGAGAATACAATTCCGATACAGCAGCTTGTCGAATATGGTTATGTGCCTTGCTATAAGGCAGCTACAGTGTATGGCGACAGGCATAACGGCCATCATATATGCGGACCGACTGACGGTTATTCAAAGGAAAGCCGCAGGAAGGGGGCGGACCGTGAGGTCGGCGCAATCGACCATTGCCTCATATATGATACGAAAAATTGTGCTGAAGTCAAGGTCTTTGACTGCATAATGGACGACTATCTCGTGAAACTTACCGACCATTATCCGAACATCATCGATGTGTATTTGAGGTAAAAGAACGTGATTGACCAAGAAGAGTTCTATTGCGTTGTTCTCCTTCCACAAAGAATCAAAAAGAGACAGTGCCCTTCGCTCAAGATCACAGGAAAAATTCGCTCCTGGCATCTGCCTCTTTTTGATTCTCAGCAGGTGAGTAATAAGAAACATATTAAGAAACATATTCGGTCGCACCGGAGGTGCGAAATTGTCTCTCGGGACAGCAGGCTTTAGCCTGCAGGGGTTGGGAGTCCGTAGGATATTGCCGGCAACATCCGGTCTCGAAGTTGCTGAGGGTGACCAAGAAAAAATGAGGGCGACCAATAATTACTATTGATCACCCTCATTTTTTTCGTCGTATTGAGTGGTTGAATAAAAAGATGGGATACAAGGCTCTCGACGCGCCAAACACCGGAGCAACCTAACGGTTGTGAGGATTTGGGCAAGGAGAACAACGCAGTAGACCGCTTTTTATTTAATCACTCTTTTTATTCAGCCTTGCGCTCCTTATTGCGTGTAAGCTTCTCCTTCATCGCATCCACACATTCGTTGACTGCATCCTCGAATGTTCTGGAATTGCGCTCGAGAACCTGCGAACCTCCCGGAACGTGCACCTTCAGCCTTACATTCTTATTATCTGGTTTTTCAAGAAGTGACAAAACGACCTCCACATCGGTAATCGCATCATCGAAACGGTTGAGCTTTGAAACTTTCTTCTCTACAAAATCCAGAAGTTTCTGATCCGCATCGAATTTCAGGGATTGTACTCTAATCTCCATTTTTACCTCCTCTTTTAGCCCTAGGATGGGCATTTAAATATACATTCTTGAGTTTCTCGATAGTGTTATGAGTATAAACCTGAGTTGCCGCGAGTGAAGAGTGTCCCAACAGTTCCTTGATTGAATACAAGTCCGAACCTTCGTCAAGCAGTTCCGTCGCCAATGTGTGCCTCAGCACGTGAGGTGATTTCCTGCAAGTAACGCCATCAATCTGTCCAAGTTCACTCTTAACAGCCCTGTCAACGAAAACGGGATATAAAGGTTTGCCGCTCATCGTAAGCAGAAGCGTGGATTCAGGCGTCATCCTCTTAGCCACTACCGTTTCAACTACACTCAAATATAATGAAATTTCTTCTGAAAGAGAATCGGTCAGAGGAATTTTTCTCATCTTATCACCCTTTCCGTGGACGGATATAACCTTGCGTCCGAAATCTATGCTGCCAACCTTCAAGTCTATCAGTTCGGCCCTGCGGATTCCGGTCTCGTATAGAATGCTTATAATCAGATGCCTGAGACGCCTGTTATACAGGTCTGATACCAGTTTGTATTCGGAAGATGATTTGCTGACGCCCTCTTGTAGAGCACCGGCTGAATCAATCAGAAGGCGGGCTGATTCGTTGTCTGCCGCGGCTGTGGTGCGCTCAAAATACTCCTGCATCGATTCCTGGCGGAAAAATTCCGGTAGCCGGCTCTCGCATTTTGGCCTCTTTACGATGCGCACCGGATTGGACTTAAGCAATGATTTCCCGATAAGCCATTTGCACCACCCGCTCAGTACGGAAAGATATTGATTTACAGTCCTCGGGCTGAACTTTCGTTCTTCCACCAGATGAAATTCATAGTTTCTTATGGTCGTAGGATTCAGGGATGACACAATCACCGTATCATTGTCTGTGCCTACATAATTGATGAAATCGGAAATGACATCGGCGTATATGGCCTGAGTCCTGACCGAATAACGTCTGACACTTCCGATATATTGTGCAAATTCCTCCGACAACATTATTTAATAACCACTTAAATAATACTTTTAACCCCTTCGGTCGCTACGCGCTTCGCGCAAGTTTGCTGTTTACCCTCAGTCGCT
>CAVENC010000044.1:0-17706 GCA_963617065.1 Butyricicoccaceae bacterium
CCGTAGGACAGTATGTCCAGTGTTAATCTTTCCTCGCCAGCAGATACGGTTAACGTTGAGTTGTGTGCCTCAGTTACCGAATTATTACCGCAGAAATAATAAATCTCTCCTGGCCATGGATGCCCTTCTGGTGTCACTGGATTATCTTCTGCTTCTTTTGAACAGCCTGGTAATATGGCAATACTGGCGATAGCCAAAACTTCGATAATCGTATTTATATTCATATCAGTTTTCTTTAAGAACTATCCTTTTGTCGGAGGTAAAATTATAATAGTTTTCCCTTGGCCAATAACCCTCTTTAAAATCTCCGTCATATTCTCCGTCCCATCCCCAATTCATGTGGAAGGTATATTCACTGAATCCATTTGATACCTCTTCTGTATGCCATTTGATGTAGTCGAAATCTCTTGAACTCGGATTAAGAACATATAATTGGTATTCTATCCCATGATCCACATAAGTGTATCCGTCGCATATCCACGCGTGTGCGACTTTCAAGTTGGAACTATATCCACGCATAATTGCTACGTTCTTTCGTTTGAGAGATTCGGCTAATTTATAATTATAGTATGTTATATTTTTGAATTTATATTTAGAACTTAAGGAGTTGAGATATGTTACGGCATCTGCTATATAGCCTCCGCCATCATCAGCAATTTTTAGTTTCACTCTTAGGTCTGCAAGGAATGCAGATAGAATGTCATTCGATCCGGTGTTCGGCATCGCATCCCAATTATAGAAAATTGGAAGCTTATAGAACTTCATCAATTGAGCGGTTGCAATAGTGACGCAACCCAGTTTTTTTCCTCCCGGGACATCTGAATTGTATGGCGCCTTCTGTCCCCAGTGCGTAGTAACTTGAGGATTAACGATTTCGTTTACACTATAATCCTTCTCGAAGATGTAGGCAGTAGTATTGTAGTCATATTCATCGCTTCCGTCGTAGGAGCCACCCGCGTAAGCGTCGATGGCTTTTTCTTCAAAAGTGTTATAGACGCTTTGCGTCATTCCGTTTTCTATGGCTTTGGACAGAGGATAACATTTGTATCCGTTGTCCAAAGCAATGTCTTTAAGTTCAGCGAGTTCATCTTCGTATTCTGAATTAACTTTGGTTCGGATGATTTCGCCTTCCTCTGCTAGTTCATATTTGTGCCAAAGCATTCTCATCTTAGTCAAGATGGAATCTGGTTTAGGGCTTGTGACCGAACAAGCGAGTTCGTCTCTGACAAAGTCAAGTCCAGTGCCGGTATCCTCGGACGTGAATGTTCCGTGCTCTACTTCAGCTAAGATTGGATAATAATCTTTAATGGCTGAAACCCAAATGAATCCGTCATCGAAGTTGATGGCGTAGAAAGCTGCTTTGCCGGTACTGTCAGTCACTGTGACGATATTCCTGATGGATTTGGTTGCGGATTTTGTTTTTATATCGGAGTTCTCTGAAAGATAGAGTCTCGCTATAGTTTCAGCATCGGAAGAGGATAATTCTGTAATCTTCCGAGATATTCCGATTCTCGTAGATGGCGCCTTGTCAACAATTTCCTCCTTAAAAGATGAATTCTTTTGACAAGAGAATAGAACACATGAAGCCAATATGGCTCCTAGAATGAATGGTTGCAGTCTTTTATTCATATCAGTTGTTAGTACTTATGTGGTCTAGTTCGAAAGATAGCACGTTTTTCTGAATCTTAGAACTTTTTTTTTGAAAAAGTTGATACTCACGGAGATACGGATGCAATAGAGCTCTTTCGGGGTTTCAGTCTCAATGTGACGGGCTGGACCTTCAGTGATTACAGAAGATGAGTTTTAGGAGAGCGCTACCAGCCACAAATGTTGCGGAGAATCCACCAGAGAATGGTGATGCAGAGTAGGAAAATGATAAGGGGAGTGCTGTTGAGGAGATTGTAGAACTTTGGGAATTTCTTACGCAGAATGACGGCAAGAAACATCAACGCGATTAGCGGAATCATTGAAACCAGCAAGGCGTTGTATCTGAATGCTTCAGCGATATGTAGGTTAAGCAGGCTGTGAATTGCCCTTTGTGCGCCGCAACCGGGACATTTGTATCCTGTAAGCTGCAGGAAAATGCACTTCGGGAACAGGTTGCTGTTTTCTGGGTTGAATCTGAAAAATATAAATACAAGTGCTGCCGCTCCCAATACTGAAATTGAGAACAGCAGCAGTCTTGTGATATCCGACTTATTCACGACTTTTCAAGTCATTAAGAAGCTATTTCAACACAACTTCTAAGTGAAGAGGTAGTCTGTTCTGTCAATTAGGAGGCAGAAGATTACGCAAATAATGTAAATGACAATCGATAGTACTCCGCAACATAACGCCACGATACTCCAAGTCTTTGCATTCCGGCTTGCTTTCTCGGCACCCTCAATGTCTCCGCTTATGAATTTCCCGTTGACGCTGGCGGAATTTATGATTCCGACAATTCCGAACGGCAGGCAGCAGAACAAAGTCGTCAAGATTGAAAACAACAGATATGTAGGCGGACAGACCCTGTTGGCCTGGTTTGGATATGCAGGTGCTTCAGGTTGGATTGTCGGTTGTGCAGGCTCGCTGCATTCTGAGGCCGCGTCCTTTCCACAATTTGGGCAGAATTTTACTTCGTCCTGAAGCTCTGCTCCACAATAAGTGCAATACTTCATGGTTATTATATGTTTTAATGATTCTATTTCAATGTCTGACCATCACCGTCTGTGTATGTGTTGCAGGCAATCATTACAATGTCAATCAGATACCACACTCCGCATCCGCCTCCTGTCAACAACATCAGCACCCCGGTGGCGATATTGCCGGTATAGAACCTATGTACGCCCAAACATCCGAATATAGCGCAGAATACCAATGCTATGACCCAACGGTCTTCCTTCTCTTTAGCAGTTCTCAGTGCATTCGGATTGGGTGAGCCTTGAGGTTGATATTGCGTCTGAGGCGTTGTGAATACTCCTTTGCCACATTTCGGGCAGAACTTCGCGCCTTCAGGAATTTGCGCTCCGCATTTAGAACAATAACTCATAGTCTATGTTTGTTTTAAGAAGCTGTTTCGAAAATGATCTTCTCTTTTCAAAGATAGGCAAATAGTTCAGTATAACAATGAAAAAAGATACCTCAAATGAGATATCTTTTTCTAAGTGGGAGCAGAGGGAGTCGAACCCCCGACCCTCTGCTTGTAAGGCAGACGCTCTGAACCAACTGAGCTATGCTCCCAAGCTATCGGCTTAAGCCGTTATTTTGGCTCCTGAACCAGGACTTGAACCTGGGACCCTCTGATTAACAGTCAGATGCTCTAACCAACTGAGCTATTCAGGAATTTACCCGTTGTTTTGTTTCGGGATTGCAAAGGTACAACAAAATATTTTCTCTGCAAATTTTTTTTCGTTTTTTTGCTAACTTTGTCAGGTCGCATTTGAAAAATTAACAAGAAACTCGAATTTATGGATATCGATCTCCTGTCGAAAATGGTCAAGGAATTGATTCTTGACAATGATGAAGTAGCATTGCCCGGAGTCGGCTCTTTTGTCGCTGAGTATGTGCCGGCAACTTTCTCTGATAGGGGATTTACGATTAATCCGCCGTATAAGCGTTTGAGCTTCAGAAATAAAATTTCGGAAAACAGCACCGGTCTGGTGAATTTCTACGCTAAATGCAACGGGCTTGATACGGATACATCCTCAAAAATCTTGACAGAGTTCTTGTCGGAACTGCGTAATGTGCTGGAGTCCAAGAAAGTCGTGATATTTCCTGGCCTTGGCAAACTTAGGGCTACTAAAGAGAATTATTTCTTTTTTGTTGCAGATGAGGATCTGGATATCTATCCTGAAGGATTCGGTCTGGAACCGGTGTCGCTTAAGACTCACGAAGAATCGCCCGCCGAGGTGTCTGCGACAATGTCTGCATTGCGCTCTATTCTGAATCCTGAAGAGGTGGTTGAAGATGAACCGATGTCAACTGAGGCTGCGGATGACTCTGCTGCCACTGCCGCCGAAACCGGAGCTGCGGATCCTGTTGTGGCCACGACGGAAACACTTGCGGGTGCTGACAGCGTCGTGGCTATATACAACGTTGCGAATGCCGCTACTGCAGACGATGCAACGGTAGATACCGATAAAGAAGCCCTGGTTCAGCCTGCAGCCTTGGCGGAGAAGTCTGGAACCACGGACGGTGATGACGCTGCAGATTCTGTGGCTGAGATACCTGTTGAATCTCCGGCTGAAAATCCGGAAAAAGCGGAGGAGAAAGCGGAGGAGAATGCTGAGTTGTCTGATAATGAGTCCTCTGCAGAGCCACAAACAACAACAGGCCCGGCTGATGCCGAACCTGTAGCTGATGTCTCTGACGTCAAGCCTGTCGCTGTAATTGACAAGGCAAAATCTTCTGACAATGAGTCAGTGGAAAAGAAATCTTTGCGGAAAAATACCGGGTGGAAAGTCCTGCTTTGGATAATGGTAGCCCTAATTGCATTGGCAGTCACCGCCTTGGTGGCATTCGTCGTGCTGGCTCACACAGCGCCGGACTTTATTGATTCCCTCCTCTACACTCCGGAAGAGTTGGATATACTCAATTGGCCGCTATCTGACCCTGAGTGATCTTCCTATTCTCAATGTCGTCTTTGTGGTGATTCCGTTGAGGGCACAGAGATTCTTCACAGTCGTGTGATATTTCACCGCAATCGAACCTAGCGTGTCTCCTGAGCGGATTTTGTGATATTGCGCCTTGGCAAGCTCTGCTGCTTTGCGGGCGGCTTCTTTCTCTCTGAGTTCCTGCTCAGCTGCGCGTGCGGCGTAATATGTAGAGTCCTCTTTCATTATGAGATAGTCCTCTTCATCGCTTTCAGGAATATATTTGCTTCCCGCGTCCAGGAATCTTTTCTTCAGAATGAACAGTCTGTGCCTCAATGTGCCTGTTTCGAAATTGATAAGCCATTGCGGGTCGAATGCGAAACCGCAATATCTTGTTTCGAAATGCAGGTGCGCTCCGGTAGAACGTCCTGTAGAGCCGCCAAGACCTACAGTCTGGCCTGCGGTAACCCAGTCACCCGGATTGACAAGCCGTTTTGACAGATGTGCGTAGAAAGTTTCAAGACCATTGTCGTGGCGTATCACGACAAGATTGCCGAAGCCTTTGTAATATTTTGATAATCTTACTTTTCCGGTAAAGGCCGCTACGACAGGAGTTCCTGTTTTCAACGGAAGATCCACTCCCATATGCCTGCGACCGTGTCTATATCCGAAAGGAGAATATACTTTAGTCTGATATGGACAATGGTACTCGCTGAGTGAATCTACAAGCCAAAGTGAAATGTCGTCCTGCAAGTCCTTCAGTTCCATCCTGTAAGGGTTAGGGTATTCCTCGTTCCAATTGGCCGTGAATATGTCAGACTGTAAGGTTACTGACGGGTCCTTGTAATATTTCCAGGTGTAGTCTTCCATCAGCAGGATTTTCACGGCCGGATTGCCGGTGTCCAATGTGTCAATAGGAACGGCGGATGACGGATCTATGGATTTGACCGGCTGGAGTGCAGTGCGGGGTACCAGCAAGGATGCCCTGCTCATAGTCATAAGTGTGTCCTGGCCGTTTGCATTCCAGGCAAACAGGATTCCTGCAAGAAGGATTGCGGGTTTAAGTATGTGCTTGTAGTTTTCTGTCATTGTCATATTCCGTTTAAAAATAAGAGAGGCTGACTGAAATGTTTTTTGTCAGCCTCTCCTTAATTAGCACTCAGCGTTGAACTGAGTCTTGAGGATATTCTTCACTTCATTGACTCTTTCGTCAAGAAGTTCTTTGGATGTTGCTTCGCAGATGAATCTGAGGTATGGCTCCGTATTCGAAGGTCTGATATTGAACCACCAGTCTTGGAACTCCGCACGATAACCGTCGAAATCCATAACTTTGACTGGCTTTTCCTTTGCGGTGAAATAGTCTCTTACCGCTATCAGTGCTCCGTTCTTGTCGTCAAGCTTGAAATTGATCTCTCCGGAGCCTTGATATCTGGAAATTTTTCCGATCAACTGGCTGAATGTCACGCCCTTCTTCTTCATAGATGCGAGTACGCGGAGGACAAGGATCGAGGCAAGCAGACCGCTGTCAGAATAGAAGAAGTCCTTGAAGTAATAATGGCCTGCAAACTCTCCACCCCATACTCCATCCAATTCACGGAGTTTGTGTGCAGCATTTGCCCTTCCGACCTTCCAAGTGTAGATGTTTACACCCATCGGCTCGAGATACTCGGCAATGGATTTGGAACTTCTGATATCCTCTATTACAGTGCCCGGCTCGTGTCTTTCGTCGATGAAATAATGTCCCAGTACGGCAATGATAAGGTCCGGTGATACGAAATTGCCCTTTTCGTCAACAAACATAACCCTGTCTGCGTCTCCGTCATAGATGACTCCTGCATCGGCACCTGATTTCAGTACGAGTTCTTTCAGTGCGGCAGTGTTAGCCGGAACCAGCGGATTCGGGTCGTGATTCGGGAATGTGCCATCCATAGTGTCGAAGATGTATTCCGGTTCGTTTCCGAAAATTTCTCTGGCGAACAGCGAACTCATTCCGTTGGAGAGGTCAAACGCAATTTTAAGTCCGCTCAGGTCAGACTTGTATTTAAGCAGAAAGTCCAGATAATCCTTGTGAATGTCTTTCTGATGAACTTCTCCACGTTTTTCGGCGACAGGTGTAGGCTCATTGCTGTTGATCCAAGCCTCGATTTGGCTGAGTCCGGTGTCATATCCTACCGGAAGGGCATATTCGCAGGATACCTTCATTCCGTTGTACTCCTTCGGGTTGTGAGATGCCGTAATCTGCACGGAAGCCTTGAAACTGTAATTAGCCGTTCCGAAATATACCATCGGCGTGGTGCTCAGCCCGATATCATAAACATCCGCTCCTGCGTCTGTTATGCCTTTAATGAGATACTCGTGTATTTCATCGGATGACGATCTGCAGTCTCTTCCGACAAGCACTTTGTCGGCCTTCAGTAGTTTAGGAATGAAATATCCTACCTTATAGACGGTGTCTTTATTGAAATCGACATTGTAGATGCCTCTAATGTCGTATGCGTGAAATGCGCTCATAGCTATTTGATTTTAGTGTTGTAATGTGTTGATACTTTGCCTTTGGCAATATTCTGCAATTTCTTGGAAATCATCTTCTTCCTGATAGGTGCGACGTGATCGACAAACATATCTCCGTCCAGATGGGACATTTCGTGCTGCACCATTCTGCAGGCGAATTTGTCGAATGTCTCGGTCACTTTCTCGCCTTCCTCATTATAATACTCGACAGTCATAGATGCAGGTCTGCGTACCTCGCAATAGATTCCAGGAATGCTGAGGCAGCCTTCTGAATACTCGTTCTCCTTTTCGTTCTGTTCGATGATTACAGGGTTCAACATAGTGCGCTTGAAATCCTTCAGGTAATCATATACGTCAGTCATTCCTGTGCCGTCCACAATGAGAGCCCTCTTGCTTACACCGATTTGAGGTGCAGCGAGTCCGCATCCGTCGGAATGTTTAAGGGTATCTTTCAAGTCCTGGACAAGAGTGGCTATGCCTTCCTTGTCGTTCAAGTCAATGTCTTCAGCTTTGGCTCTGAGAACTTCTGAGCCATAGAGATATATAGGTTGTATCATATTGTAAATCAGTATTTAACATGGCAAGTAAATGCCGAGTCATTTCTTTCGATGCTGTTTTCCGGAAACTTTCCTTGACAATGTTTCCGGCATAGGCGGCACGGGCGCGGGCATTGTCGCAAAAGATGTGCCAGCGGCGGGAGAGTTTGAACTGCGGTCCAGGTAGCCTTGAAGGATGATTGCGGCGCTGATCTTGTCTACGGAGAACTTGTCTCTGCGGTCAGAGACCTTCATTCCTCCGTCAATCATAGCCCTATGTGCCAGGACGGATGTAAAGCGTTCATCTTCAAGCGATACGGGAATGTCAGGAAATGCTTTTGCGAGTTGTTTGAGGAAGATTTCCACATCTGCTGCGGCCTCGGAAGGCTGTCCGTTCATATTAATCGGGTAGCCGACTACAAATCTTACTATCGTTTCACCCTCAGAATATTTTTTGAGATATTCTATTATCTTTGCAGTTTGTACGGTTTCCAGGGCGGACGCGAATATGCGCAAAGGATCGCTGACGGCAACGCCAGTTCTTTTCCTGCCATAATCTATTCCTATAATCCTGTCCATACGTGCAAATTTAGCAAATATTTTAATAACGCTTGAATCCCGGATGGCTTCCAGAAAATCACCGAAAGGCCCGCAAGTGGAGCATTTCAGAATATCAATCATTGATGATATGACTCACAAGCAGTTGTGGGTTATGCGATTCAACAGGACTACGTTGTTCCTGGCAGTGATATCCGTAATAACGGTGATTGCCGCAGTGTCTTATTCGCTGGTTGCCTATACCCCTCTCAGAACATTCATTCCTGGCTATCCTGATGCCCATACCAAGCGTGCCGCAATCAACAACGCGCTGAAAATAGATTCTCTGCAGAATGTGATTTATACCTGGAAGTTCTATACCGAAAACCTGAAGAAAGTGATGGACGGGGCGAATCCGGTTTCGATTGATAGCGTGATAAGTACATCGGTAGCGGACGGAAAACTTACAGCGTCGGCCAAAAGAGAATTGGAAAGCAAGGATTCCCTGTTGCGCGCCAATGTGAAAAACGAGGAGCGGTTCGGCTTGACATCGGGTCGTGAGCGAGTCCTTCCTATAGAGGGTATGCATTTCTTTACCCCGCTTAAAGGTGTGATTTCACAAGGATATGACCGGTTGCTGCATCCTTATATTGACATAACAGCTCCGGCAAATTCGGTCGTGATGTCAATTCTGGACGGCACTGTCATAGGCGCCGGGTGGAGTGACGAATCCGGATATTCCATACAGATACAGCATTCCAATGATATGGTTTCCGTATATAAGCATAACCAGAAGTTGTTGAAAAAAACGGGGGACAAGGTATCTGCGGGAACACCGATTGCATTGGTCGGCAACACCGGCTCTCTTACCACGGGCGACCATCTTCATTTCGAACTTTGGTACAAAGGTGATGCTGTGGATCCTACTAAATATATTAATTTCTGATGAATTACAGTAGAAAACGCCATATCGCGATACTTGGCTCTACAGGCTCTATTGGCAAGCAGGCCTTGGATGTCGTAAGGCAGCACAGTGATTTGTTTGAGGTTGAGTTGCTTACGGCAAATAATAGCTCAGATCTGCTGGTGGCTCAAGCTCTTGAGTTCCAGCCGAATGCGGTGGTTATCTGCAATGAATCCAAGTATAAGGAGGTGGCTGACGCGTTGCAGCCACACGATATCAAGGTGTTTTCCGGAATGGATTCCATCTGTGATTTGGTGCAGGCGGATTCGGTCGATATAGTCCTCACTGCGCTGGTGGGCTTCAGCGGTTTGAGACCGACTGTATCTGCAATCAAGGCAGGCAAGATAATCGCGCTCGCGAACAAGGAAACATTGGTGGCCGGGGGCAGTGTGGTGACAGAACTGGCAAAACATTACAATGCGCCGATTCTGCCTGTTGATTCTGAACATTCAGCTATATTCCAGTGCTTGCTCGGGGCGACGGACAACAAGCCTGTGAAAATACATCTGACAGCTTCAGGTGGACCGTTCAGGACCTGGCCTAAGGAAAAAATAGCATTGGCTACGCGAAATGAGGCTCTCAAGCATCCGCAGTGGACAATGGGCGCGAAAATCACCATTGATTCAGCGACTATGATGAACAAGGGATTCGAGATGATTGAGGCGCGTTGGCTTTTCGACGTATCGCCGGAGAATATAAATATCGTCGTGCATCCGCAGTCCATAATCCATTCGATGGTAGAATTTGAGGACGGGGCTGTAATCGCACAGATGGGGCATCCGGATATGCGCGAGCCTATTCAGCTGGCTTTGAGTTTCCCTGACAGATTGTCGTTGAACAACAAGAAGATTGATTTTGCGGAACTTGGAGCTTTGACTTTTGAGAAACCGGATATGGATAAATTCCCGTGTCTTCAGTTGGCTTTTGATGCAATCAGCAGGGGAGGAAATGTTCCTTGCGCGATGAATGCTGCAAATGAGGCGGCTGTGGCGGCTTTCCTCAGGGATGAGATAAGGTTCTACGATATTCCGGAGATTATCGGCAATTGTATGTCTGGTGTGAAATTTGACGCAAAGCCATCAGTTGAGGACCTGATTCTGTGCAATCAGGATGTTTATGAAGAAGCCCGTGCGATGTGCTCCGGGCGTAAATGATTAATGGAGTATTGAAATGGCAGTGTTGATGAAGATTCTGCAGGTGATTATTGCGCTTTCTGTTCTGATAGTGATTCACGAACTGGGGCATTTCACTTTTGCTCGTCTTTTCGGAATAAAGGTTGACAAATTCTTTCTGTTCTTTGACGCCGGAGGAGTCAAACTCTTCAGCACAAAGACGTCGGCCTGGTTTACGCGACTTTTTCCTAAGATGAAAGATGCTGACACTGAGTATGGTATCGGTTGGCTTCCGTTGGGAGGATATTGCAAGATAAACGGTATGGTTGACGAGTCTCTTGATGTGGAGAATCTTCTGAAAGAGCCGCAGCCTTGGGAGTTCCGCTCAAAACCGGCGTGGCAGCGAGCTTTGGTGATGGTCGGAGGCGTGCTCTTTAATTTCCTGCTTGCAATAACCCTGTATATCGTTATGCTCTACACTTGGGGGAATGACTACCTGAGCAATAGAGACAATAATGTGTATGTCAATGAATTGGCGTATGAGATGGGGTTCAGGACAGGTGATCGTATTCTGAAATTCGATGACTATGAACCTGAGGACTTCTCGATGTTGCAGGCTGATTTGGCGAGAAGATCGGTGAAGACGGCCGAGGTGCTCAGAGGACAGGATACGGTGCTTCTTTATATTGACAAAAGTATGATCGGCAAGGTGCTGGAGACTCCCGGAATGTTCTCCCTGGCAATACCTTTTGCGGTCGATTCGTTGACGACAGGTTCGGTAAACGTAGGGGCTGATCTAAAGAAAGGGGACAAGATTATCGCACTGGATTCGTTGTCTGTCGGTTATGTGCAGGACGCCTGGAAGATTCTTTCGACAAAGGCCGGGATGAAGGTAAAGGCTGAAGTCGTCCGCGGCGCAGATACGCTGTCAATGCCTTTGCAGGTGGATTCTGCGGGTAGGGTAGGGATAGCATTGTTGGTTCCTGGAGTGCAGAAGCGTTCATACACACTGGCTCAGGCGGTACCGGCCGGATTGGAGTATGCCTGGAATATGGTCTCAGGATATGTGCGGGACGTGAAACTGGTGGCAACTCCAAGCACAGGAGCATACAAGTCTGTGGGCAGTTTCATATCCATAGGACAGGTGTTCCCTGCTCATTGGAACTGGTTCATTTTCATAAATCTGCTGGCGATGTTGTCAATAATGCTTGGCGTAATGAATCTGATTCCTATTCCGGGATTGGACGGCGGGCATCTGCTGTTCCTTATATGCGAGATGATTACGGGCAGGAAGCCGAGCGACAGGTTTATGGTGATTGCCCAGATAATAGGTATGTTCATTCTGCTGGCGATAATGGTGCTCGCCTTCGGTAACGACATAGGAAGGTTGCTCAGATGACCTTTACGGAAGGAATGTGTAACTTTGTGTCGCAGTGCTCCTTGAACGGAAAGGCGAATGCCTTATGAGAATATGATTAAAAAACATTTGGTATGAAGTATAGTTTTTATAAGATTCTTGCGGCCGTGTGTGTGGCTGTTTCAATATGCTCCTGCGGCGGGTCCGACAAACCGCTGCTGCCTAATGTGAGCGGCAAGGCCGGTGAAGTGATTGTCGTGATGAATAAGAGCGACTGGGATGACAATTTGGGCAGTATGACCAGAGAAATTCTGGCGGCGGATTATCCGTTTCTGCCTCAGAGAGAGCCACTTTTCTCTGTGGTCAATGTTCCGACTACCGGGTTCGCGGACCTATTCAAGATTCACAGGAATATCGTGATATTCAATATTGCGTCAGATGTTCAGAAAAGCGGAGTTATGTATGCTCACGACAGGTGGGCATATCCTCAGTGCGTAATCCAGATTTCCGCCACTTGCGCGGATTCAGCCGCCGTCATTCTGTCTAAGAACGGAGAGCGTATAGTGAATGCAATTGAGCAGGCTGAACGTGACAGAATTATCAATAATTCAAAAAGATATCCGGCTGAAGGGGTTGCTCCGGTTGTCAAGGAAATGACTGGCGGCACTGCATATTTCCCTATGGGATACAAGGTCAGGAAAAAAACGGATGATTTCATCTGGATTTCCGATGATAAGCAATATACTATCCAGGGCGTGTTCGTTTATAAATATCCGGCTGCGTCAAAGGAGAATTTTACTGAGCAGAATATCATAGCGCACAGAAATGAGTTCCTGCAAAAGTATGTTCCCGGAATGTTTGACAATACGTATATGATTACCAATGAGGTGGCTACGCCGGAGGTTCAGTTTATACGCTTCAGAGGGCGTCAGTTCGCTGAGACAAGAGGCTTGTGGGAGGTCTATGGTGATTTTATGGGCGGTCCTTTTGTGTCACATTCATTTTATAGCAGAGACGGAAAGGATATCATAGTTCTTGACGGCTTCGTGTATGCGCCTAAATATGATAAACGCCAATATCTCAGACAGGTTGAAGCGATATTGTATTCTTTTGAATGGGACAAGACCGACAATCAGAAATCTGAATAGTCATCCCCTGAATTTCTGTTGAATAGAATTGGAAACAGTTTTCCAAGCGATTTTTCCGGAAAAAATTACCGCGGTAAGAGAAAATATTTTGCGGATTAGAAAATAATGCATACCTTTGCAATCCCTTTGAATTTCTTATGCGGATTTAGAGGTTAGTCTGGTGGGTTCGTATAACGGTTAGTACTCGAGATTTTCATTCTCGCAATAGGAGTTCGATTCTCCTACCCACTACTAAATATTAAAAAATAAAAACAATGGCAAATAACGCATCTGCAGAAAAGTGCATTCGCCAGAGCGAAAGGCACAGATTGCATAATAAGTATTATGCGAAGACAACGAGGAATGCAATACGTGCTATTAGAAATACGACAGACAAGAAAGCTGCCGAAGCTAATGCACCTAAGGTTTATGCGATGATCGACAAACTTGCAAAGGTAGGCATCATCCACAAGAACAAAGCTTCCAACCTCAAGAGCGGTATCGCACTCTACATTAACAAACTTGCATAAGTTTGATCCGCAAAATAGCGGGATGTAGCGCAGTTGGCTAGCGCACTACGTTCGGGACGTAGGGGTCGTGCGTTCGAGTCGCATCATCCCGACTTACAATAGAGAAGTTCAGAAATGAGCTTCTTTTTTTGTGCTCCGCAGTAATTTGACGGCAACTTGTGAACAACTATAGAATATAATTGTTATATTGTGACCGCCTCGGGATACGAGCGCATATCCTTGGTCACGGGGCAGGCGGTCGCCGCAGCCTGTCATAGCGGCATCAATAACATTAAAACTTAAACATTATGCCAGCAACGCAATCTATATTCAAGGACACGGTCCTGTTTGGGAAGAAAGTTATGGCGGTAAACATTTCCAAGACATATCCGACCAGGCATGAGCCTGACGGAAGAGGTTCCACTTATGAGTGCTCCCGTAAGTTCTGGAAGGTTTCATTGAAGCGCGCTGAATCTGTGGACTTTGTTCTGGCTATTTCTGACGGAAAACCTGTGGCGGTATATAGACCTGTCAGATGGGTCGCTTCTTCGCAACCTGGAAAGTATGAATTTGAAGGTGAGAAGGTCCGGGAGAATCCGTTGGCTGGCGTAAATGCCGAGTCTGTATTCGCAGGCAGAAGCAATCCTGTAAGGTATTTTGATTGAAAAGTTATTTAAGTTTCACACAGACAGTCGTTTGCCAACATTTTTGCGAAGCTTAATATTTAACTTCCAGGCTATCGTTTGAAACGATTGCGTAATCTTTTTGCAAGAATTTATGCCCTGCGATTTCGGATTGTGAAGACGGAAAATGCAGTGGTTCAATAATATGGGTGAAGGTGATGCTTTGGCTGTATAGCCGGGCATCATCTTTTTTTTGTCTCGTCACTTGAATTTTCTACTTTTGCGCCCCGAATTAAGGACGGTCAAATCATCTTGAAGAATGGAAAAATTCAATTGGAAAGGCCACGGGGCGATGTTCCTGGCAAATTCGATGTGGGGACTTATGTCTCCGGTTGCAAAAATTGTGATGGTGGGCGGAATTGTCAGCCCTTTGGTATTGAGTGATTTGCGAATTTTCGGCGCAATGGTTCTGTTCTGGATTGTGTCTTTCTTCAGAAAGCCGGAGCACGTTGAGTCGCACGATATGATACGTCTTTTTGTCGCGTCACTTCTTGCGATCGTATTCAATCAAGGGTGTTTCATATTCGGTGTAGGTTTGACATCTCCGGCTGATGCATCTATCATAACCACGAGTATGCCTCTCTGGGCGATGATATTGGCGGCTTTCATCTTGAAAGAACCTATCACCAGCAAGAAGGTGCTCGGAATCCTGTTCGGAGCCGGCGGTGCGTTGCTGCTTATTCTCGGCAGCAGTTCAGGTTCTGCACATTCTTCAGGCTCGAGTCCGGTATGGGGCGATGTGCTGGTGTTGCTGGCTCAGTTGAGTTATGCGCTGTATATCGTCATTTTCAAGAATTTCGTGAGCAAATATTCGCTCATTACCATAATGAAATGGATGTTTACATTCGCGTTTCTGTGTCTGCTGCCGTTCTCTTACAACTCGCTGATGTCTACCGAGTGGCATCTTCTCAGCACTGATGCGATCATATCCATTCTGTACGTGATAGTCTGCGCTACATTCCTGAGTTATATGCTTATAGTTGTAGGTCAGAAGAATCTTCGTCCTACAGTGGCCGGTATGTACAACTATGTGCAACCTATTGTGGCAAGCATAGTTTCCATTTATCTTGGAATGGACTCATTCAATGTCACCAAGATAGTGGCTGTCCTTCTGATTTTCGGTGGAGTTTACCTTGTCACTGCAAGCAAGAGCAAGGCGGAACTGGAAAAATCTTGATGCGCGCTTGGACGCTATGTAAAGTTCCCTTAAATTATTACATTTGTTCTGTCGGGCTTGTTGAGTTGAGGTGGAAATCGCAGATGTAAATCAAGCCTGTTTTAGAATGAGTTGTTTGTATGAGACTTAAGAAAGATTTTGTCGTACGCGAGATTTGCGGTCTGAAGGTGCTTTCCGGAGAAGGCGCGGATAATGTTAATTTTAGTAAGTTGGTGAAACTCAATGATTCGGCGGCATATCTGCTGGAATCTGTCGGGGAGGATGAATTTACTGAAGACCATTTGGCGGATTTGCTTTGCGAGAAATATGACGTGGCACGTGAGACTGCATTGGCGGATGCCAAAGCTTTGTGCAAGACTCTGAAAGATAACGGTATCTTAGAAGGATGAATACATTGTTGGCCAGGCTGATGCGGGCAATGATAAATTACGACAAAGGAGACGTTCGCCGCATTCAGCATTTTGTGAAGGTTCACGACTTCGCCGCCACCATAGGCGTGAGTGAGGGCTTGGATGAAAAAACTCAGTTTATTCTCGAGGCCGCATCCATATTGCACGACATAGGTATTCACCCTGCGGAAGCCAAATATGGCAACTGCAACGGTAAGGCACAAGAGGAACTCGGTCCGGATGAGGCGCGAAAATTATTGTCGGAGGTCGGTGGATTCACTACTTCACAGGTAGAGCGCATCTGCTGGCTTATCGGTCATCATCACACCTACAGCAATGTGACATCTGCGGACCATCGCATTCTGCTTGAAGCCGATTCCCTTGTCAACTCATTCGAAGATAACCTCTCCGTAGATGCCATCAAGACATTCCGCTCCAACGTCTTCCGCTCTCCCTCAGCCATCTCGATTCTGAACGATATGTGGGGCATTTCGGAGTAATCCGTTCGCTTCGATCACTCCGGACTCTCTCAACGTTTCCCGCGTGGTCTTTGGACACTTGTCTCCGTCGGTCGCCCTCCAGCTACTCGTGTCCGCGGGTGGACACGCCTCCTCAATCCCTATCCTATATCATAAAAATAAGGAGACGGACCTTTTGAGGCGCCTCCTTATTAAATATCCGTGTTGTTCAGCCGTGGATTATTCCACTACGAATTTTGTGGTGTAGAATTGGCCTTCCGGGAGGCCGTCAGCATCAACTGCGACAGCCCAGGCGATGAAAGTCTCGCCTTTGGTGAGCCCTTTGAAATTCTCGTTGTCGGCACCTTCCTCATCGGATGATGTGTAGCCACTCCAACGCCCGAGAGCCTCAACTGCCTGTTGGCGTTTGCACATATCGTTGGCCATCTGCTCCTCTATGCCTCCGTTAAGAATATAAGCGAGAGTTGTCCCATCTGTCTTGTAGGTTTCCTTGTATTTGTCGAATGTAGTCATATCGAGGATGTTCCATATATAAACCACTTTCTTGTCAGAAGGTACGACCTTTACGTTTACTGTTGAGTTTTCCTGAGTTACGCTGAATGTGAATTTGCAGGTTGCAGGATCTCCGCCCTCAGTTCTGAATGCTTTCTTGAACAGTTTAGTGGTTGCCTGTCCAGAGTTCTGGTCATAGCCGAATGCCACTACATAATAGTCTCTGCCCGGTTGCCAAACCTTTCCGTCTGTCTCGTTGACAAAGTCGAATTTGCCTGAGGTCGTGAGTGAGAACATCAGATAAGAATTGTATTCGATGAAATAGCTGATAGTGCCGTTGTCGCCGAGTGCGTCAACCATATTTTTACTCCAGATATCAACTGCGTATGTGTCTTCTTCAACGCTTGGCGTAACTGTGTAATCTGCACCGTCTGCAAAAATATCGCCTATAGCAATGTCCAGAGTGTTTGAGGATGGATTCACGGCTTCAGTGGAAAAATCCATAAAACTGAGACCTCCGGTCACTTCGCCCTGCGTGTTTACGGCGAATGCGATCAGATAATAGTCAGTAAGTGGGGAAAGAGATTTGAAGTCGTATGTCTGTGCTCCTTTGGAGAGGATTTTCTCGAGAACTTCAGCTTCCGTTATTGAATATGCTTCTGCTCTTCTTTTAACTTCACCGTCAAGGTAGGCCTGCAGGTTCGGACGCGCCGCGTCGAAGCCTTCTTTACCGAGGACGTCGAAATAATATGTCTCATCATCTAATGTGGGGGTTACAGACGTATGTGCAGATGTCGATGTGATGTCTGTGACATCCAACTTGAACATAAGGACAGTTGGTTTTTCTGTCTTTGATTTGCTGCAGGAAACCAATGCTGATATTCCCAGTAGGGCGAATGCAAGTTTCGCAAAAAAGGTTTTTCTCATATTTAGAAGCTGTTTTGAAATAATTCCTCTCTTTTCTTACAAGGCCTTTCCGGCCATTTTCATCTTCGTCATCGGTCACGTAGCTACTGCTATGCTCCCTCTTCCGAAGCCGAAACTGTCTCGAAAATTCCACATAATAAAATTCGGGAACCATCTCAAAACAGCTTCTTATTGTTTATTTGGTTTTCCATTTCAATGCACTCTTGCTGAGTAGGTCTTGACTTTCTCCGCAAGATGCATAGTTGTTCATTGGCTTCTCCGAAGCCGAAAATACGAAGATGGGGATAATAATGTATATCTGCAATTAAAAATCCGCGAACCGCCGAAATTTGCAC
>CAVENC010000045.1:0-17572 GCA_963617065.1 Butyricicoccaceae bacterium
AACAGTTTTTGTATTCAGATCACGAGATTTTCTTGAGAGAGTTGGTTGCCAATGCAGTAGATGCAACTGAAAAGATGAAGGCTTTGGCCTCTTCCGGCGATTTCAAGGGTGTCTTGGGAGAATTGGCCGTCCGCATAGAACTGGATGAGAATAAGAAGGAACTTAAGGTTATCGACAATGGTGTCGGTATGACCGAAGAGGAGATTGACAAGTATATCAATCAGATAGCGTTCTCTTCTGCCGGCGAGTTCCTTGAAAAATACAAAGACCAGATTGGCAATATCATAGGTCACTTCGGACTCGGTTTCTATTCCGCATTTATGGTTTCAAAGAAGGTTACCATCGAGTCGCTTTCTTGGAAAGAAGGCGCAAAGGCCGTGAAGTGGTCTTGCGACGGCAGCCCTGAATATGAAATGGTTGAGTGCGAGAAATCAGACAGAGGAACTACAATAACGCTTTATCTGGATGATGACTCATCGGAGTTCGCTGCAAAGGGTAAGATTGAGTCTTTACTGAACAAGTACTGTAAGTTTATGCCGTTCCCTATCATATTCGGCAAGGAACAGGAGTGGAAAGACGGTAAGTATGTCGATACTGACAAAGACAAGGTAATCAATTCAATAGAGCCGTTGTGGACTCGCAAGCCTGCAGACCTTAAGGAAGAGGATTACAAGGAATTCTATAGAAATCTTTATCCTACTTATGAGGAACCGTTGTTTTACATCCATTTGAATGTTGACTATCCGTTCCATCTTACCGGAATCCTGTATTTCCCTAAGATCAAAGACAGAATGTCGGTCGAGAAGAACAAGATTCAGCTGTATTGCAACCAGATGTTCGTGACGGATCACGTGGACAATATCGTGCCGGACTTCCTTACTCTGTTGCACGGAGTCATAGATTCTCCGGATATTCCTCTGAATGTGTCCAGGAGTTATCTGCAGAGTGATTCCAACGTCAAGAAGATTTCCGGATATATCACCAAGAAGGTCGCTGACAGGCTTGAGGAGATATTCAATAACGATAGAAAGTCTCTCGAAGAGAAGTGGGACAATCTCAAACTCTTCATCGAATACGGAATGCTGTCTGATGAAAAGTTCTGCGAAAGGGCGATGAACTTTGCTCTCCTGAAGAATACTGACGGAAAATATTTCAGTTTTGACGAATACAGGAAGGCGATAGAGGGCGAGCAGACAGATAAGGACAAGAAGGTTGTATATCTCTATGCTACGGATGCTGATTCCCAGTATTCTTTCATCGAAGGCGCGAAGAATAAAGGCTATGATGTCCTGCTGATGGATTGCGAATTGGATTCGCACTATGTCAATCTGCTGGAGCAGAAACTGAAGGATTGCCGTTTCTGCCGTGTCGATTCTGATGCGGTTGACAATCTTATCCCGAAGGAGGACAGGACAAAGCCTTCTCTTACTGAGGATGAGAAAAATGACGTGTCAGATCTTTTCAAGTCAGTATTGCCGAAAGATTATGAGTATTACGTTGATGTAGATAATCTTGGACAGGACGGAGCTCCGATTCTCATAACACAGAACGAGTTTATGCGCCGTTATCGTGAGATGAGCTCAATGGGTGGCGGACTTAACTTCTATGGTAATATGCCTGCTGCCTATAATATCACGGTCAATGCAGAAAATCCGGTTGTAAGCAAGATTCTTGAGGCAGAGAAGGCATCGGTAAAACCTATGGCTGTTGTCGCAGAAGCTGATCCTGAAATCGTCAAAGCCGGAGAAGCGAAGGATGCTACTGAAGATCAGAAGAAAGCGGCGAAAGATGCCAAGGACGCAGCGCGTGAGGCTAAAGATGCAGCCCGTTCAGTTCACAAAGCTGATATTGAGGCGTTTGCTTCTGAAAATGAGGCGCTTCAGCAGATTGCCGATTTAGCTTTGCTGGCCAACGGATTGCTTAAAGGAAAGGCGCTTAGCGATTTCATTACACGCAGTCAGAAGGTCGTAAGTGAAGCTTACCTTAAGAATACGAAATAAAATTGTTATCTTGCAAGACCGGTCTTGATTGGGCCGGTCTTGTTGTGTAAATATCAATTGACAGGATTATATGAAATCTATCGTGAAAAATGCAGTCGCTGCAGGATTGTTTCTCTTTGCGACATTGGGTCTGGCAAATGCTCAGACGTCAGAATCTGTGACTATTAAAGGCTCAAAAGGTAATTTGTCTGCAATCGTGCAGAAACCTAAGATGAAGGATGGCGATAAAGTACGTGTAGCTATTCTTTGTCACGGATTTACTTCTTCAAAAGAGTATAAACTCCTTTGCGACATTGCCGACAGCCTTCAGCAGAGAGGTGTCGCCTCAATCCGATTTGACTTTAACGGTCACGGAGCCAGTGAGGGAAAACTGGAAGAAATGACGGTGGTCAATGAATTGGAGGATGCCCGCAGAGTGATTGCATATACGTTGCAGCAGTCTTGGGCGAAGGACGTAAGTCTTGTTGGCCATTCACAGGGTGGCGTTGTCGCTTCAATGCTCAGCGGTGAACTTAATTCTGGCATACGTTGCGCTGTGCTTTGCGCGCCTGCTGCTGTTCTTCGCGAGGATGCCATTAGAGGAGTGTTGATGGATGCCAGGTATGATCCTGTAAATCTGCCGGAGTTCGTTAATATATATCAAGGCAAATTGCGTATCGGTAAGGCTTACTTGGAGTCTGCACAGACGTTGCCTATATATGAAACGGCAAGCCGATATGACGGACCTATGCTCATTGTGCACGGCACGGCAGACCCTATAGTTCCATATACCTACGGAGTGCGTTATAAGAGGGAATGCAAGAATGCCGAGCTGGTGCTGCTTCCAGGAGTTGACCATATGTTTATGAAGCCTCAGGAATACACTCGTGTTGCAGGAATGGTTGCCGACTTTATCGCAAAACATTAGGAAACAGAGTCTGCCAGAAAGCTAGGCTCTCACTCATTTATCTAGAGGATGACTTGAAAGGGTCATCCTCTTTGTTGTTATAGAGCTAATTCATTGGTCCTAAGAAATTTGTGATGTCTGTGATGTGACAAATTTGGAAGTGCACATACGTTGTCGTAAGGCTCTGCCAGAGCGTGGCCGGCCGCGGCCTCGTGAGCGGCTCCCTGAGGAACATAGTTCCGAAGGGTGGATGGAGCGAAGCGGAACTCGGGCAGAGCCTTACGACAACTATGAGCTTAATTTGCTTGAAAATCAGCGTTTCGCTAACGGATGCCCGCTATTGCCTTACAACTTTGACGACATTCTTGAGCGTCTTGAGCTGCGAGATGATTTTGTCCAGTTCCATATTTGACGGCACTGACACCTTCATTGAGATGTCGTATGTACCGTTGCGCTGATTCTCATTTACGTTGAACTGGCGCATAGTGGCGCGGAAAGTGTTCACGATATCCATTATCTGATTGATAATGAACGGCTCAATGGCAGTTATGACTCGAAGCGTAGCCTGGAATGTTCCGCTTGTCGGAGTGTCCGCCCATCTGACCCTCTGAATTCTGTAAGGATACATTTCCAGAAGCCTTGCAGCATTAGGACACGACATCCTGTGGATTTTGATGCCCTCTGTTCTGGTCACAAATCCGAACACATCATCTCCGAATACTGGGTTGCAGCACTTTGACATTTTGTAGTCAAGTCCTTTCAAGTCTTTGGCGTTGATCACAAGGATGTCGTCGGATGACTTTCCTGAAATCCACTTGTTTCTGGACTCTTCCGCCGCGGCCTGGTCGGCAGCACGTGCCGCCTCAATCGCCTTGGCTTCATTCTCATCGTGGCTTGTGATGAACGTCTTGATCTGGTCGATGTCAAGAGTGCCGTCACCGATGGCTGCAAAGAAGGCATTTACTGTAGGCAGTTTCTGCTTCTTCATAAATTCAGCCATCATATCGTCAGGGAACTCCAGTTTCCAGTTCTTCAACCTTCTGTTCAACAGTTCCTTGCCTTCCGCAGCGATTTTATATTCCGCTTCGCTGAGCGCCTGGCGTATCTTGTTCTTCGCCTTGGTGGATACTACGAAATTTACCCAGTCCGATGACGGCTTCTGGTTCTTTCCGCTCATAATCTCCACGATATCTCCTGTCTTCAGCTTCTCCTTGATCGGCACGACCTTGCCGTTTACCTTTCCTCCTGTACACTTGATTCCCAGATTCGAGTGAATGTTGAATGCGAAATCCAGCACAGACGAGCCTGTCGGGAGAATCCTGAGCTCGCCTGACGGTGTGAATACGAAAATCTCTCTCGATGGCGGTTGAGGCAAATCTTCTGTGGATGTGTCCTGCGGATGCTCGAGGTTATATCTGACGGATGTCAGCCATTTGTCCATAGTGACCTCGTGCTTGATTCCTTTGTACGACCAGTGTGCTGCGTGACCGTTTTCCGCTATGTCGTCCATCCTCTTCGTGCGGATCTGCACCTCTATGAAAGCGTTGTCCTTGTTCTTTACGGTGATATGCAGAGACTCGTATCCGTTAGGCTTCGGATTTGAAAGCCAGTCCCTAAGCCTTTGAGTGTCAGGCTCGTACTGCTCTGTGACATAAGAATATACTTTCCAGCAGAGATCTTTCTCCGTCTTGCTGTCCTCATCGCAGTCGATTATAAACCGGATTGCGAAGACATCGTACACGCCTTCAAACGGGACTTTCTGCTTCTGCATCTTCTTGTAGATGGAGTAAGCGGTCTTGGTCCTGATTTTCAATTTGTATTTGATGCCGGCATCGGAAAGCTTCTTCTCAAGTGGCCTTACAAATTCCTCAGTAAGTTTGATTCTGTCTTTCTCTGTGGCTTTCAGTTTGTTGGTGATAAGTCGATATTCCACAGGGTCGGCGAATCTGAAGTAAATGTCCTCCAATTCGCTTTTGATGTTGTAAAGTCCGAGCTGATGCGCAAGCGGAATGTACAGCATCAATGTCTCGAGTATTTTCCTCTCTTTGGAAAGTTTGGGGAACATCTCGAGATTTCTCATCACCTCAAGCCTGTCCGCAATCTTGAGGACAGTGACTCTCGGATCAGTAGAATATTGGACAATCAGTTTCTTGTAATTCTCGGCTTCAAGACGCGTGTCCTTTGGCTTGATAGTCGCTATCTTGTCCAGTCCGTCCACCATCGTGTAAACTTCCGGCGGAAAATTCGAGGATTTTATATCATAGTCAGGATGCTTCCTCAATGCCTCGTGCAGAAAAACTGCGGCGACACATTCAGCCTGCAATCCGATTTCATCCGATACGATAAGTGAAACATTCATAGGATGTTCAAGGAACGGATGCCCATTGTCTCTCAAATCATCTTTCAATGCTTCTGATGCCAGTGTCCAGGCACGACGGATCATCGCCTTGCCTTCTTCATTGTAGTGCGGGAATTTTTCGTCTATCAGATCCATATCATCTCCTTATCTCAAATTAACCGCTTGACCTCCTCGGGCAAAAGACAGACTGCCCTTGGAATTTTACCGCGAATCATCCCAAAGATAATAATTTGAAATCTGTTTTGAAATAGTCGGGAGGGACAAATAATGCGTAAATAGAATGTGGCGAAAGGTGCTGATACGATAAAAATGTATAATTTTGCTGTTCGGGTCTATGTCGTAGGACCTTTCAAAACGGCATCTTAATTTATATTCGGCTTGTAAAGTTTTATGAATCCGACATTGAAAAAAATGAAAATCTGTATCGTGGGAGGCGGGGCTGCCGGTTGCTTCGCGGCAATAACTATAAAGGAACTTGCACCTGATGCGGATGTGTCGGTTTTCGAAGCTGGAAAGAAAATTCTTGCCAAGGTGTCGATTACAGGCGGCGGACGATGCAATCTTACAAATTCATTTGCGGAGGTCAGGAGCATAGAATCCGTCTATCCTCGCGGGAACAGACTTATGCGTCATTTGCTTAAAGAATTCAGCAACGTGGATGTGTTCGAATGGTTTGAGAAACGCGGAGTGCGGCTGGTTACTCAATCGGACAATTGCGTGTTTCCCAAGTCGCAGGATGCTATGGAAATTGTTCATCTGCTTGAGAATCAGATGCGGAGGTTAGGTGTCAAGACCTTTGTCGAGCACAAGGTCTCAAGGATAGAACCGATTCCGCAAGATGGCGGTGCCGGATTCAAAATCTCATTCGCACAAAGAGAACAATCACGCGAACTATTGTCTGAAACGTCTGATGTGGTGCTGGTTACGACTGGCGGAAGTCCTAAAACCGGCGGTCTGTCGATGCTTGAACCGTTCGCTTTGGATATGGAAAATCCTGTTCCTTCACTTTTCAGTTTCAATATCGGAGCTGAAAAAGAACAAGTCCTCAGTGGAAAACAAGATGTGATTCATGGCACAGGCAACTCGCGCAATGCCGAACTCTCAAGCCTTATGGGCACTGTAGTCTCCAATGTTGTAGCCGGTATAGCCGGTACGAAATTCCGCGCATCCGGACCGTTGCTGATTACTGACTGGGGGATGAGCGGACCTGCAATACTGAAATTGTCCTCATACTCTGCGCGATTTCTTGCCGAAAAAGAGTATAAGGCGAATTTGACAGTGAATTGGCTCGGTGACGGAATGAATACGGATGACGCTGTATCTATGCTTAAGGACTTTGCCTCGAATAATCCGCAGAAACAGTTGTCTAGTGTCTTTCCGGAGGTGTTCAACAGCCGTTTATGGAGTTTTTTACTGCATAGGGCCGGCCTTTCGGATACCAAGCGTTGGGCAGAATTGGGCGGTAAGGGAATGAGTCGGTTGGCCACGGTGCTGACATCCGACATATATCCGATTATAGGTAGAAATAAATTCAAGGGTGAATTTGTTACCTGCGGGGGAGTCGCACTGTCAAATGTCAATTCAAAAACTCTTGAATGCCGTAAATGGCCCGGACTTTATTTCGCCGGAGAAGTCTTGGACGTGGACGCGATTACCGGAGGCTTCAATCTTCAGGCTGCGTGGACGATGGGCTATGTGGCTGCCAGAGCGATAGCATCCGCTCCCTAACAATAATATATTGTAGGCTGACCGGGGCCTAATTGTTTAGCTCTCTTTCCAGACTTTCAGGTACTCCTCGAGAGCCCACATTTCGTCACGGTATCGTGCAGCTGCAGTATAATCCAACTCGGCGGCTGCCTTCTTCATCTTGCGGCGCGCCTCTTCAACGGATTTCTCAATTTGAGGACGTGACATTGATCTGATAACGGGATCTTGTAGAACTGCAGCCAGGTCGGCGTTGATATAGCCGTCCGTATAAGCTGAATTTGATTTGCGCTTTGAATCGTCTCCCAGTCCAACGGTTATCCTGCCTTTGCCGAGAGCGCTCGGATTTGGAATAAATGTAGGTGAGTCGTATGAATTAGAAGCCGTGACACGTCCGAGATTCTTTCCTCCGTCGCCAGTATTGCCTCCGAGTTCGGAAATAAGCATATTGTGCTTGACATCAATCTGCTTCGGCGTGATATTGTGCAACTTGTTGTATTCTATCTGCTTAGCGCGGCGCCTGTTGGTTTCGTAGATGGTCTCCTGCATTGATTTCGTGATTGAGTCCGCATACATTATCACGAGCCCGTGGACATTGCGGGCGGCACGGCCTGCTGTCTGGGTGAGTGCGACATTTGAACGCAGGAATCCCTCCTTGTCCGCATCCAGAATGGCAACCAGCGATACCGAAGGAATATCAAGACCTTCACGCAAAAGGTTGACTCCGATAAGCACATCGAAAAGGCCGTTCTTGAAATCTTCAATGATCTCCACACGTTCCGCAGTATCTACGTCTGAATGTATATATCTGCACCTGACTCCTCTCTTTCCGAAAAAGTCGTCAAGTTCCTCGGCCATTCTTTTGGTCAATGTCGTGACCAGCACTCTTTCGTCCACTTCTGCCCTCTGACGTATTTCTTCAAGGAGATTGTCCACTTGATCGTGTGTGGGACGTACCTCGATTGGTGGGTCCAGAAGTCCTGTCGGACGGACAACCTGCTCAACGATAAGGCCTTCCGACTTGTTCAGTTCATACTCCGAAGGGGTTGCGCTGACATATACGGTCTGCCCTGTGATTGATTCGAATTCGTCAAATGTGAGTGGCCTGTTGTCTGCGGCCGCCGGAAGTCGGAAACCATACTCGATGAGTACTGACTTTCTGGAATGGTCTCCTCCGTACATCGCCCTGATTTGAGGAATTGTAACGTGGCTCTCGTCTATGAAAGTTATGAAGTCATTCGGGAAATAATCTATCAGGCAGAATGGTCTCTGTCCCTCCTTCCTACCGTCAAGATATCTGGAATAATTTTCCACTCCCGGGCAATATCCCATTTCCTTGATCATCTCAAGGTCATATTCCACCCGCTGCTTCAATCTCTTGGCTTCCAGATTCTTGCCGATGCTCTCGAAATATTCGATCTGCTTCACGAGGTCGTCCTGAATCATACTTACAGCCCTGATTGACTTCTCTTTCGTGGTTACGAAATTGCCGGCAGGGTAAATGGGCACTTCTGTGAGTTGTTCTATAGTTGCGCCTGTGACCGGGTCTATCAATGACAGCGAATCGATCTCGTCTCCAAAGAATTCGATGCGGACGGCTTCGTCTGCACCGCCCAGATAAACATCGACAGTATCTCCGCGCACCCGGAATGTGCCTCGTTTGAAATCCGTTTCAGTCCTGCTGAAAAGGGCGTCAACGAGATGGTACAGAAGCCTGGTTTCGCTGATCTGCTGGCCGACGCGCACGGTTACGGTCTGTTCGTGAAAGTCCTGCGGGTTGCCTATGCCGTACAGGCAGGACACGCTGGAAACGACGATGACGTCACGTCTTCCGGACATCAGAGCAGATGCGGCGCTGAGTCTTAGTTTGTCAATCTGTTCATTGATGCTCAGGTCCTTCTCTATGTAGGTGTCAGTTGAAGGAATATATGCTTCAGGCTGATAGTAATCGTAATATGAAACAAAGTACTCCACAGCATTGTTAGGGAAGAAAGACTTGAACTCCCCGTACAGCTGTGCAGCCAATGTCTTGTTATGACTGAGAATTAAAGCCGGCCTTTGTAGTTTTTCGATGACATTCGCCATTGTGAATGTCTTGCCTGAACCGGTTACACCCAAGAGTGTGACCGCATCGGCATTCTGTCCGATAGCAGAACATATTCCGTCAATCGCCGCAGGCTGATCTCCGGCCGGCTTGTATTCTGATGATATCTTGAATTGCATAATATGATTGCCTGATGCTACATATTCATTGGCAGTCCAAAGATAATCAAATTCAGTGAATCGTCGTTACCACTTGTCAGTTCTGAACGGTACGAGCGGCAAGTTCATTGTTCCGGTAAGGTTTCCGATCTGGAAATCACGGAAGCAATATCTTGCAGCTACAGGATTCGGAACTTCATCGCAGGTCAATACTACGTAATTGCCTTTGTTCTCTACTTTTGCAGGATGGAAAACTTTGTCTTCGCCTGCAAGTTCGAATCCCTGGATGTCGTGCCAAGGGCTGAGTCCGTCGTTTTGGGTGTTGTAGAAATTTACAATCAATTTGTTTCCGTCAACAGTATAATCTTTGAATACAGGGCCTTCGTATGGCAGACCGCTCATACCATAAGTCTTGTTGAGAGCCAGCAATGCGAGTCGCTCGCCGACCTGCCTTTTCTGACAAGGATGAATCTGATCTGTTTCGTAAGGATATGCCAAGTCGTTGGTGCAGATGATTCCGCTGTTAGGGATGATGTCAACGGCTTTGCGCTGAACTTCGCGTATGCGTGCTCCTGTAGTGCCGTCTCCACCATATACCCACGGCGCTAGTTCCACTTCATAGAAAGGAAGGTCACCCTGACCCCAGAGTTCTCTCCAGACTCCAACCATTGTGGAGAGCCTGTCAGCATAATAGTCATAGAGGCCTGCATTGGTCTCGCCCTGATACCAGAGGAAGCCCTTTATTGTATAATTGTGTACAGGATAGAGCATTCCGTTATACATAACGTAAGAAGAACGATAGTGATACCATCCGCCTTTCTCTGTGATCGGTTCGTGCGAACCTGAAGGGATTGTGTTCTCCGGATATGAATAAACGAGCTCTTTAGGTAACCAGCTCTCTACGGCCGAGCCGCCCCAGTTGCAGGCGATGATGCCTATCGGTACGTCAATGGCAGTGTTGAGGGCGGTTGCGAAGAACCATCCGGTTGCAGTGAAGTCTTTAGCCGTCTCAGGCGTAGTTTCAACCCATTTTCCTGCGACAGTGTCTTGAGGAGTCAATGCTCCGGTCTTTGGGATTTTCACCTCGCGAACCTTGTCTTTCCATAAGCCTGCAGTCATTATCGCTTCAGCTGCACCTTCTACAGGGCAACTGTGGAATCCGATGAGAGGCATTTCCATATTTGACTGTCCTCCGCAAAGCCATACTTCACCTACAAGAATGTCGGAAAGCGAAAGACTTCCGTCTTTGTCCGCTATGGTTATTGTCTGCTTGTCATAACTGCCGACAGGCGTAGGAATGGCTATCTTCCATTTTCCGTCATTGTCTGCAACAGTGCTGAATTTCTCTTTTGTCCAGGAAACTTTTACGGTCACTTTGGAAGAAGTTGCGGCCTGCCCCCAAAGATTTACGTTGCTCTGCTGCTGGAGCACCATATGGTCTCCAAGAATTTGAGGTAACTTGACTTTTGCGTCAGCTGTCGTGCCGGACATAGCGAATGCTCCTGTGAGCATCATCAATGCGATAAATTGATTCTTCATACTATTTTAATTATGTGGCTTCGGAAACGGCATTGCTAGCCAGTTTTCCGAATGTTGTTAACTATTTTATTGGGCTTCAGCCCTTTCTATGACTTCCAGACACATTCTGGTGTTGTGGTAAGGACATTTCCAGAATCCGGCCTTGTCGTCCGTGCGGTTTTGTGTGCCGTCAGCCTTGAGACTCCAGAACCATTCGCCTCCATCCCTGTCCACGATGTGTTTCCTGATGAATTTCCAAGTGTCGGAAGCCTTCTTCAATGCTGAATTGTCTCCAGTCAACTGATAGATGTTCAGATATCCGACAACTGTTTCTGCCTGAACCCACCAGTGCCTGTCTGCATCAAGTGCTCCGCTGTCCTTATGGAACTCGTATATCATTCCGCCGTCAGGAATATATCCCTCGGAGGCCGCGTCTGCAATCAAAATTATATCAGACTTGATGCTGTCCATATCTTCGCCGATGACGGTTGCCGCCTCGTGCAGAAGCCAGGATGCTTCGATATCGTGACCGTATGACACGATGTTGTACTTGCTGTTCCAGTCGTCATCGAAGAACAGCCTGAGATGACCGCTCTTCCTGTCAAGAATCTTCTCGCGGAAAACATACAGGAGGTTCTGTATGCGTTCTTTCAGCCCCTCGTCTTTCCATACTCTATAAAGCGCTGTATATGGCTCTATTATATGAAGATGAGTGTTCATTGTCTTGTGCTCGTTGGCATCCTTTGCGCTGAGCCTCATATCCGCGATAGGACTCCATTCCCTTGTCAGTGCCTCCAGATATCCGTTCTTGACTTTGTCGAAACTGTGAACTTCGATGTCATTGAATAGTTTGACCGCATATTCCTTTGCCTCGCTGTCACCTGTCGCTCTAGCATATTCGCTCAATCCATAGATCGCAAAACCGATGGCGTAAATCTGTTTCTTTGTGTCAAGCGGATTGCCGTCCTTGTCCAGACTCCAGAAGATTCCGCCGAACTCCTTGTCGTAGAATCTGTCGATTATTTCTCGCTTTGCCCTAGTGGCTGTCTGTAGGTATTCGGGTTTTCCGAGCACTCTGTAGGCTGCGGAGAATGCCCAAAGAATTCTGGCATTGAGGATTGCACCTTTTTCGGCATCGGACTCCGGAGTTCCGTCTCCTTTGATTCGGCCTATGAAGCCTCCTCTGGGGTCGATGCATCTGTTTATCCAATAGGGTAGAATGTTATTTTCCAGTTCCTCCTGCACCTCATTGCGCAGGGCGGCGATTTCAGGTGTGTTATTCATATAGTCGTGTTCAATCTTGCGAAAATAGCCAATAAAATCACTATTGGCAAAAGTGGATTCGGTCTCATACTACAAATTGACAAAAAAGTATCAAACTTTATTTGAAATTTGCCTTGAGTGATGATTTTTTTCTATTTTTGCAAAATAGACATATAGTTATTGCACTGAAATATATTTTCTTCTGAACACAAAAACATAACACATAGTATGAATCGCAAAATACTGACAGCAGCATTTGTTGCGTTCCTTGCTTCCGCAACCGCAGGAGCGCAGACTTTCAAATCTCAGCGTCCTGAACCGCAGGACAGGCTCTTTACCTCGGAAACCATTGAAAATGTAATTGATGAGGTGACCGGACAATTGACAAATCCTAAGTTGGCCTGGATGTTCCGGAACTGTTTTCCAAACACTTTGGACACTACCATACATTTCAGGGATGACAGCGACGGGAATCCGGATACATTTGTATATACCGGAGATATTCACGCGATGTGGATGCGTGATTCAGGCGCACAGGTCTGGCCATACGTTCAGTTCGCAGGAAAAGATGAACATCTGCGCGAGATGATAGCCGGGGTAATCAACCGTCAGTTCCTTTCATTAAGCATTGACCCTTATGCAAATGCCTTCAATGACGGCCCTACCGGAGACGGCTGGCCTACGGACGGCACGGATATGAATCCCAATGTGTATGAACGTAAATGGGAAATAGATTCCCATTGTTATCCTATGCGTCTCGCGTATGAATATTGGAAAGTGACCGGGGATGAATCTGTGTTCGGTGACAAGTGGCTTGCCGGTATGAAAGCGATTCTGAAAACGCTTAAGGAACAGCAGCGCAAGGAAGGACACGGCAGTTACGTGTTCACCCGTGTCACTGACCGTCAGCTCGATACAAAATGTTGCGCAGGACTTGGCAATCCGGTGAAGCCTTGCGGATTGATAGCATCTTCATTCAGACCTTCTGACGATGCTACCACATTTGAGTTCCTGATTCCATCCAACTTCTTCGCTGTCACTTCTTTGCGCAAGGCGGCGGAAATTCTGGAACAAGTGAACAAGGAGACTTCAATGGCCAGCGAGTGCAGAGAACTTGCATCTGAAGTGGAAAATGCCATCAAGAAATATGCGGTCGTAAAACATCCTAAGTATGGCAAAATATACGCATTTGAAGTTGACGGATTCGGCAATACCTATCTTATGGACGATTCGAATGCGCCTAGCCTGCTGTCTCTCGCATATCTGGGAGACGTGAAGCCGAATGACCCGATTTACCGCAATACACGCAGATTCGTGCTGAGCGACAGCAATCCGTTTTTCTTCAAGGGCAAGGCAGGAGAAGGAATCGGCGGTCCTCATATCGGATATGATATGATCTGGCCTATGTCAATAATGATGCGCGCATTTACTTCGTTGGATGATGCCGAGATTCAGAATTGTATGGTTTCCCTTATGAATACTGATGCCGGAACCGGTTTCATCCACGAATCATTCAATAAAGACGACCCGAAAAACTTCACCAGAGCCTGGTTTGCCTGGCAGAACACTCTCTTCGGAGAACTGGTTCTGAAACTTGTCTCAAACGGCAAACTCGACCTGCTCAATTCAATCGTACTGGATAATGACGGCAAGGCAGTTGTTTCCAATCGTTGAGGTTGTGAAGTTTAATTTGTAATTCAGCTCCGGTGCCCCACGTTATGCAGGAGCACCGGTTTTTGTTCTATATCCACTAATTTATAACGCTATGAGTGAGGTCCTTACAGAGATTACGCAGCTTTCGGAATTGGATTGTTTCCATATCGTTGACCGTCATAAGACGGAATTTACATACCCTCTGCACCGCCATAGAGAATTTGAACTGAATTTTGTGGAGCACGGCGAGGGCGTCAAACGTATAGTAGGAGACAGTATGGAGACCATTGGGGAATATGATTTGGCTCTGATCGGGGCGGAAAATCTGGAACACGTCTGGGAGGAAGGAAACTGCCAAAGCAATGACATCCGCGAAATAACCATTCAGTTCTCTCCGGACTTCTTTTCACCTACGCTTCTGGCAAAGAATCAGTTCGATTCAATCAGAAAGATGCTGAAATCTGCAGATCACGGAATCGCGTTCTCTTTGGAAGCCATAATGAAGGTTTATCCTTATCTGGATAATCTTGCATCTGAGCAGGACCATTTCGTGCAGTTCCTGAAATTCCTTTGGATTCTCAACGAGTTGTCGAAGAGTCCTTATAAGATACTTGCCAGCAGCTCGTTTGCCCACTCGACACGAAATCAGGAGAGCCGTCGTGTGACGAAGGTGAAACAGTATATCAACGACCATTATTCGGAGCAGCTGCGCCTGGATGATTTGGCATCGATGGTAGGAATGAGCCCTTCGGCGTTCAGCCGTTTCTTCAAGATGCGTACAGGTAAGTCATTGTCTGACTATATGTTGGACATTAGATTAGGGTATGCTGCAAGGATGCTGGTGGATTCGACTAAAAACATCTCTGAGATATGCTATGAAAGCGGTTTCAACAACCTGTCCAATTTCAATCGCATTTTCAAGGCAAAACGTAATATAACGCCGCGGGATTTCCGTGCTTTGTATAAGAAGACAAAGGTTTTCGTATAGTGTCAACGGCTTCGCATAATTGCATTTTATCACAATAATATGTCAATTTTGTATTTGTTTGGGTGGCTGGTGCTGCCTAAATTTGCGATGCTGAAAATTGTAACACTAAGATTCTGAAAATGAGTATGAAAAAATCAATTGCATTGGCATTGGCTTTGGCGCTGGTATCGTGTTCCGATAATGTCGAATACTGGAAAGTTCAAGACGGCAAATTTGTTCGTGGCGATGAATCATCATATTTCATAGGAGCGAATATGTGGTATGGTCCGCTGCTTTTGTCCGACACGGATGCGGCTGATCCTGACCGTCTGTATGCTGAACTGGATTCGTTGAAGTCAATAGGCATAACAAATCTTCGCGTGCTTGTGGGTGCGGACGGAAAAGAAGGCGTAAAATCCAAAGTTGAACCTGTGCTGCAATATGAACCTGGCAAATATGACGAGAATGTGTTTGTCGGACTTGACAGATTCCTCGTTGAACTTGGAAAACGTGATATGTCGGCAGTGCTGTATATAAACAATGCCTGGGAATGGTCCGGCGGATTCGGACAATATCTGGAATGGGCAGGTGCCGGCAAGGCCCTGAGCACGACAGATGCGGCTTGGGACGATTACAGGGCGTTTACCTCGCAGTTTGTGACCAATGCGAAGGCTAAGGAACTCTTTGCGGATGATGTGAGGAACATTGTAGGCCGTGTGAATACTGTCACCGGAAAGCCCTACACTGAAGACCCGGCGATCTTCTCTTGGCAGATATGCAACGAGCCGAGATGTTTTTCCGAGTCTGATTCGGTTAAGGCTGCATTTACGGAGTGGCTTTATGATGCTGCAGCCCTGATCAAGTCTTTGGACCGTAATCATCTGGTGTCGTCCGGAAGCGAAGGAAGTTTCGGTTGCGAATCGGATATGGAACTCTTCGAAAAGATACATTCCTGCAAGGATATAGACTATCTTACCATACACATCTGGCCTTTCAACTGGAGTTGGGTGAAGAAGGAAACTCTTGAACAGGACCTGCCTAATGCGATACGGAATACCAATGATTATATAGATCAGCATATAGCTCTAGCGGAGAAACTCGGCAAGCCGGTGGTGTTGGAAGAATTCGGATTTCCACGTGACGGCTTCCAGTTCTCAAAGCAGTCAGGCGTCACTCTGCGCAATGAATATTATTCCAATGTGTTTGACAGAATCGTGAAGTCAGCGTCTCAGGGCGGTGCTTTGGCAGGTGTGAATTTCTGGACGTGGGGCGGTCTGGCTAAACAGTCTCCTGTGAATGTCTATTGGCAGAAAGGCGACGATTACTGCGGAGACCCGGCCCAGGAACAGCAGGGACTTAATTCCGTTTATCTCTCCGATACGTCAACCGTTAAGTTGATACGGAATAAAATTTCTGAGATAAAGCACTGAAATCGCTTGAATTTCTGAGGTCTTACTAGAGCGAGCCTTTAGTCTGACCTCAAAAAAGATAATAGTAACTAGTTGAAAAAGTAATAACCAAATATGAGCAGTGTAGCAAAAGCAAAATTGTCCGAAAAAATCGGATATGGTTTCGGTGATATGTCGTCATCGATGTTCTGGAAGATCTTTTCATATTATCTTCCGTTCTTTTATTCGAATATTTTCGGCTTGAGCCTGGCGCACGCGGGAACTCTGATTCTCGTAACTAAATTGTATGACGCTATTTCTGACCCGGTGATGGGACTGATTGCCGACCGTACTCATACCAAATGGGGAAAATATCGTCCGTATCTGCTTTGGATAGCGGTTCCGTTCGCTATTGCCGGTGTGCTTACGTTCTACACTCCTCAGACCAGTAACGAGACATTCAAACTCGTCTATGCTTATGCTACATACATATTGATGATGACTGTCTACACGGCCATAAATGTGCCTTACGGTGCGATGCTTGGCGTGATGACGGATGATTCGAGAGAGAAATCAGTGTTCTCGTCATTCCGTATGTTCTTTGCATTCATAGGCAGTTTCATAGCGATGGGTGCGTTCGAGCCATTGCTGAGGTTGCGTTCCGCAATGCTTGGAACCTTGCCTGAGAAATGGACGTTGGCTGATTCCACTTCTGGTGACTGGACATTTGCTATGGTTATCATAGGCTTGTTCTGTACTGTGCTGTTCTTGTTGTCATTCTTTATGACAAGGGAGCACGTCACTGAGTCTGAAATGGCTAAGGAGAAAGAATCTGCAGCATCTGATTCGACTGCATCGGTGCCGGAACAGAAATCTGTATGGGAAGACCTCAAATGTCTTGTCTCAAATGCTCCGTGGTGGCTGCTTCTCGGAGGTGGAATTGCAGTCCTTCTGTTCAACTGCATCCGTGGCGGTGCGGCTGCATATTATTTTGCAGATGTGCTGGGTGTCAATGCGGTATATACTCTGGCCGCATTTCTTACCGTAGGCGAGATTTCTCAGCTGGTTGGTGTAGTTGTTACAGTGCCGATATCAGAGAAAATAGGCAAGAAAGCTACATTCCTTTCAGTTTTGTCCATTATAACGGTTCTGAGCATTGTGGTAGTCTTTTTGCCGGAGACGCCTGCCGGTATGTGGACATTGATGGTTCTTCAAGTGCTTATTTGCGTAGCGATAGGTGTAAATTCTCCGTTGCTTTGGTCTATGTTCGCCGATGTTGCGGATTATTCCGAGTACAAGAACGGCAGCGCCTCTACGGGGCTTATATTCTCCTCATCATCAATGGCTCAGAAGTTCGGAGCCGCATTCGGAAGCGCTATCGTGCTGTGGGTGCTGATGGCATTCGGTTATGACAATGCCAAAGGTGCTGTGCAGACTCCGGAGGCAATTTCGACAATAAAAGCCTTGATAAGCTGGATACCTGCTATCGGTTCTGCAGCCGGCATCTTCATTATGGCATTGTATCCTCTTACTGACAGGCGTATGAAGGAAATCCGCGCAGAACTAAAGAATAGAGCCTGAGAAGCTGTTTTGAAATAATTTCTCTCTTTTCTTACACGGCCTTTCCGGCCA
>CAVENC010000046.1:0-16602 GCA_963617065.1 Butyricicoccaceae bacterium
CCCCTTCGGTCGCTACGCGCTTCGCGCAAGTTTGCTGTTTACCCTCAGTCGCTAACGCGACAGCTCCCAAGTGTTTTTGAGCGGAGGGCGTTGTCACTTTTTGAAATCAAGTAACTATCTCAACGCCGTAGACTGCTTTTTATTATACCACTCTTTAGAACGAGAATTTATAACCGACATTGAGTGTTGCATAATTTTCATTCTCCCAGTCCAGACTTTTCAACTTCGTGCCGGCCTTGTTGGTGTCGATATCACGGTCGTGACAATGGGAGTACATAGCAGATATGCTTATGCTGTTATGCTTGGAAATCTTCCAGTCGATGCCGACAGCTCCGCGCAACCGGTTGACATAGCCGTCATCATATCCTAGGAACTTGTAATCAGACCATTTGGAGGTAGCCTTGTTGTATGTGGCTGAACATCTAGGAGAATTGAATATGTTGCGCATCTCGAAATATGCGAACGGCTCAATCTTCTGGAGACCTTTATATTTCACAGTGAAACGTGACTTCAGTTGAAGCGGATTCCTGACTTCCTGAAACCTGTTGATATCGTATGACTTGTGAGTCAACTGCAACTTCTCAGTGATGGAAAATCTCCAGTCTCCCAGGTTATACATTCCGGTCAGATTCAACGAGAATCTGTGCCTGTTCTTCAATTCTGATGATGAATTGTAATGTCCGATGTAAATATAATCGAGCCCGGCCTTGAAATAGTCGCAAACTTTGTAGTCGGCGCCTACCGTAACTTGATGCCTCTCTATTCCGTCAAAAGAATTTTTTGTTCTTAACTCATATTCCGCATTCAGATGCAGACCTTTCTTGACTTTCCAGTCAACTGCCGCGGAGGTTCTCATATTGAATCCGGTGTCCTGCGCGGAAATTTTATTCGGACAAAAAAATGCGCTTGACAATGCCGTCAGGGCCAGAATTGAAATTCTAATTATATGTTTCCTCATAACTGTAGCTTTACTTTGGCTTCTGCCGACAAATTATTGAAATAACTCTATCTGCTTGTGCCGTGTTATCGAATCCATAGTGGAGGGAGTGTTTCCCTCGGAACGATAATAGACCTTAATATAAGCAGAATCTTTCAAAAGATCCATATTTCCTATCTCAATGTCGGTAGGAATGATGCCGCATCTCTCCTCGATATCCTTGAACAATTCCTCCTTGCGCGAAGGCTGAAGGAGCTCTATTCTGTCGTACAGGATTATCTTGGAAGATTCACGTTTCAGAGTCCGGCTGCTTTCCAGAATCCATATCAATATGATTGACAATAAGTTAGCGCTTGCAGATACTGAGAAATTGCCCCAGTCCATCATATAATGTGCGGAAGATTCTCCGGCACCGACCAGCCTGAACATCGGGGTCAGACCATTGACCGCGGCAATCGCGATTATGACGAAAAGATAAGTCATTTCACGGATGGGAACAGTCTCAGTCCTGTATCGTATGACACCGAAAATAGCGAAAAGTCCCAACGTGAGCCCCACACCGACGTCAACTCTGCTCATCGCACAGAGAAGCAGAAGCATTGCGGATGAAAATATGAGAAATGTGAAGACGTATTCTTTGCGCCTGCTTTTCGGATAGTAGAAACATCTGACGATAATCCAGCACGCAAGAAGATTCAGAAAGAATCGCAGGGCGAGTTCCTCGAGACTTTGTGCCGTAGTCATCATCGGCTCCGCAAACGATTGAATGCCGAGAAGATCTTTGTCTTCTAAAGCGGCTGCAGTATAATCGGTCTGTAACATTTGAAATAAAATTGTTTGTTCAGTTTTTCAATTGCCCTTAATTTTGATTTGAATCGGCCAAGTTGAACGGTCGAGTCCGTAGATGCGATGCCGATGCAGTACTTGCTGATTCTTATGGGCTTGACTCTGTGCTTGAGCAGGATGCCCTTCATCTGACTTCCGGTTCGTCCGTCCTGCTTGAGTTCGATAACAGCCGCGGCTCCAAGACTTGCTACAGTCTTTGTGCGGAGATTCCTGAATTTCACAGATGTGTCAATGGTGATACGCTCGTTCAGATTCCTGTTCACCAGGGTTATCCGTTTGAACGTTGACTCCAGCGAGGGTGAAAGAATGTCGGAACTGTATTCAGAATGAGCGTCAAGCCATCCGCAAGTATCAGTCTTCTTCCTGAAATCGCTGAAATCCTCAGCAGGTATGGTGATCCTCTTTTTCTTGGTCCTCTTATGATTGTCCTTTCGCTTGACTTCCAGAAAATACTGTCCGGAATCGGTATATGACCTTGTGCGGACTTTCTCCCTGGTCGCCTTGCCTCGCCTGTGTTCGGTGAACATCCGGATATCTTCAGTGTCGAAATAGATGCTGTCATATCCCAGAAGGCGTTTGCCGCAATTCTCAAAAATGCGGTATCCGCTGGCCAGCGCGTCACTTAAAATTTCACTTAGAACCAACGTGTCAGTCAGATACTTGCTGTCAATGCGGTTCATCAGTTTTATGGAGTCCATCTCCTCAATCCTGATAGGGGCGAACTGATTCAGTGACTCAATGAAACCGGCAGGGTCACTCGCTTTCTCCGGATTTGTATTCATACACTTTGTACTTCTTTAACTTGCCCTTGGCGTCGTAGATATACTCAGTCTTTTTCCTTCCGGAATTGTCGAAGTCGAATTTCCTGATGTTGTCCAACTTGTCAGATGAATTATAAATCAGTATGCGTGAGACCTTTCCGTCGGGACCATATTCGAACTTCTTCTTCCATTTCATTCCCTTGCTGTCATACTCGCATTCCTCAATCTTTTTTCCCGAAGAATTATATATCGTGAGGTGATCTAGAACTTTCTGGTTCGTGGCTATATCTACATTCCACTCTTTTACAGTGAGATTGCTTTTGCCGGGTTTTGAGTCTGAAACCAGCCCGAGATCTGAACTGGCGTATGCGTTTACTGTAAGGAGCAGCGTGGCTCCGATAAAGTATAATAACCGTCTCATAGTCTGATATTTTCAATTACCATCTTCCGCCAGGGCCGCCACCGTGTCCGCCGCCGTCACCACCGCCGCTTTGTGCTGAAAGTGAAGCTGTAACCGTGCTGCTGGAAGAACCGCTCTTGAATGTGTAGCTGCTTCCGCTTTTGAGGTTCGGATGTGAAATTACGATTCCGCTCCCGCCTTTGGATGGGGATGTGAACTCGAGAAGCAGAGTGCTTCCGTCATAAAGTGAGTAGGATGTGTTTGAGGTCCAGCTTGATATGCTTATGACAGGTTGGGTTATGCTGGAGCCTGACTCAATGCCTCCGAATGCGACCAGAGAGCCGCCGCTGATATACAGTTTGCAATTCTGTTCAGTGTTGGCGTCCAATGCCACCTCAGGGCTACCCGAACCGACTGCATAGATGTAACCACCTTTCACATACATATTTCCGTTGGCGTCCAGTCCGTCGTTTCCGCTGGAGAACGCATAGACATTGCCTCCGGTAATCGTCATATCTGAACCTGAATTCACAGCGTCATCGCTTGATGTCGCGTTTATGCTGCCGGCGGAGATCTCGATTGTTCCTTTTGCTTCTATGGCCTCGTGGCTTGATGCAGAGGCTGTTATGTCTGCGCCGTCAAAATACAGGTTCCCATCGAATTTAAGACCTTTTGCAGCGGAAGTATTGTCGCTGCTGCTGTCGCTTCCGCCCCATCCGGGCCTCTGATTCCCACCGCCGCCACTGCTTCCGTAGTTGGAGCCTTTGACTGTTATGTTCAATGTGCCGGAGTTGAAATGGCCGTCTCCGTCGCAATTTATGCCTTTCGCTCCGGTGCCGCTTGTGGTTATCGTCAGTTGGCCTCCGTTCACTGTTACAAGGCTGTCTGCTTTGATTCCGGCTGCGCCTGTGAGCTCACTGTCCACGAGCCCTGCTGCACTTGTTGACGTGATTGTCACGCTGCCGTCAGTTATGCGGAACTCTCCGTCGGTGGTGATGCCCTTCTTTCCGGTGCCGGCAACAGTGATGTCAACTGAACCGCCTTCTATGAAGACATTGTCCTTGCCTCTCAGTCCGTGTCCGGATTTTGAGTTTATGCTTATTGTAGGGCTTCCGGTTATCCTGATGTAGTCGTCACTGGTGATTCCGGCCTTGCCGGTCGCCGTGACTGTCAGATTGCCGTCTCCGCTGAAAATCAGCTGTCCCTCACTGAAAAATGCCGCTTTCATATCTTCGTCGGAACTTTCGCTGTTGTAGTTTCCTGACGAATTGACCGAGCCGTCAGCAAGGAAATTGTCGCCGTTTACTATCACGGATGTGTACTTGTGGCTCTGATTGTTGATGGCGGCTCCGTCTGGATTCTTCAAATTCAGCCCGTTGAGGGTTATGACCTGCTTGACGTCACTGTAGATCTTGAAAAATCCGCTTGACGCGGTTCCGCTCAATTCATAAGTGAAACAATTTTCAGTCGTATTGATGGCTGTCACTTCATTGCCGTCAGCAGAGACGATGCCGGCTGAGTCGCCTGTGATTTTAGCTCCGCTTTCCGAGAATGTTATGCATATTGTGCCATCCACTGTGACGATGCCGCTGCCGTCTGTGCCGGATTCATCTGTGCCGCTATCACTTGAACCTGAATCCGAACCTGAACTTGATCCGGAATTTGAATTTGAGCCTGGATTGTCAATCGTAGTGATATCATTACCGCTGCAGGCGATAATCATAAGGACGGTTGACAGATAATACATTGTCTTCTTCATACTCATATCTGATTTAGAAGCTGTTTTTCAAAACAAAGAATGTCAGAGCTTGTCAGCATTCTTATTCCATTCGCAACCAAATATGAAACTTCTTGTTCATCATTCAAAATTATTTTCAACGAACAGGCCGATTTATTCAGCAAACGCCCTGAGCGCAATCGAAACTATATGTTAATTTTGCATTGGTTCAATGACAAAATTGACCGTTTGAGTGTATGGAAATTTCAAAAAGAACGAGGTCTTTTGCAATCAAATCGCTGCTGTGCCTGGCGGTTTTTGCGGTCGAGATATTGATTGCCCTGATAGAGTATGACCGGACTGTGTCTGTAGGGTTTTGGACTCAATATCTGAGACACTTTTTTATGCCTACATTACCTTTTGTTATTCTGTATATAGCGCACGATGTCCTGCTGGTGCCCATTCTGATGAACAGGCGCAATGTACCGTTGTATCTTTCATTGACTTGCCTGCTGGTCTTTCTGTTTTCAGCATACACCTTTTATATCGAGGAATCCGGACCGGCAAGAAAACCGGGGCCGGTCGAGATGAAATCTCCGCATCCGTTCGGCTCTGATGGTGATGCTCTTGAAGATATTGGAAAAGGACCACATAGAGACGATCACGGATTCCGTCCCGGACCGGATGGCGTGGACGGAGAACCTTTTGCTGATGAAATGTCGAGGCCTCCGAAAAATAAGCCTGACGGTATGAAGCCGGTCAATCCTGCAGTATTCAAAATCATAATGGCGTTGCTGCTTCTTGGCGTCAATGTCGGCATAGAATACTATAAGCGGTATCATGAGGAGCAACGAAGGCTGCAGGAGTTGGAAAAGGAAAATCTGCAATATCGGTTGGAATATCTCCGGTATCAGATCAATCCGCATTTCTTTATGAATACTCTCAACAATATACACGCTCTGGTGGATATTGCTCCGGAGAAGGCTAAGGAGAGTATAGTGGAATTGTCGAGGCTTATGCGACACGTGCTGTATGACAACAGCGATGTGACTGTCAGTCTGTCCAAGGAGGTTGACTTTCTGAAGCACTACATATACTTGATGCGGTTGCGTTATACGGAGGATGTCGAGATTGAATTCTCATTTCCGGAAGAAGATGATAATGCGCAGATTCCTCCTCTTCTGATGGCTACGGTGGCCGAAAATGCTTTCAAACACGGAATTAGTTATGAAAACCGAAGTTACATACGTTTGTCGGTCAAAGTAGAGGATGGCAAGGTTGTATTCAAATGCGTGAACAGTATTCCGGCGAAGTCCTCGGAAAAGGATCGCGGAGGTATAGGATTGCAAAATATAAGTAAAAGACTGTCATTGCTTTACGGTAGCGATTTTGTGCTGCATATCGATCAGGCGGAATCACAATACGAAGTTCTGATAGTATTGCCTGTCTTGCCGTCCAAGATTGTCCGGCTGTCTTGAACTTGCCGGGAGATTGGAACCGGAATCTCAGAATGCGTGGCTTTTTGGGCGTAAACTATTGAATGATAACATTAACGAACCTGCAGGATATGGAAATCGATAAAATAAAAGTGATAGCGGTGGATGATGAACCGCTTGCTTTGGGACAACTGGAGAAATGTATAACTAAGGTCCCATTCCTGGAACTTTCCGGGATTTTCTCCAGTGCTTCACCGGCTAAGCAGTTTCTCGAGCATAACGAAGTTGACGCAATGTTCGTGGATGTGAATATGCCGGACCAGTCAGGCATCGATATGGTGAAGTCTTTGGAAAATCCTCCTCTGCTGGTCTTTACGACCGCCTATTCGGAATATGCGGTTGAGGGATTTAAGGTGAATGCAGTGGACTATCTTCTCAAGCCATATACTTTTGATGAATTCCTGACAACTTCTGAAAAATTGAGAAAGCGTATGGAACTGGAGCGCGCCTCGGAATCGTCGTCTTCCTCCAAGCCGGACCTCTCTGACAAGTTCGTGTTCTTCAAAGCCGGTTACAAAATCGTGAAAGTCAATGTTTCCGATATCGTTTACGTGGAAAGTATGAGCGAATATCTGAAAATATATCAGGCAGGGGAGGCTATGCCTATGGTCGTACTTCTGAGCTTCAGAAAATTGCAGGAAAAATTGCCGGAGTCGCTCTTTGTGCGTGTGCATAAGTCGTATCTGGTGAATCTGGCAAGAGTGTCGGAAGTCAGTGGCGGAGTGCTGTATATGGAAGGCGGAAAGGCAATTCCTATCGGTGACAGTTACCGGTCTTCGCTTATGAATCAGATGCGTGGCGATGGTGCGGGAAAATCTGCGGAATAAATTTGAAAAGCAGAGTTGAAATATTCGTGTTTTCCGGAAAAAATTGCCTAAATTAGAGGCTATATCGGTTATGTTGGCGAGGGGTGCGTAAATCCGCTTCTTCCGATTCTGCCGGAGAGTGTAATTTGTTGAGCAAATGAGTGAGAATATCGTGACGGACAATCAGATAGGGAATATGACGGAACCTGTCATCTCATTTAAGGATGCGGAAATCCGCAATGCTGAAACTCCTGTGATATATGGTCTTAATATGGACGTCTATCCGGGGGATTTCGTGTATATAGTAGGCAAGGTGGGAACGGGAAAAACATCCATAATCAGAACTATCATAGCTGAGAATCAGTTGGGTAAAGGACAGGCGAAAGTCTGCGGTTTTGATCTGGGGACGATAAGGAGCAAGGAAATTCCTTTTCTGAGGAGAAAAATCGGTGTCGTTTTCCAGGATTTTCAACTTCTTATGGACCGGAGCGTGAGCGATAATCTTGAATTTGTGCTCAGAGCTACGGGATGGAAGGACAGCGAAGCGATAAACAAGAGAATACTGGAAGTCTTGGAGAATGTGGGAATGGTGAGCAAAGCCCACAAAATGCCTCACCAGCTGTCCGGTGGCGAGCAGCAGCGAATAGCAATCGCCAGATCCCTTCTCAACAATCCCGGAGTGATAATAGCTGACGAGCCGACTGGAAATCTCGACAATGAGACTGCCGACGGTATTATGACGCTTCTTTCGGGTATCAACAAGACAAAAGGAACGGCCGTGGTGATGGTAACCCACAATAAGTCGGTATTCGAGAAATATCCCGGCAGGGTTATGGTCTGCAAGAATGAATCCTGTACGGAACTGAGATAAGGGGTAGATGACAAAGAAGGAACGATATAAAGGTGTTGTAGGTTGGTTTGAGGAGAATATGCCTGTAGCGGAAACGGAGTTGCATTATGATTCTCCGTTCCACCTTCTTTTGGCGGTAATGTTGTCGGCTCAGTGCACTGACAAAAGAGTCAATATGGTTACGCCTGAACTCTTTGCCAAATATCCTGACGCTCAGTCTTTGTCGGAAGCGACGTTCGAGGATGTGTTCCCTCTGGTTAGCAGCATTTCCTATCCCAATAGCAAGACTCGCCATCTGATAGAAACCTCCAGAATACTTGCAACTGAATTTCGCGGAGAAGTTCCGTCTGATATAGATTTGTTGTTGAGCCTGCCGGGAGTAGGTCGGAAAACCGCCAATGTCATAGCCTCAATCATATATGACAAACCTGTGATTGCAGTGGATACGCACGTGTTCCGCGTGGCCCGTAGAATAGGCCTCTCTGCTGGCAGGACACCTGAAACTGTTGGCAAGGAACTTGAAGCGAATATCCCTGAAAACAAACGGCCGATAGCACATCATTGGCTTATTCTTCAGGGGCGCTATGTCTGTACGGCCCGGAAGCCACAATGTGCGGAATGCGGTTTGACCTCCTGGTGTCGGGAGTTTGCGCGAATTTCAAAAAATAAAGATTTATAAAAAGCAGCGACGATAAATGGATTCAATTATTCAGTTTACATCCGAAAATATCTTTCTGATAGGTTCAATTCTGGTCTTTACGGCTATCCTGGTATCACGGACAGGAAACAAGTTCGGAGTGCCTTCCCTCCTCATTTTCCTTCTTGTGGGAATGTTGTTCGGTTGCGACGGTCTCGGACTTGTATTTGACAATTACAATCTGGCGCAGTTCCTCAGTATCGTGGCTCTGTGTGTCATATTGTTTACCGGCGGTCTGGAGACCAAGTTGAAGGATATACGCCCTGTCCTTGGACCCGGAATAGTGCTTTCCACTGTGGGAGTGCTTTTGACTGTGGTGTTTACAGGTTCATTCATTTTCTTCCTGTCCAGAATCGAAAGGCTTGGCCTGTCGCTGTCAATAGTGATGTGCTTCCTTCTGGCTGCCGTGATGTCTTCTACGGATTCGGCATCGGTATTCAGTATATTGAAAAACTGTAATCTGAGGCTGAAGCAGAATTTGAAGCCGCTGCTGGAGTTGGAGTCCGGTAGTAATGACCCTATGGCATACGTGCTTACGATTGTGCTTATTCAGGTTGCCCAGTTGCTGTTCGATCCGAGCTCAAGCTCCGGAATCAACTACTCGCAGCTGATATGGGGCTCTCTCAAGACATTGGTGCTTCAGATGTCCATAGGTGCTTTGTCCGGTATTCTCATAGGATATGCTACTGTATGGGTGGTCAGCCGCGTCAAATTGAACAGCGCTCCGCTCTATTCCATTCTTCTGCTCGCTGTCGGAATGTTCTCGTTCTCGATGACGCAGATGATACAGGGAAACGGTTATCTCGCAGTTTATATCGCAGGTTTTGTGATTGGAAACAAGCCGATGAATCATCGCAAGGAGATTCTCTCGTTTATGGACGGTATGACTTGGGTGATGCAGATCGGAATGTTCTTGAGCCTCGGATTGCTGGTCAATCCTAAAGCGATGATAGACATTGCGCCTATCGCATTGCTCATAGGACTTTTTCTCATATTCGTTGCGCGTCCGCTTACGGTGTTCATCTGTCTTATGCCGTTCAGGAAAATCACTTTCCGCGCAAAACTGTTTGTGTCTTGGGTGGGTCTGAAAGGTGCAGTGCCGATTATATTCGCGACGTACCCGATTGTTGACAATATTCCCGGCTCGGAGCAGATTTTCAATATAGTGTTCTTCATTACGTTGCTGTCGCTTATATGCCAGGGAATGTCTATTCCGCGAATCGCCAAGAGACTTCATCTGGATTTGCCTATGAAGCCGGCTCCTGATACATTCGGAATCGAAATACCGGAAGAGGTTGGAAAACTCCAGGATTATACATTGACTGATGAGGACTTGCAGCACGGCAATACATTGAAGGAAATCAATTTGCCGGAAGGTTCCAGGGCCATTATAGTAAAGCGTGACAACAAATACATAGTTCCTGACGGGCGTATCCGTTTGCGGGCAGGAGATCAGATGCTGATACTCTTCAGCGAAAATGATGACGAATTGCCGGATTTGAAAGATATAGTCGAGAAATTCAAGTCGTAGAAGGAGGACGGTTATGAAACGAATCCTTATTGTCGATGACGAGGCAGATATCTGCGATATCTTGAAATATAATCTGGATAAGGCAGGCTTTCAGTCATCGGTGGCTCATTCAGCAGAGGAAGCCGTGCTGGCTGGCCTCTCCGGATATGATCTTGTACTGCTTGACGTGATGATGGAAGGGCTTTCCGGTTTCCGCCTGGCGGAGATAATGAAAAAGAATCCAGAAACATCTCATATTCCGATTATATTCGTGACTGCCCTTGACAATGAGGATGACACTGTGAAAGGCTTGGGATTGGGAGCTGACGATTACATATCAAAGCCGTTTTCGGTCCGCGAGGTCGTCTCCAGAGTGCAGGCCGTGCTTCGCAGAACTTCTGACTTGCGAAACCGTGACAATTGTCTGACGTATAAGACGTTGGTTCTTGACGATGATAGGAAGACCGCTTCTGTTGACGGTGCGTCTGTTGAGCTGACAAGGATTGAATATGGAATTCTGCATCTGCTGTTGTCAAACCCCTCACACGTGTATTCAAGAGAGGAAATTCTTTCAGATGTCTGGCCGAATGAAGTCATTGTTCTCGGGCGTACTGTGGATGTGAATATCACTAGATTGAGGAAAAAGCTCGGAGTTTATGGTCAGTGTATCGTGACAAGGCACGGATACGGATATTGTTTTGATGAGTCCGCACTATGAACAAGAAAAACATATCTCTGAGCTCAAAGCTCTTTATCATAGTCTCTACGCTGTTCCTGTCTTTTGCTCTCTGCTTCCTTTTTTTTCAGTATCAGCGGGAAAAGACTTATAGGCTCAATATCCTTAACACAAGGCTTCAGGACTGCAATAATGACATAAGAGATTTGCTCGTTTCTTCTCCTGAGTCGTTGCCCGCTTTTGAGGAACGTCTCAAGAAAGAGGGGATAAGAGTGACCGTTCTCGATATGCAGGGGAGCGTCCAGTCCGACAGTCAGGCGGCAGATTCCAGTACTTTTGAGAATCATATAGGAAGAAAAGAAATCCAGGATGCTCTGTCGTGCGGAGTGGGTTACGATATAAAGCGCTCGTCGAAGACAATGGGCGGAAAGTGGTTCTATTCGGCAACCGCGTTTCCTGAGGACGGGATGATCGTGCGTACGTCGCATCTTTATGATGTGTCGATGGCAAGGATGCTGGCTTCGGACAAAGGCTTTCTCTGGATAGCTTTGGGGCTGTCTTTTGTCCTGATATTCGTGTACTTGCTTTATGTGCGCAAGATAAAGCAGAATATTGAATATCTACGTGTGTTCGCTGATATGGCGGAGAAGAACCAGGAGATAGAAAATGCTGATATTCAATTCTCTGACGATGAACTTGGCGAAATCTCCCAGAATATAGTGCATCTTTATGCGAAACTGCAGAACAGTGAAGATGACAAGACCAGGTTGAAACGTCAGTTGACGCAGAATATCGCGCACGAGCTTAAAACTCCTGTGAGCAGCATCCGGGGATATCTTGAAACTATAATTGACAATCCTGATATGGATGAGTCTATGCGCAACGAATTTATTTCCAGATGTTTGGCACAGAGCACCAGGCTGGGAAATCTGATAAGTGATATAACTCTCCTGTCTAAAATCGATGAGGCTTCCGGAACCTTCACCGCTGAAGATATAGATATTGAACAGCTGGTGAGTGAGATAAAGAAAGAAGTGGAGCAGCAGTTGGATTCAAAGAAAATGAAAATGCTGGTCCTGATTCCTCCGAGCATCTTGGCGCACGGAAATCAGCTTTTGCTGTATTCTGTATTCAGGAACTTGACTGACAATGCTATAGCGTATGCCGGACAGAATGCTACCATTACTGTGCAGTACCTCGATGAAGATACCGAGCATTATTACTTCAGTTTTTCCGACAATGGCGTAGGCGTGCCTCCGGAGCATATTCCGCATCTGTTCGAGCGCTTCTACAGGGTGGACAAGGGACGTTCCAGAAAGCTCGGTGGTACCGGTCTGGGATTAGCGATTGTCAAAAATGCCGTAATCCTTAACGGCGGCAAAATTTCAGTGAAGATTGCCAAGTCAGGCGGGCTGGAGTTTAATTTCTCGCTGAGGAAAGCCGTTTGATTTATAGCTTATAGGCGCTTGAGGTCGTAATCTGCCTTTATTTTGTCGATGATGCTGCAGACAACTTTGAAGGTGCGGCTGTAGTGGCTGTAGTTTGCCGGTGTAATGAAGTTTACACGTCCTTGCTTGAGCAGTTTTTCCGCACCGGCTTTCTTCTGTTTGTCATCCGGATTATATACGGCGATCGAGTGACCTCCGAACATTGAGACAATCTTCATACAAGGTACATCTGTCTCTCCGTCTCCTACATAAATCATCTGTGAGAAAGGAATGCGTTTCTTGTCTTCCGCTATGCTCTCGTTGACTTCCTTAGTGTCACGCGCGCTGAAAATGCCTTTGTTTATCTTGAACAGGAATTGCGTCTTGGCAGTATAATCCACCGCAATTCCAGGCCACTCGGCTTCCCCTTTGGCGTCATACAGGAATGAACTTGCGAAGATATGCTTGAATTCCTTTGCTATCGGACAGCCCTCGATGATTTCTTTCAGGCCGGAAGAGTTTATGTAGTGCTCGACTTTTACTCCCTGTGAACGCCCGTATTCATTGACCAGGTCGAACCAGGTGGAAAGACCGTCAAATAGCCTGATGTCTTTTCCGAATTTCTTGAATTCGCTGCGTCTGAGCCTGATTCCGTTAGCTTTGGCCTCATCTACCATCAGCTTCATATACGAAAGAATGTTGCTGGCATCCTGTCCGCAGGCTATCTGGTTGCTTTTGTCCCAAAATTCTTCAGGTGTCTTTCCGATTGCCTGGATGAATCCGAATTCCTGCATATTTCCCGGCGACAATGTGCCGTCGAAATCATATATAAGTGCAACGATAGGTCTTTTTGCCATAGTCTAAATCTCTGTGACTGGAAAAGTTAGGTGGCAGTCACTCTTCAGTTGGCTAATATAGCGAAAAGTTGCTACATTTGCGAAGAATAACGGAAAGTTTGAACTTTCATTATGTCACTGCGGCAGATTTGCCCGCAAACACGCTGATAACTTAATAAAAGCTGAAAACAGCTTCTTAATAAAAATTGAGAGATGGAACATTATTTTGCCAGACTTCAGAATGCCGTAAGGCTATATTGGGACACCCCAGCAGTTTGTAATTATAGAGGTGAGTCGTTTTCTTATGGGGAACTGGCAACCCAGATTGAAAGATTTCATATTTTCTTTGAGGCTTGTGGCTTGAAGAAAGGCGACAGGATAGCAATATGCGCAAAGAATACTGCGAGAATGGCTCTTTCATTTCTGGCGGTCAATACTTACGAAACTGTCGTCGTACCGATTCTTTCTGATTTTACGCCGGAAAGCGTTAATCATCTAGTTGACCATTCGGAAAGCCTTATGCTTTTTACTGACAATGATATATGGGCAAAGCTGGACAAGTCCAAGATGCCGTCAGTGATCGCAGTGATAAGTGTCAATGATTTCTCTCTGCTCTATGCCGGCAGTGAAGAAGTCAGCAATGCGTATGCATCTGTTTCTGAAAGGTTTGCCGCGAAATATCCTATGGGATTTACCGGTGAGAACGTACATTACAATACGGACAACTTGGATGACCTTGACATAATCAATTATACCTCAGGCACTACCAGTGCTCCTAAGGGCGTTATGCTGACTTATAGGGCATTGAGCGCGACTGTTGATTTCGGACAGCGCTATATTCCTTCTTCCAATAAGTTCAAGATGGTTTCGATGTTGCCTATGGCGCATATGTATGGACTTGTATATGAGTTCCTGTATCCTTTGTGCAACGGCACCAGCATTACATTCCTCGGCAAGACTCCGTCTCCGACGCTTCTGCTTTCAGCGATGCGCGACGTTCGTCCGTATTTGCTCATAACGGTGCCTTTGGTTATGGAAAAGGTGTTCAAGAGCGCCATCAAGCCTGTATTGGAAAAGCCTGTGATGAAAGTTCTTACGAAGATTCCGGGAATCAACACGATACTGTTCGGCAAGATCCGCGAGAAACTTCTCAGCGCTCTCGGCGGCAATCTCCAGATGATAATAATGGGAGGCGCGCCACTCAATCCGGAAGTGGAAAAATGGTTCAAGAAATTGGGCCTTCCTTATACTGTCGGCTATGGAATGACTGAAGCAGCACCGCTTCTCGCTTATGAGGCTTGGGATAAATATGTGCCAGGCTCTTGCGGAAAGTCGGTTGACTGCGCTACAGTGCGTATAGATTCGGAAGATCCTGCTCACGTGGTGGGCGAGATTCAGGCAAAAGGCGCAAATATCTGTCTTGGCTATTACAAGAATCCTGAGGCTACCGCAATGGCGTTCACACCTGACGGATACCTCAAGACAGGAGACCTCGGTGTAATTGACGCGAACGGGAATATCTTCATCAAGGGACGCAGCAAGAGTATGATTCTCAGTGCAAACGGTCAGAATATATATCCGGAGGAAGTTGAGGCTGTAGTGAACAATCAGGATTATGTGGTCGAGTCCGTGGTCGTGGACAGGTCCGGTAAGCTTGTGGCACTTGTCTATCTGGACAGCGATGCTATCCGTAAGAACGGACTGGATGCGGAGGCAGTTGCAGATATTCCTGAGCATATCCGCATAAATGCCAACAAATCACTTCCTTCATATAGTCAGATTCAGAAAGTCGAGACTGTGGATGCTCCGTTTGAGAAGACGCCGAAGATGAGTATTAAGCGTTTTATGTACAAATAGATTTTTATTCAACCCCTCGCTAACGCGCTGAATCCAGAGCGACCTACTGCGTTTCTCTCCTTGCCCAAAGAATCAAAAAGAGACAGCGCCCTTCGCTCAAAAACCTGGGGAAAATTCGCTCCGGCCATCTGCCTCTTTTTGATGTATTACAGATGAGCATTAAGTCGTATCGGAGCAACGCGACCGAAAGGGTTTTGGGGAACACTTTCCCCGTGCTCCTGGGAGCTGTCACGAAGTGACTGAGGGTAAGAAGCAAACTTGCGGTCAGCGCCCACCATTATGCAACATAATGGTGGGCGCTTGCATCTATACGGGGATGTTAAAAAATATACAAATGAACGGTAAATCGAACTTTACGGGAATAGCTGCCGCAATTATGATCGGCGTCCTGATGTTTGTATCCAATCCTGCAAAAGCTTTCCGTGAGCAGAAGCCTTACAAGATGGATATCTCCATTTCTTTTATGGGTGGCGGTGCTTCTGTGCTAGAACACCGATTTATGAATGGCTACAAGGATTTTTATAATGCCAACAATAAAAAGTATCCGGATGTCGAGCATTACTATGCCGACTATATGAAAGATATGTCGGGCTCCACTGTTTGTTACAATCTGAAGGCAGACGTGAAGGTGCTCCCTTGGCTGGCAGTTGGCGGAAACTTAAGTTATCAGCAAATCGATGGCGCTGTGTGTCACGGTTTCAACAGAGGAAACCCCAAGAATATAACCGGGCGCGTTTTTTATGTTATGCCGGAAGTCAGATTTGACTATTTCAGAACAAGACTGACGACACTTTCTTCTGCAGTAAGCGTGGGTATCGGTTATCACGATGGCTTCAAGCAGACTGTTTATCCTGAATTTCAGGTATATCCGATTTCCTATTCCCTTGGAAATGTAGTGTATGGAAAAATTGCTCTGGCTTTTGGAACACTTATAAACGGTGTTGAATTCGGAGTAGGTGTCAGGTTCTAATTAATTTGGATTATATGAAGACTATGAAATACAAAGCATTGCTTGTCGCAATGTCAACAATCGCCCTAATGGCGTGGGAATGTCATCATCATTATGATTATCCTGTCGGTAGAGAGTATGAACTGTATGCAAGATCTGTAGTGGACAACGTGGTGAGAAAATCGGCTGACGGACTTGACTGCGTGCTGAAAATCTATGAGATTACAGAAGGAAAACCTGAAACAGGAAGAGCATATACCGTAAGTGACGGTTATCTGCATACAATTTCTCCGATTGTATGCAAGGTTGAGAATAAGGATACTGTATGGACTTACGGCTCAATGCGTATCAGGCACTCGCAGCTGACAGATGTTTGGAATGTCGAGAATAAGGCCGAAGAATCCAATGCGGATGGCCATAAATACAATTTTTCTGCAGAAGCGAAGCTTGAAAGCGAGCCTGATTCATCGCACGTAAGGCATCCGTGGACAATGACGTTCAGTGGTACCCGTATCGAAAAGACAGCCTACTCTATGCAGTATAAGTCTGAGACGCCGATAAGTGTCACTTGGGACAATTATGAAACTTTTTCGGAGCGTGGTTTTGATATACGAGGCGAATTCATAATGAATTTGAAGAAAGGCGAAAGTACTCTTGATTGGATTCGTGCAACATATTCGGATGCTGGCCAGACGTACGAGACGTCGTTGTAATTGATATGACAAATTGTCATTAAATAGCGAATTGGAATATAATTTGACTTTGAGGAGTCGTCCGGAACAGCCGGGCGGCTCTTTTCTTATTTGTTTGATGGTTGATGCTGCAGTTGTGCATTCC
>CAVENC010000047.1:0-863 GCA_963617065.1 Butyricicoccaceae bacterium
CTGAGTGCTGTAGCAAAGGTATTCTATTCTATTCTATTCTATTCTATTCTATTCTTATTTATTCTTTCGGTGATTCTCCGCTCATAAAGTGTCGATTTCGCAGAAAAGTTTCGGTGAAGAGTCCGCTGATCCGCGACTGTATTGTCGTCGAAATAGTCTTTTTCCGCGATATTTTGCGGTTTGGAAATTTATTGCTACCTTTGCGACCCCTATAATGTGTAGGGATCGCAATATTTTATTATTAACCAATTAAAGATCAAGACAGTGGACACACAAAGTTACAAGTCAGTTTACCTCAACAAGGCAACTGTAAAGAAAGAGTGGGTCGTCATTGATGCTACCGATCTGGCACTTGGCCGTCTTGCAGCCCGTGTTTCTCTTGTCCTCCGTGGCAAGACAAAACCAGGGTTCACACCTAACGTAGATTGCGGTGACAATGTCATCGTTGTCAATGCTGAAAAGGTGGCTCTCAAAGGCAAGAAGATGACCAACAGAGTTTACGTTCGTTACACCGGATATCCTGGTGGACAGCGTTTCACTACGCCTAAGGAGATTCTTCAAAAGAGACCTACAGAGTTGGTAAGGAGAGCAGTTAAAGGTATGCTTCCTAAGACTCGTCTTGGTGACAAGCTCATCAACAACCTGTTTATCTATGCAGGTCCTGAGCATCCGCACCAGGCTCAACAGCCAAAAGAAATTAAGTTGAACGAAATTTAAACAGAGCAAATGGAGAAAACAGTAAACGCCCTTGGAAGACGTAAATCAGCTGTGGCTCGTGTTTATGTCGCAGCCGGTTCAGGCAATGTGACTATCAATGGAAAAGAGCTCAAGGAATATTTTCCTGATGAGACTCTCCAGTACAT
>CAVENC010000047.1:873-16479 GCA_963617065.1 Butyricicoccaceae bacterium
AGTCAGCCATTCGAAGTTACCGGTACGGCAGGTCAGTTTGACGTTAAGGCCAATCTCGTCGGAGGTGGAATCAAAGGTCAGGCAGAAGCAATGAGACTCGGTATCGCTCGCGCACTTTGCGAAGTAGATAAAGAGGCTTACCGCTCAGCCCTTAAAACCGCAGGATTCCTCACCCGCGACTCAAGAGAAGTCGAGAGAAAGAAACCTGGTCAGCCTGGTGCACGTCGCCGCTTCCAGTTCAGTAAGCGTTAATCTTACGGACACATTGATTTACTTGCACAGTCCGGTGCAGAAATCTTCAGATCTGAAACAGGATGTGAATTCTGTCTTAGCTGCTTGAAGATTGCCGAGACTGCGGAAAATCCGGGAGACCGGCCTTATTCAGACCGCTGCTTCAGGATTGATGAAAAGAGCCCGACAGGTCACGGCTAAAGCCTGAAGGGAAAGTGTAACAAAAGAAACATCACTAAAAATGCCAAGAACAAATTTCCAAGAACTACTCGAAGCAGGTGCACATTTCGGGCATCTTGCCAGAAAATGGAATCCTAAAATGGCTCCTTATATCTTCATTGAGAGAAACGGGATTCACATTATCGACCTGCACAAGAGTGTCGTCAAGATTGACGAGGCTGCAGAAGTAATGAAGGAACTTGCACGCTCAGGCCGCAAGATTCTTTTCGTTGCAACCAAGAAGCAGGCTAAGGACGTTATCGCCGAGAAAGCCGCTTCAGTCAATATGCCTTACGTTACAGAAAGATGGCCAGGCGGAATGCTTACAAACTTCCCTACCATCCGCAAGGCAATCAAGAAGATGAATACCATCGACAAAATGAAAGAAGATGGTACTTATGACAAGCTCGCAAAGCGTGAGCGTCTTCAGGTTGACCGTCAGAGGGCTAAACTTGAGAAGAACCTCGGTTCCATCAAGGATATGAGCCGTCTTCCGTCAGCACTTTTCGTAGTTGACATTCAGAAAGAGGCAAATGCCGTTAAAGAGGCAAACCGCCTGAACATTCCGGTAATCGCTATGGTTGATACTTGTTGCGATCCTACCCCGATTGATTACGTGATTCCGGCTAATGATGATGCCACAAAGTCAGTTGAGTACATCACCAACGCTCTTTGTGCAGCTATCCAGGAGGGATTGAGCGAGAGAAAACTCGAAAAGGAGAAAGATGCTGCAGCTGAAGCAGCTGAGAAACCGGCTACAAAGAAGCTCCGTCCTCGCAAGGGAACTGGCGCTGAGGAAGTAGCAGAAGCTCCTAAAGCAGAGGCTGCTGAGGCTCCGGCTCAGGCAGAAGAAGTAAAGGCAGAATAATTTTAACATCCTATTTTACTATGGAGATTACAGCAGCTGACGTAATGAAATTACGTAAGATGACCAGTGCCGGTATGATGGATTGCAAAAAGGCCCTTACTGAGGCTGAAGGCAACTTCGAAAAGGCAGTTGAGATCATCCGCGAAAAAGGCAAGTTGGTGGCAGCCAAGAGAGCTGACCGCGAAACTACCGAAGGAGCAGTTCTCGTACGCATCAATGGCGGCAAGGCCGTTATCGTATGCCTCGGATGCGAGACTGACTTCGTTTCAGCTACCCCAGATTTCAAGAACCTCGCTAACTCTATCGCAGACGCTGCCATCGCAGCTTTCCCTGCAGATCTCGAGGCTCTCAAGTCTGTCAAGTTGAAAGATGGATACACTGTAGAGGAAGAGATTTCCGCTCAGACAGGAAAGACTGGTGAGAAGCACGTATTGGCATACTATGAGTCCCTTGAGGCACCATACATTGCACAGTACGTACACAACAACAACAAAGTTGCTTCCATCGTTTCTTTCAATAAGGAAGTTCCTGAGGAAATCGGCAAGAACGTAGCTATGCAGGTTACATCTATGCACCCTGTATCAGTTTCAGAAGCTGATTGCCCTAAGGAGACTGTCGAGAAGGAGCTTGCAATGTACAAACAGCAGATTGCAGAAGATCCGAAGATGGCAGGCAAGCCAGAGGCTATGCTTGAGAACATCGCAAAGGGTAAGCTCAAGAAGTTCTTCAAAGAGCAGACTCTTGAGGATCAGGAGTTCATTTGGGACAACAAGATGTCTGTCCTCGATTACATCCACACTGCAGACAAGGATGCTAAAGTACTTGCTTTCAGAAGATTCTCTCTTACTGACTAATAATAGTCTATAATAATAAAAAAGGGGGTGACTAAAAAGTCGCTCCCTTTTTTAGTTTATTATTCCTCAGCCACTTCGTGGCAATCCCTGCATGCTAGCGCCTGCTGTCCCGAAGGACGATTTCGCACCTCCGGTGCGGTTGAATTTTTATCGGGGAAAGTATTCCCCGACACCCCTTCGGTCGCTACGCGCTTCGCGCAAGTTTGCATCTTACCCTCAGTCTCTTCGAGACAGCTCCCAGGAGCACGGGGAAAGGATTCCCCGAAACCCCTTCGGTCGCTACGCTCCGAATGCGCTTTCCTCTACCTTTCTTTTGAAATTCTAGCGAGGAGAACAACGCCGTAGCCAGCTTTTTATGCGCGATGGCGAGTGGCTGAATAAAAAGATGGGATACAAGGCTCTCGACGAGCACAATACCGGAGCAACCTGGCGGTTGTGAGGATTTGGGCAAGGAGAACAACGCAGTAGACCGCTTTTTATTCAGCCACTATGATTATTTGAAGAAGCGACGAATAATCCGCACCCCAAAAATCACAATCTTATCCAGTGGAATTGATGACGAAGCGCTCTTGATGCCGGCGGCAAGAAGATTTACAGGGGCATACGCCTCCTTGACTGCTTCCCAAGAGGACACCACATTACGTCCTCTAATACGCACCTCTTCTGAAGTTGTTTTCAATGCTTGATTCAAGCCCTCAAGATCCTGTATATCTGAATATTTCATTCGTCACCTCCTTCCTCGAAGAACAATTTCACAAACATTTTCACAAGACCGTTGATGAACAGTTTCTTTCTAACAAGAAACAGAATGAATATCAACAGCAAAAAGAAAGCTGCGACAATGAACGCGCCCGCTGCATAACTTCCGATAATATCACCCAACAGCAACACCGCACCAAAGGCGACAGCCATCAGCACAATGCTTCCGAGCGTAAGAAAAGTAATCGACAAAAGCAGGCTGTTGAGTGTTACCGACAAGCCTTTCGCTGTCCTCAACTTGACTTCGTCAACTTTCAAGTCAATATATTCGGCAGCACTTGCGGCAAGATCTTCAGCCGGTTTGGTGAAATGCTTACTCATTATACGTTATCGTATTGTTCATCAATTGATTCCTCGTCTTTCTCAAGAGCCTTTTCTAGCCTGTCCAACTGATCGAGAATCTTTGCTCTAGCCTCTTCTTTCATCTCCTCGCCTTCGGTTTTCAGAATTGCGCGAAGATCATCGATATCTTTCTTGACGCCTGCAACCTTGTCTTTTGCATAAGCATAAGCCTCAGTAGCTTTATCTACAGCGACATCATATCCTTCTTTAGCCGCAGACTTAATCTTGCGTCTTGTAACCTCGCCTTTATCCGGAGCGAAAAGAATACCCAAAGTGGCACCGATAGCGGCACCTGCAACAAATGTTATCAAAGAGTCCTGTTTCATAACATCAAAAATTTTGTATTGTCATTACGTAAAGATAGCGATTCTTACAAGAATCCGACTATGAAGTAGTTTAAATTTTTGCCTGGCTTACAAGGAGATTCTTAAGATTCCCAAAAAAGCGTCAAATCGGCATAGTCCTGACTCTGAGCCATTCAGCCTCGGCAGCAGACAAGCGTGGCGAAATCGTCTGATATACTTTCTCATTGTAGGCATTCAGCCAGGCGACCTCTTCGTCCGTCAGCAAGTGCCTCAGAATCGGCCTCGTATCTATATGGCACAGCGTAAGATTCTCGAAGCCGAGCCAAGTGCCGAACTCATTTTCGTCAACCTTCACGCACAGCAGAAGGCTCTCGTGCCTGATACCATATTCGCCTTCTTTATAAAATCCAGGCTCATCAGACGTTATCATTCCGGGCAACATCTGCTGACTATTATAGTTCTGACGAATATCTTGCGGACCTTCGTGCACATTCAAGAAAAAGCCGACTCCGTGCCCTGTGCCGTGTCCGTAGTTGCGTCTGAATTGCCAAAGCGGACAACGCGCTGCATAATCTATCTGACATCCGGAAGTGCCTAACGGGAACACGGCAGTTGCCAGACCGATATGGCCCTTGAGAACAAGCGTATAATCTTCCATTTCGTCCGTAGTGCAAGGCCCGAGAGCGACAGTTCTGGTAATGTCTGTAGTACCGAACAGGTATTGCCCTCCGGAATCGCATAGGTACAGGCCGTGAGGTTCCAACACACTTGAGCCCACCTCAGGTGTTACATAATGCGGCAATGCCGCACCGGCGCCATAAGCCGATATTGTCTGAAAACTATCACCTCTATATCCCTGTATTTCAGCCCTTAATGACGTCAATTTCTTGAAAGCATCCCACTCGGATATCTCAATTCCGTCTTTTATGCACTTGTCAATCCAATACAGGAATTTCTCCATCGCAACCCCGTCTTCAAGATGAGCCTCTTTCATTCCGGCAATCTCGGTTTCATTTTTCACAGCCTTGCGCAACGGCACAGGGGAAGGACCCTTGACAAGTCTCACCTGGTCTTTGAGCTCTGTATTACACATAGTAAGACATCGCTTCAAATGATAATTCAGTTTAGACGGATCGACATATATGCTGGCCTCAAAAGGACCCAAATATGTGAAATAATATCTGATATCATCATAATTCTTGACCGATATACCATCCGCTGAAAGCTCGGCAAAACTGTCTGCTGTCTCAGCATCAACCGATTGAGATTTGCGGACAAACCAATCCGCCGAATTTTCCGTCACAAGGAGATAGGATTGCACGACAGGATTATACTCCACATCGGAGCCTCTGACATTCAGAAGCCAGGCAATCTCGTCCAAAGCTGTTATCAGAATTGCATCACACTCTTTCTGCTTTATAAACTCTCTCAGCCAGGCAAGCTTGGACGCTCTGCTTTCGCCTGTCAGTTCATCTCCAAGAGTAATTATCGGAGTGCACGGCACAGCCGGTCTGTCTTTCCACAGCGGGTCCAGCATATCAGGAAGATCGATTATCTTGTAGCCGTGTTTGTCATCATCCTCATCCAGAGAAGCATCGTGTCTTCCTGAATTGACGAAGGCTATTTCTATATCCACGACAGAGGACAAAGTCTGTGAAAGGCCGTCAACAGCCACTGCAACAGTCCCCCACTTATCTATAAACGCGACATTTGCCAGCCATTCGGGAATCCGGACTTCACCGAGAATACGCGTCTTGTGCAGTTCCACTCCTGTCCCTTCAAGCTGTTCCAGAGCCTGGATAAAATATCTGCTATCTGTCCACAAGCCTGCGTGGTCCAAAGTAATCACAAGGTCTCCGGCCTCTCCGGTAAAACCGCATACCCACTCCACCTGCTTCCATCTAGAAGCTGGATACTCGCTGCTATGAGGGTCAGAACCTGTCAGGACAACAGCGTCAATCCCCTTCTCTCTCATCATTTCGCGGATAGATTCAATCCGCCGGGCATAGATATTCATATCAATTCTCTTATTATTTCATCAGATACGAAAAACCTGTCTTCAGGTATTCTGACTCTTCCGTTTCCGGTCTTTACCAGAGTCCCGTCAGCCAAGAAAGCATTCAATTGCTCCTTAGGAATATATACGGACTCAATACCGTTTTCTGTCCGCAATGATAACATTATTTTCTCGATTCTGATATCTTCGTCACCAAGAGACTCGGTTTCCGGCAGATAACTGTGCTCCGACTGGGAGTTCCATTTCCGGATATTCAACTTTCCGTCAATGCCGCAGACTGCGCTGTGGGCTCCGGGACCAAGTCCGACATAAGGAACACGCCTCCAGTATGCTGAGTTGTGCACAGCTTCATATCCAGGCAAAGCAAAATTTGACACCTCATAATGCCGGTATCCGGAGGCAGACATCACATCGCATAGCATTTCATACTGATGACGGCATTGTTCTTCATCAGCTTCCTTATACTTCCCCGCATCGACAAGCGACGCCAGAGCGCTGCCATCCTCCAGTGAAAGCTGATATGCTGACAAATGCTCCGGATGCAGTTCAACCGCCTTTTCCAGTGAATGCCGCCATTGGTCATCTGTCAGCCCGTTGATGCCGAAGATAAGATCTATGCTGATGTTCTTCACTCCATTCCTTCGAAGAATGGACATAGCCTGCTCCACTTCATTCGAGTTATGCCTCCTGTTCATCCAGCGAAGCATATTGTCGTCAAACGACTGCACTCCCATACTGATTCGAGTAACGCCTATGAAGAGCAGAGACTTCACATATTCATCCCCTTTCAGCACTATGTCGTCAGGATTCACCTCGACTGTAAATTCCTGGTATTCGTGCACTTCCGCACCGAAAACTTTCGTGTTGAGATGTCTGACCATTCTGTCGAGCACAATAAAAGGCAGCACCGATGGGGTGCCGCCTCCTATGTATAGCGTATCCACGTTCTCTCCCATTTCCGTTGAAGGAAGGGTGGCGAGAATCTCATTCACGCGGGCATCTGTTTCCGAGCATACTGCATCCGCATACTTGGCGAACCTGTCGAAACTTCTGTCTTGAACATTCTCTCTGCAAGCGACCACCTCAGAATAGAAGCCGCAGTAGGTACAGAAACTCTTGCAGAATGGGACGTGAATGTATATCAAATTATCTGAGCATTAATTCAGCCTTGCCGAGGAAAGCCTGTTCTGTATAGGCCTCAACCGTGTAAACACCTTTGCGATAGCTTGGTATATCATTGAGATATATGCTCAAGTCAACCTCCTGACCTTCATAGTCAACCTTTCTGGATGCTGAAGCCACCATCGTTTCGCCATTGTAGGTAAATGACGTACGTGTTGAATTGGTAAGGATGATTCCGTCCGGATCTTTCACGCGGATGTAAACTCTGACAGGGCCCTTAGGTGCAAGATCGTTTTCCACGAGAGAGAGCGATGTAAGCAATCTTACGACTCGGCTGCTTCTGTCAGTAACTTTGTCGTTGGACATATAGGCCTCCATTCTGAGACCGCGTGCCTTGATGACAGCGCCTGCTGCAACCTGGCCTGTGAGGCTCTCGACCTGCTGGGTCAACTGAGCATTCTGCGCCTTGCTTGCAGCAGCCTCGCGACGTGCTGCGGCTGCATCTGCTGTAAGTCTATGATTCAAGGTGTTGAGGGAATCAATCTGCACGATGTAGTTGCGCATTATGCTCCTCAATGTACCGAGTTCCTTCTCATACTGACGCATTTTTGCACGGTTGGTAGCCTCTGTTTTCTTGATTCTTTCAATGAGGTTGGCTACTTCCGCACGTGAAGTGTCAAGCTGGGAATTAATTGAGTCATAGTCAGATGACAATGTAGCATAGTCATTCTGAAGGTTCTCCATCTGCTCCGTGAGGTCCTGCTTCTCATCCTCAAGTTCATTTATGAGGGATGTCTTCTGGCTCCAGACATAAGCGAGAGCCGCAACCAAGACTATAGCCACAGCTATCAGGACATACATCACAGTCTTCAATTTATTTGCCTGAGCAAGCCGCGCTTCCTGATCACGGCGCTCTCTGATCGGATCGATTTCCATAATTTTCAGTTTTACTTATCAAATACAAAAATAATCATTATTTTGTAACTTCGCATAGTTTGTAAACCTCATAAGGATGAAACGGATATTAACGATATTAGTCACACTTGCACTGTCATTTTCCGCATTCGGACAGGCTCAGATAACAACCAGAAAAGAGAAACTGAGTGATTTCACCATCAGAACGATGAAAGTTGTCCTCTCCGGAAATCATTTTGTAGATACTGCATTACAGGAGGCTTTGAACAACACGTGGAATCTCTCCGCATTTGAATTTTGCACGTTAGCCGAGTTCAATACGCTGAAGAACAACGAAGAATATTACTTTATGGTGCCGGTCAAAGTCAAATACAAGAATGAAACGGCTCCGGGCATCACAATGCTCACACTGGTAAAAGGCAAGTCCTCGGCAAAAAGCATTAATGATATGGTGGAAGTGGTCAGTATGCCGATATGCGCGGCTGATTTTCCTTCCGGACGCGAGGCTGCAATACTCCCAGGCCTTGTGGACATCATCCAGGGATATGTAAGCAAATCCCTGAGCGGAAACTTCACAGGACTGTCCAGTTATGTAACCCCTTTGGGCAAATCGGCCGGCAGAAAGGTGTATATCTCCGAGGATGACATTGCTTCGCAGGCAGGTGAGGCTTTCAAATCGAAAAAGAATATTGTCATAACAAGCAGCGAGGAAGTGGATAACGTATTTCTCACCGGCGATGAAAATGCATTGATCAGCTACGTTGTAGCCCCGGCCGAACCGGGCAAAGGTTCAGTTTGCTGGAAAATGCTCATTGATGTGCGCACTCACGAATTGTTCTATTACAAAAAGCACAATGTGGTCAACGAGGATAATGTCGGATTCCTGAAGAGTGACCTGAAGAAAATCGCAAAATCGAGGTAGGATGATTTCAGGAAAGTCAGATTGCGGAGTTCACTACGCTGTTAAAAGAAGCGGTTCCGCCGTAGCATATTGCTCTCTCGGAATCGCCTGCGGTACCAGACACGAGGCAGGGTTTCACAGCGGCATCGCACATTTCACCGAGCACACCCTATTCAAGGGAACTGAAAGCAAAAGTTCCAGAGTAATAAACAGTTATCTCGACAAACTCGGAGGCGAACTGAACGCTTATACAACTAAGGAAGAGATAGTGCTTCACGCCACCGTTCTCAAGGAAGACTTGGGCAAAGCAGCGTCCCTTCTTATGGAAATCGCGACTTCAGCGACATTTCCGAGTCAGGAAGTGGACACCGAGCGCGGCGTAGTCATAGATGAAATCAAATCATACAAGGACAGCCCGGCCGATGATGTCTATGACAGATTCGAGGAGAAGATTTTCAGCGGACATCCGTTGGCAATGCCGATTCTGGGAACTGTACAGTCGGTTAAAGCCATTGATTCTGAGGAGCTCAGACGTTTCTTCAAGGAAAAGTTCATTCCCGGATCTATGGCATTCACCATAGTCGCGGACATTGACGAGAAGAAGCTCGAGTCCAATGTCCTGAAGCTGTGCGAAAAGTTCTTCGGAAGCACTGGAACAACCGCTCCTCTGAAGTGCCATATTCCCTCACAGGCGATTCTGAATAATGTTTTTGACGAAGTCCTGAACAAAAAGAACCACGAAGTGAATGCTGTTGTCGGCGGATATGCGCCTTCACTATATGAAGACCGGGAGCGCATCGTCGCAACACTTATGAACAACATTCTCGGCGGACCTGCAATGAATTCTATACTCAACAGTGAACTCCGCGAAAAGCACGGCTGGGTATATGGCGTGGAAAGCAGTTATACACAATATGCAGACACAGGCATTCTTGCCGTCACACTCGGCTGCGAAAAAGAGAATATCGACAGATGTATGGCTGCCGTGAACAAGGAAATTGTCAAACTCCAGACCTTGGAAATGTCCGAATCCAGGCTTCGCGCCGCAAAGAAGCAGCTGCACGGTCAGATCGCAATAAGTTCAGACAACGGGGAAGCCCAATGTCTGAGTATGGGCAAAAGCCTTCTGGCATACGGAAAAGTGTTCCCGTCAGAAGAAACACGCAGACAGATAGACAGCATAACGGCCTCAGAAATCAGGGAAATGGCCTGCCGAATCTTTATGCCAGACAGGACAAGCCGTCTGATAATGCTTTAGAAATTATGGAGAGCGCACTGGACAAATATCTCGAGGAACATTGTTCCATAAGAAACGAAGCACTGGCCTGGCTTGAGAGACAGACCAACATCCGCACCAATTACCCGAGAATGCTCACAGGAAGGGTGCAGGGTGAGTTTCTCTATATGATGACACGTATGATTTCGCCCCGCAAGGTATTGGAAATAGGTACATTCACGGGATATTCCGCCATCTGTATGGCGTTGGGACTCCCGGAAAACGGCCACATCGATACGTTGGAAATCAATGACGAGTTGGAGGATCTGATAATTGAAGGATTCGAAAAGGCCGGCGTGTCGGACAAAATCTCGCTGCACATCGGAGACGCGATGGAGTTTCTTCGAAACCATTCAGGAGAAGACGGCTACGACCTCACATTTATCGATGCCAACAAGCGGGAATATCCTGATTACTACGAACTTGTATTATCATTGACAAGGCCGGGAGGATTCATTCTCGCAGACGATGTATTGTGGGACGGAAAGGTATATGCCGAGAAAGTCCCGGAAGACAAACAGACGGCAGGAATAGTGAAATTCAATGACCTTACCGCCAATGACCCTCGAGTGGAGACCGTCATCCTGCCTATACGTCACGGATTGAGCATAATCAGAAAGAAATAATGGCAAGCGCAGTCATAATATGTTGCGGAGAATTTCCACGGAAGGAATATCCTCTGAATCTGCTTCGCGAGGCGGACTACATCATCTGCTGCGACAATGCTCTCAGTCCATATCTGCGGAACAGCGTCAAGGTTTTCGGCAAATTACGCCGGCCCGACATAGTCATAGGAGACCTTGATTCCATATCCCGCAGATTGCAGAAAGAATACGCTGACATCATAATACGCGAGACAGAACAGGAGACCAATGATATGAGCAAGGCTTTCCATTATGCCATCAGCCACTTCAAAGATCTCACTGAGATTCATTTCCTTGCGGCCACGGGCAAACGCGAAGACCACACCGTCGGCAATATGAGCCTTCTTATGGAATTCGCCAAAGAATTAAACGGCACTTCAGAGCACAAGACATACGAAATCCCGGAAAGCCCTTACAGTCAAGACAATGCCCCTGTCATAGATATAGTGTCCGACTACTCCAGGATGTTCGCTGTCACGGATTCGTGCCGTTTCCCTATGACCAAAGGCCGTGAAATATCCATTTTCTCTCCGGACAATTCGCTGAAAATTGTTTCCGACGGACTTGAATGGCAAACCTCCGATGTGATTTTTGACAATTGGTGGAAGGCGACATTGAACAAATCAAACAAAGATTCTGTATATTTGAAATTCAGTCACAGGTCCATTGCGCTTATCGTGCTGGACAGAAGTTAACGACAATCAAAACACACAATAGCTATGAACAACAACGTAGATAAAGAGGCTTTGGCCTATCACGCAGCTTATCCTGCCGGAAAACTTGAAATAATTCCTACCAAACCGGCAAAAAATCAGAAAGATCTCTCACTTGCATATACCCCTGGCGTAGCGGCTCCCTGTCTTGAAATTCAGGCTGAACCTGAAAAAGCATACGACTACACCGGAAAAGGCAACCTCGTGGCAGTCATCACAAACGGTACTGCAGTGCTTGGTCTCGGAAATATCGGAGCACTCGCAGGAAAGCCTGTAATGGAAGGCAAATCATTGCTCTTCAAGATATTGTCAGGAGTAAACTCAATAGACATCGAAGTAAATTCAACCAATATCGATGACTTTTGCAAGACAGTAAAGGACATATCCGTATCTTTCGGCGGAATCAACCTGGAGGACATCAAGGCTCCTGAGTGCTTTGAAATCGAGTCCAGACTGAAAAAAGAGCTTGACATTCCTGTAATGCACGACGACCAGCACGGTACCGCAATAATCAGTTCCGCTGCACTCATCAATGCTCTTGAACTTGCCGGAAAGCGTCCTGAAGACGTTAAAATGGTAGTAAGCGGAGCCGGTGCTGCCGCAATTGCCTGCACAAAAATGTATGTTGCACTCGGCCTCAAGAAGGAGAATGTCGTTATGTGTGACAGCAAGGGTGTTGTCAGAAGCGACCGCACGGATATCAACACATACAAGCGAGAGTTCGCCACAGAAAGGGACTTGCACACATTGGAAGAGGCAATGGTCGGTGCAGATGTCTTTGCAGGATTCTCCAAAGGAGGCACAGTCAGCCAGGATATGGTAAAATCTATGGCAGACAAGCCTATCATTATGGCTATGGCCAACCCTGTCCCTGAAATCTCATACTACGAAGCGAAAGAGGCCAGACCTGATGCAATTATGGCGACAGGACGTTCTGACTATCCTAACCAGGTGAACAACGTAATCGGATTCCCTTACATTTTCCGTGGCGCACTGGATACAAGAGCTACAGAAATCAATGAAGAAATGAAACTTGCTGCGGCAAGAGCGATTGCTGAACTCGCTAAAGAGCCTGTTACAGAGGAAGTTATCGAGTCTGCAGGATTAGATAAGAACACATCGTTCGGACCGGAATATATTATTCCTACAGCCCTCGATTCCAGATTGTTGGAGCGTGTATCCGTTGCAGTCGCAAAGGCCGCCGAGGAGTCAGGAGTGGCTAAACGTCCAATCAAAGACTGGGACGAATACCGCAAGAGCCTTCTCCGAAGAGTCAACAAGTCTTAGAAACCATTAAATCATTGGTTTTATGTTAAGAAAAGTCCGTATCCTCTTGGCAGGGATATCATTCATTCTCTGCACCCTTCTGTTCCTGGATTTTTCAGGAGTAATGACAACCTGGTTCGGATGGCTTGCCAAAATACAGTTCCTTCCGGCCGCATTGGCATTGAATCTTGTCGTAGTCGCTGCGCTGCTGATTCTTACAATCCTGATGGGCAGGGTATATTGCTCTGTCATCTGTCCTATGGGCATATTTCAGGATGTCGTGGCGTGGGCGCACAAGGGCAGGAGGAAGAAAACGAGAAAATGGTACAGCTGGTCCCCGGAGAAGAAGGTTCTCAGATACGGAGTTTTCGTAATATTTCTGATAGCATTGATTGCAGGAGTCAATGCGTTTGTAGCTTTGCTTGCCCCATACAGTTCATACGGACGGATAGTTCAGAATCTTTTCCAACCCGTATGGATCTGGGGGAACAATGCATTTGCATTCATAGCCGAAAAGTTCGATTCCTACGCATTCGCGCATAAAGAAGTATGGCTCAGAAGTTTGCCGACATTCGTCATCGCCTCGGCTACATTCGTTATCATAATGATTCTTGCCTGGCGTAACGGCAGGACTTACTGCAATACAATCTGCCCGGTGGGAACATTCTTGAGCTTCTTCTCCAGATTTTCCATCTTCAGACCGGTCATCGACACTTCGAAATGCAAAACCTGCCATTTGTGCGAGCGCAACTGCAAGGCAGCGTGCATTGACTTGAAAGACCACAAGGTCGATTACAGCAGGTGCGTGGACTGTTTCGATTGCATCGACACCTGCAAATTCGGAGCAATGCAGTACAAACCTTTCTGGAAAGCAACAGAACAGACTTCCAAAGCAAACGCAGTAGCTCACAAAGAAAGTAACTCCGAGAGCATAGAAAGCCGCAAATCATCTGCAACTTCCGATAGCGGCACGTCTGACAATGGCAGAAGAGCCTTCATAGGTGCATCCGCTATCGCACTTAGCTCATTGACATTGAAAGCTCAGGAGAAGAAGGTTGACGGAGGACTTGCTACAGTCATAGGCAAGAAAAAGCCGGAGAGAACAACTCCTGTTGTTCCTTTCGGAGCAGAAAGTGTAAAATCATTCTACAGCCACTGCACCGCCTGCCAGCTGTGCGTATCACAGTGCCCAAACAATATCCTGAGGCCGTCCACATCGCTGGAACACCTTATGCAGCCGGAGATGTCCTACGAGAAGGGATGGTGCAGAGTTGAATGCACCAAATGCTCCGAGGTCTGCCCTGCCGGAGCGATTCTTCCGATAACCAAGGAAGAAAAAACGGCGATACACATAGGCACGGCAACGGTTGACAGGGAGCTCTGCGTAGTGAACCGGGACGGGGTTTCGTGCGGCAATTGCGCCAGACACTGCCCTGCAGGAGCCATTATGCTTGTCAAAAAGGATCCTTCTGACAAAAATTCTCTGCGCATTCCTGCCGTGAATGAAGACAAATGTATCGGCTGCGGAGCCTGCGAATATATCTGCCCGTCCAGACCATTCAGCGCAATTAAAGTTAACGGACTATCTATCCATAGAAAAGACTGAGATATGATTGACAAATTGAACAGAAGAGATTTTCTGAAATCTGTCGGAGCCGGGGCTCTGGCTGTCGGTTCGTCTTCATTGATAGGATGCACCGGAACCGGAAACAAAATTGGCAACTCCCCTGACGACGGTGAGATGGAAATGCGCACCGACCCTAAGACCGGAGACAAAATCTCACTGCTTGGATTCGGTTGTATGAGATGGCCGATGAAGAAAGGGGCAGATGGAAAGGACATCATAGACCAGGCCGCTGTAAATGAAATGATTGACTATGCCATCAAACACGGCGTCAATTATTACGACACGTCACCTGCATACCTGCAAGGCCAGTCAGAAGCCGCTGCCGGAACAGCATTGAGCAGATATCCGAGAAAGTCCTATTATGTGGCGACCAAACTGTCCAACTTCTCCGACCACTCAAGGCAGGCAGGTCTGAAGATGTATTATGACTCTCAGGAACAGTTGCAGACAGATTATTTCGACTATTATCTGTTGCACGCCATAGGAAGACCAGGATTCAAAGGATTCGAGGACAGATATGTCACAAACGGACTCCTTGACTTCCTGCTTAAAGAAAGGGAAGCCGGAAGAATCAGGAATCTGGGATTCTCGTTCCACGGAGAAAAGGATGTATTCGACCAGTTCGTGGCATTGCACGACAAATACCACTGGGATTTCGTACAGATTGAGTTGAATTATGTGGATTGGGAGCACGCGAAGGCCCCGAGAAATGTCAATGCAGACTATCTCTATGAAGAACTTGCAAAGAGGGATATTCCGATGACCATTATGGAGCCGCTGCTGGGAGGAAGACTCGCCAGTCTGCCGGCAGGAATCGCCTCCAAAATGAAAGAGCGCGAACCGGACCAGTCCATTGCGTCCTGGGCATTCCGATTTGCCGGAACATTCCCGAAAATATTGACAGTACTGAGCGGTATGACATCTATGGAGCCGTTGATAGACAACCTCAAGACTTTCAGACATTTCAAGCCGCTGAACGAGGAGGAGATCGAGTTCCTTAAAGAGGTTGCGAACTTGATGGAAAACTACCCTACCGTACCTTGTACCGGATGTAAATATTGTATGCCTTGCCCTTACGGAATAGACATCCCTACAATCTTCAAGCACTACAATGACCGTGTGAATGACGGAGATATAGTCCAAAGCCGTGAGCAGGAAGATTACAGGCGTCTGAAGCGTAAATACCTGGTAAGTTATGACCGCGCGATTGAGACTGTCCGGCAGGCCGACCACTGCATAGGATGCAAGCAGTGCGTCGAGCATTGCCCTCAAAGTATCGATATTCCATCTGAGTTGAGACGTATTGACAGGTATGTGGAAAGGCTGAAGAGAGACACTTTGAAGTAAACCGCGCTTCTTCTGCACTTCAGGAGAGTTTTTCGAAGATTTTCCCGATTTATTTGTATATTTGCAGTCCTGTTCAGTCAGGCACCTTCCAAGGTCCTGAAGAACAGTTTTGGAGAGATGCTCGAGTGGCTTAAGAGGCACGCCTGGAAAGCGTGTATACCCCTAAAGGGTATCAGGAGTTCGAATCTCCTTCTCTCCGC
>CAVENC010000048.1:0-16257 GCA_963617065.1 Butyricicoccaceae bacterium
ACGTTGTTATTCAAGCTGAGCTACTAAGTTATCAACCTTTCACGCAGATGACTTTACAGAAGCCTTATACGTATATATTTTTTAGGATTTTCCTCAATCTTCTTCACCAGACTGTCAATATCTTTCAAGACAGAATCGAGAGAGTCATACGCGCTGCAGTCTTTCGTGAGTTTGCCTATCGTGCCGTCAGGGTCGTTGAGATTATCCACAAGGGTCTTAAGCGAAGACGCAAGAGCTTTGATATCAACTTCTCCCAAGCCGTCAGAGAACTTCTGAACTCCGGTCATCGAAGAATCCGCCTTCTCAGCCAATGAAGTCAGTTTGATCGAAGCATCTTTAAGATTGACTATCAAGGTTTCGATATCATCCGAATGCCCGGCAAGCGAAGCAGACAGTTTCTCCACATTCTTCATAGTCGCCTGAAGATGGTTCATTGAGCTTCGCAATGTATTCTCATCGATTCCGCCCAACACTCTGCTGATTGCGGCGCTTGCAACCCCAAGACTGTCAATTGCATCTGTAGCTTTGACAATGAGCGGTCCTATCCTGTTGGTCAACGAGCTTAAAACGTCGGGAGTATATGAAGATTCGAGTTCAGCACCGTCTTCAATGAATTCTGACGACGTGCCAAGATCCAGGCGAATTCCTTTGCTGCCCATAAGGTCAATGCTGTATATGGTCATCTTCGTATCTATAGGTATAGCAAACTTCTTCACAATAGAACAAGTCACATCAAAAACCTGAGTTTCAGGATTATAATTAACATCGGTCACACTTCCCGCCTTATATCCCTTTATGTATACCGGATTGGAGACTACAAGTCCCTCCACATTATCATAATGAGAGCATATTTCTATCTCCTTGCCGAAAAGATCTTTGCCACGAAGATAATTGATGACAAAGAACGAAGCCACCAGAACTACAACCACAAACACGCCGATGCGGGTTTCTCTACTTATTTTCATACGATTGCTCTATTTTGCTAATTTGACATTGTTTCCCTCAATTGAGACCAGGAATGAATCAGGAAACGACTTTTTAATTTTGGCATTTTGAGATTTGGCACCTTCCAGAGTCTCAGAAACGCCAATCACATACTTATATATATTGCCGCACTTAATGCGTGTGACAGCAAATCCCTTGAAATAAGAATCGCCAGTTTGCATCAGTTTCCCGGATGCAAGGACTTGAGTGCCATATTTGATTACTGAAGACGTCTTTACAACATCAGTCTTTTGGCCTGAAGAAGAGGTTTTTCCTATATCAGACGCAGCAGGTGCAGAAGACGACATCTCTGAAGAAGACGAGGTTACTGAAGAATCACCGGCATTCACACTGCCGTCATATCTCTTTTTGAACACTACGAAAGCGTCAAATATGTCCTGCGCTATCTTCTCCCTACCGTCTTCCGAACGGAGAACGGCAAGGTCAGTAGCATTCGACATAAATCCGACCTCAATCAATACGGCCGGCATTGCGGTTTTCCACAACACATAAAACGGATCCTGCCATATTCCCCTGCTGTTGCGCATTGGGCCTGATGACATCGCCTTCTCTACGTCCTGCGCAAAAAGGAGGCTCTGTTCCAGGTGCGCATTCTGCATCAGATTGAAAAATATGAACGACTCCGGATCGGTCGGATCAAAACCTTGATATTTAGTGGAATAGTCATCCTCGAGCATAATCACGGAGTTCTCTCTCCTGCAGACATCCATATTGTAGGCGAACAAGTCCCTGTCCTTCTTGGATGATTGTCCCAGAACGTGAATCGAATAGCCGTTAGCCGCAGTGGATGACGCCATATTCACGTGGATGGAGATGAACAGATCGGCATTGTTCTTATTGGCTACCTCCGCACGTCCGCCCAATGTAATGAATGTATCAGTGGATCTCGTCATCACCACTTTCACATCCTTGTAATCTGATTTTATCTTGTCGGAAAGACGCTTTGCAATGTCCAGCGCAATACGACTTTCGTAAGTCTTCTTATCCTTGCTGACGCAACCGGGATCCGTGCCTCCGTGTCCTGCATCTATGCACACAGTCTTGAGCCCGAGATTCTTTCCGTCGGCCGATTTGGCTTTCGGAACATTAAGACAAAGCATCGAAACAAGGCCAGTCAAAACAAGGAGCAAAATATGTTTTTGCGTATTCTTCAAAATGGTCTTATATTTGTATTCTGCAAAAATAAGAATTTTTGCTAAAAGGAACGAGTAAAATAAGTATTAACTTAGTTCGACTAGACATTGGGACGTTCTGCCGATAGACGCAATTATATAAAGAGTATGAAGGACAGGGTACTGCTTCTGGCAGGTATCCTCGTTTTGTTCATATCCATAGCGTTCCCAGGCGTATCTCAGGACGGCAAAAGGCAGAAAAGACCGCCGAAACAGACATTCAGTCAAACAGTTGCATACAACAAAGACAGCGTCCCTCCCCTCTCGGATTCATTGAGAGCGATAAAAGACTCCCTGCACAGGGCCGATTCGCTGTTCAAGATTGACTCCGCCGCACTGCAGAAAAAGAGTTCACTCGACCGCCCGGCATTCTCCACCGCTAAAGATTCCATCGTAGAGGTTTTCACTGACGGCCAGCGGAAAATGTTCTATTACGGCGACGTGACCGTCAAATACGGCAATATGGAACTGACTGCGGATTATATGGAATATGATCTGAAGACAGGTACCGTATTCGCCAAAGGCACATTGGACACATTGACCGGAGAATACAAGGGCCAACCCGTGATGAAGGAAGGCAATTCGACTTACAGTATGGAAGAGGTCAGGTACAACTTCAATACCCGTAAAGCCCGGATTACCAATATGATAACTCAGCAGGAAGACGGTCTTCTGCACGGCAAGAATATCAAGATGCTTCCTGACAGGTCAATCAATATCACCAAAGGACAATATACGGTCTGCGATCTGGAGCATCCGCACTACTATCTGCACCTCACTGCGGCAAAAGTAATAACACAACCTTCCCAGAAGACAGTGTTCGGTCCGGCATACCCGGTAATCGAGGACGTGCCTCTTCCTATAGGGCTGCCGTTCGGATTCATCCCTAAGAGGCCAAACAGAGCGACTGGACTTCTGATGCCTACATTCGGAGAAGAGAATTCGCGAGGATTTTATCTGAAGGATTTGGGAATGTACTTCGTTTTCGGAAATTATCTGGATCTTTCCGTGACTGGAGACATCTACACTCTCGGTTCGTGGGCTCTGGATGTAAACTCCAGATATAAGGTCAATTACAAGTTCAACGGAAACTTCTCGATAAACATTTCGAATGACCAGACCGGAGAGCGTGGAAGCACCGACTTTTTCCAAACCAGAAACTTCGGTATCAAATGGTCGCACACACAGGACTCCAAGGCTCATCCTGGAACTTCGTTCAGTGCGTCCGTAAACTTTTCCAGCCCGTCAAACAGCAAGTACAACTCGCATTCAGTAACTGACGCTTTGCAGAACCAGGCTTCATCTTCCATATCTTACTCAAAGAACTGGAACGGAAAGTTCAACCTTTCAATCAACGCCCTGCATAACCAGAACTCGAGAGACAGTTCATACTCATTCACTTTGCCTAACCTGACATTCTCTGTCACAAGGTTTTACCCATTCAAGAGAAAGAACCGCGTAGGCAAGGAGAAGTTCTACGAGAAATTCTCGCTGGGATACAATACGACTCTGCAGAACAAGATCAACTTCAAGGCTTCGGAGTTTATGAAGGACGGATTCTTCGACAAATTCCAGAACGGAATGACTCACAGTTTCCAGATTGGCCTTCCTAACTTTACATTGGCTAAATATCTGAATTTCACGCCTAGCATCAGCTATGGACAGAACTGGTATTTCCGCAAAACGAACTATGAATTCAACCCGGAAACCAATAAAGTCGAGTCTCACGACGGAGGACAATTCAGCGCATTCGGAATTTCCCAGACATATTCCGGAAGCCTTTCAATGAGCACCCGCCTGTACGGAATGTTCAATTTCGGAAAAGCCCATAAGATACAGGCTATCAGGCACGTAGTCTCCCCATCAATGTCATTTTCGTTCAGTCCGGAAAAGGGAACTTACGCGAATGGTTACAGGACAATGGTTTACCAGGACACCCTCGGTGTAGAGCACTCATACGACTATAACATTTATTCCGGGCAGCTCTACTCACCTCCTGGAAAGGGAAAGTCCGCGACTATGAGCCTTTCTATCGGAAACAACCTGGAGGCCAAAATACGCGACTTGAGAGACACTACAGGCGCTGGAGTGAAGAAAGTGAAGCTGATCGACCAGCTCAACCTCAGCACCGGATATAATTTCCTTGCAGACTCACTGAATCTCAATAATATAGGCATCACAATGTCGACTTCCGTATTCGAGAAGGTCGGCATCAGTGCCAATGTCAACTTCGACCCATATGCGATAGATGAGCGCGGCCGCAAGATCAACAAGTTCAATATCCAACAAATGGGGTGGAAACAGCCACTCAGGCTTACAAATGCCAGTGCTTCATTGTCTTACTCATTGTCAGGAAAAGGCGCGATAAACGGAAATGACGGTTCGAAAACAGCAGGAGGCGAAGGCGGAGGCTCAGGAGAGAATGCCGCAAACTACTACAGGAGAATATATTATCATCCGATTACAGGAGAATATATACCTGGAGGATGGCTATATTATACCAATCCGAATGTCCCGTGGTCAGTCAACATAAATTATTCGTTTTCATACAGCAAGTCCTATCAATACACTAACGGACAGCTTATCACGAACAACAGATTCACGCAGACATTGGGATTGTCCGGCAACGTAAAGCTCACGCCTAAGATGTCGCTCAACGCAACCACCGGATTCGACCTTATGGCGATGAAGATGACTACCACGCAGTTGAGCGCGACATACGACCTGCACTGTTTCAATATCAGCGTTTCTTGGGTGCCTACAGGAACTTGGCAGTCCTGGAGTTTCAGGATTGCGGCCAATGCGGCAGCGCTTGCAGACCTTCTCAGATTTAAGAAGAGTACAAGTTACTGGGACCGCTAGAGCATTTTCATAGGCAGTTTCTCTCGCAGTAACGCCCCTGACGCTTGCATATTGAATTTTTCTGCGTATATTTGCCAAGTCAACACGGAAACGACACCGTTTCAGAATCAGTATCCGGTTACAAAGCGGAACAATTTACAGATTCAAACTGAGAGATTTTTCTCAGACTCCCCTATTTAGAAGTTGTTTAGATTTATGTCAAGACGGGTTTACCCTCATTAATTTCTGCGGGATAAAGCTTAAACAAATTCTTACAAACAATTGAGTATTTATATCGTACTGTTCGGTACAAAATTTTAAAATAAGTATGCCACACACTCTCAAAGAGTTGGAGTCCATGACCGAGGAGCAGATCCGCGCATTGGGCAATGAGCTCAAAATCAAGAAATCCAAAGATTTAGACCTTATGGATCTTAGTTTGGCAATCCTGGATGAGGAAGCCAAGATTGCATCTAAGATGCCTGATCCGGAGCCATCCAAGAAACGCTCCCGCAAGCCAAGGAATCAGGGCGCATCCGAGAAGCAGGTTGCAGCCACCTCTCCAGAAGCAACGGAATCTACATCAACCGTCAACACTCAGCAGCCGGCATCAGATGCTTCAGCAAAACGCAAAAGAGGCAGACCTGCAAAAGAGCAGTCAAACGGGAACGTGACAAAGGCAAATGCTCCACAAGAGAGCAAATCCGCTGACAACAAACAGACTGTTGAAGAAAATCAGAAGGGCCCAGAAAGCCAAGAGCAGAAAAAACGTGGCAGAAAGCCGAAGACTGAAGTTTCCAATGCTCAGCAACCGGAGACGAAGGAGCATAATGTAAACCGTCCTCAGAACAAACCTGAGAATCCTGTCCAGAAGCAGCAGAACAATCAGCCTGAACAGAGAAACACTCCAAAAGAGCAGGTTCAACAGCAGCCTAAAGAGGAAATTGTATATACAGACAGGCATAAGATTGTTCTTCCTCCGCTTCCTCCGAAGAAAAAGAAGTTCAATAATCAGAACGGCGGCAACAACCAGCAGCAGAATCAAGGAAACAACAACGTTCCTAATCAGCAGAACAATAATTCCCAGTCTCAGCAGGGAAATTACGGACAGCAGAACCAGCCAGCTCAGCAGAGGCCGGCTCCAAAGCCTAAATTTGAATTCGAAGGCACTGTCCGCGCTACCGGAGTTTTGGAGATTATGCCTGACGGATACGGATTCCTCCGTTCATCTGACTATAATTATCTGAACTCACCGGACGACATCTACGTATCACAGAGCCAGATAAAGAACAATGCCTTGAAAAACGGTGACACCGTAACCGGAGAAATTCGTCCACCTAAGGAAGGAGACAAATACTTCCCTCTCGTGAAGATTGATTTCATCAACGGACGCACACCTGAATTCATCAGAGACAGAGTTCCATTCGATTTCCTTACACCTTTGTTCCCGGACGAAAAATTCAATCTTCTCGGACACGGTCACGAACACGACCTTTCCTGCAGAATCGTTGATATGTTCACCCCTATCGGCAAAGGACAGAGAGGTCTCATCGTTGCACAGCCAAAAACAGGTAAGACCGTGCTCCTCAAGTCGATAGCCAATGCAATCGCTGACAATCATCCTGAAGTATATGAGATTGTGCTGCTCATTGACGAGCGACCTGAAGAGGTGACGGATATGAGCCGAAGCGTGAAAGCCGAGGTTGTAGCATCCACATTCGATGAACCTGCTGAAAGACACGTTAAGGTTGCTAATATGGTACTTGAGAAAGCGAGAAGACTTGTTGAATGCGGTCACGACGTAGTGATTCTGCTTGACTCCATTACACGACTTGCCAGAGCATACAACACAGTGCAGCCTGCATCCGGAAAAGTGCTTACCGGTGGTGTTGACGCAAACGCCCTGCAGAAGCCTAAACGTTTCTTCGGTGCCGCAAGAAATATCGAGGGCGGCGGTTCGTTGACGATACTTGCTACTGCCCTGACTGATACCGGCTCAAAGATGGATGACGTTATCTTCGAGGAGTTCAAGGGTACCGGCAATATGGAGTTGCAGTTGGACAGAACTCTCGCAAACAGAAGGATATTCCCTGCTGTAAACGTAATTTTGTCAAGCACACGCCGCGACGACCTGCTTTACAGTCCTGAACAGGCTCAGAGAATCTGGATTCTCAGGAAACTTCTTGCAGAAATGAATCCTACCGAGGCTATGAACTTTATGATTCAGATTATGGACCAGTTCCAGACAAACGAGGAACTCTTGGACAATATGAACAAGGTATCGCCTAAGGACGCCAAGAGCTACGATTATTAGCGGTATGGCCCTGCGGTTGTAGATTAACGACTGACAATAGAATAAGAAGGAGGGTGGCTAAAAAGGGTCATCCTCCTCTTTTTTTGTCAATCTGGAGGACATCCAAAAGAGGCAGATGCCCGGAGCGAATTTCTACTGCGTTTTTGGGCGAAGGGCGCTACCTCTTTTGGAGAACAACGCAGTAGACCGCTTTTTAGTCTTTTGATGTAGTTATTTCACCCGTATATACTTCTCAGTTTCAGGTTCTTTTGCATTCTGTTCGACAAGTACCATCTCGGAGTCGGAGAAAGATTCTATCTTATAGGTCATAGGCGCCTTTGCCTCCTTCTTGAATTCCTTTTCCGCCTTGCTCATTATAATTTTAAAAAGCCATTTCGGAAATTTCTCGGAACATTCGCTTGACTGAATGGTTATGCTGTCCGTGTCGCATATCTGCGTAAGAATGTTGTTCTTACATTCCCAAGACGCTTTGTATTTGATTGTCATTGACATTGACACTTCATCCCCCTCCTTGGTTGTTCCGACTATGAATTTCGTATAGGCAAGTCCTTCCATCTGGCCATTTGACTTGTAGGTATCAACCTCGGACATTATCATATCTGAATCCTTGGTCTCAAATTTCCAAGTTCCCATGAGATTCTGAGAGAATGCGAATACGGAAATAAACTGCGCAATCGCAAGCAACAAAAGTTTTTTCATTTGCATCATATTAAATATTTTAACGGCTATAGAAATCCAATGTAGGACATAATAGCAAAAACCGGATTTTTTATAGTAAATTGCACAAATTTAGGTAATTAATAGACATTAACCTTATTATTTTATTTCAAAATGAAATTGACTAAACTAACAGCGATTCCTTTGCTTATAGGGGCAATCGCATTCACGGCTTGCAAACACGAGTCCCACGACACAGCCGTATCTCTGGACGGCGTTTGGGAAGGACCTATGACCGTGACAGACGGCAACACCTCGTTGAGAGTACTCAACATCGATGGCAACACCGCGGAATTCATTGATTATGACTATTCCACTGCTGAAGGATATAATGCGACAGCAAAACAGACTTCTTCTATTGACATTGTCTCAAAGAAGAAGAGTCATACTGAATTCAAAGTCAAAGTTGACGGAAGCCAGATCACATTAGCCCGTAAAGACAGTCTTATTATGGGCCCTTCAGACAATAAATTCATATATCACCTGACAAAGAACGGATTGGATCATTATCAGCCAAAAGAAGTTGAGAAGAGTCTGCTTCAGAAAGAGGCGATATTCACCGGTCCACGGACATTCAATAATCAATTGAGTGCAAGCGAACTTCAAATATTCGACTTCGATTGGCTGGAATTTCTTGAATGGGCTGGCAAGACGGCAGCCACAACAGCATGGGGTAAGGGTGTAGGAGAGCTTTTGGATATGCTCTTCCCAGGCGATGAGACGACCTTGGATGATGTGCTGAACAAAATGGATGTAATCACTGAACAGCTCAACCAGATGACGCTTCTTTACAAGAATACGACATACGAGGCCAAACTTAACGAACGTAGCAAGTATGTAAGCGAGCTCACGAACTACAACTCGGCATACTATGTACGACTGAGCAATGCAAAGACTGATGAAGATGTCGCAAAAATCATCAGCGATTGGGGATCTCATACTGTAGGAGGCAATCCTGTATATGTTCAAGGTCTGAATTTCATAGATTTCCTTCTCAACACAGTCATAGAGCAGAGGGACATATTCAATATGTATGACCTTTACACCTACAATACGACCGCTTGGGAGAATGAAGGATATCCAATCCGGGAGGCCCTTCGCGCAGGCGATATTGCTGTTGCCGCTGAAAACTTGTACCTGACTCAGATCTACTATACTCTGAACACTGAATTGGACGATGCTTCAAAAAAGAAGATACTTGAAAATAATATCACCAAGTTCAACACACTTTCAGACTATATGAAGAAACGTCCGGTGGAGCGTCACAACGACAAGGTTATCTGTCAGATCCCTGGAACTCATTTTGTTATGGATGCAGTTAATTTCAAGTATATGACTTCCGGGAACTATCGGAACCCAACTTGGTTCAGCATTCCACGCAAATGGATAGAATACTCTGATGATCTTGATTTCATCTATGGACCTGATAAGGTAGAGAATTACAATAAATCACTCACACCAAACGAGGTAAAGAATATTCTCGACTATTACAGTGGCTCAGATTTAACCTTATCTGAAATATTTAAGACCAAGGCTGGTTGCAGAATGTCTATAGCACCGCTGCCTAATCAGACATTTATTCTCACACTTCAGAGCCAAGGATATTCTGCTGACGCGAAAGTTATAGGACTAGACAAATCGGTTAACTTCCTTGCGAAATCATCAGATGAGATTGGAGCCCAGACAATAGGACGCGGTTACTTCGAAGAGAAAGGCAGTTTCTACAGATGGTATCTTGAATTTGTCCGTTGGGAGACTTTCAACGAAAATCAGGTTTGGATAAGAACTAACGTTCTGGAAAGATAATAAGCAACAGACTATAAAGCGGAAGGCGATCAATAATCACTTATTGGTCGCCTTTCATATATTCATATCAGCCTGACATCCTTAGAGTCAAAAAAGCTGCTAACGCTTTCTGTCCCTAAGGACATTTTAGCGCCTAATACTCGTCCCAAGATTTGACCTGGATATCATCGATGGACATCGTGCAGAACGCCCTGATGAATGCAGTCGCAAGTCGCGCATTGGTAAACAGCGGGATATTGCAGTCAATTGCGGTACGGCGTATATGATACCCATTGGAGAGTTCCTCTTCACTGAAGTTCTTAGGGATATTGATCACCATATCAACTTCCTTGTTGCGAATCATATCCATTGCCGACGGGAACAATGCTCTCATTGACGGATTTTCCGCTTCCGACGGCCAGAGCACGCGCTTGCAAGGCAAACTGTTCTCTATGAAATATTTGTAGGTGCCTGCTGTTGCATACAACTCGTAGCCTTTCTCAGCCAACATTTTGCAGGCAGTCAACATATCAGCTTTCTGCAAAGGATCTCCGGTAGAAAGCAGAATCCGCTTTTCAGGAATCGTATTTCCTACGGAGAGAATAGACTTCAGCAATGCTTCATCCAAATCATCTCCGATACAGCCGACTTCACCTGTAGATGACATATCGACACCAAGCATAGGATCCGCCTCCTCAAGACGGGCAAATGAGAACTGAGAAGATTTGACTCCAACATAATCAAGGTCAAATGCGCTCTTCTGAGGTGCAGCAGGATGCTTTCCGAGCATAACCTTTGTCGCGAGTTCTATGAAATTGATTTTGATAACCTTTGAAACGAAAGGAAAACTCCTGGACGCGCGAAGGTTACATTCTATCACCTTAATCTTGTTCTCTTTTGCGAGGAACTGGATATTGAACGGTCCTGAAATATGAAGCGCACCGGCTATCTTGTGAGCTATCTTCTTGATTCGTCTCACCGTCTCCACATAGAGTTTCTGCGGAGGGAACTGAATCGTAGCGTCACCGGAATGTACACCTGCATATTCAATATGTTCAGATATCGCGTAAGCTAGAATCTCTCCGTCATCGGCTACAGCGTCAAATTCGATTTCCTTGCACCTGTACATAAACTTGCTTATCACGACAGGGTGCTCCTGGGAGACGTCGGAAGCGAGGGAAAGGAAATGCCTCAACTGTTCCTCATCATAGCAAACATTCATTGCCGCACCTGAAAGCACGTATGATGGTCTCACGAGGACTGGGAAACCTACCTTGGCGATGAATTTGTCAACATCATCCATCGTAGTAAGCTCGCTCCATTCAGGTTGGTCAACGCCAAGAGCATCGACAATACTTGAGAACTTATTTCTATCTTCTGCGCGGTCAATATCGCTTGCCTTAGTACCGAGAATCGGAATATCGTGACTTGCCAGACGCAGCGCCAAGTTATTCGGAATCTGACCGCCAACTGACACAACCACTCCGTGAGGTGTCTCAAGTTCTATGATATCGAGCACTCTCTCAAATGTCAATTCATCGAAATAGAGCCTGTCACACATATCATAGTCTGTAGAAACTGTCTCAGGATTGTAGTTAATCAACACTCCCCTATAACCTTCTTTGCGTATGGTCTCGATGCAATTGACTGAACACCAGTCAAATTCAACGGAACTGCCGATTCGATATGCACCGGAACCGAGAACCACTACAGACTTACCGTCATTCTCGAACTTGATGTCATTGTAAGTTCCGTTGTATGTCAGGTATAGGTAATTAGTCGCAGCAGGAAATTCAGCTGCAAGAGTATCTATCTGCTTGACTACCGGGACAATGCCGTGTTTCTTTCTCCATTCGCGAACCTCGTCCTGATGCAGCTTGGAATCTCCGGCATCCTTGAACACAGCCCTTTGAATCTGGAAATCAGAGAAGCCCTGACATTTTGCGTGATGCAGAAGATCAACAGGCATAGACTCCAGACTGTCATAAGTATTCATTGAATTGTATGTAGAGACAATATTCTCCAACTTTTCAAGGAACCATTTGTCAATTTTCGTGAGCTGATGAATCTGATCCACCGTGTATCCAGCACGCATTGCCTTGGAAATAACGAAAATACGCCTGTCTGTAGGCTCCTTGAGAGCTTCATCGATATCTGCGACCTGAAGTTCCTTATTGCCGACAAATCCGTGCGCTCCCTGGCCGATCATTCTGAGTCCTTTCTGGATGGCTTCCTCGAAAGAACGTCCGATTGCCATCACCTCGCCAACGCTCTTCATACTTGAACCAATCTTACGAGATACACCGTGGAACTTTGAAAGGTCCCAGCGAGGTATCTTGCAGACAATATAATCAAGAGCAGGCTCGAAGAATGCTGGAGTCGTCTTTGTCACCGAATTTTTCAAATCGAACAGACCGTAACCAAGACCGAGTTTTGCGGCCACGAATGCCAGAGGATAACCGGTAGCCTTAGATGCAAGAGCTGAAGACCTTGACAGTCTGGCGTTTACCTCAATAACTCTATAGTCCATTGCGTCAGGGTCATAGGCATACTGCACATTACACTCACCCACTATCCCGATATGACGGACAATCCGTATTGAAAGTTCACGAAGGAAATAGTAATCCTTGTTTGACAATGTCTGCGATGGAGCCACAACTATACTCTCGCCTGTATGGATTCCGAGAGGATCAAAGTTCTCCATATTACATACCGTAATACAGTTATCGTATTTATCACGAACAACCTCATACTCAATCTCTTTCCATCCCTTTAGAGACTTCTCCACCAAAACCTGAGGAGAGAATGAGAATGCTTTTGCGCAAAGTTCTTCCAACTGCTCGTCGTTGTCACAGAATCCTGAGCCCAATCCTCCAAGAGCATAAGCGGCGCGCACAATGAGAGGATAGCCAAGTTCGTGGGCAGCTTTGCGAGCCTCTTCCATATTGGCGGCAGGATGTGACTTAATCGTCTTGACGTCAATCTCATCAAGTTTCTTGACAAACAGATCTCTGTCCTCGGTATCCATAATGGCCTGCACCGGAGTTCCCAGAACTTGCACGCCATATTTTTCAAGCACCTTACTCTCATACAGTTCAACTCCGCAGTTCAGCGCAGTCTGCCCTCCGAATGAGAGAAGTATTCCCTGCGGACGTTCTTTTGCTATCACTTTCTCGACAAAGAACGGAGTCACAGGAAGGAAATAAATCTTGTCAGCCACTCCTTCAGAGGTCTGTACTGTAGCAATGTTCGGATTTATCAGCACGGTTTCAATGCCCTCTTCACGAAGTGCCTTGAGCGCCTGTGAGCCGGAGTAGTCAAATTCACCTGCCTGACCGATTTTCAATGCTCCTGAACCAAGAATCAGGACTTTTCTTATATTTTGATTTTTCATATTCTCAAAAATTTTTCACGTTCGGATTCAACCATTCGCAGGTTACTTGATTTTGCTGATAAACTCGTCAAACAGGAATTCAGTATCTGTAGGACCACTTGAAGCTTCCGGGTGGAACTGCACGGAACAGAACGGTTTGGATTTATGACGTATTCCTTCGTTTGTACCGTCATTCATATTCACGAACCACGGTTCCCAGTCGCTGCTTAGAGCCGTAGGGTCAACTGCATATCCGTGATTCTGAGATGTGATGTAGCATTTATTTGTGCCGACCATACGCACTGGCTGATTATGACTTCTGTGTCCGTATTTCAATTTGTACGTAGTCGCACCTGCAGCCCTTGCCATAAGTTGATTTCCCATACATATACCGAATATAGGCTTATCCTGCAGCATCGCCTTTCGCAAGTTCTCCACAGTCTTCTGGCAGAATTCCGGATTACCCGGGCCGTTTGAAATGAACAGGCCGTCGTAGTCCAAAGACAGGAAATCATAGTCCCACGGCACACGGATAAGTTCAACTCCCCTGTCGACAAAGCACCTCAATATATTGTGCTTGACTCCGCAATCCACCAGCACGACTTTCTTGTCGCCAGAGCCATAGCGGATCACTTCCTTGCAACTGACCACGTCTATCTGGTTGTCAAGATTAGGATCATGAATTTCTTCCTCAGCGGCTTCTCCGTCAGGGATAATCTGTCCTAGCATTGAGCCGTTGTCCCTCAAGACTTTCGTTATCTCACGTGTATCAACTCCGTAAATTCCAGGAATTTTCTGCTCTTTCATCCATTCGTCAAGACTCTTGACAGCGTCCCAATGGCTATATTCGAATGAGTACTCCGAGATGACAAGACCGCGGACCCAGATTTTCTCAGATTCGAAATTCTTTGATATTCCATATTGATCAACTCCCTCGTCAGGAACGCCGTAATTACCTATCAACGGATAAGTTACGCAAAGAATCTGTCCCGAATACGAAGGGTCGGTAAGGCTTTCAGGGTAGCCTACCATCGCCGTTGAGAATACCACCTCTCCATCGCAAGGTTTGTCGTATCCGAACGACCATCCTTTCAGTTCCATCCCATTCTGGAGACGCAGTGTTGCACGAAGTCTTTTTTCCATTTTACTATATGTGTATGTCGTTTAATTCAATTTTATACATCGTCAGGTTTCGCCAACCAGGCCCATCCTTTTCAAATTGGACTGTCTTATACCCAACTCATCAGAAACAACAAAAAAAATGACCATTCCTAAAATGGAAACGGTCAATCAAAAACAATAGAACTACGGAGACTTGAGCTCTGTAAAAATACCGATATGTTCAAATATGTCTCGAAGTTCATTTCTGAAATACTTGATTTCGGAGTGCGAATTTAAGATAATTTCCTCGAATTTGAAAACAGAATCCGCAAATTATTTGTAGGCCGCACTTTGCACAATCCGGCGAAAGAATTAATTTTGCGCCCGAAATTGCATTTTCTTAACGGATAGATATGAAAAATAACGCAGAAAAGGAGAAAGGAACCTTTTCAAAATGGCTTCCAGTTATAAGCCTGACATTTTCCGCATTTATCTTCAACACATCGGAGTTTATTCCAATCGGTCTTCTGACAGACATTGCCGATGATTTCAGCATAACTGAATCCAAAGCAGGTCTGCTGATTACAATCTATGCCTGGGTGGTGGCAATAGCTTCATTGCCTCTTATGATGGCATTTTCGAAGACAGAAAACAAAAAACTGCTCCTCTCAATAGTAGCATTGTTCACAGCCAGTCACGTATTGTCCGGCTTTTCGTCTTCATACGGAATGCTTATGTCCTCCAGGATGGGCGTAGCTTGCGCACACTCGATTTTCTGGTCAATGGTCACACCATTTGCGGTAAGAGTTGCTCCTGACGGAAAACGCTCGGTAGCCTTGAGCCTGATAGTCACTGGTTCATCTGTCGCAATGATTGTCGGACTTCCTCTGGGGCGTGCTGTTGGCCTTATGGTCGGCTGGAGAGCCACGTTCCAACTCATAGGAGTTCTGGCTGCCATAATCTTTATAATTTTGGCCAGCGTATTGCCAAAGACGCCAAGCGACAACGATATTTCACTGAAATCATTGCCTAATCTGCTCAAAACTCCCGGACTAATCGGAACATATATTCTGACAGTAATCGCCATCACAGGACATTTCACCGCGTACAGTTACATCGAACCATTCCTGGCCCAGATAGCGGGACTGTCCGAAAATCTCATCACAATAGTTTTGGCGATGTTCGGAGTCGTAGGAATTGTCGGAAGCATCATATTTTCCAAGTTCTACGACAGGAATTCCCTCATATTCATCAGATTCGCAGTAATCGGAGTATGCCTGTTCGTTCTATTGCTCAGAGTTGCGGCAATAAGTCCGGCCACAGCCGTACTTAACTGCATCGTTTGGGGGCTTGCGATAAATTTCTACAACCTTGCATTCCAGTCCGAAATAATTCGCATTGCTCCTCACGGCACATCGATAGCAATGTCAATATACTCTGGAATATACAATCTGGGAATCGGTTCCGGAGCTCTCGTTGGAGGCTTGGTATGTTCCCACCTCGGAATCGGGAATGTGGGGCATATCGGTGGCGCCATCGGGATAATCGCCTCTCTATACTGCGTGTGCAGATACATTCCTCTCATATCGAAGAAATAAAGCGCTACTGCTGATGCGATTTACAAAGTACGATAAGTCTTTGACAAGTAGATCGTTTTTTGTATCTTCGCTTGAATTGCCGAACGCCTTACCAAAGTCATTCACAGAACGTTGTTAAGATAGCGGAATGCGGGACACAATTACGAGTTATAAAAGAGACAAACCTTGGCAGTATGCTATACCCGATTGGAATACAGACATTTGCAGATATACGCAACAAAGGATACGTTTATGTCGACAAGACTGCGCTTATGCATCATCTTGTCACCACTGGCGAGTATTATTTCCTGAGCAGACCACGAAGATTCGGAAAGAGCCTTCTTGTGTCAACAATGGAGGCATATTTCAGTG
>CAVENC010000049.1:0-14463 GCA_963617065.1 Butyricicoccaceae bacterium
GGAAAGCGTGTATACCCCTAAAGGGTATCAGGAGTTCGAATCTCCTTCTCTCCGCTTACCACTAAGAAGCCATCGGTCACGTAGCTGCGGCTACGTTCCCTCTTCCGAAGCCGAAACTGTCACGAAAATCCCGCATAATAAAATTCAGAAATCATTTCAAAACAGTTTCTCAATGAAATCCACTAAAGATGTTGCTCTAGTTCTTTCCAGCGGTGGCCCGAGAGGATTCGCCTATATCGGGGCAATTGATGAGCTTGAAAGCCGTGGCTACCATATCACTTCGATCGCCGGATGTTCAATAGGCTCGCTTGTCGGAGGAGTCTATGCGGCAGGCAAACTCAACGAATTCAAAGACTGGCTGTTTTCTCTCACGAATATGAAGATGCTGAATCTTCTTGATTTCTCCATCAGCAAGCGCTATCTCGTGAAAGGAGACAAGGTCCTCCAGTCCATACAGGAGGTTGTGCCAGACATTGACATAGAAGACCTTAACATCCCCTACGCTGCCGTGGCAACAGACCTGTACACAGGAGAAGAGGTCATCTTCAGAAGCGGGAAACTGTTCACGGCGATAAGGGCCTCCATCTCGATTCCTTCAATGTTCCGTCCTGTGAAATATGGAAACCGAACGCTGATTGACGGCGGAATCGTGAACACTATGCCGCTGGACCTTGTCGAGCGCAACGGCCACGACCTGTTGGTCGGATTCGATGTAAACGATGTGGACGCCAAGGGCATAAACGCATTTCTGAAAATGAAGCAGAAGCTCAAGGACGACGAAGAGTTGCAGGAGCACAAATCCATCAGCAACCTCAAGAGCATCGCCAAACAGAATGTATCTCTTATAGAAAAAGTCAAGATGGCCGGAGATGAGGGGCTTCATCTTATGAAGCTCAAGTTCGGAGAAGATACGCAGAAGCCTCTATCAAACCCCGCAGTGGAGTCAGACGACAACTACTACTCCATTCTTAGCCGCACGTTCGGGCTTATGAATCACACTATCGCCAAGCAGAGCATAGAAATGTATAAGCCGGACATATTGGCCAAAATGAGTTTCGATGCTTACGGGGCAATTCCAGATTACGCCAAAGGTCAGGAGATTGCCGACAAGGGCAGGGAGATAATGGCCAAAGCATTAGACGAATACGAGAAATAACGCTATCTTTGCGATAAGAGGAATTATTTCAAAACAGATTCTAGTATGAAATCCATTTTGGGCATAGGCAATGCCTTGACAGATATTCTTGCGGTTCTCCCCGACGATTCGTTCCTGAAAATGTATCATTTGCCGAAAGGCAGTATGCAGTTCGTGGATATGGAGACCGGAAATAAAATTTTCGAGAGTCTTAAACCATACGGTCTGCATTATGTTGCAGGCGGTTCGGCAGCAAATACAATCACCTGCGCCGCAATTTTCGGAATGCCGTCAGCATTCATAGGCAAGGTCGGAGAAGATGAACTGGGACACTTGTTCAAGAGCGATGAAGAGCAATATGGAGTGCGCACACTGCTTTTGAAGGGCAAGAATCCATCCGGAAGATCGATGGTGTTCGTTTCCGGAGCAAATTCTGAAAGGACATTCGCCAACTATATGGGCGCCGCGCTCGAGATGGTGCCTGAAGATCTGAAACCGGAATACTTCCAGGGTTACGATTACTTCCATATAGAGGGCTATCTTGTGCAGAATCAAGGACTTATCCGCAAAGCGGTCGAGATGGCACACGATGCGGGCTGCATCATCTCATTGGATATGGCCTCTTACAATGTAGTTGAATCCAACGAGGCGTTCCTGCACGATATTGTCGACAGATATGTGGACATCGTATTCGCAAACGAGTCAGAGGCTAAAGCATTCACTAAAATGCAGCCGAGAGAGGCGCTTGACGAGATCTCACGTCACTGCAAAATCGCAGTCGTGAAGGTAGGCAAGGACGGCTCTATGGTCAAAAGCGGAGAAGAGTATCACTATATACCGGCCTGGCCTGCCAAGCCGATTGATGCAACCGGAGCCGGAGACACTTACGCGGCAGGCTTCATCTATGCCCATTCTTTGGGTATGCCATTGAAAGTCTGCGGAGAAGTCGGTTCCATCATTGCGGCCAAGGTCGTTGAAATCATAGGCACGAAGATTGATATCCCAAGATGGAGAGATGCAAAGAAAGAAATCCGCGAACTGATATCAGCAAACGGCGGATTCGTCTCCGAAGAAGCATTTAACCAATGATGGGATTCATAAAGAACATATTCAGAAAAAGATTTCTACGTAAAGTCTCCAGCACCAAAGCCACGGGGCTTTTGCCATTGCAAGACATTCATTCTGCAGCAATAATCATAGACACAGAAGAGCCGGCATCTGACGAATGTAAAGAAAACGTACAAGCCTGGTTCAAGTCGAACGGAATCCGTTCCACATTCTTCTTTTTTGACTTCAGCAAGGGCAATGAGGACGAGAGACAGACTACCAGCCTCAACAACACACTGTTGCGTAAAGATCTGAACTGGTTCGGCAGACCTGCAAAAGAGAAACTCGAAATGATTGCTCAGGACAATTCAGATGTCCTTATTTCACTTGTGGACAACAGCGAATTTCCGATTGAGTGTATCGGCAAATCCGCACCGGCAAAATTCAAGATCGGACGCCGTCAATTGACGGGCCGGACATTTGACCTTGTCGTGGAAAACTCTCCCACACAGTCATTTACCGCACTGGAAGCATTCAACGAGATTGCCAGATACCTAGAAACAATCAAATAACATCCTCAAAATGAACGGACTGACTAAGCATTTACTTACCGGCATCAAAGGCTTCGGAATGGGAGCGGCAAATGTAATCCCTGGTGTTTCCGGTGGCACAATCGCACTCTTGACAGGTATATTTTCCGAGATAATCGAAGCATTGAATGCTTTCATCGATCCGGTTTCCTGGAAATTGTTTTTTCACGGAGAATTCAAGAAATTCTGGGAACATATACACGGCACATTCCTTCTGTCACTGATGGCAGGCGTACTTATAAGCGTATTCTCGCTTGCCAAATTGATGGTGTATGTGATGCACTACTATCCCGTTCAGACTTGGGCGTTTTTCTTCGGACTCATAATTGCGTCATCCGTATATATGATTTATGACATAAAGGGATGGAAAATCGCTGATTTTCTGCTCTTTGCCGTGGGCATAGCTCTAGGCATAGTCATCTGCACACTTTCACCGACAACGACCCCGAACGACCTTTGGTTCATATTCATCTGCGGCGCCATAGCTATCTGCACAATGATTCTGCCTGGAATTTCAGGAAGCTTCATACTCGTAATACTCGGCAAATATGATTATATAATGCAGGCGCTCAATCAGTTGAACATCCCTATTCTGATTGTGTTCGGACTAGGATGCGTCATCGGAATTCTCGGATTCTCCAAGTTCCTGCATTGGTTGCTGAACCGCTATGAACGCGGAACAATGCTCGTCCTTGTCGGATTTGTAATAGGAGCGCTCGTGAAGGTATGGCCTTGGAACGATATGAGAGCAGTTGCCGAAGGTCAGCTCCTCAGAAGCGGAATGTGCGAGGCTACGGCAAAAATCGAGGCTTCAGAACTTCTTAATAATGGAGGACAAGTTATTGATCTTCAGATTCCGGGCGCAATAGCTTGGGCCATCGCAGGATTGGTGCTTGTTGCAGGACTTGAGTACCTCAGCACTCTGCATAAGCTCAAGGAAGAGCATAACAAATAACGACATATTCTAATGACACGCATTTTCAAATCTTGCGCGGCTATGCTCATAGCCGTTGCATTTTTCGGGCACTCAGCCCTCACTTATGGCGCAGAGCCTAAGCATCTGACAATGAAATACCAGGGGCTGGAACGAGAATACATTTTGTACCTCCCGGAAGGACTCCCGGACAATGCTCCGCTCGTTCTTGTACTTCACGGTTACGGCGGAAGAGCGATGAAAGGCGGCTCTGCAATGTGTAAAGTTGCTGATAGGGAAAAATTCGCGGTTTGTTATCCGCAGGGAGCCAAGGACGGAAAAGACAAGACCTGCTGGAATGTGGGTTATCCATTTCAGGAAGGCCTGAAAACAGATGACGTGAACTTTCTCTGCAAACTGTCAAGGCATCTTCAGAAGGAGTACAAACTAAGCAAGCAGAATACATTTCTTACCGGAATGTCCAACGGCGGTGAGATGTGCTACCTTATGGCATATCTCAAACCTGACTTCTTCGGGGCTATCGCGCCGATTGCCGGGCTCACGCTCGACTGGATGCAGAAAGACCTGACCGCAAATGGTTCGGTACCGCTGATGGAGGTACACGGCACGGCTGACAAGACTTCGCTTTGGAACGGAGACCCAATGAACAAAGGCGGATGGGGAGCATATATTGCTGTACCTATCGCTGTCGGCAAATGGGTTGACGAGGCAAGGTGTTCTTACGAAGTTACGGACACTCTGGCGATGAAAACCTTGGACAAGCCTGTAGACGACCCTAGAAAACAGCCTAAGCAGGTTGTCCTGCACAAGTATCTCGGCGGAATCCCCGCTTGGAAGGAAGGCCCGGAGACTGAAGTATGGCTTTACGAGGTCATCGGAGGAGATCACAGCTGGAGCGAACACAGTCTGGACACCTGCGAAGAGATCTGGCGTTTCTTCAGTAAATGGCTGAGATAAAAGCCAACTGCAACATATCAAAACGACGCAGACCGCTTTTTAGTCAGCCACTCGAGAATAAAAAAGAATTTCAATAAATTAAACAGCGATCTACGCTTTGGCACGATAATGGCATATTACCGTAATCGAAGACATAATAACATAAGCTAGTTTAATTCATATTGAATAGAGACAAACAGCAGCCAGTCGTGAAGACCAGCTGCTGTTTTTTTATTGGTGTTTTTACCAGATTTTCAGAAGTAAAGCGAGTGTTAATACAGTCGCCCCGGCATTATTCCTCAGGAGCGAACATAGGATCCCAGGAAGGCAGGAGGACAGGCTCCTGATTCAACATCTCGAGAATGTCTTCCGGAATATATTTCTTTTCTGCTACTACTCGGAACATATATTCTGAGAACCATTTGTCAGTCATTACGATACAACCTTTGTAACCGTTGGTCGCGCCCCAGCTGTTCTCAACCATCCATTTCTGCGGAACTCCGTCCTTCAGATCGACTGCTATTAAAGTCATCGCGTGAGATGAACCGCTGGCATGAGTCTTTACCCTTTCCTGCTTGTCCATAGTGAACTTCACATTGAACAAAGACTCATAATCATAGTTATTGAGGTCAAGCAAACCTCTTTTGGAATCCAGGAACTTCGCGACGTCACAAGAGAAGTACATCGCCGTATTATCTTTAATTGAGGCAATTGCGACCTCTTTTATGCGCTCTATCGGGAGATTGACATACACCCAGTTCTTTCCGTCATAAACGTGGCGGTCGTAATCTATTTCATAGACCTTTCCATACTCGCGGGTAGGATCATTCATCAGCATAACATAATTGCCGTCCAGATCCTCATTCACAAATTTCTCATAGAAAGACTTCGGAGTATAAGTTTCAGTGCTGACGAACTCGTCTTTTGAGTTGTACATTGTCCATTCGAACTGAGATGGCGGCACGCCAAGACAAAGAGCCAGAATGCGATACACATCGGACAAAACGGATTCTTTTGCCTTGAGCAACTGGGTGGCGACCGCTTTTTCAGCATCGTCAGCCTTCCTGCCCTTCATATCGGCGACACCGGAAGCATCATATATCGAACGAAGTTTCAAACCTCCTTGACGAAGAACATTCTTCAACTGCGTTGCCATCTGTGACGTGTTGTTGCTGCTATATGTCTCAGGCATAGCCTCTGATGGCACCAGACCATATTTCATCGCCAAGTCGGACACGCCAGTGAACTGGCCGCCGTCGCTGAGAGGATTGGAAAAAAGCCAGTCAACCTTTCTGTCGTCAAATGGAAGTTTTCTAGTATCTATCACACCCTGAAGGAAAAGATTCGCCTTTTCCAACTGGTCATAGAAGAAGACATAGTTCTGGGAAAATGTAAAAGGACCGAGATCGAATTTGTCAATCATTCGTGCACGCAGCACATTCAGGCCGGTGAAAAGCCAGCAACGTCCCGAAGATTTCTGGTCGGTAATGCCTTTGGTCTTCACTCTGTCAGAGAAATGAGTATCAATCATAACGGCATTCTCGGCATTGGCCGCCAACACATTAACCGCATTGTTAGCGAGCGCGTTACGGACCGCCTTGTCAGCATTATTTCCAGTGTAACTCTGACTGATACGCCCAAGCATTTCCGGGGTTAGACCTCCATCAGGGGCAATCTGCGCCAAAACAGACATTGGCAGCAACGTCGCAGCAGCGACTAACATCAACTTCATTTTCATTATTCTATCCGTTTATTATAGGCTGTCCGCTTTTTCGTCAAGACAAACCCGCAATCCGGATAAAGTTACGAAAATTTAATCAGTTTTTCTTACTGCAACGTACCACCTACGATATCCTGAAGTTCGTTGGTGATTTTCTGCTGACGTCCCTTATTGTATTCAAGAGTCAGATTTTGAAGAATCTCATTACCGTTGTCGGTAGCGGTCTGCATCGCTACGGTACGTGCCGCGTGTTCCGCAGCATTTGTATCCAGCTGCACTGCATACATCTTGAGCATCATCACCTTAGGAAGGAGATCATCAAGAAGCACATTCACATTCGGCTCGACAATATAGTCAAACTGCCAGCCCCTGTTGTCAGCCTGTTCGGCAGCTTCAGCATTATCCGCAATAGGCATCAACTCCAACGGCAGATATGTCTCGCTTACTGAAGGCTGGGAAGAGGTAGATTTGAAATGATTGTAGAGGAGTTCCACCTTGTCGAAATGCCCTGTCATAAAGCCCTGCACCAATTCTGCCGCAAGTTCGGCAGCCTCGTCATAAGAAGGTTTCTCTGACAGATTGGTATAATCAGTAGGAGATTCAAAGCCTCTTTTCTTCATTGCGTCAGCCATCTTCCTGCCCACCGAGAATACTGTTATATCGGACTCCGAAAGCCCCTCCTCCAGATATTTGTCGATGACAGACATCGCAAACTTGATGGCATTTGAGTTAAATCCGCCACAGAGAGAAGAATTGGAAGAATATGCCACGATAGCAACCTTGCGAACTTTGCGCGGATTGCAGAGTATCTCAAGCTCGCTGTCTATATCAGATGCCTCCGAGTTTGAAGGGAGTAATTTAGACGCCTCTTTACGGTTGTCCGAATTTCTCTTGTACGCAATCAAATTCGCCAGCATACGATGCAGCATATCCTCATACGGCAACATATTTCCGATAGCCGTCTGCGCCTTATGCAGTTTCGCGGACGCGACCATCTTCATAGCTGACGTAATCTTCAACGTACTGTTGACAGATTCAACCCTATTCTTTATTTCTTTCAATGATGGCATAACAAACGCTGATTATTTCTGCTCGCTCAATCCGAGGACCACATCCTCAGCTTCCTGCTCTATAATCTTCGTAACTGTCTCGTCAAGCTTTCCTGCGGCAAGTTTATCCAGGACATCCTCTTTGTGGGAAATGCGCATTCTCTCAAGGAATTTCTCCTGGAAATCCCGTGTCTTTTCGACAGGAATATCACGCAGCAATGCGTGCGTGCCGCAATACAAGATGGCAATCTGCTCGCCTACAGGCATTGGAGAATACTGTGGCTGAATAAGCAGTTGCTTGTTCTTACGTCCTTTGTCCAAGGCTAGAGCCGTAATCTTATCGACATCGCTGCTGAACTTGGAGAATGACTCAAGCTCATCGTACTGAGCCTGATCGATTTTCAATGTTCCGGCAACTTTCTTCATACTCTTGACCTGGGCACTTCCACCCACACGGGATACTGAAATTCCGACATTGATAGCTGGACGGAAACCCTGGTTGAACAATCCGCTCTCCAGATAAATCTGACCGTCAGTAATGGAAATCACGTTCGTAGGAATATACGCGGACACGTCTCCGGCCTGGGTCTCGATGATAGGGAGTGCCGTCAATGAACCGCCTGCCTTAACCTTGCCTTTCAATGATTCAGGAAGGTCGTTCATCTGCTCTGCAACATCCTGCTGGTTGATTATCTTGGCCGCTCTCTCAAGCAATCTTGAGTGCAGATAGAACACGTCTCCAGGATATGCCTCTCGTCCTGACGGACGGCGCAAGATCAAAGAGACCTCACGGTAAGCCACGGCCTGCTTTGACAGGTCATCATAGATGACAAGCGCAGAACGCCCTGTGTCACGGAAATATTCGCCGATTGCAGCTCCGGCAAATGCGGCATAATACTGAAGCGCAGCAGGATCAGCGGCTGTAGCTGCAACAACTATGGTATAGTCCATCGCGCCTTTCGAACGCAAAGTATTCACCAGACTTGCTACAGTGGAACCTTTCTGACCGATTGCCACATATATGCAATAGACAGGAGTACCCTTGTCGTATTCTGCTTTCTGATTTATTATTGTATCGACTGCTATGGCCGTCTTACCGGTCTGACGGTCACCGATGATAAGCTCTCGCTGACCTCTTCCTATAGGAATCATAGCATCTATAGCCTTGATTCCCGTCTGCAGAGGCTCGTTTACAGGCTGACGAAAGATTACGCCCGGGGCCTTCCTCTCAAGAGGCATATCGACTTTCTCGCCTTCAATCTCTCCCAGGCCATCAATCGGAACACCCAGCGGATTGACAACTCGTCCCAGCATTTTCTCGCTGACTCCGATAGAAGCGATACGTTTTGTCCTCTTGACAGACATTCCCTCTTTAACCTCGTCTGTAGGTCCCAACAAAACGGCTCCGACATTATCCACCTCAAGATTCATCACGACGCCCATAACACCGCTCTCGAATTCGAGCAATTCACCGGCCTCCGCATTAGTCAAGCCGTAAATTCTGGCCACGCCGTCACTCACCTGCAGTACAGTACCGACTTCCTCTATCTGAACAGACAGGTCTGCGGACTGCAACTGTTTGAGAAGCACGTCTGAAATCTCACTTGGTTTAATATTGTTTTGACTCATAAAATCTTCCTTTTTTAGACTAGTCTGTCATTTCCGGAAATGAACTGACGCTTCAGTTCAGCCATCTGTCTGGAAACACTTGCATCAATTCTTCTGTCCGCCACCTCGAAGATAAATCCTCCGATAAGGTCTGGATTGACTGTCGTCTTCAACTCAAGACGCTTGCCTGTATAATCTTTAAACATCGCACAGATACGCTTTTCCAACTCCGAAGACGGTGCGCTTACAGTCAATCTCGCCAGACTCACACCTTTGACATTGCACCAGCGTTCTCTGTAATAATGCAGAATATACTGCAAGTATGTGACCCTGTCGTGATTTATCACAAGTTTCAGGGATCTTGACAAGGACTCGCATAATTTATCCTCCCCCAAAACCTTCTGAACAAGGTCCAATTTTCCTGAAGTGTTGAACAAAGTCTGGCTTTCAAGAAATCTGGTCAGTTCCGGGATTGACCTCATAGCATTCTCCAGGATCTCCGCCTGCTTATACACAATATCACCTTCACCCGTCTCTTTCACATATTTGAGAAGGGCGTCAGCATATCTTGAGGCTATAATTCCTGTATTCATCCTTATCAGTTGTTATTGTTCGAGTATTTCTTGTCCGTAAATTCCTTCATCACACGGTCGATGTAATCATTGCGTACCGCTTCTGAACTGAATTCGGATCTCAAGATTTTCTCGGTAATATTCATCGAGAGCACTGCCACTTCCTTTCGGATGTCATTCAATGCACTCTCTTTCTCTGCGGCAATTTCAGTACGCGCTTGCGCCAACACCTTATCAGCCTCTTCCTGGGCTTTCGTCTTTGCCTGCGCGATAATTGACGCCTTTATTTTCTCAGCATCTTCCAGAATCCTGGACTGTTCCTTCTTTGCCTGAAGGAGCAACTCTGACTGCTCCTTATTCAGTTCTGCCAGCTCATTTCTTGCCTCCTCAGCCATCTTCAGGGACTGGCTGATGGACTCGGTCCTCTTCCTGATCATCTCTGTGATGACAGGGAAACCGAACTTGGCGAGAATGCAGAACACCACGCCGAAGATTATGACCATCCAGAACAGAAGGCCTGTATCAGGAGTTACAAGTGACATAGACAGAACTAGTTAAAGAGAGCCAATAGGCAGACAATGATTGCAAACAAAGACGCACCCTCGACCATCGCCGCAACGATAATCATAGTAGTACGGATACTTCCGTTAGCTTCAGGCTGTCTTGCGATAGACTCTGTTGATGATGCACCGATTTTTCCAATACCGAGACCGGCTGCCAATGCTGCTATACCTGCTCCAATAGCGATACCTGCTTTTCCGATTGAAGATCCGGCAACTGCCTGTAAAAGAATTGTAAGTAACATAACTTTAGTATTTTTAAATTATTATATATTCAATTTCAATTAAGCTTCCTTTTGTCTTGCAAGTCCTATAAACACCGCAGACAACATTGTGAACACGTATGCCTGAAGGAAAGCTACCAGAACTTCAAGCAAATCCATAAACACTCCGAACAGAAGTGACACGAAAGTCATACTCCCGAACATCACTGCGTTATACTTAGCAAACATAAATATTATGCAGACAAGGCTTATGGCAATGATATGGCCCGCAAGCATATTCGCAAACAGCCTTATCATCAATGTTATAGGCTTCATAAACGCACTGAATATCTCAATGAGAGGCATCAGCGGAATAGGGAATTTCAGCCACCACGGCACGTCCGGCCAGAAGATATCCTTGAAATAATGCTTTGTTCCGAACAGATTGATAGCGAAGAATGTACAGAAACCGAGCACACAAGTCACGGCTATGTTTCCGGTAACGTTCGCGCCTCCTGGGAAGAACGGCACAATGCCCAACAGATTGTTTATGAGAATCCAGAAGAATGCCGTGCACAGATAAGGGGAGAATTTGGCATAATCCTCGCCGATGGAATCCTTTACGACTCCAGTATCTATCATTTCTATGACAGGCTCCATCACTGCAGCAAGCCCTTTCGGAGCTTCTTTCGTGACATCGTGGGTTTTGTACCACTTTGACGTACCTAAAATCAACCAGAGAAGAATGGCGCTGCTTATCATCATAGCCAGGACATCCTTGGTGATGGAAATGTCAAAAGGTCTTATTTCTTCACCGGCGGCATTGGTTTCCACCACTTTACCGGCTTCTGAAATATGCAGTCCCTCATACTCCGCCCCATCTTCCAGTTTGCTTGACGAGAAGACGTGCCAACCGGTACTGCTTTTGACAATGACCGGCAGAGGTATCGATATCGCTTTGTCGCCGATATTGGTAATATGCCACTCATACGCATCATTAGTATGTCCGAATATCACTTCCTGAATATTGAATCCAGGTCCTGACGCAGTGCTGTCCGCCTCGTTCTGAGCAAAGCACGGAACTCCTGCAATCGCAACAACTAAAGCTGTGAGTATGTATCTAAACAATCTCATAATTCAACACACACAGAAACTTTATTCTTCCTGATTTCTGCAAATCCCGACTTCACCGGGACTTTTTTCTGTTCGCCGTCAGAAGTAACATATTCCACATCACCCGCATCCAAAGCGGTAATCAAAGGTGCGTGATCTTTAAGCACCTCGAACGCCCCGCTCTTGCCAGGAAGTCTCACCAAAGTAACCGTACATTCTTCAAGCACGTTCTCCGGAGACATTATGATAAGGGAAATTTCTGCTTCCATACTTTATTTATTCTCAACCTTCGACAAGATTTCCTCGCCTTTCTTTATGGCGTCCTCTATGGTTCCCACGTTGAGGAATGCCTGTTCAGGGAGATAATCGACTTTTCCGTCAAGAATCATATTGAAGCCCTTAATGGTATCTTCAATGTCAACCATAACGCCAGGCACGCCTGTAAACTGCTCTGCCACAGAGAATGGCTGCGACAAGAAACGCTGAACACGTCTTGCTCTGTTGACGGTCAATTTATCTTCGTCTGACAATTCGTCCATACCGAGAATAGCGATAATATCCTGCAATTCCTTGTTGCGCTGCAGAATCTGCTTGACTCTCTGCGCTGTATTGTAATGAGCTTCACCTACGATATTAGGATCCAGGATTCTTGATGTTGATTCGAGCGGATCCACTGCCGGATAAATACCCAACTCTGTAATCTTTCTGCTCAACACTGTAGTTGCGTCCAAGTGGGTAAAGGTCGTAGCAGGAGCAGGGTCTGTCAAGTCGTCAGCAGGCACATAAACCGCTTGCACTGAAGTGATTGAGCCGTTCTTCGTGGATGTGATACGTTCCTGCATCTGACCCATTTCCGTTGCAAGTGTCGGCTGATAACCGACAGCTGAAGGCATACGGCCAAGCAATGCAGACACCTCTGATCCCGCCTGCGTGAAACGGAAGATATTGTCAATAAAGAACAATATGTCTTTCGGTCCGTTCTGAGACTTGTTATCCCTGAATGATTCTGCCAATGTCAAACCAGACAAAGCTACAGAAGCACGTGCTCCAGGAGGTTCATTCATCTGACCGAAGACTAGAGCTACCTGTGATTCAGACAGTTTCTCTCTATCCACCAGCGAAAGATCCCAGTGGCCTTCAGCCATACTTTTCTCAAACGCTTCACCATATTTTATAACACCGGATTCGATCATTTCCCTAAGAAGATCGTTACCTTCCCTTGTTCGTTCTCCGACTCCGGCGAATATTGAAAATCCGTTGTGTTTCTTGGCGATATTATTGATCAACTCCTTTATCAGCACAGTCTTACCGACACCGGCACCACCAAAAAGACCAATCTTTCCACCTTTCAGATAAGGTTCCAAGAGGTCAATGACTTTTATACCCGTGTACAGTACTTCTTGTGAAGTGGTAAGGTCCTCAAACTTAGGCGGTTCACGATGAATCGGCAATTCTTCATTCCTGTCCAGTTCACCCAATCCGTCAATAGCTTCTCCGACAACATTCAACACCCTTCCTCTGATCTGCGTACCTACCGGCATTTCTATAGGATGTGCTGTATTCACAGCCTCCATACCTCTCTGCAAACCGTCGGTTGAATCCATCGCAACTGTTCTTACGGTATCCTCACCTATATGCTGCTGAACTTCAACAATCAACTCCCTTCCATCCTGCCTCTTTATTGTCAAGGCATCGTGGATATTCGGCAATTGGTTCTTCTCATCTGACTGATTCAGGTCAAAATGGATATCTACAACCGGACCTATTATCTGTGATATGTGTCCTACAACGTTTAGCATATCTTATTATTGTTTAATCTTTTAACAGCTCTCCACAAGTATATGTTTCTCTTTTGGCAAGCCCGCTTTTCACTGAAAATTTCGTACCAATCAAATTGAATTATAGCCAAAAATACCAATCTTATGCTTAAATCGGCTAATTTATTGCTATTCAACGCCTAAAAGGATATATTACAAAAGATGCGCACGTAGCCTCATTGTATCCTGCGCGTTCTTTGACAAAAAAAATGAGGCCAACCCTTTTGGGCCGACCTCATTTTATTCACAGATAAGAGACTGAATAACAAAGCGATAGCCCACTTTTATTCAGCAACCAGACTAATTACTTAATCTTCTCGTATCCGTAGCGAGCAGCGTCACCAAGTTCCATCTCAATCTTCATAAGACGGTTGTACTTAGCGATACGGTCTGTACGGCTGAGTGAACCTGTCTTAATCTGGCCACTGTTTGTGGCAACAGCGATGTCAGCGATTGTTGTGTCCTCAGTTTCACCTGAACGGTGAGAAGTAACTGTAGTATAACCATTTCTGTGAGCCATCTCAATTGCATCAAGTGTCTCTGTAAGAGAACCGATCTGGTTAACCTTGATGAGGATTGAGTTCGCAGCACCCTTCTGGATACCTTTCTTAAGATACTCAACGTTTGTAACGAAAAGGTCATCACCTACGAGCTGGCACTTGTCGCCGATAGCCTTTGTAAGTTTAACCCATCCTTCCCAGTCATTCTCATCGAGACCGTCCTCGATAGAATCGATAGGATATTTGTTAACAAGCTCCTGGAGGTAAGCGATCTGCTCATCGTCAGAAAGTTTCTTTCCGTTAGGATCTTTAGGCATACCTGTCTTGAGCTGCTTGTAGTCATAGAAGAACTTGTCACCTTCCTTAACAGAGAACTCAGAAGCAGCGCAGTCCATAGCGATGGTAACATCCTTACCAGGAACATAACCTGCTTTTGTGATAGCTTCCATAATGCAGTCAAGAGCATCATCGATGCCGTTGAGCTTCGGAGCGAAACCGCCCTCGTCACCAACTGCAGTAGAAAGGCCACGTCCTTTGAGAACTTTCTGAAGTGCGTGGAATACCTCAGCACCCATTCTTACACCCTCAGCGATGCTAGGAGCGCCAACAGGACGAATCATAAATTCCTGGAATGCGATAGGAGCATCTGAGTGAGCACCACCATTGATGATGTTCATCA
>CAVENC010000050.1:0-12912 GCA_963617065.1 Butyricicoccaceae bacterium
GATAAGACGATTTGATTCAATTTAAGCGAAAATCCGGTATCGGAACTGAAGATACCACTCAGATATCGGATTCATATTTTTAACAGAGTAAAAAGTAAAAAAAATGAAAGAATATAAATTCAAAATCAATGGCAACGATTACAATGTAGCCATCAATTCTACAAATGCGAATATCGCAGAAGTGACAGTTAACGGAGTAGCTTACCAGGTAGAAATGGAAAACAGCGTACCTGCATCAGCACCGGTTCAGCAGGCCGCAGCACCTGTAAGTGCACCTGTAGCAGCAGAACCTGCAAAAGCAGCGGCGCCTGCAGCTAAACCTTCAGGCGAAGGAAAGCCTGTCACATCACCTCTTCCGGGAGTCATCATCGAAGTTTCCGTAAAAGAAGGCGATTCAGTAAGTGCAGGACAGAAAGTTGCCGTACTTGAGGCAATGAAGATGGAAAACGAAATCCAGGCAGACAGAGCCGGAGTCGTAACTAAAGTCAACGTAAGCAAAGGCGATTCAGTGCTTGAAGGCGCAGCCATCGTAACCATAGCATAACTGCTATATGGATCAGATAATCAGCAGTCTTCAACAGTTCTGGGAATTCACGGGATTCTGCAATATGACTTGGCAGCATCTCGTTATGATTGCCATAGGCATTGTATTCATAACTCTTGCAATCGTAAAGGAGTGGGAGCCGCTGTTGCTCGTTCCTATCGGATTCGGAATGATCATAGGAAATATTCCTATGTTTCCGGGGCTCAATATCGGTGTCTATGAAGACGGTTCAGTTCTGAACATCTTATACCAGGGCGTAAAGCAGGGATGGTATCCGCCTCTGATTTTTCTTGGCATAGGTGCAATGACTGACTTCTCAGCCTTGATCTCCCAGCCGAGACTGATACTCATCGGAGCCGCAGCCCAAATGGGAATATTCGGTGCATACCTGCTTGCCTTGTCAATGGGATTTCTTCCTAATGAGGCCGGTGCAATAGGCATCATCGGAGGAGCTGACGGCCCTACAGCAATTTTCCTTTCGTCAAAACTTGCTCCGGACCTTATGGGCGCCATCGCAGTGTCTGCATATTCATATATGGCATTGGTCCCTGTGATTCAGAAGCCTATAATGCTGCTTCTCACAAGCAAGAAAGAGAGGCAAATCAAGATGGCTGCACCACGCGCAGTGAGCCAGAAGGAAAAGATTATTTTCCCTATCGTCGGATTCCTTACAACGGCGTTCATCGTACCGTCAGGCCTTCCGCTTCTGGGAATGTTGTTCTTCGGCAACCTGCTTAAAGAAAGCGGAGTCACAAGACGTCTTGCTGAAACCGCACGAGGACCGCTCATTGATGTTGTAACCACTTTGATAGGTCTTACTGTAGGTTGCTCCACACAGGCAGACAAATTCCTGTCAGCCACCTCAGTCAAGATATTTGTTTTGGGACTTCTCTCATTCGTGATTGCTACGGCCTGCGGAGTTCTGTTCGTTAAATTTATGAACCTCTTCTGCAGGGAAGGACACAAAATCAATCCGCTCATCGGCAATGCCGGCGTTTCTGCAGTACCTGACAGCGCCCGCGTATCCGAAATGGTAGGACGTGAGACTGACCCTAGCAACCATCTTCTGATGCACGCTATGGGTCCTAATGTCGCAGGAGTGATCGGTTCAGCAGTAGCAGCCGGAATTTTGTTGGGATTCCTTGGATAATAGATTAAGAATATGTCAGTTAAATCCAAAATCATCAGTATAACCACATTTGTGGTGATATTAGCTTTGGCAGGATTCATCTTCTTCCGATTCTATTTCGTATTCGGAGAAGGCGTCAAGGCAGGAGACCTCAATCAGGTAATGTACAAAGGCTATGTTTTCAAGACCTACGAAGGCAGACTTATCCAAGCCGGACTCAAGGGCAAAGGAGACAGCGGAATGGAATCTTATGTATTCGAGTTCTCAGTGGCGGATGAAACTGTGGCCGACTCCCTGATGAGATGCAGCGGACGAAATGTTGAACTCCACTACAAGGAATATCTTGGAGCACTGCCGTGGCGAGGCCAGCAAAAATACATCGTTGATCAAATAATGTCAGTTAAATAACAATGAGACGTATTAACATACTCACATTGGCAGTTACGGCGGTCAGTTCTTTGGCCGCTGTATCTGTAAATGGTGCAGATTACCCGAAGGCGGAAGGGATGCAAATATTCGCCACACATCCGGCAAATGATTCCGGCAAAATGATGACAATGTCGCAGGCTGTCTATTCCAGAGACTTGATACCTGAAAGATTCTTCTGCTCCTGGTTTGGCGAGAACACTGTCGTATATCTTAAGGACGGAAAGGCACAGTTATATGATGTCACGCTCGGAAAAGATGTTGACAAAGATGAGATTCTGGGAGAATATGGCGCATCAGCAGGAGAATATCTGCGTTCTGCGCTTCCTGAAAATGCCGAGAATGTAACACTTAATCCGGCAGCGTTGTCATACGACGTGGCTATGGAAGGCAACCGCGCTATCGGTAACGCACCTGCGATAGCATACACTGTCGGCAAAAGTCTATATTACATCGACAAGCGCAAGCACATATATACCGTTGCCGAGAGTGAAAATGAGAACATCACCTACGGACAGACGGTAAGCAGAAACGAATTCGGCATAGACGGTGGAATTTTCTGGTCTCCTGACAGCAGAAGCATCGCGTTCTACAGGAAGGATGAATCCCTCGTCTCTGACTTCCCTCTTCTGGACATCACAACGAGGACAGGTTCATTGAAGAACATCAAATATCCTATGAACGGTATGAGTTCGGAAAATGTCAGACTCGGCATTTTCAATCTGTCCGAGAATACTACCGTATATGTACAGGCTGACGATTTCGGTTATGACCAGTATCTGACCAATATCACCTGGTCTCCGGACTGCAAGCATATTCTGATTCAGGTGCTTGACCGCAGCCAGAAACATATGAAACTGAATATGTACAGGGCCAGTGACGGCAAATTCGAGAAAACGATCCTGACGGAGGACAACGACAAATGGATTGAGCCGCAGGAGCCTCTGCATTGGTTCGGATTTACAGGAAAATTCATCTACCGCACTGACAACCGCGACGGCTACAAGAACCTGTATCTTTGCGACACTCTCGGAAATGTGAACCGAATCACAAAGGTTGATGCCGACGTGAAGTTCGTATCCGAAAACGGAGAAAAAGTCTTCTATACAAGCGCTGAGGTCTCCCCTGTCGAGCAGCATCTGTTCTCTGTCAAAGTGAGTGTCAACGGCAAGGGTGCTGTAAAAATCGGCACACCGGTAAGGCTTACATCAGATGAAGGATGGCACACAGTGAGCGTCAACGAAAACGGCACTTGGTTCATCGACAGCTACAGCAGCTTCAATGTCCCTAAAGTCGTTAAATTCACATCCGCAGACGGAAAGGTAAGCAGAAATATGTTCACGGCAGATAATCCGCTTAAGGATTATGCTACCGGAGAAATGACCTTGGGCACGGTCAAGAGCGCAGACGGAAAATATGACAACTGGTACAGAATGTATCTTCCGGTCAATTTCGACCCGTCCAAGAAATACCCTGTAATACTGTATGTTTATGGCGGCCCTCACTCTCAGTTGGTGAATGACAGTTGGCTCGGACAAATCAGGCTGTGGGAAATGTATATGGCGCAACGCGGATACATTGTTTACGTTCAGGACAACAGGGGCACCGAAAACAGAGGTGCAGAGTACGAGAAAGCTATACACGACTACTGCGGACAGGCTGAAATGGCAGACCAGATGGTCGGAATCAGCGAACTGATGACGCTGCCTTACGTTGACAAAGACAGGATTGGCGTACACGGATGGAGTTACGGCGGGTTTATGACCATCTCCCTGAAGACCACTTATCCGGACGTGTTCAAAGTTGCAGTAGCAGGAGGCCCTGTGATAGACTGGAAATGGTATGAGGTAATGTACGGAGAGCGTTATATGGATACCCCTGACACCAATCCGGACGGATTCGCGGCTACAAGCTTGATCAACAAGGCAAAAGACCTTAAAGGAAAACTGCTGATATGCCAGGGTGCAATCGACAATACGGTCGTCTGGGAACACAGCTTGAGTTTCATACGCGAATGTATCAAGAACAATATCCAGGTGGATTATTTCCCTTATCCTTGCGCCGAGCACAATGTCTTCGGTAAAGACCGCATACATCTTATGGACAAGGTGACAATGTATTTTGAAGATTATCTCTAGAACAATATAACAATGACTACAAAGGATTTATACGCACAGATTCAGGCAAAGAAGTCAATGCTTTGCGTCGGATTGGACACGGATTTCAACAAGTTGCCGGCTCACATACAGAAACTCGCCTCTGAAAGCGAAATCGCGGTTAAAGGCGAACTGGTAGGCGGCACGGCAAGGTCTCTGTTCGAGTTCAACAAGGCGATAATCGAGGCAACAGCACCTCATTGCATAGCATATAAACCGAACCTTGCATTTTACGAATGTTACGGACGTGACGGAATGCTTGCGCTTGAAAAGACGGTTGACTACCTCCGCAGCAATTATCCGGAGCAGTTCCTTATTGCAGATGCAAAGCGCGGAGACATAGGAAACACCGCCAAGATGTATGCGAAGACATTCTTCGAGACAATGGATTTCGATGCCGTCACAATCTCTCCATATATGGGAACCGAGACTGTCACTCCATTCCTGGAATATCCTGGCAAATTCGCAATCGTAGTGGCATTGTCATCGAACAAATCGTCTGCAGATTTCCAGATGGCGACACAGGACGGAAAGGAACTGTATCAGGTCGTAATGGAGAAGATGATGTCCATATCCAATCCTGACAATATGATGTTCGTAGTGGGCGCAACAAAGGCTGACAAGCTTGCCGAAATCAGGAAGTTCTGTCCTGACAATTTCTTCCTTGTTCCGGGAGTGGGAGCGCAGGGAGGCTCGGCAGAGGAAGTTATCGCTCACGGAGCCAATGCACAGGGCGGTCTGCTGATTAACTCATCCCGCGGAATAATCTACGCCTCAAACGGAGAAGACTTCGCTGAGGCCGCAGGACGCGCTGCAGAATCCACTGCAAGAATCTAAAGGAGGCCGCGGCCGGCCACGCTCTTTAAGAACCTTACAACAGCGTAACGGACACACTGCTATCACAACAAAAGAACGGTGACTGAAGGAAAACTTCAGCCACCGCATTTATGATAGTCACCTTTATAACCGACTCCACATCACAATGCAGAGGGAGATGAGCAACAGGCGAAAGTCTCCGCAGGAGCATCAGACGCCAGCTAACTATATTCCACTAGATTTCGTCCTCGAGATGCTTCTTTGCGTAATCCAGAGTCACCGTGAAAGTCTTTTTGCGGGAGGACGGAGCTTCGAACATAGCGTCATCGAAAATCTTTTCGCAGATTGAACGAAGACCTCGTGCACCCAGCTTTCTCTTGATGGCAGTGTCGGCAATCAATTCCTTCACGCCATCCTCAATCTCCAGTTTGATGCCGTCCAATTCAAACATCTTGGCGTACTGCTTGAGAATCGCATTCTTAGGCTCTGTGAGAATCCTGAGCAAGGCATCCTTGTCAAGATTGTCAAGATATGTCACGATAGGCAGACGACCGATTATTTCAGGAATAAGGCCATACGCCTTCAAATCCTCTGCAGCTACATACTTCAGCAGATTATCCTTGTCGATTCTTTGCTGATTCGAAGCCCCGAAACCGATCACCTGAGTGTTGAGTCTCTGTGCGATTCGTCTCTCTATGCCTTCAAATGCGCCACCGCAGATAAACAGGATATTCTGCGTGTTGACGTGAATGAACTCCTGTTCCGGATGCTTTCTGCCACCCTGAGGAGGGACATTCACCACACTGCCCTCGAGAAGTTTCAACAGCGCCTGCTGAACACCTTCCCCGGACACGTCTCGGGTTATTGACGGATTATCGCCCTTCCTGGCAATCTTGTCGATCTCGTCAATGAACACGATACCTCTCTCAGCCTTCGCAAGGTCATAATCGGCCTCCTGCAGCAGACGGGACAGAAGACTTTCCACATCCTCGCCTACATAACCGGCCTGCGTAAGCACGGTAGCATCTACAATCGTGAACGGAACGTTCAGAAGACGTGCTATCGACTTGGCCAACAACGTCTTACCAGTCCCGGTAGGACCGACAAGAAGGATATTGGACTTCTCCAGTTCCACGCCGTCGTCCGGCTTATCAGCCAGATTATGATTGATGCGCTTGTAATGGTTATAGACAGCTACAGACAGCAACTTCTTAGCCCTGTCCTGTCCGATCACATACTGATCCAGAAAGTCTTTGATTTCCTTAGGCTTCTGAAGCTTGTCTATACGCTGATTCGAAGATGACTGATTACGCTGATTTTCAAACTCTTTCAGATAATCAGCAGCCATCTTTACGCAATCACTGCATATATGCGCACCATCTTGTCCGGAAAGCAGAAACGGGACTTCCGATTCAGGCCTTCCGCAAAACATACAATATTTAGTAGGTTTCTTGCCTGCCACGTTATTTCACTTTTTTCTTGCTTGACAAGATTTCGTCAACCATTCCATAGTCTTTAGCCTCCTGCGCAGTCATCCAGAAATCTCTGTCCGCATCTGAAAGCACCTTATCAAAAGACTGACCGCTATGCTCAGCAATTATGCCGCACAACTCGGTCCTGGTTTTTTCAATCTCTTTTGCCGCTATTATGATATCCGACGCCTGGCCCTGAGCACCTCCCAACGGCTGATGTATAAGGACACGGCCGTGAGGAAGTATCGATCTTTTGCCGGCAGCACCCGCGCACAGCAGGACTGAACCCATTGAAGCGGCCATACCTGTGCAGATTGTAGCGACATCCGGCTCAATCAACTGCATAGTATCATAAATAGCAAGACCTGAAGTCACCTGACCTCCCGGAGTATTCAGATACAAGGATATATCCGCCGCAGCGTCAGTGGACGCCAGGAAAAGCAGCTGCGCCTGAATGATGTTCGCAACATCGTCGTCGATAGGCACGCCTAGGAAAATAATCCTGTCCATCATCAGACGGCTGAATACATCCATTGAAGCCACATTGAGTTTGCGCTCCTCAATGATGGTCGGATTGATATAAGAATCAACCACTGACGCATAACGACTAAGGGTCATGGAACTGATTCCACGACCCATATTAGCAAATTTATTGAATTCGCTTACTTTACTCATATATTACAATTCACGGAATTTGTCAACTGACACCTTCTCATTCTTAAGAGAAACTGCGGCCTTGGCTGCTTCCACAACCTTTGTAGCCTCAACATTCTCGATGATGCGACGGCTGGTATTCTCATCCTGGAGAACGCGGTTTGCGCTGTCCTTGAGGATTGAATCAGGAACATTTCCCATTCCGTATGCAGCATACTGATAAGCTACATAAGCCTCAGCAGCCTCTTTTACATCTTTCTCCTCAATCTTGAGGCCGAACTTCTGCATCAGATAGCCGCGTACCATCTGCCAACGGAAGTCAGCGAAGAATGCCGGAGCCTCTTTCTCGATCTCCTCTTTGCTGAACTTGCCTTCGTTGATGTGGAGGAGCCATCTCTTGAGGAATTCCTCAGGAAGTTTGATATCAGCCTTCTTTACGAGATATTCCTGCAAATCCTTGGAGAACTTATAGTCAGACTCCTGCTTGTAGTTCTCTTCAAGACGCTCAGCGACTGCCTTGTCAAATTCTTCAGCATTGTGAACCTTGTCCTCACCGAAGATCTTGTTGTATGTTTCCTGATTTTCTTCTGCAGGAGCGAATGTCTTCACTTCCTTTACGACAACGTGGAACTCAGGATTGAGACCTGCGAGCTCCTCTTTCTTGACCTTGAGCATATAAGCACGGTCAGACTCGTTTGTAAATGCTTCATTTACATTTACATCAAACTGGTCGCCAACTTTTGCACCGAGGAATTTGGACTTAGCCTCGCCCTCGACATTCTTCACGCCTACATAAGAGTTCTCCGCTGTCTTGCCTTCCTGAGCGAAGTCAACGATCACGAAATCATCCTCTTTTGCCTCAGCGGTATCAGCGAGTGAACCGAACTGACGGAGAAGATTGTCCTTCATCTCTTTCTTGGCAGCGTCAGAAACTTCAATCTTGTAATATTTTACCTTGTCATCTTTGGTAAGTTCGAAATTCACCTCAGATGTGGTGGCGATGTCGAACTTGAATGTGAAGTCATTTCCTGACTTCCACTCAATCTCCGGCTGGTCTTCGCTAGGAAGAGCCTCGCCTACCATCTTGATATTGTTTTCCTTGATAAAGTTATTGATAGACTCCGAAAGAACCTGATTTACAGCTTCGCCAAGCACGCGCTCGCCGTAAACTCTCTGGATGAGAGACATCGGAACCATACCCTTTCTGAATCCTTTGAACTCAGCGGTACGTTTGCACTTCTGAAGTTCCTTCCTCTCGATCTCAGCGTAGTCGTCGTGTGCTACAGTGACTGTGAGCTGAAGATTCAACTCATCAATCTGATTTTTTACGATATTCATTTTCTATGTAATATTTATATTTTCAATTATACGTATCCGTTACGGATAACATAGCCTGCAAAATTAGTGATTTTTCAGTCAATTTCCAATCCCGCGAGCCTCATCTTACCGCTCTTGTTTCGGATAAACTATCCTCTCGTGATATATCTGGCCCAAATATGACTTCAGCACCGACTTGATGATTCCTATTTCCTTAAGCGAAATATCGGCGTTGTCCAATTGCCCGGCATTGATTTTTGACGTCACTATGTTCTCGACGAACTTGTCAAAAGTCTCCGGGGTATTGTCTTTCAGCGTTCTGGAAGCGGCCTCGATAGTATCGCAAATCATCAGTATAACCTGCTCCTTTGTCCACGGACGCTCCCCTTTATAGAAGAATGCCTGAGTATCAGCCGGGTCACCGCCCTCGTTGATATATTTATTGTAGAAATATGCCGTACAGGTAGTCCCATGATGTGTAAGGATGAAATCACGGACCACTTTAGGGATATTGTTGCGCTCCGCAATTGCAAGTCCGTCTGACACGTGTCGGATAATCTGCTCTGCGCTCTCCTTCGGCGAAAGACCGTCGTGATACTTGGCGCCTATGCTTTCATTCTCCACAAAACACTGCGGATTCATAGTCTTGCCGATATCGTGATACATTGCGCCGGCACGTACAAGCATCACATCAGCATCGATGCTTCTCGCAACGGCATCAGCCAGGTTCATAACCTGCAAAGAGTGCTGAAATGTACCCGGAGCTTTCTGCGCCAACTGACGCAGGAGTTTGTTGTTCGGATCGCAAAGTTCCTGCAGACGCGAAGATGATACGAGGCCGAATATCTTTTCCAATAGATAAATGATCGGATAACCTGCTACTGAAAGCATTGAGCCGAAGAATATGTAGGCTACCAGCCACGGATCATCCAATGTACTGCCGTCATTGATAAGACGGAATCCCACAAATGTCAGGAATTGGCAGGCAAAGCATATCATCGCCATAACGAACTGCCTCCAGCCTTTGTTGAAGAACTGGAACACGAACATTGTCACGACTCCCGACACCAGATAGAGCAGGAAAAGTTCAACTCCGTTGTGCGCATAAATAAGCAGCGGCATCAGCGAAATCACATAAACCGGAAGCACGACCCTTTTCCTGAAAAACGCCAACAGATACAATGCCGTAAGCGAGAACGGCATCATATACAGAAGCGACGGATTCAGGGTATCGACAGCAAACGCAGTGAAGGCCGCCAACGTGAATATGAACAGCAGATACAGATACCTGTTGGACTGTTTGAACACGTCTGGAGCGGTATAGAAGATAGACAAGAACAGAATTAGCACCAGAGCCAACGATATAAGCCCGTTTCCTACCCACAGAAAAACGCGCGGACGGCTGTAGCCCAAGCTTGTCGCATATTCCGCCTTGTATGAATCCAGCAGCTGTTCTATCTCAGCTGTAACAATCTCCCCTTTGGTAACAATCAGCTGACCAGCATTGACGAAGCCGTCTGTCGGGGAAATGTCATCCGCACTGGCTGCGTGCACCAGATTTGTGGTTTCCTTGTCATAGAATAGATTTGGCACCAGAACATCATTGACACCTGCCGCTGTGAATATGGAGTCCGCATTTACAGACGGATAGGCCTGCTTGACTTCAGATTTCAGTTTTGCCTTGGCTGTGCTGATAGTATATACGTCAGACGCCGGCATCTTGATCGCCCTTTTGTCTTTCTGAACAAAAATAACGTCATCGGAAGCTGTCGCTCCGGATTCTTTCACAGAAGAATCGTCCGACATCACTCCCCTTTCGTAGATATTCGTCAGAGACTCAAGGACTTTTGAACGCAGATATGAATATTCTCCATAATTAAGTCCCTCGGCAGACCTGATGTTGGTTCTTGCCGTTTCATCGGAGAATTTGTAATAAGGCACAATCCTCTGCCCGGCAGCGTCACGTTCAGCCTGAATCTGTTCATTTGTCTTCAGAATAGGAAAATCTATCTGAGAGACAAGTGTCTCATACATCCAGGGCGAACCTTTCTTGTAATCATAGTTGAACTTCCCCGTTCTCGGCATCATAAACATCAAGAGCAGGAAAAGAAGGAAGAGCGAAAAATATATCTTCGGCTCCCGTGGAATACCGGTTTTTGCCATACTGCTGAATTTTTGGAGGTCAGACTATTTGAACGGACTGTCCTTTTCTTTGGCTATATAGCCGTAAGTCAACCTGTCCGTAAGTCTAGGAAAAAATCTGTGTGCGAACACTGTTGCCTTGCCCAATCCTGTAAGGATCATCTCGGACTTTCTCTTGGCAAGAGCTTTTGCCAAATATTCCGCACATTTCTCTGCGCTCATCAACTTGCCTTCGTCCAATGGGGTCTCACCCTGAGCGGAGCCGTCTGCAGTCAACGCCGCATTGCGGACATTTGATGCAGTATAGCCCGGAGCAAACACAAGAACATTCAATCCGTCTTTCAGATGTTCTATGCGGATTGTGTCAAGAAAGCCTCTGATGGCATATTTTGATGCGGAATAGCCGGTTCTTGCAGGAAGAGCCGAATATCCGGCGATTGAAATGACACCCACAACAGAGCCCTTTGTCTTCAGAAGCCACGGCAACGCATACTTAGTACAGTTCACTGTGCCCCAGAAGTTCACATCCATAAGGGAATGAATGACTGAAAGGTCCAGATCCTTGAACATTGCGCGCATCGATATGCCTGCATTATTCACCAGGATGTCAATTTGCCCAAACCTCTCTATAGTCTTATCTATCAAATTTTTGCAATCCTCTTCTTTCGACACGTCCGCTTTTACGCACAGCACGTCTGAAGGATTCTGACTGACAGATGCCACCTCAGATTCAAGTTTTTCGAGGCGTCTTGCAGCCATAACCACTTTCGCGCCCAAGCTGCCGAATAATCTGGCAGAAGCCAACCCGATTCCCGAGCTGGCTCCTGTTATGATTATTACTTTATTCTTAAAGTAAGTTTTGTCCATATCGAACAAAGATTATGTACGAACTTTCTGAAATGGTCCTAAGACTATTCCACTGTCATTGCGGCTATATCATCTCCGTCGTAAGCACCAGCATCAAGTTTCGCCTTGATCTCCTTGAATGCGTTGAGAGTATATTCAACGTCCTCCATAGAGTGCGCAGCCGTACATACGATACGGAAAATGACCATACCCTTAGGGATGACAGGATAGATGACCATCGAGCAGAAGATATGATAATTCTCACGAAGGTCTTTTGCCATCTTAGTAGCCTGAGCCACACCGCCTTTGATATGAACCGGAGTAACGCAAGCCTCAGCTTCACCGATATCGAAGCCTTCCTTCTTGAAGCCGTCCTGAATTGCGTGAGTAATTGCCCAGCACTTCTTGCGGAGCTCATCTCCTTCCGGAGACATAATTATCTCAAGACGCTTGGTGTTTCCGAGAACCAGAGGCATAGGAAGTGACTTTGCATACATCTGAGAACGCATATTCGCACGCAGATAGTTTATGATTTTGTGCGGACCTGCAACGAAACCTCCGATTGATGCCATAGACTTTGCGAAAGCACCGATGTAAAGGTCGATTTCATCCATACAGTGCAGAGCCTCTGAAGTTCCGCGTCCGTGTTCTCCGAGAAGACCGAAACCGTGTGCATCGTCGATGAGAATACGGAAATTATATTTCTTCTTGAATGCAGCAATCTTATCAAGTTTGCCGAGAGCGCCTGTCATTCCATAGACACCTTCCGTGATGAGAAGTACTCCGCCACCGTTGGCATCAGCCTCAGCACAAGCCTTTGCGAGCACTTTCTCGCAGTCTTCCATATTGTTGTGACGATATTTGTATTTGCTTCCGATATGAAGACGGATACCGTCAAGAAGACACGCGTGACATTCTGCATCATAGACAATGACATCGTGACGTGCAGTAAGGGCGTCAATTGTAGAAACTATTCCCTGATATCCGAAATTGTAAAGGAAAGCATCCTCTTTCTTCTCAAACTCGGCGAACATTTTCTCGAGTTTCTCGTGATATCTTGTATTGCCTGACAACATTCTTGCACCCATAGGATAAGCAAGTCCCCACTCTGCAGCGGCCTCAGCATCAGCTTTGCGCACCTCAGGATGATTTGCAAGTCCAAGGTAATTGTTAAGACTCCAGTTCAGCACTTTCTGTCCGTTGAACATCATATGAGGTCCAAGCTCGCCTTCAAGTCTAGGATACATATAGTAGCCGTATGCCTGATTGAAGTACTGGCCTATAGGACCGCCTGAGTCTCTTTCGATTCTGTCAAAAATGTCTAACATATTCCATTATTTTTGTTTTGTTATACTCTAAGAAGCTGTTTTGAAATAATTTCTCTCTTTTCTTACACGGCCTTTCCGGCCA
>CAVENC010000051.1:0-11239 GCA_963617065.1 Butyricicoccaceae bacterium
ATTCTATGCAGCCTACATTATCCCCCGATTTATAGAGGTCCTTCCATCGGTATAACTCTTTCGATTTATTTTGGAAAGACCTCATCACGATAATATCATTGCCACAGTCCTTAATCAGTGACAATAACTCTGATATTGAATTATCATATAGAGCGTCATCCGGATCAACAAATACAAGATATTTCCCTGAACTGTTTTCAATACCTACATTTCTGGCAACGGATACGCCACCATTAGACTGTTCAATCAATCTTAAATTTCCGTGTCTCTTTTGATAATCCTTTATAACATCAGATGAATTATCGGAAGACCCATCATTAACGGCTATTATTTCATATAAGGATTCATCGACTGCTTGATCATAAATAGAGTCAAGGCAGCGTGGTATCAAACTACCCACATTATATATCGGAACAATTATGCTAATTAACATGGCGAGTTAGTTTTATGCAAAGACTGAATCAAAAAACCAAGGCTAGTGCTTCGTTTCTCTTGTAAAATTTGATTGACCCTTTCATAGTCAATGTCTTGAGAGAGAACAATGTCTAATTGTCCAATATCGGATATAATCCTGTTCTCTAATCCTAATAAACCGAGCAATGAATAAAATCTGGAGGCACCCCGTTTCTCATTAATTATTGTCACAAATGGTTTATTAAATATTATGGAAAAAACTGTCCCGTGAAAAGAATCAGTAACGACATAGTCAGCTTCCATAAATCCATAAAGCCATTCTTCAATAGGAGGAAAAACGCATCGTTGGATTTCGGAAACTCCAACCTCGGCGAAATATTTCTCGGCTCTTACACTATTAATTGTAAGGCCGAGCCGTTCTGAAATGGTATTCACAATACAATCTTTTTCTTTCGCCATGTCCAGTATATAGACCATAAGTCTTTTTTTATCCAACGATGGTAATATGCCACTATTACTAATCAGGTTTTCGTAATCTTCGCGCGCTAGAAGTAAAGTCGGATCCAATACCAATTTCGCATCAACATGTAAATTGTCTTTACACATATTTACTGCATCGGCCTCACGAACAGAAATACCTGAAAAGTATTTCACCAAATCCCTACATCGTTTTGTCTCTCCCGAGCTATAATTCCAACACGATGTCCCAAATGAGGCAGCATAGGCCACTTTAGGCACATTACATTTAACAAAATCAGAGAGGAAAAATTTGGTAACAGGGCGACCATTCCCGCGCCATACTTGATCACTTCCAACAATATACCCATCAAAATTAAGAGTATTGCTATTTGCAAGACTCGATATAATGCACTTGGGCGTTGTTGAAATATATCGCCTTACAAAATTTCTTGTGTTTTGAGCAATAATCTCTTCTTCTTTAGGCCATGTCCACGCTCGTAAAGGAATTCGTTCTCCTTTTAATCGTCTAATTATTCTTGAAGCAAATGATAATGACCACGATGTAACCGCTGGAGGATAGTAATAGTCAATCGTAACCGGTTCATAGCCATTATTCTTTAAGACTTGCTGCAAGGCCCAATTTTGAAGGATTCCCCCATAATTAGTCGCCAGGACATGAGTCAGTATTCCAATTTTCATAACACAAAAACCATTATGCTCCGATTAACCAATGAATCTTCTTCGGTAATATGCGCTTTGTAACTTCCACAAATGCCAGTGTAGCCAGCATCAGCACCGCCCATCGTCCAATCCACGGAAGCCCGTTAACGCCTAATCTCGAGAGCACTATCAGCACAAGCAAGTGATAGAGATATATCGTGAACGACACATTCCCCACATATTCCACAAATCTGCTTACTGCATTACTTTTGTAAGTTCGCTCAAGCCTTGCGGAGAACAATAACAGAATGACTGCTATCGAGGAAAAGCAAGCCGACATCTTGATTCCGAAACCGCCTCCGCTAAGGCTGTTCAGCCAATAACACTCTGCATATTGCAGTATAATACCGATTATTACAAATACAATTGGTATAGTCAATGAATATTCTCTGTCAATTTTTCTCAAATAGCATCCAAGCCCGAAAAATACGCACCACATCGGGAACGGCCCGGCATAAGCAATGAGTGGCAGACTAACACCTTTGAAATTGCTGAGCCATGTACACAGCCCTGCGCTTGCAAAAGACATAACGCTAAGTAGTATTACCCCCCCTACTAACTCTCTGAAATAGAGGCAATAATGCGTAATATTGAAGTATCAGAGCAATGAAATAGTAAATGCTATATCCACAAATCAGCATCCAGACGAAAGCCAGTACCGGATTCTCGCCCTTGTATATATCAAGAGCGAAATAGGGTAGAGACACGATTACTGTCGGAATATATACCTTAGGCATCTGTTTCTGCCAGAAAGCCTTTTTTTCACTCCACGTATCCAGCGATTTCAGATAGAGAAAGAATCCAGATATGGCAAGGAATATTGGCACGGCGCAATTCAACATTTGCCTCAGAAGTGCATTCAAGTCCAACGCACGGCTCATATCCACATCCTCTACGGCGAAGGTGTGAATTCCAAGTACAAGCATTATGGCGACACCTCGAAGGAAGTCGAAGTAGTGGTTTCTATTGTTTGAATCTGCATTCCCCATTTTATGCTGTTGTGTTTTCTTTAACAAGAATCTCCATACTGTATGCCCGCCAACCAGATTGTTTGTTTCGAAAAACCACGGAAACAATTTGAGGATTATCCATTGGTAGCAAATCGGTCGACGGGGCAAATCCTTCTATTGATATCTTACCCCCCCCCACAATTCTAATTATCAACCACTTACAGCGACTCATACATTGCCTAATCTTTTCCGGGACGGAAGGAGCAGCGCATTCGTCAATGAGTTTAATCAAACTCTCCGAGCTCTCCAATTTCGAGAAAAACTCTAGGCGCTTAGGGTGGAGCACCGGTGATTTCCAACAGGCTGAATTATATTTTTTAGCAGTCTCATAATCCGATTCTGCCGTGTCAAGCTTCAGGGAACATAACGTCCCTTCGCCTTTCTCGCTATTAACGAAAACCATACTTGTCCCCTTGTCATCATCTATCTGAGGATTGACATTCCATATTCCCCAGAAATCTGCCAGAGTGATATCGCTATGGCTTCTGCCGCTCTTGAACTTGCAGTCGTAGCAGGACGGACGAAGGATCAAGTTCTTCAAAAAAGCCTTCATATACGGATTCTTACCTGCCGGAGACTGTATCGAAAGCGTTTCATCTTTCTCGCTGTAAGCGAGTTTGAAAGAGAAATTACGCCATCCTAAGCTCTTATTGCGAAAAGCTACATCCTTTACTTTTCCGCACTCTCTTAGCACTTCATCAAGGTATCTGGCCCATACCTTCGGACTCGGGGTTCCGTGGCATACAATGTCCACTGTCAGCAGGTTATCATACTCTTTCCTTAGGAAATGTCTGAGCCCTGCAATCTGACAAGGCGTTCCGGAGAACAAGACCTTCCTGCCATTCTGGAGGAACTGTTTTGCGTCATTAAAAGCTTTCTCCGTTTTCGCTTGAACATATTTACTTCCCATAAAGGCCTGCATACCCTCCAGCGTTTCCGCATAATCCATCACCACCTGCCAGTTTTCATCGAACCTCGCTCCGAACACGACACCGCCTTCTTTTATGAACTTCTCTGCCAAAAGATAAAATACTCCACCGCTGGAACTTCTTAGTCGCACAGACTCATCCTTATTGATAGCAGCCAGAACTTTTTGAGGTTCACGTTCAATATCAGGATTTAATTCCGGGCACATTCTCTCACACAGTCCACAATCAATGCACACTTCCTTATCCACCTTCGGATAAAGAAACCCCTCCTTATCCGCTGACATAGTAATGCAATGCTTCGGACATCCTTGCGCACACGCCCCGCATCCGCAGCAATTCGGTTTGTTTGAGGTGGTTATCATTGGACAAAAGCTTTTACGACAGGAATCTTAGAAAGAACAAACTTTCGCTCATTTGAAGTCAGACCAATTGTCAGAGACGCAACGGCCACTATTGAGACAGAGAGCAGTACAACTATGCAGGCATACAAAAAGCTGTCTAGCAAAAGCATCTTTGCCAAAAGCGATAATGCTATTGAGGGCGCCCCTACTAAAACGCAGGGTTTGAGGACTTTCGCAAAATATTCCCTAACAGATAAGTCTATCAGTTTACGCACAATGATGATACGGGCAGTAAATGCCACAAGTGCTATTACCAAGTGGACGACAAATACTGAATATGGATTTCCTCCCAGTTTCAAGACAATATAGGCGACAGGTACTATTGCCAACAGAATACTGCTGACTACCGACTGATATATCCGAACATTGCCTGTGGCCGCTGAAGATGTCATAAATGGATTGGACACAGCATCTACCATCGATATGCAAAGCATCAAACACACGAATACCCCAGCGTAGTCCGGAACATCCTCGAGCCAGATATCCAAGACATAATCTATTTCAAGCATTAAAGGTAACATAATGCAGAGCAAAAGCATAAAGGTAAATTTAGCTGACCTGAACAGAAGTGCGTGCATACTTTGCAGGTCACCCGCCGCATAGGTCTTCATAATCTGCGGGTTGATGGCTGTCTGAAAGTTCGTCGCGAACATATTGACGGCACTCTGTACTTGGACTGCAACTCCTCTTGCGGCATTGACAGCAGGCCCGAAAAATATATTCAATAGGACATTGACTCCTTGCCCCATAAGAGTCCCTGCGCAACTCCCGAAAAGATTCCATCCCGTAAATGAGAGCATTTCTTTGAATAGGGACTTATCGAAGATCCATTTGAACCTGGATTCAATGAAATAGCGTTTGCAATACAACCGATAAACGATTATTACTGACACTTTTACAAGGAGGAGGAGAATGCCGTATAAAGCCAGCTTGTCGACATCCATGAATCTGAGGACGAATACAATCCCCAGATGCGCAAATGCCTCGTATATTGAGATGTAGGCAAACGCTGACATCTTCTCGTGAGCGATAATGTCGGCATTGTAGGGAAAGCTCATTATCATCACGATGGTCGAGACTATCGAGCATTGGTAAACCACCATAGCTGCTGAGAATCGGTCCGGCGGGATGACAAGATTATTCATCACGAACCACAAGCCAATAGTTTCCGTCAACAGCAGTACTATCAAGGCAATCAACCCGTGCGTGATCAGGCATGTGGAAAAGACTTTCTTTAGTTCATCTTGATTACCCCTGCCTAAGGCGATAGTTATGAACCGCTGGGTGCATCCACCCATTGCTCCGTTTAGGAAAGCAAAAAGTGCGACAAAACCACCTACTACATTGTATACGCCATAGTCACCGATGCCTAGCGTTGCCAACACCACACGGCTTGTATACAGTGATACCACCATAAGCAGTATCATTCTGAAATACAAGAATATCGTATTCTTCGCTATTCGTGCGTTGTTGCTGACCGTTGATTCTGGCATTGCTATTAAGTTACTATATTTCCACAGATTTAAGAATCAGTTTACATGCATCAACTTATATATGTCTGGATGTTCTTGGATAATTTTCTTAAATGAGAGTGCATAGTTCCGTATTGTATACATATCAGCCAGTTTTGCCTTATGTACTTCATCAATAATTTCTTGGAATATAGATTCTGACATATCCCACCCGAATAACCTCCGATGCATTGCATTGAACATTCCTCGAAAGTCCATACATTTTACGACTTGCCACATTATACTATCATTAATCTGCTTGAATAATGATATCGGGAATAATGCGATTTTCTCGGTAGCACTACCATTATTCATATCTGATACATTCCCTTTGATTTTCACTCCCCACATCATCTCGCCTTTTTGAACGGATGACTTACCATTGAATACCATCAGCATAAACTCATCGACAACTAACATCGCAACATCGTTACTGCAATCGAATAAAGCAAAGGTGGGATTCTTTATTCTGTAATCCTTACAATAGTGAAGGGAATAATATATGTCGCTATTACCGATTTTGCCAGACAGCACAATCTGTCTCAGTTTTTCTTCAAATTCTGGTTTGAGCCTAACTTTAGAATGTCCCGTTGCTGATATCCGCCATATAACGCTATACCAAAAAATGGCGGCTTCCGAACCACTCGCAATGGTATTTTCAATCAAATTGTTTTCAAAAGGCAAGTTATAAATCCGGCTGTATTTACTTTCGTATTTTGAGAATAACGTTTCACATTCTAGACAAAAGACGTTATCCATCGTGTCCAAGTTGGTCCTATCCTCTATGCGGCTCTCATCATTCGTAAGTTCACGTCTTTTGTCTTCATACACTTCTCTCCCGAAATAAGAATCAACTGTACCTGGGCCAATGGCAAATCCAACTTCATGATCTCGCTCATCGCAGCCATCCATTGAATTTATGCGCTTCATTAAGAAACTCGGGATAATATGAGAACCTTTCTTATTCGCCTCTCTTTCACGGCACAACAGACACTTAGTCATAACTCGACAATGATAACATCAATGGTACTGTGAAAAGATAGTCTATTCTCTTTTAGCAGCAGTCTTTATCCCACACACGAAATAATATCCGAAGAACTTGAATGAGTCTGACGGAAATAACTGAATATGGTTGACAAAACAAGAGGCATTTCGGATGAGGGATTCAGCCTTTCGCAAGAGATAGGAAGAATTTGTTCCATATCGGCGAGACTTGTTCTTTCCGAAGTTTCCTGTCTTTCTAATATACTTCCATATCCTATCCGCCTGTTTGACGTATTTGTCGTCATAAAGAGGTGCTTCCTGCTCTGGCAAGCCGAGATAGTTAACCAGAAAGGCGAAGAAGGCCTTCCACTCGCTTACGAGCTTCATCTGTTCAAGGCGCTTGATAAGTTTCTGTTCATCAATTTCGCCTTTATGTGCGTTAAGAGCCATAGCCATATCGCATAGTTGCCTCAGTCCCAAGCCACCGCAGAAGAAATGCTGAAGCAGATGGAGGAAAATATACAAAGCATCAAAGTCAGCCGAAGGAACCTTTACATCTACACCATTGCAGTTCCATATACAAGAGCCACCGTCAGCAAGCACTTCTGCCTGCATTTCGTCAAGCATATCGTTTATCTTAGAACTGAGGCTTGTGTGGATTGTTCCGTGAACCTCAACTTCGATGTCACCAACTCTGGCGGCGTAGTGCTTTACTTCTGAATCGTCCGTTCCTTCCTCACCTGATAGATCCCTTATTATCGTCTTTGCCCTTTCGTAATCTTCGGGTTTTACAATCAGATCTATATCACCAGACATCCTACTGAACGGATTCTTGTAACATTGGGCAACAGCCTGTCCTTTAACAACGACTACAGAAACGCCAGCCCTCTCGAACTTCGGAATCAGTTGAGCAATCTTGGCGTTCATCTGCCGATTATGATGCTCAGTTGAGACTGAAGCCGAGATTAGTTTCATCGCCACTTTTTGAGGGACATCTCCTTGTAAGCAACCTGAGAGGCCATCTGCAATATTACCGGCAACTGTTTGAGAGAAACTCAGCCATAGGACTTCTTCCCATACCCGCTTGTCAACAGGGCAAAAAGAGTCCACCTCGGACTTCCCCCATAGGCCTTTCCGCAGAATATTAAAGAAAAGTTTGTCTGTGCTAAATATCATATTCTACACTTCTTTTCTCCAAACCATCCTATTCACAATCCCCACATAGCTCTGAATGAGCTTGATTACCTTCGTGGATACATTGACATCTGTATATGCCGGTACAGGGCAAGCATCGTCCCCATTGGCGTGCATAGAAGTCGCGAGGTCAACTGCCTGGCAGACAGCTTCGGAGGTGATGCTACCGATAGTAAACACTCCCTTGTCCATCGCTTCAGGGCGCTCTGTAGAAGTACGTACGGACACTGCCGGGAAGTGGAAGAATGCTCCCTCCTCAGGGACTGTCCCGGAGTCGGAGACAACGCAAAAAGCGTTCTGCTGGAGTTTATTATAGTCGAAGAATCCAAGCGGCTTATGCTGGATGACTCTTTCATCGAACTTGAATCCACGTTTCTCTATCATCTTCTCGGAGCGGGGGTGGCAGCTATAGAGCACCGGCATTTCGTAGGTGCGAGCCATTTCGTTGACTGCGTTCATCAGAGAGAAGAAATTCTGCTCAATATCGATATTCTCCTCCCTGTGGGCGGAAAGAAGGATATATTTCCCTTTCTCAAGACCAAGTTCCTCAAGGATATTCGACGCTTCAATCTGAGGAAGAACGCTGCTGAGGACTTCTGCCATTGGAGATCCAACGACATAGGTGTATTCCGGCTTGACTCCGGTGTCGAGAATATACCGGCGGGCGTGTTCTGAGTAGCAAAGATTCACGTCTGAAGTAACATCCACGATACGGCGAATAACTTCTTCAGGAAGGTTCTCATCCTTGCAACGGTTTCCTGCTTCCATATGGAAGATCGGAATCTTGAGCCTTTTAGCAGCGATGATGGAGAGGCAGGAGTTTGTGTCTCCGAGGACTATGACGGCATCTGGCTTGACTTCCACCATCAGGTCATAAGCTTTGGAGATGACATTACCCATCGTCTCGCCTATATTCTTTCCGACGACTCCTAGATAATAATCCGGTTCACGAAGACCGAGATCTTTAAAGAAAACCTCGTTAAGATTATAGTCGTAGTTTTGCCCAGTATGAACAAGAATATGGTCAAAATACTTGTCTGCCTTCTTTATAATGGCAGACATCTTTATGATTTCTGGGCGGGTGCCCACGATGGTCATCAATTTGAGTTTCTTCATCTCTCGTTGTTTTACAGATTATAGTGAGGGTATAAATCTTTGTGTCTGTATATCCAGTCAGCCATTTCGGCTACCATTTGTTCGTAATCAGGAATCTTGTAGTCGAAATCCCAGTTGGTGCGCTTCAGGCTCTTATCTGCATTAATCCCTTCTACAGGATTTATCTGAACTCGTCCTCCGCGCAGATACTTGTTGAAAAGCTTCAGAAGCTCATACTTCGAGATGTCTGTATCAGGCACTGCATTGACAAGGCCGTGGGCGCGCTCCTTTGCGGCAGCCTCCATCGTTTTGACGAGCTGATATGTACACTGACCCGTCCACATCGCTTTGGTGTAGCCGTTCACAACAGGATGTTCGCTTGTAGTGTTGTTCATAAACCAGTTCAAGAGGCCAATACCCTTAGGATTAATGTCGGCTCCCACTATGGAGTTTCTAAGAGAGAGGTTCTTGTCATCGTCCAACTCACCCAGTGCTTTGCTGCGGTCGTAGAAAGTCTCTCCGTCTCTCAGGTCGTGCTCGGTATAGCTTCCTTTCTTGCCGGAGAAGACACAGTCGGTGGTCATATGGATGACCTGAGTATCTGTTCCTTCGGTTGTTTTAGCCAGGAAATGAGGGAAATAGGCATTAAGAAATGCTGCGAGAGCGTGATTATTCTCGGCAAACTGGTTGAGTACTCCGATGCAGTTAATCACGGTGTCGTATTTACCCTCTCTGATAACACGGGCGATTGTCTCAGTGTCGAAGGCGTTGCCGGCAAAACTCTTGATATATGGGCTGCTACAGCTACCTGTATATCTTTGAATTGTCTCATACTAGTATTCTCTTGAAACATTCTTCTCAATTAAACTCGTCGACTCGATGAATGGCTTTGCGATCATTAATCCAATGGATTACGTCTTTGACATAGTCCTTCCATTCCTGTGTTGTGGAAATGAGATCTATAATATCCCGTAGAGTGTGACCTTTTTCAAGCAATATATTTACATATTCATGATGATCTGCTACTTGTCCAATACTATTTGAATCATTAACTAACTCGGAGTATTGGCTCGTATGTGGATTGATACTCTGAATAACATAATGGATAAACTCTTCGGGATGAAGCTTGTGATTCACATCGGAAGGTGAGGATGGTGGGCAAAAATGTTTAATAACTAATCGTACTTTATCTCTTATATCTTGGAGAAAACTATCACATCCGGAAAGATTTTTATCAATCTGAATCTTTATCTTTTGTTCTTCTGTAAAATCATCCACATCCCCATCGCCGAAAAAAACAATGTCGTCCATTTTTGACAAGTCGTCAAATTGGCATGCCAGTCCAAGTGCGAGTCTTATTGAATTTGTTAAAGATCCAAATTTGCATACTTCGTAATGCTTGTGCATTCCACATACTTTCATGCATTTGGCAATAATTGCCTCAGCAATTTCGTCCTCCACATAAACTTTCAGGTATTTCTCCGAACATCCTGACAACTGTTCATAGCAGTCTTCAGTCGGATTATCTAAGCAGAAAGTTTTTGTGGGTGTATTGATAAGGAATCGTACATTGAACTCAGCATTCCTCATTAGTTCCTGCCTATGGCTTGTAAAAACTACTTGCAGTTGTCTGTCATTTTTTTTAGACTCCAATATCATTATGTGGATTAGTTGACGGAGAGCAGCTGTATGCAATGTCAAATCTATCTCATCAATCACAATCAGACTATATGGTTGCGCCCTATAAAGTCTTTGCAATATTCTAAAGACTTTTTGCTCCCCGGCTCCAAGATTAAAGGAATGGCACAAAACTCCATTCCGCTTTACCGTAAAGCAGTCGAGTTTATCAATTTTGCTTACCTTCAAATTTTCATAATTGACGCACATAATTTGGGAAGCAGCTGCAGTGATTTGCGAATCAATAGATTCTCCCTCAATTGGCGAAAAGGTTACTTTTTTATCTGACACTTTTTCAATATCAGGTATACTCTCTGACAATGGTATATAGATAACATGTCTATCTGGTTTGCTTATTTGCCGCGGTGACCATTCTGACGATTGTTTCTTATATACTATTTCCTTATTAGTAAACGACTTGCGCTGTTTCCCAGACAATTGCTCATAATCCATTATGGCTGAATATGAACTTCCTATCCATTTACCTATTGAAGATGTGTACTTGAAAAATCTACTCATCTTCGTGTTTTCAACGTTATTTTTCGCTCTATAAAGGCATAGAATAGTCTGAAGAACCGTAGTCTTTCCACTGCCATTTAATCCGAAAATACCTGTTACAGGGCATTTCTCAAATGAAATCTCATCAAGAAATTTTATTCCTCGAAGGTTGTTGATTTTTAGTTTCTTTAAAACTTGTTTATCCGTAACAAGCCGAGTTCTCTTTCTCGCCATTTTCTCCTAATTTATAAAGAGTTGACTTATACCGTAGAAAACCTTACGCAATTCTTTAGGGAACCTCTATTATTAACTTTTTTACACCTCACCTTCAGACTATGCGAGGTTCG
>CAVENC010000052.1:0-9313 GCA_963617065.1 Butyricicoccaceae bacterium
CTGCCGTCCATTGTCGGGATGGCATAGCATCGTCCAGTCCTCCCGATTCCAACACCCCACTCGGCGTCAAACTCCTTGAAGGCAATATAGGCGGCTCCGCCACCATGCAGTCCTTCCTTGTTGCTTCCGAATACAAACACTTCTCCGTCTTTCAGAGAGGTTATATTCCTCGGAGTGATTCGCTTGTTGTTCGTCATAATGTTATTATCAGTTCACTATTTAAACTTCCCCTTTATAAGCAATGCTGTATCACCATTACGCTCAGACTTTCATTTAAGCATTATGTTGTAAATCTTTCGCTTAAAATAAATTACATTTTCTTCCATTTGACATCAAATCATGTGCAATATAGTCGCACATGATCATACCACCAAATCTTTCTAACATATAACCAAATCTTTTTATAATTAAGTGTACGCACCAAATTCAATATAGTACCTAATTAGTCACAAATCCTGGCTCAGTCCAGTCTAACGCTGTATTGCGATATACACCACTTTCGTCAATCAGTGCCTATGGCAAACACAAAAAGCATCAGCCCGCAAAACGAACCGATGCTTCATTAAATAGCTAATATTTAATCAATTAGTCTTTAATACTCCTCCTCGTTAAAGAAGAAATCATCTTTGGTAGGGTAGTCCGGCCAAATGTCTTCAATGCTTTCATAGACCTCGCCATCATCCTCAAGTTCCTGAAGATTCTCTATAACTTCTTCCGGAGCACCGGAGCGGTTTGCATAATCTATAAGTTCGTCTTTTGATGCTGGCCATGGAGCATCATCAAGGCTGCTAGCAAGTTCAAGTGTCCAATACATATCCTGTCTCCTTTTTAATAAATATCTATAAATCAATAATAAAAACCATTTAAGCCCTCTATCGGGCCGGCAAATATATATAAAAATTCCATACAATGAACTTTTTTTATAGTTTTTTGTACGGGAATAGAACGGAGGACGAGAAAACGGCTGACCAGGCGGACGAGGATGAGATAAGCAGGTCTCAATAAAATAGAAGAAGAGCAGATGCTTTGGAATCGTTTCGCAAGCGATTCTAAGTCTTTCTCGATGACTCAAAGCAGTGCTCTTTCATTTGCGACAAATGATAGTTGATGGTTTTGAAAATCCAACCGTTGCGGAGGAAAATGTTGCTAACGAGGACAACACTATCCAATACAGCATCGTGGATGAAGGGATGCCGGATAGCGGTTCGTCTGAAGCTGCTGAGATACTTGATGACGTCAAATCGAACGGATTGTCCGCCCGGATGACAGAAGAACAGAGCGATGACCTGCTGCTTGACTTGTACCAGGACGTGTCTGAAAGTACCCGAAGGAAAGTCACCAACAGAGCGATGAAGAACGGATTCTCGTTCCCTAAGGCGATGGCGAGCTACATTGCAGATATGGATACGGACAACCTTTCGAATGAGGATAAGGCGTGTCTTACCAAAGCAAGGGACGCAATCAAGAAAGGCCTGCTGATAGATACGGGCAATACCAATTCGGGGCTTTCTCTGAAAGATACGCAGTGGATTATGTATCAGACCGCGCACGCGGGAGAACGCGGTATCTTCGCGGAAGCTGACAGAATCGAAAATGCTGAACGTCTGGGACACACCGAGGCGGATGAAGCAGAAAAGCGTCAACTTGACAATGGGGTTATTGTTGTGCCGTAGGGAGTCCGCGCTTTAACTTCGCAGAGCAGGCGGACTGACAAGGGAACTGGAACAAGTATCTTCTTAATCGACAGAATTACCCTGAAAGGTGCCTCTTATCCGACAAAATTGCGCATTCAGGGTATTTTCTGAGGTCGTTATTGTCCCAAATTTCATCTTGCGGGAAATGAACAATGCTTGCAGATTTCATTTTATTATGTTTAAAATAGTAGCTATAATTGAGAAAGGAGCTGACGGTCTGTATTAACGCAAGCCGTTTCGCTCATTATGCTGGCATCAATGAGAGTAAGATGCGTCAATATAAGAGTGGCGTGACTTATCCAGGAGAAAAGACAACAAAAAAGATTCTGGATACGATCCATAGAATAGGTGCCGAATTTTGTTCGGTTTCACTATAATAAAGAACTTTTAACATTCGACGGGTTGCTGAGAAGTTTTTTTTGAAGAAAAACTTCCCGAGTTCAAATTGGGGCTCAGGAGAAATAGCCAGGAGCGAAGAATAATCGGAAAAAGATGTAAATTTGTGTTGGCGGATAACGAATTTTAGATACAGATATTATAGTATCAGGAGAGTGGAAGAATAGACTGTTCCCGCCTTTTTTGTTATTCGATTTGTAAAATATTGTATTTTGATAATTCTTAAAAGAAAAGTATATTATTGAAATATAAACTTTTATTGAAATTAACATCGCGATGGGATATATATCTGAAGACATATACGATTCTGAAACAACATCTGAAATCGCAGCACACGTTAAGGAAATACTGCGTCTGCTAGGCGAAGACCCTGAAAGGGAAGGACTTATAAAAACACCTGAGCGAGTGGCCAAGTCGTTGCAATTCTTGACCAAGGGCTATTCCCAGAATGGAGAAATGATTGTCAAATCAGCACTTTTCGATGAAGAATATCAGCAGATGGTTCTTGTAAAAGACATTGAACTCTATTCATTGTGCGAACATCACATGCTGCCGTTTCTCGGGAAAGCGCACATCGCATACATCCCCAACGGCAAAATCACCGGCCTGAGCAAAGTCGCTCGTATCGTGGAGACCTATGCCAGACGGTTGCAGGTACAAGAGCGTCTTACCGTGGAAATCCGTGATTGCCTGCAGAATGCACTGAATCCGCTTGGAGTTGCAGTGGTGATAGAAGCCACACATACCTGTATGCAGATTCGCGGAGTGCAGAAATCCAACGCAATCACCACGACATCAGCATTTTCTGGAGCATTTCTTTCCTCAGACAAGACGAGGAACGAATTTCTCAATCTCATAAAGTAAGCACTCAGATGCAAGATTTCCTGTATTCCAAGTTCAGAGAACATCTGAAACACGAACCCACTGCAAGTCAGGATGCATTCCTGCATAAAGCGTGCGAGTTCCTGACTTCGGATGATGGAGACATCTTGATTCTGAACGGATATGCCGGAACAGGTAAGACTACTGCAATATCCGCAGTCATAGCCGCATTGAATGAGCTGAAAATCAGAAGCGTACTGCTCGCGCCCACAGGTAGGGCGGCAAAAGTACTGTCAATGTATGCCGGACAGCCCGCATACACGATCCACAAGCAGATATACAGACAGAAATCTGTCGGATCAGACGGCTTCGGACAGTTTTCATTGGCTCCCAACAAACTGAAAGACACATTGTTCGTGGTTGACGAGGTCTCCCTGATAGGAATTGACAACGCCGGCAATATGTCAACGGCACAATTCGGCACTGGAAACCTGTTGGAAGACCTAGTGAAATATGTCAGGAACGGTATCGGTTGCAGAATGATCCTCATAGGAGACTCTGCCCAGTTACCTCCTGTCGGCCACGAGTACAGTCCAGCATTGGCGCGGGAATATATGGACGGATTCGGCGGTGTCAGCTGGGCGGAACTGACTGAAGTCGTCAGACAGCAGAACGAGTCAGGGATACTCTACAATGCGACTATGCTGAGGACAATGATTGCAGAAGACTACAGCTCCGGTGGCAATCTGTTCCCTGTCGACACATTGGAATTGTCAACTGACGGATTCACTGACATTCAGAGAATTACAGGCGGAGAACTCATTGAATCGCTGACGGATGCTTATGAGCATTACGGTGAAGACGAGACTGTGGTTCTGTGCAGGTCAAACAGACGTGCGAACAAATACAATGCAGGAATCCGGGCTTCAGTTCAATTTAAGGAAGAACGTCTGGTGCGCAACGACAAGCTGATGGTCGTGAAGAATTGCTATCAGTTCACGGATGGCATCCAAGACCTTGATTATATAGCAAACGGAGACATAGTGCGATTGCTGTCCATAAACCACTATGAAGACAGATATGGACTGCATTTCGCTCAGGCGAGGCTTTCTTTTCCTGATTACAATGACCAGGAGCTGTCCGCTAAAGTATGTCTTGACACGCTTGAATCCGAGTCAGCATCACTCACATACGAGCAGCAGAATGCTCTATATCAAGGCGTTTTGGAAGACTACAGTCATCTTGCAACAAAGAAGAAACGTTACGAAGCGGTACGCGAAGACAAGTTCTATAATGCTCTTCAACTTAAATATGCCAATGCTATCACCTGCCACAAATCGCAGGGCGGCCAATGGCGTTGCGTATTCATAGACAATCCGTTCTGGCAGGATGAACTTACCGTGGACGACTACAAATGGCTATATACGGCACTGACAAGGGCCGTGGAAAAAGTATATCTTGTCAATTTTAAAGATAAATATTTCGTATGAGACGATTAACAATCATATCTTCAAGCCTATTATTTTCCATTTTCGCATTGACCTCAGCTTCAATCGAGTCCTTCGGGCAGGAGTTCAACAATATGCCAAGAGCTTGGAAATGGCTTGACAATGAGAAAGTTGCATTCAGTTATGACGGTTCGTTCACTGATTCCGCAGCATTCGCGGTAAATGCATCAAATCATAAAATAACAACTGGAATCAAGTCTCCTGCAAAATACACTGAATTTCCAGCAAATCCTGAAGGAGCAGTTAATCTTACATTTTCTCCGGATTCGTCAAAATTGGCATTTACTAGAGACAACGATCTCTATGTGTATGATATACAGACAGATTCCGAGTTGAGACTCACTTATGACGGTTCAGAAACTATACTCAACGGTTATGCGTCGTGGGTATATTATGAAGAAATTCTGGGACGCCCGTCAAAGTACAAAGCTTTCTGGTGGTCTCCAGATTCAAAAAAAATCGGATTCTACAGGTTCGACAACAGTTCAGTAAACGTTTTCCCCATATTTTCGCCATTCGGTCAGGACGGCACTTTAAGGAATACGAGATATCCGAAAGCAGGGGAGTCTAATCCTAAAGTAAAGATTGGGATTGTATCTATTCCTGCTCTGAATGACAACGCATTACCTAAGACAGTCTGGGCTGACTTCAACGAGAATGACGACCAGTATTTCGGAATACCGTTCTGGGGTGCAGACAGCAAGGATATGTTTATTGCAAGGGAACCTCGTATCCAGAATACTCTTGATTTATACCGAGTTTCATCCACAGATGGCAGCAAGTCACATATTTATCACGAAGAGTACAAGACCTGGCTCAGCTGGATTGACGGTATGCTCTTCACTGACAATGGCTTATATATGGCCAGGAGTTTCGAGACAGGCTGGCAGCAAATATATTTCCTTTCCTACGACGGAAAGACATTGAAACGCCTGACTGACGGTCCTAACTGGAGAATAGACTTGAGATATGCTGACAAGGAGGGGAATGTCTATTACACAGCTTGCAGAGATGCATCTGTCCGTAACTGCCTATATGAAGCTAAAGTCTCCGGAGAGATTAAAGCCTTGACAGATACCTCGTTGAATGTTTCTGACGTGAAATTCTCTCCGGACGGAAAGCATTTCGTCGCATCTCTTTCCAATTTCACGACGCCCACACAACTCTGGCTTTATGAAACTGCAACCGCTTCAGAAGCGTGGAAGTCAAGACGACTTATAAATGAAGCTAATGCCGGGGGAAAAACTGCGCGTAAACGTTTAAGTTCCAGACTGGCGTCAACAGCCTATATGGTTAGCAATCTTGCAGGACCTGCATTCAATGCAGAAAATTATGCACTGCCGAAACTCATATACATAGAAAACGACGGTTTGAAACTGCCAGCATATATCGTATATCCTAAAAATTTCGACCCAGCTAAAAAGTATCCGGTGCACGTGGACATTTACGGTGGGCCGGACAATCCTCTGGTGCGTGACAGGTGGATTCATCCGAACTCCGTAAACCAGTGGTGGTCAGAGAATGGCATAATAGAGGTCACCGCAGACTGCAGGGCTGCCGGACATAACGGGCACGAAGGAATGGATCAAGTTTACAAACATCTGAACAATAAGGAGTTGGACGATTTCAAAGCCTGGGCTCATTATCTACAGTCATTGCCGTATGTCAAGGCTGACAAGATTGGTGTGGAAGGTTTTTCTTTCGGAGGCACGATGACAACAATGCTTCTGTTCACAGCATCGGATTGCTACCATTACGGAATCGCAGGTGGCGGAGTATATGACTGGGCTCTCTATGACACTCACTACGGTGAGCGGTTTATGGAAACACCTCAAGCAAATCCTGACGGATACAGAGATTCCAGGGTAATCAATTATGTATCAGGCTATCCTGTCAGTTATAATAGCCAGACTAGAAATTCGGTAATGCTTAAAATCACTCACGGCACAGGTGACGACAATGTGCATTTCCAGAATACTCTGCAGCTTATCGATGAGATGCAGAAGCAGGGCAAAAAGTTTGAATTTATGATATATCCTGACGGAATGCACGGCTACAGGGGTTATCAGGGAGCGCATTTCCAAGCAGCCAACAGGGAATTCTGGCTCAAATATCTCTGCGAATAGTGTCTGAATACAAGCGACCTGCGACGTTGTCCACCTCAAAAAAAAATGTATATGGCCAGAGCAAATTTCACCTGTGTTTTGAGCGGAGGCCGCTATCTATTTTTTTGGGGGATTTGCGTGAGGTAACTCGTAAGTCGGCACGGCAACTCGCAAAAGGGGAAGTTTACAGTCAGACCAAAGAGTTCAGCTATATACAATAAAAAAATGGTGACTGAAGTTAGTTTCTTCAATCACCATTTTGGATATATAAGCAGTAGCTACTCTCTTCGGACCTCCCAACCCCTGAAGGCTTGATTCTCGCACCTCCGGTGCGGTAGAAGTTTTACCGGGGAAAGTATTCCCCAGACCCCTTCGGTCGCTACGCGCTACGCGCAAGTTTGCTTCTTACCCTCAGTCGCTAAAGCGACAGCTCCTAGGAGCACGGGGAAAGTATTCCCCCAGACCCCTTCGGTCGCTACGCTCCGAATTGATTGAGTCTCAAATAACGCTTTTATATAGTACAACTATTTTACGAACTGCTCCTTAAGTCTTCCAATCTTAAGATCTGCGTCATCGCCTTTAGCTCCGAAGTAGAACTTAATCTTAGGCTCTGTTCCTGAAGGCCTTACTGTAACCACATCTCCGGCTTCGTCGAAAAACTGAAGTACGTTCGACGTCGGCAGACCGGTCTCTTCAGACTTAAGATAATCAACTACCTTTACAACTGGAGATCCGATAAGTTCTTTAGGCGGATTCTGACGCAAGTCAAGCATAATCTTCTGAATCTCTTCAGCACCAGTCTTTCCTTTGCGAACAAGCGAAGTCAGACCTTCCTTGCGGTATCCGAACTCTTTATAGATCTTCTGCATCAACTGATAGAGAGTCATACCGTTGTCGGCTGCCCAAGCGGCACATTCTGCTACCATCGAGCAGGCAATCTGCGCATCCTTATCTCTAACATACTGTCCTGCATTGAAGCCGTAACTTTCCTCACCGCCGCAGATGAATTCACCATTATGCTCATTGAGCTTGACGATTTCCGCAATATATTTGAAACCTGTGAGAACATTATATATCTTCACACCGAAGCTTGCTGCTATTTCAGCTATAAGTTCAGTTGTTACGATTGTCTTGACAACATAAGTATCAGGCTTCAGTTTGCCCAACTCCTTCCAACGGGTGAGAATATAGTAGGTGAGCATTGCGCCGGTCTGGTTTCCGTTGAACTGCACCATATTTCCGTCATTGTCACGGACTGCTATACCCATACGGTCAGCATCCGGATCTGTCGCCATAACAATATCAGCGTGCTCTTTATCAGCTACTTCCAAAGCCATTTTCATAGCGGCAGGCTCCTCAGGATTCGGTGATAAGACAGTAGGGAAGTTACCGTCACTGACATCCTGATCAGGAACGTGGAAAACGTGCTCAAAACCAAGTCTATGGAGACATTCAGGCACAAGCCTTACACCACAACCGTGCAAAGGAGTATAGACGAATTTAAGTTCCGGATGATGCTTGCGTGCTTCTGGAGTAAGCATAAGTGAAAGAATATCATTAAGATATCTCTCGTCAACGTCTTTACCCATAAGCTCTATTTCACCACATTCTTCTTTTGGCTCGAAACGAACCTGTGAAGGATCTGAAATCTTTGCTACCTCTGCGACAATATCTTTGTCAACAGGAGAAGTGATCTGTGCACCGTCTGACCAGAAAACTTTGTATCCATTATATTCTTTAGGATTATGGGACGCTGTCACCATCACACCTGCAATAGCCCTCTTGTCTCTTATTGAGTAACTGAGTTCAGGTGTAGGACGTATATTGTCGAACAGAAATACGTGTATTCCATTTGCGGACATAACGTCAGCCGTAATCCTTGCGAAAAGTTTGCTGTTGTTTCGGCTGTCGTAAGATACGCAGAAACGAATATCATCAGTATCAATAGGATTGCCGAAAGCATCGCAACATTCGGCCGCGTGAGCCTTGATGTAATTGGCAAGTCCCTGTGTAGCCATACCAACAGTGTATTTATTCATTCGGTTGGTACCTACGCCCATAATTCCACGAAGTCCACCTGTTCCGAACTCCAGATTGCGATAGAACGCATCCTCAAATCCAGCAGGGTCAGAATTTCTCAATTCAATGATTTTACCCTTTGTCTCCGGATCAAAATCTCCGTCGAGCCAACTCTGGGCAACTTCTCTAAAGTCTTTTGCCATAATATTTTAGAATTTATTTATACTCAACTTTCTGTAGAAGACCATTCAACGGTCATCTCAGCTTAATCCCACAAAAATACAAACCTTTCTCTTTTTATGAAAGTATTATGATGACAGCTTTCAGTATCAAGGCATATTTTTCAATATGTATTACCACACAGAGAAAGCGTCATTCGAATCAAAAAAAACTGACAAAGAACGCCTTGATTTTTTTCAATGATTGCTAACTTCGCGACAGGTTTTTGAGTGGCTGGGACACTATAAGCGCACTTTTAGCACCCAACGTCTTGACTACCAAAACAGATGATTTAATCACGTACATAAATAATTTGATATGAAACAGATCAACTCAAGCAACGCACCAGCAGCTATAGGCCCATACAGCCAGGCCATAGAAGCCAACGGATTCATTTACGCTTCAGGTCAGCTACCTATTGATGTCAATACAGGCAAATTCCCTGAAGGCGGAATCAAGGAGCAGACCAGACAGTCGCTTACTAATGTAAAAGCAATCCTCGAAGAGGCTGGACTGACATTGAAAAATGTAGTGAAAACGACTGTATATC
>CAVENC010000052.1:9323-11089 GCA_963617065.1 Butyricicoccaceae bacterium
CTGTATATCTCGCAGATATGTCAGATTTCGGCGAAATGAATGAAGTATATTCACAATTCTTTTCAGAGCCATTCCCTGCAAGGTCTGCCGTAGCAGTAAAAGCACTTCCCAAAGGAGCTATGGTGGAAGTTGAAGTAATCGCTACCAGATAAATACAGATCAACCATATATGACGCTGTCCGATTTCATAGTCGAACACTCTTCAGATGACACTGCGAGACTGATTCTGAATAGAAGCAAATGGCCGGATATTGACATAGATGCAGCAGTGACCGCCATCGAGTGTCGCCGAAAAATCCGGACAAAACTTCCGGAATGGTTCAGCATCCCGGACCTTATCTACCCTGACAGAATCAGTTCCGAGCAGGCAAGTTCGTCATTCACAGCGTCATATAAAGCAACAGTCGCAAAAAGGATACTAGCTGGAGAGCCTGCAAAAGGCAACAAGAACCTACGTATAGCAGACCTGACCGGAGGATTGGGCGTTGACAGTCTAGCATTCTCCAGAATAACCGGGCAGGTGCTCTACAATGAGATGGACGTAGCAAAAGCCAGTGCAGCAAAACATAATTTTCCGCTGCTCGGAGCAACCAATATCGTTGTGACAAATTATTGCGTATCAGAAGGTTCACCCTTTTGGCAGATTCTTCGTGACTTTAATCCTGGGCTTATATTTCTTGACCCGGCAAGACGCTCCGAAAACGGAAACAAGGTTTTTCTTCTGGAGGATTGCAGCCCGGATGTGCTTACATTATTGCCGGAAATATTCGGCATTACGAAGAACCTTCTTCTCAAATTGTCACCAATGGCTGATATCACGATGTTAGTCAACCGTTTACAGGTACACGGCGGAAAAACTAAAGAGTTTCACGTCATTTCTGCAGGAGGGGAGTGCAAAGAACTGCTCCTGTGGGTAGTACCGGACGCAGACTGCCACAAAAACGGAATAGAATCCAGACAGGAAAAGGCTCATATAACAACGAATTTGACCGATGTTTCTGACGCCTATAAATTGATAATCAATGAGAATGGACAAATACTTAGCCTAGAGTCCTACACGGAATCTCATTCTGAACCGGTTCTGTTCAACGACGAAACTGATTTACTTGGTTCAACATTTTTATTCGAACCTGGCAAAGCTGTTTCCAAGGCAGGGATATTCAACACACTCTGCTCAAGATTCAATCTCCACAAAGCAGGATTGTTCACTCATATATATTTTAAATCGGAAAACGAAATTCCTGACAGCGAAATTGATTCGCTGAAGCCATTCGGCAAACTCTATAAAATACTTGAGGTTGCCAAATTCAACAAACAATCAATCAAAGAGTTTTCCAAGAAATTCCCAAATGCCGAAGTGACTGCCAAGAACATTCCTGTCAAATCTGAAGATCTTAAAGGCAAACTGAGATGCAAGTCAGGAGGCGACATCCATATCTTCGGCCTCAAACTGGACTTCACAAACAGCAATTCCGACAATTATCTTGTAGCAACGCGGAGAATTTAGCTATATCTTATCTTGTGCGTTTTCCGCACGCTGTACCAGCCTTGAATAGCAAACAAATAAGAGCAATAACCAACAATAAAAAAAGGTTAATACCGTCATCAAAAAGTGTCAGATGCACGGAGCGAATTTCCCACACGCTTTTGAGCGAAGGGCGCTGTCACTTTTTGAAAATAATGAGTAACGCAATCTAGAGCAAGTTCCAGACTGCAAAGATTCGAGCAACTACGTCAACGCAATTATCAACTAACTTATATACGTC
>CAVENC010000053.1:0-10316 GCA_963617065.1 Butyricicoccaceae bacterium
GTTGGTTTCTTGCTCTCGTACAAGTTCCGTTCTGTGCCAAGGTTTGGCTGCCGAGGCACTATAAAGATGAAGACGGCAAGGACACTGGCGTAATGAACTCTCCCGTGCACCGCGCGATAAGAAAAGTGGTTTCCACATTGGTGGCCAACAAGAAGACGACTGTGTGTGTGGCGGTGTCATTGCTTGTGGTTTGTTCTCTCGGGCTGTTTAAAGTCAAGAATCTGTTCTTTCCGGATTTCGATTACAATCAGTTTGTCGTTGAGTGTTTCTTCCCCGCACAAACATCTCCGGACGCTGTCCGTGACAATCTGGAGGAGATGAGGAAAATGCTTAAGGACACTCCGGAAATCATCCGTGTTTCCGCCAGTCAGGGCAGCGCTCCGGCTCACTATTGCCTTGTCAGGCCGATGACTTCCGGAGGAGACTGCTACGGGGAACTTATGCTGGATTGCCGAAATTATAGGGACGTACTGAAAGTTATTCCTGATGTACGCAGACGCTTCCGCGAAGCCTTTCCTGAGGCATATATCCGAATCCGGAAATATAACTTCTCGATCAGTACTTCCCACACAGTCGAGGTGGAGTTCAGCGGCTCGGATCCGGCCGTACTCCGAGACCTTAGTTCGCAGGCAGAAGGCATAATGCGCTCTTGTCCTTACGTTGATAAATATTCTGTTGAGAATGACTGGAAACAGATGGGCAAATCCTATGTGGTGTCATTCAACCAGTTGAATGCAGTCCGTAGCGGAATTTCCAGAGGAGATGTCGGCAACTCCGTGATAGCCGCAGGAGAGGGAATGACTGTCGGCGTCTTGAATGACCAGGACAGGATGGTGCTTGTCGATCTTAAGGTCAGAAATTCTGACGGAACACAAATCAACTCAATGAAGGATATTCCTGTGTGGAGTATGATGAATATGCATATTCCTGATGACCAATTGCGTGGCGCTCTGGCCACCGGCAAGTTGGGAGATGATATCCAGGATATGATTTTCCGGAGTGTGCCGCTCGCATCTGTTGCGGACAGTATAAGTCTAAGTCCGGAGGAGAGTGTGGTCCGCAGGGTGAACGGACGCCGTGCGATAGAGGCGGAATGTGACCCTGATCCGGACAATCCGGACGCGACAGCTGCGAAAGTAGTTTCCTCAATCCGCAGTCAAATTGAGAGCATAGACCTCCCTGAAGGCTACTCTATGCGATGGAATGGTGATATGGGTGTGCAGAATGAGGCGATGGGAAATATTCTAAAATACCTGCCTTTGACCTTAATGTTAATGCTTGGAATTCTTCTTCTCCTCTTCGGTACCTGGAAGAAAGTGGCTCTGATCATAATCTGCTTCCCGTTTGTGATTTGTGGAATAACACCTGCTCTTCTTGCCACCGGACAACCTTTCACCTTTATGGCGATGATCGGTATGATCGGACTTATCGGTATGATGGTCAAGAATGCGATAGTTCTTGTGGATGAGATAGCCCGGCTCCAAAACGAAGAGCGACTCTCCCCTTACAAGGCTGTCATAGAGGCGACTGTATCAAGAGTCCGTCCTGTGCTGATGGCTTCGCTGACGACTATAGTCGGAATGGTGCCGCTGCTCGGCGACCCGATGTACGGAGCGATGGCTGTCTGCATTATGTCCGGACTGGCTGTCGGCACGATGATCACCCTAATACTCCTTCCGGTACTTTATTCAACTTTTTATCACATTTCCAAATAAATTCAGAAGATGAAAGAATTATTAACGAATATGCTTTCCCTCATGGTATTTCAGATCCTGTGCTCTCCAACTTCTGCACAGGATAGACAATCACTGCGACTAGACCAGAATACCTGCCGGAAAATGGCAATTGAAAGCAGTGAAGACATACACAAGGCCGAGAATGAAACGCTCAAGTCTCGGATTGACGGAAAGATTGCCACTTCAGCATTTCTTCCGGCCGTTAATGCAAGCGGTACGGGAATATATATTACCCCGAATCAGGGCATGAGCGGAATGGAGATGATTCTGAAAGGTACTTATATGGCAGGTATAACCCTTACCCAGCCATTGTATGCAGGAGGTAGGATTGTGACAGGCAAGAGATTGTCCAAAATAGGCGAAGAGGCTGCAGAGCAGAAGATGAGCATTACCAGAGCCGATGTAGTTTCAGAGGCGGACAATGCTTATTGGACTTATGTGTCGGTCCAGGAGAAGATGCGTATGGTGGAGGAACTGAAGTCTCAGATGGACACCCTTCTGTCTCAGGTCTCAGTTTCTGCCGGAGTCGGAATGGCAACTGACGCTGATCTACTGACCGTGAAAGCCAAGCGTTCTGAGGTGGAGTATCAGTTACAGAAAGTGACCGGTGGTGTTGAACTGTGCAGGATGGCGCTATGCCGTGTTATCGGTGTCCCTTTCGACACTCGTATAGTCACTGATGATGCGTTTCTGGCAGATGTAGATTACTGTCTTTCTAGTGTTGTTCCGAACCTGTCTGTGGAATCAAGGCCTGAACTTAAACTCCTTCAGGCTCAGGTTGATGTAGCCAAGAAACAAGTTCAGATGGCAAGGGGCGAGTATCTCCCTTCGCTTGCTGTTGTGGGTGCATATATTAACTATGGTAACATAAAATTGAGTTCTATGGTGGACGCCGGCAACGGCACTTATGTCCCTTATGAACAGAAACTGCAGAAGGGAATGTGCGCTGCAATGTTGTCTCTTTCCATTCCTATCTTTCATTGGGGAGAAGGCTACAATAAGGTTCGCAAGGCAAAAGCAGATGTTTCCAACGCGGTTCTGGACTATCAGAAAAATGAGAAACTGATGACTCTGGAGGCTTGTCAGTCTGAGACAAATCTGCGTGATAGCCGTGCGTTGATAATCTCCGCGAAAGATGCCCTGGTCCAGGCCGAAGAGAATCTCAGGGTGATGTCTAACCGTTATTCAGCTTCGATGTGTCCCCTCTCGGACTACATGACCGCAAGATTCCAATGGTATCAATCCCGAAGCAACCTCATTGAAGCCGTAACACAATACCACATTGCCCTCACTGACTATCTTCGTACGACAGGACGCATTGTTCAACAATAACCCACCACTTCTTCCTCAAGAATTTAGAGTCCAGCATCCGCAATTTCATTCGGCGGGCGCTCCTAATACGACCTTAATCCTATTTATACATAATTATTTGCACTGTAAATATAAATATGAATGATAGTATAATCGTATATGCTATTTCTTTAATATGCATAATTTTACTGCTAATAGAATGGATTTTTATTAGTCACAAAAAATGTTCAATAAATGCTATTGTGTTTATTGTTTATTCATTTCCTTTGTACTACTTAATGACCTATAAAGGGGCTGGAGGAGCTGCATTTACGTGGTGGTTCTATTTGGTATTACTTACATCTATCCATATAATAGTTTTATTGATTATCGTTTTGCATTTTTTTAGAACTATTTCGAATAGAAGAAGTAGTGCAAGTGAAAGAAAACGACGTTGTGACAAGTGAAGCAAAAGGAAACTCTGCCAAGGATGAGGACATGATGATTGATAAGAGAAGCAATGCAACCTGGATGCTTTAACGATGAGAAAGCTAGACAATCGGATCTCCGCAGAATTTTCGACGTCCGCAGCCCTTGCATTTGAAGCCAGCCCAAACGCTGTCGAAGTGGTTCATCGCAGCCTGCACGAGTTCTGCGTCATCGGTGAGAATTCCAGCCTCAAAGTTACGACGCGAGACTCCCTTCATTCCGATTCCCGCACCGGTGAGATTGGCTGAACCGATGTATGCGATGACTCCGTCAAACACCAAAATCTTGAAGTGTACCCTCGGACAGAGCGCTCTCTCGAGTTGTGTCGCCAAGACAGGATACTTATCGAACTCCTCTCGGAAGATGGGTCCAGGCTCCTTGGCGTGAATGAGCCTTATATCGACACCGCACTCAATGAGCTTAGCGAGCACACCGAGAAACGGAGATTTTACGGGTCCGGTCTTAACATATAAATCCTTAATATCTGCAGTTCCTATCCAGAGTGAGGTCTTGACAGACGCCACCCTCGAAATCACCTCGTTGAAGTGCGCTTCGTCACTTATGTATTTTATCCAGGCCATAATACAATATAAATCACGCACGAAGATAGTTCGCAGTCGGGCAAAAATATGGCAGTTTAAGAAACAAAATAATATTACCGCAATGTTGCAATGGCGTGAACATTGAGGCGGGTATGGAGTTCATTGATTCTCTTGTTTTATTTCTGAGACGACATTCTTTCCAATCTTGACGTGATGCCCTGCTTATATGCTTCCTTACTCTCGTCATCAAGAAACGACAGCTCAATCATCTCGTAGAACTTTGGCAGGAGTTTTCTGTACTTCTCGAGCATATTGTCAAAAACCTTAGGCGAAATACCTGAAAGTGTCATAGCGTTGACGAAATCTTCTTTAGTTACGCGTTTCTTTTGTCCATTGAGTGTAAGTGCTAATTCTTCGGTATCCTTAGGATTTACCATTGAGACATTCAGAAGGTCGTACGCTGGGGTAAGGATCCATTTGCCTTTTGGCGCATACAAAGAGAAGTTCTTCAGATGCATATCATTGTTTCCGACCAACCAGCTGAAGAACACTTGTTCATAAAAGTTTGTAAGATCCAGAAGCGGAACATATGAGTATTTTGCGATTATTTTGGCAATCTGTTCATACGAACTCTTGTACTTATATTCTGTCTGCCTCTCTGTAAGCTGACACATATCCTCCATCTGGATCTTGCTTCCTGCTGGTGTCCTGTCTACTCTTTTGGTAAGATAGCCCAATGTTCTATCCTGAAGTCGTACTAGTGTGTGAGGCACGACCTTTATCTTTGCGATTTCTGCCAGATGCATTGTCAAGTCCTCATTTTCCGGGAGATTCTTGTATGTCTGGGTCTGCGGCTTGAAGATATAATCGCCCCAAAGCCCCACTATGGTAAGTCTTCTGGAACCCTCATGCCTGTCAAGATGGAGAGATAGCTTTGCCTGAACTCCGGTCAATGTCGTCTGCGATTTTATCACCTGAACCGCTAGGGCGTCTAAATCATTGAGCGAATAGGGTAATTCCGGTGCATACTGCATTCCGAAGAATTTTTTGGCGCAACCGTTATGGAAATCCACTTCCCCATCTACAAGTTCCTTATAGCAATATAGGCATCTACTCATTGCTTCCTTCATCTATAGGTACGACGCTTACCGCTCCGATACAGTCTTTACAACAGAGCAGGAGCAGGGACATGCGATCCAATGAACTGATATCAGAGTTTCTTAACGCTACATCAAGTAACCACCCTTCTGGAATTAAGCCATCGAAGAACGGGAATAGAATCCTAGACTGATAAGGTTTTTCAGAGAGCGGAAGTGTGAGACTTACGGGCTCGGAGCTTTTATTGGCTAAGTACTCCTTATTATAGCGGAATTCATAACCGGATTCTGTTTCTGTCAAGACTCCAGCAAGATTGTCCTTATAGTAAATGTCAGCGCTTCTCATTCTGTTCCACCCTTTCTTACTGGTGCAAGCTCATAACCGAACATAGCAAGCACCTGATTAACCTTATCCATCCTGAGTGTCGGCTTTCCCTGCTCAAGCTGGCGCACGAAATTAAGGCCGACGCCACATTTCAGGGCAAGGTCCTCCTGTGTCAATCCATACTCCTTACGAAGTGACTTAAGCGTTGTAGACAATAGTCTCTTCATAATAATTATATTCTATCGGATGCAAATATAGTAAAATTTATGAAATTATATCACATCGGATATAAAAATCGGCTTGCATTATGAAATTACATCGTTTCGAATATAAATATATTCTACGGATGATTTTTCGGCACATCAGAATGTCAGAGCGAGGGCTTTGGCAAGAGCATAGGTGTCGCGCTAGAATCTATCACGCAGAAGATAGTTGCGAATCAAAGTATCTATAACAGTGGCTTCACCAAGTCTAGAGGCTTGACAATACGGTTATTTAGTAACTGTCCATTGCGGAGCGAGCTAGTCTCCAAGCTTATAAGCCTAAGTTTACGTCCTTACCGAATGGGGTGAGCGAGAGCCCCGCCATCTTGAAATGCTGTTTAGCAAAAGGGATTCCGATGATGGTGATACCAAGAAGCAGACCGAAGAGCACGTGCATCAGACACGCCCATAGACCGCCAAACACTATCCAGAGGATATTGAGCGGGACTATGATGCAGCCGGAAGCCCTGTCAGCGGAGTCTTTCACTTCTGAGCCGAACGGCCATAAGCACAACAGGCCTATCTTAAATGTCTGAAGGGCAAACGGAATACCGATGATTGTTACAGCCAATGCCAGGCTGCCCGTGAAATAACCGATGGCAGCTTCAAGACCGCCGAATATCCACCAGAGGATGTTACCTAATATCTTCATATTCAATGAGTGATTCTTAATTCTTAATTCTTTATGCTTTATGCTTTATGCTTAATCGCCATACTACGCCTGACTATTTTCCGGTCGCCTGCAGGTTGATTGCATCGTCTGTGTTATCTAAGTCTTATGCGAGATTTGACTTTTTTTCGGGCGTCGGCAGGGTTAATCGCCAGGCTTCCTGATTATTTCAACTTCTTGCCGTCGTAGAACGCGTTGCCAACGCGGTTGCCAAGTTGGATATAGCCGTTGTGCATAGGATCGAAAGTAATGAGATGCATCTTCTCAATGTCCGGCTTGCCGTCTTCCGCGAGATAATCTTCTTTGCAGACAATGTTCAAGACTTCTGCAATGATGTAGTATCCTGTTTCGCTCTCGTCAATCTTCTCCTTGATGCGACACTCCAATGTCATCGGAAAGTCCGTGAATATAGGCGCATTGACCTCCTCGGACTTTACTGCCGTCCAACCTGTTCTCTGCATCTTGTCAGGGTCATTCTTTGCGCTGACAATACCGACGTAGTCTGCCGATATCATAGTTTCTTTGGTAGCAAAGGCTACAGTGAAGTCTCCGCAGCGGTCAAGGTTCTTGGTGGTCGCGTGAGTTCCCATAGAAATCATAATCTTGTCCGTGTCCCATTGACCGCCCCAAGCCGCATTCATAGCATTAGTAGTGCCATTTTCATTGTATGTGCCGATAATCAGCACCGGTTGTGGCAAAAGCCACGCCTTCTGTCCAAAACTTTTCATAATGTTTATGTTAATATTTGCGTAGCCAGCAGCCTTCTTCGTGAGAATTTATCACGCCGACGGCTCTTGACTTCAAAATTTTAGTCTGGCAGTTTAGCTACGTATCGCGAATATCGCAATTTTAGGAGGCTGATGCAAGCCTCTGCGAGGTAGGTGTTGTGATTTTGTCAACTAATAAAGGCAGGTCATCGTTGTAGTTGATGCCTGCCTTTTTCAGACGCTTGCGGTCATAGACCTTTTTTGACTTGTGGGTCAGAGACCTCATCAGAATCGGTTTCCCATACTTCTCGATTTCTTCTGCTCTTGAAGCCTTGCGGTTGGCCAGAAGAAAATCCTTTTCCGTAATCCGCAATTTCCTGTTCTTCATAAGATTAATCCGAATTGTGCGCAAATATAGCAAAAAAATTATTCCAGGCCTGCTGCTTTCTTTATATTCTCTTTATCAGGTGTAAATACGTGGTTCAGGACTCCGATGGAGACCACTTTTGCTTCTCCGTCGTATTTGATAGTACCAACACTGCAAACAAAGTAGTTATCGATCTTAAGCATATTGTCGATTATCAGTCCTCCCAGTCCTGTTCCAATCATTGAACCTAATACGACAAACCCGGCATCGCTTTCACTACTTGATATTTCATCAGTAATAGCCGTATTCAAAGCTTCTTTCAATGCGGTCGAGTGTGCCTCTTTGTCCGGACACGTCACTACGCAAACCCCGGCGAATATCACTAATATCAGAATGAACAACAGAAATTTTTTCATAGCGCCTATAAATATTTATTTAACTCGGTGACCTCTACCTCAAAGCTACGGCCGGAACCGTCTTAACCATCTCATTTTTCGCCTCGTATCGATATGTCCCAACCTGCATATATTTTTTCCCTTTTGGAGCCGAAACAGTCTGGTCATCATAAAAGTGCATCTCATCTTCCGAGAGCAGAAGCACTACCGGACCCAAATACATGCTATACTTTATTCATATTGGATTCGGTTATTAATGCAGTTCAAAGATAGGAAAAATAACGGAAATACTATTCATTCCTAGAAAGTCAGCGAAAATGACGAAAAATTGATGATTTTCGCTGAGTTTCTAGGAGAAAATTTCAGTGGTTGACTGACTCTGTTTTTGTCGCGGATAGTCTCAGAATCCTATCCGGACTTCCCTGCTGCCGGTCAATTTCTCGTTTTCGCAGAGAGAGATGATGTCGCAGATTGACGGCGATTTGCCGCTGATGACCTCTTCCATCGTGACTTTGCGGACGATGTTGTCGATTTCGCCGCCGCTGAAATCAAATCCGGAAGCGAGAGTATTTGCTTCTGAATCGGAGAGTATAGGAAGTTTGTCGCGCCAGATATTTGCCTTGGCTTGCAGAGAAGGCTTCTCGTAGCGGATCTTGAACAGGAATCGACGTTCGAACGCTCCGTCCAAGTTTCCTTCGAGATTGGTGGTCGCTATGAGGATTCCCTCCAGTTTTTCCATCTCCTCCAGGATTATGTTCTGGATTGTATTCTCGGTCTGATCGATACTGCCGTTGCCGTCTCCGATGCTGCGACGTTTGGAGAAGATGGCATCAGCCTCGTTAAAAAGCAGAATAGGCTTCAGACTAGTATTCCTGCAGGTTTTGCGATAATCTGAGAATATTTTCTTTATGATTTTCTCGCTTTCGCCGTACCACATACTCTTGGACGCGCTGATATCCACGTGGATGATGTCGCGGCCGGTTTTGCGTGCCCACTGCATCACTGTCTCCGTCTTACCTGTACCCGGAGCGCCATACAGCAGTATGGCAAGCCCTTTCATCAGTCCTTTCTCTTCAAGCCGACCAACAAGGCTTTTGTAATTACTCTCCTCAAGAGCATTTTCAACGAGAGATAGCTGCTCGCGCTGTGTATCAGAAAAGAAGAGATGTTTCTCCTTAATGCCTTCGCACTTGATGCGGCTCTTGTCTTCGCCCTTATCGAAGAAGAGTTCCGCGTCCTCCTCGAAATAGAGCTCTTTACCTTTATCGGTCAGAGACAGCACGGTATTCTCCCCGAAGAGACTGCTTTTTGTTGTGAGCTCAGCCAAGCCCGTAGTCTGAAGCACGTGCGTTTCCTCTTTAAGTTTTTTCAGGCAGGTCCGCCTGGTCTTGAGTATATATAACTGGCTCAACTCGAAAGGTATAGGAATACCGTAGCCGGATTTAGCGCAGTCGTTGCAGATAAGATAGAAAAGGGCTCTATCCAATTCATTTTCCAGAATATTCTTAACCTTTGCTATGCATCCCAATGCGCTATTGGCCTTTTCAGTCCTTTGTATGAACCTGACAAGACGAACTTCCGCACTGGAGTTGTCCGCATCGAACTCCGAACTGCGTATAAAGTCGCGCAGTGCGGAAACAAACTTGTATCGGTCAAGGTCTGAATATTTGTCGCAATACGCCTTGTAGTCATCCTCCAGCAAAATTTCTTTGCCTTTGTCACTGAGCTGAATCTCATCATCATCAGAGGATCTTTCCACGAGTCCGGCCACAATGAGAGGATGCGTACCTTTGCGCAGTGCGCTCCCCTCCTTAAAACGCAAGGAGAAAACGCCATACATATCTTTCAATGTCTGATCTATATTGGTCGGCCTGCCGTTTCCTTCCATAAAATCACGACAAATATCGTAAAACAGAGCACGATGACTAAGTTCCTTGACTTCCCTATTCACAGCAGCAATGTAACTAAGATTTTCGTGCTCACGTTCCATCGACTGCACCTGCTGAAGGAGTTCCTCACAGCTGACATCATTGTCTTCCAGCTGAGATCCGACAGTCTTGCAGAAATCGTATCTATCAAAGTCCTTGCAAAGCATCTGCACCGGTCTAGAGTCGGGTATTCTGCCGTCCAAAAGACAGTCCATCACATAGTTGGAGACGATGTAAGATTTCCTGACGCGTCTGGATTCATCAGGATTATCCTGAACGATAAGTCCTCTTCCCTGGAGTGACGAAATCGAGGGCAGATATTCCATTACATCCAGCTGAGTGCAGTCGAAGTATCTTGACAGATCATCCATATCGGATCCGCATCCGCAGCAACTCCTGTCGAATATGGCTGCGAAAATTATGGATTCACCTCTGCTCTGAAGTCCAAGTCCGCTGGTGAGAGCGTCCAAAGCCTCCCCCGTCTCTTTAGTGCCGAGTTTCTTCAAC
>CAVENC010000054.1:0-10267 GCA_963617065.1 Butyricicoccaceae bacterium
CTTTCTCGAAGTAGAGATCGCTCTTTTTTGAATAATTGAATCGCATCTGTTTTTAGCTTTTGCGAGTCAACTTTTTTCAGGGAAAGACACACTGGCATTATTGGAGCACAAACCCAAGGTGCGTTACGCATTGACTTCCCAGTGACCATATAGTCCGCCACCGCACCCATCATCAGCATAAACCAACCATAGGGTGGGGTGAGTCTGGTTCAGTGAAGCATAGTCAAACCATTTCAGTCCTATGAATTTATCATGAGCAGAGTCACATCTAATGCACTATGCTATGAAAGCGATTCGCAAGAGTACGATGGCTTCAAATTCGACTTTCTCAAGGGGCAAGGCCAATATGAACCAGAATGGACTTGATTCGGATTAAGTTTCTTTCCACTTTTGCAGAAAATATGGAACCGATTATATTGTTAACATCTTAATAACATTATGAAACACATCAAACTATTTGCGGCCATCGTTGCGATGGCCATCTGCGGGACGATGTCCGCGCAGGAAAACTTTCTCAAGGTGTCATATTCGAATGTCGCGATCAAGGCGAGCGCGGGAGGAATTTCCTTCACGGAGAATATGAACGGTCTCTCGGTCGGTATGTCACAGGCGAGGATGCTTCCGGGGGAGCTGCCTTTCCTTTACGAATATGGTGCTGACATCCTGATGGCGTTCGGAGACAACAAATCGACACTCATCTCGGCGGTGGTGCCTGTCAACCTGATGTATAAACTTGACCTTGGTCAGATCCAGTTGCTCCCGTTCGCCGGGCTCAACCTGACCGCACACATCATCGGTCAGAACAAATATGACGACTACACCTACAACTGGTTCAAGGATGACGAGGACGGCGATGCGTGCAACCGCTTCCAGCTCGGCGCACAGTTTGGAGCGAAAGCCCTCTACGGCAAGTATTTCCTCGGAATATCCTATCAGCCGTCCCTGACCAAATTTGCGGACAGCGTCAACCTGAATGTCCTTAATGTGTCTTTCGGAATATCATTCTGACAATGAACTTCACAAAGCGATTATCAGGATTAGTTATGGCCGCGGTGGCGGCCATAACTTTTTGCTTCTGTGAAAAGGAAGGCACAGAGAGCGGCTCGGCCAGCGGGATTGTCGGGACTTGGCGGATTATGCGGCTTGAATATTCATTCAATGGCGAGACCGTCGGGAAAGAGACCATTACGGATGGAGAGATTTATCAATTCAGGAAGGATGGGAAAGTTGAGCTTCCGGTAGAGGATTCAGATTTCAGAATACCTGCGACATACAGTTATTCATCAAAAGACAAGACATTAACTTTGGATCTTTTCATTGCTCGCGTAGTATGTTCAGTAAAGAAACTCACATCGACAGAAATGGTTCTTACTATGGATTACAGCAACGTTTCCTCCATCTTTGACGACGAGGAAGAGGATGTGGGGAAAGTCGTGGATTCCTACAAGGGATTTAAAATTTACAGATATGACGGTAACTACAGTTATTGTTACCGAAATAAAGGACGAATAATTCCGTGTGAGAAGAATTATGACGAAGATTATGAGGAAGGTGAGTTCATCGGTGATAAAGACGGATATCACGACACAGAGACGGTCTATTTCAAACGCATAAAATAACACACATATACACGATGAAAAGAACCATTAAAACTTTTACACTTCTCATCTGCCTTTATATGGCAGTGATTTCGTGCGGCAAGGATAATTCTATAAACTCGTCAAGTTCACTTGTCGGGACGTGGAAATACAGCGAATGTGAACTTATGTTCAACGGAAAATCAACATCATACACAGTTGATCATAAGGAAGATTTCGGCTCTGGGATCATCACATTCACAGAAGACGGGGTAATGATAGACAATGGCTACACCGGCAAATACATATACTCGCCCGAGTCCAACACGTTGACAGACATTTATTATGAAGGCGGAATAGAAGATAGAGACTGTTATTATTTAAAGGTGCTCTCTCCAACAGAATTCGTAATGTCTTATGGACGCAGTGAACATTACATAAGTGAGGATGACCAGAAAATGTACGTTGGAACCTATAAGGGTTTCAAGATTTATCAAGATTATGGCGAATATTACTATTATAAAGAGGGTAAAGCCATCAGTTGCTATCCGCTTGGCGATTACGATGAGTCCTACGAGGGGCAGAGAGAGTATTATGACGATGATTTGATGCACTACAAGCGCATCAATTAACATTCAGGGACTACTTCAGTAAAATCTGGTTCACCAAACCAGAAACAGTTTGTCCGGGGAAAAGCTGCCCCCCCGGACAAACTGCCAACAAACAAGTTTCGTTCGGTGAAAGTACCATTTCGCGGACATTCTACTCAACGACAATGATCTCTGTGCCTGGGTCGCAGATTAGGTGGAGAGTAGTTTTCTGGGCGGCGGTGAGGTAGAGGGTCCTGATCGGAGAGCTGGACAGGTATGCCTCCTTCAGGGCTGAGTTGCGGGAAAGGTCAAGAGAGTCCAAGGATGTGTTCTGGGCATAGAGTGACACCAAAGCCGGACAATTACGGAGATTGAGTGCTTTCAAGGAAGTGTTGTCGCAGATCAAAACCGTCAGAGCGTCATTCTTGGAAAGGTCAAGTGCCGTCAACAGGGGCTGGCCAGAGACATCAAGGCGTTCAAGGGCGGTGAACATCCCGATTCCATAGAGAGACACTATTCCGGAATATTCCTCCGCAGGGATATTCATAGACTCGACTTCCGCGGCCTCCGCCAAGGACACAAACGAGTCATAGTTGAAGTCGTAGTTGTCGAGGAGGAACCGCCCGAACACCTTGTCCTCAATGCGTGGAGTATAGAAAATCTCCACTGATTCAGGAATATACCTGTGCCGGTCAAGATTGACATTTATGCCATCAATCTCGTGTCCTTCAAGGAGTTCAAGACGCTTAAGGCCTTTGCATAAGCAATGAAGTCCGGTAAGTTCGGGATTAGTGTTCAGATCCAGAACATTGATCTCGTCGCAGCCATCAAGATAAAGGGACTTCAACTTGACATTGTAGCGGAGATTCAAGGAGTGCACAGGGCTGTCGGTGCAATCAAGGACTTCCAGATCCGAGAGCAGGTAAACCTTATCTCCATCCTTCAAGGCATCTCCTGCATAGAGCCGTCGGAGGTCGCTTTTCTGGCGGAACAACTTCTCGTTGTCCATTATTCCTGAGCGGGAGTCGTAATGGAACTCCTCAAGCGATGGGAACAAAGACAGATCCGGAGCCAGATTCCGGCAACCTGTGATGTCAAGCGAACGGAGTTCACTCAAGGAGGCCAGACTGTAGGTCAAGGCTTCCGTCTTCAGTTCCACATTGCCGGAGAGAGTCAGAGACGAAAGACGGGACTCTCCGGACAGAGTCAACGATTCAATGTGGTTGTTGGACAGATCCAAACAGGTGACGTAATGATTAGAGCTTAAATCAACAGACACAAGGGCACCGCTGCCGCCTTCCAGGTCGCAAGACAGACCGCGACACCAAACTGTGTCCAGATTCGGAAGGTATTCCAGCCCTTTAAGCGACTTGACATCGTCCGAACGGATGTCGATCTTGGTCACAAGAGCCGCCTCCTCAAAGCTTATAAGGCCATCGGAGTCCATATCCCAATTGGCAAGCATCCAATCGGCCAATGTCTTGTCCTCGAACGGCATCGGGATCACCACCTCCATTTCCTGGCTGTAGGCCGTGCCTTTCGCGTTGACAGCATAAGCACGGAAATAGTAAGTCTGCCCGATCGTCAAACCTTCGACCGACACCGTCCGGTCTCCATAGTCAGAACCGTCCATAGTTTTGGTCGTCAGATCGAAAGTCGGTGACGGTGAAAGACACCAGCAAAGTCCACAGATGATCATCTCACCGCTGAAGACATCCTCAACGGAGTAGTCAAAGACCAAAGCAGTTCCGTTCCTGACAGTCAATGAGTTGATGGTCAGGACAGGCATCCGCTGCTCAATTTCGATTCGTTGGATCTCCGACAATCGGTCATCATCTCCTCCGGATACAAACGAGCGGCAAAAGTACTCGCCATATGCCAATCCAGAGATTGTCGTCGAAAACTCATTACCGGAAAAAAGTTCAACTTCCAAGCGCTCCATGGTGTTCTCGCTATTTCCGAAATAGAAACCACAGTCCTTGATGTTGTCAGCCCTTGACACTTTGCAGCGAAGGTTAAGATTCATACCGTCAAGGCTCACGGTAGTAGCGAGGATCTCAGGAGCGGCATAGAGCGAGACATCTGGGTCATTCACGCAGGAAACGGCCCAGACGCACATCAGCAGCAATGGAGCAAACAGTCTTGAGATTGACATAGTTTACAAATATAACGGATTTGTCAGGCATAAAAAAGACTATTATATCTGTTTTTAAGAATGCCAGCGTAATGAACCGAAATGAACTTGAACAAAATGCCCGAAATGAATATCTTTGCGCAACAAAACGAATTCACAGAATGGTCAAAATAGTTCCGGAATTGAATTATCTGCTGGCGGAGGTCGAGAAACGCTATGGAAGAAGGCTTTCCACATCCGCTGATTTCGAGGCGCTGTCCGTTGTGGTCGAGCACGAATCCGGTGAATTGATCTCCGCATCAACCTTGAAAAGGCTGTGGGGATATGTGACATTGAAACCGACACCGAGAATCTCAACCCTCAACGTGCTGTCCAGATACGTTGGTAAAAGGGACTTCAATGCATTCCAGCAAAGTATTATGAGTGACGGACACTATGTGTCCAACTTCTTTTCGGTGAAGAAGGTCTGCTCATCAGATTTAAAAAATGGGGCGGAAGTTGTTATCGGCTGGTCTCCCAACCGGCTTGTCACGCTACGCTACGACGGAGACAGCAACTACACTGTCATCAAATCCGAGAACTCGAAACTGCTTGAAGGCGACAAATTTCAGGCGGAATCATTTATGATCGGCTACCCGCTGTACATTCCGAGGATCCTGCGGAACGGGGAATATACCCTCTCATACATCGCCGGGACACAAGATGGTCTGAACAGGGTGGATGTCATCAGTGAAGGGAGCAATCAATAGCCGGCTTCCTTGATCTCTGCGGAGATCTCTTCGAATACGGAATCCAAGGCACGGCGTTCTCTCCAAGCTCTGATATCAGGAATCAACATACTGAATGACAGAATCATACACAACCACGAAGCGATAAGAAGGATCCAAAACCAATGCTTCCGTCTCTCCTCTCCCAAAATGGCGGAACGAACCTCCGAGACCGACCCGTAACGTTTATCGCGATCCATGGCGGCACAGACAGCGGCTATCCGGGAATATACTCCCATCGCCTGCATTATCTTGCCCAATGAATATATGTCCGCACGGCAGTCAACACTCTCCCCTGCCATCTGCTCCGGCGAGATGTAGTCCTTTGTGCCGGCCGGGTTCTTGAAAGTGGCGTACCAGTCAGCATCCGAAAGACCGAAATCAATCAGCTTGACATTCCGGCCGTTTCTGGTGATCATTATGTTGGACGGTTTCAGATCCCGATGGATGATCTGGTGGCGGTGCAAGTACTCAAGGGCGTCGCAGAGTTCGAGGAGGATTTTTCTGGTCAAGGTCCGGTCGCTGAGCCCCTTGCTTCGGTCACTGAATTTCTTACGTCGGTCACTGAGCCTGTCGAAGTGACGAAATACGTGAAGGCCGATACGCTTCGACAAGTTCAGCGACCATTCGGCAAGGCTGCAACCATCAATCCATTGAGTGACAATGCAGTTACCGAGTCCGGGAATATTCCTGAAATCCAAGGTCTGACAGATGTTCGGATGATCCAAAGAGCAGCCGATCTCGTACTCCTTTCGGAGCAGTCCCTCGTAAAAGGGATTCTCGGCATATTCAGGCTTCAAGGACTTCAGAGCCACCAGTTTGCCGTCAAGTGTCATCCGGCTGAGTATGGAATAACTCTCCAGTGACTCGTGGATTTTCTGAATATCCCCGGGCTCGCCGTCAGACAATTCTTCGTAGGAACCGAAAAAAGCTGATGTTTCTTCCATAATTGCGTTAATAGAAAGTCAAATATAGCCTTTTCCACACGTATTTTACCAAAAAATATTGGTAAATTTGTGAATATGCACAGAGAACCAGTAATATCCCTGCTTTTGACCCTGATGGCTGTGGCTTGCGCTTCGAGAACCGAGACTCCAGATGCCAAGCCTGACTACGACACGGAAACCGATTGCCTCAACGGGACGATGATCGTGTCGATGGACGGCAGATACGGGCTGGTGGACACTTGCGGAAAAGAGATTCTGGCTCCGGTCTATGATGACATCTACTACATTTCCGATGAGATCGCGGCGGGTTTTACCGGACAGACAGTCGGGTTCTTTGACCGGAGTGGAAAGAGATTGGGAGAGACAATGATGGAGGACAACGCTGCATTTGAAGATGTTCTGGAGGCATATTCAAAGATAGAAAAGGCTTGCAGGGAGCAGTGGGACAGCATATTGGCCAGCTATAAGGAGTTGAGGAAATACTGTCAGTCCGACAGCGCCTCGGCCGGGACAGCCAGACTTATGGCCGATGACATCAGGGCAGCGCTTCAAAAGGTCAACGGGCCGATGGAAAAGGACCAGAAAATTCGGTTTGAGGCCGAATGTTCAGCATACAGACGTTAGGACGATGAGAAAGCTGCTGATTACCATACTGATAACATTGATTTGCATCCCGATGCTTGCTCAGAGTGCCGCAAGCATAAGGAAAGACAATTCGTACATCTATGCAGAAGCCACGGCGGCCACTTCAACAGAGGCTGACAGTTTAGCGCTTGACGCGCTGGTCGGGAAACTCGCGCAGACAGCGGACCTGCCATATTCATTGGAAGCCAGGAAGAGATTGATGTCCACCTATTTGGGAGACATCAAAAGGGAATGCGGGATGATCTCGTCAAACGGGCGGAGAAAGGCTTTCGTGATGCGGTATATTCAAAGAAGCGATGTTGGGCGGATTTTCGACGGAAGGAGGAGCAAGGTCAAGGAGATGCTTTCCATCGCTTCCACAGCGGACAGGAAATGCCAGATGGACGTGGCATTGCGCTACTATTCCTGGGCGGAGACTTTGATGCGGAGTCTCCCCTCTCCTGATGTCGTGGAGATCGCCAAGGCAAAAAGCAGACGGGAGGAGATTCTGAAAGGGCTGAATGTGGCGTTCGACCGGCAGGACATCTACGACAAAGGCATCGTGGAACTGACGTTCACCTTCGACAGCAAGCCTGTCAAAAACATTGACTATAAATTCTTTGACGGGAAGACTTGGAGCAAGGTGCTGTCCGCCAAGGACGGAAAGGGATTCGTGGAGGTGAGGCCGGGCTCAAAGATAGACCAATACAGGATCAAGTACGAGATCACTCCGGCGCACCTTCAGCATTTGTTCAGGGAGGTAAGCCTCATCGAAAAGGCTCTGGCTCCTCAGGCAAAAGGCACCGACGGCGAAACACGGCCTGCAAAGACTCACCTCGATCCGGCCGGAACCACTGAAACAGTTTCCTCCGCGCGGAAAATCGATTTCTCCGCCGTCAAAAGGAAAGTGCTGGACGTTGTGGCAAGGGAGGAGTTCCAAAGGGAGCCCGATCCCACACGCAGAGGCCTCACGCCCGTTGTCTTTTCTTTTGAATATGAAGACATTGTCTCCAAGGTATGCAAAGGCATCACAAGCGGGGCGGATGTCTCTGAATATTTCACACCTGACGGCTACGAGATATTCAACCGACTGATCCGCTACGGCAACGCCAGAGTTCTGAACTACGGCGAACTGAATTTCTACGAACTCGGAAACGAGGTCTATGCGAGAAGCGTCCCGATGGTGTTTTCGTTCAAGGGCAACCAAAGGCAGTTCGTGGAGAATGTGGTTTTCACGTTCAACGGTGACAAAAAGATCTGCAACATCTCGTTCTCCCTCGGGAAAGAGACCGTGCAAAGCATTGTCGGCCAGACAGGATGGACCGAAGAGGCAAGGATAATCCTCATCAGTTTTCTGGAGAACTATAAGACGGCGTACGCGCTCAAGCGTCTGGACTACATCAGTTCCATCTTCGATGACGATGCCTTGATCATCACCGGGCGGGTGCTGAAGAATGTCAAGGGGCCGAACGAGTACAGCAACAACCGCTACGTCACTCTGACCCGCCAGAACAAGGCGAACTACATCAAGAACCTCGGCAGGGTCTTCGCAAGTCAGGAATATATCAACCTGCAATTCTCTGACTGTGAGGTGATGAAACTCGGCAAGGGAGAGCAGCTGTTCGGAATAAAGATCAGGCAGGAATATTTCTCCACGACATATTCGGACAGCGGCTATCTGTTCATCCTCGTGGACCTTCGGGACTACTTGAAGCCTGTCATCCACGTCCGAACGTGGCAGGATGAGCCGGACAAGGACTTCGGAGTGATCGGACCTTATAACTTTTAGAATATGAGAAGGTTCGTTGTCATATTCATTATGCTTTTAGCCGCTGTTTCCGTCTCGGCACAGACGGATTCCGCCGGATTTTTTGTCCAGTCTTTCAGGAAGTTGGAATGGGATCTGGATGCGAGGAGCAACTATCCGGTGCTGGATCAGAACAACCGCAAGGCCGCGTTGATCAAGGTCGTGATTCCGGAAGTCGGATTTGATTTCGATGTCGGGGTGATGGGAGTCGTAGGCGTGAAGCAGGAAGTCGGCGAGGTCTGGGTATATGTCCCGGAAGGGGTGCGCAAGATCACAATCAAACATCAGACATACGGCATCATCCGAGACTATGAATTCGGCTGCCCGATCGAGTCTGCGACCGTCTATGAGATGAGGCTTCACGTGCCTTTGAAGCCTCGGAACACTGTAATAATCAAGGATTCAATAGTGTACGTTCCGACACCTGTCAACGTGGAGATTCCTCGCAAGCGGAAGCGGCTCGGCATTGGCATCCTCGCTGTCGGCTGTGTTCCGGATCCGTCCGGTGGATTTATGGTGGCCTGGAATCCCAAGCGGTTCGGAGCATACCTGAAGGCCACCGGCAATCTCAAATCCTCAGATTACAGTTATGTCTGCCACGAGGACGGCATAACCGACAACGGCTACATCTGGACCAGCGGCAAAGGCCACGTCTCAAGGATGACGGTAACCGCCGGCGGGATATTCAGATGCCTTAATTGGCTGAGTGTCAGCGCAGGAGCAGGCTACGGGAAAAGGGTTCTTCTTTGGAGAGACTCCAAGGACAATTTTGCAAAGGTGAGTGAGGCCTCCGCGCAAGGCTTTGCCGCCGACCTCGGCACCGTCCTTCGTTTCGGCCGTTTCACCGCCTATGCCGGCATCAGCACCATTGCCTTCAAACACTTTTACCCCGAACTTGGAGTCGGGTTAAGTTTCTAAACTCAAAATCAAGATCGACGACAAAACTCAAGGCTGGAACATACCCGTCAAAGATGATATCAGTAATATTTTGGTAGATTGTCAAGAATGAGATATCATTTTTTTTGCGTAGGTTTGTATTCTGAAAGATTATAAATGTTATGACAATAATTGATAAGGACATAAGCCGAAAGATGTTAGCGGAAATGGCTCAGAACTTCTATGGTGAAATGATCAAAGGAGTTGTGGACATCGACAGACAGATTATGGCGCTGGATGCCGAACTGCATTCTGATTTGGAGAAACTTCTACTTGAGGACGGTTCAAATCAGGAATCACTATGGGGAATCAACTTGTATCCCGATGTTGAAGGTGATGACTTCATTGAATTCGACTCACTGATCAACATCAGTCCTCGAAGGAATAATTTCAGCAGGGATGTGGAAGATGAGGCGATACGCAGTCAAATTCGTTCAATAGTCAACAATCTTATCAAATGACAAAAACACAACTTCCGGCAAGACCTGATAAGAATAAATGGGCGACGATGGATTTCATCTCACAGATGGCGAACATCGGAAGTGAGGTTGGACGAACCTTGAAATGGAAACAAAGGGGGAACACCACGCTAGCCCAAAACGCTTTTATCCGAGCACTTGACTTATTCGACCTCACAATCGAAGTCGGACGGAACAATGGATCTCAATCGTCTAGAGATTCAATGCTCAGGGAGATTCTTATGGCAAGAGACCAATTCTGTGAAGAATACCTTTCCGAGGACAATAATGCGATAGCTCCGTCAGAGCGATATTTTTCTCAATTCGCCAAAGCGTGCGCTATCAGGGCGGAGCGATAAGGCTTTTGATCTTCTAACTCAAGTTCTTCCCGTGGCAGTTGCGGTAGGACAGGTGGCTGCCGCAGGGA
>CAVENC010000055.1:0-9707 GCA_963617065.1 Butyricicoccaceae bacterium
CCGTAATAGTCCTCTTGTAGAACTCCGTACTCTTGAAGCTATTGGTCTTGGCATCACCTGCACGTGTTGACAAGCCCCAGACAGGACCGTTATCTCCAAATTTACCTACTTCATTGGATGTCACAGCATTGGCTGACGCGTCCATACAGAGAAGACGCCTGTGGCAGGTGAAGTACCTGTCGCCTTCAAAGTTGAGTTCTACCTGACGCTCGCGAAGGATGTATTTACGCTGGGCATCTTTATCACCCGCGATTTCCGGATAAGTGTCGAATATACTTGGAAGACCGGCTCTCTTGCGGATCATATCCCAATATTTCTTAATGTCGGCATTTGTCGGATCATATTCATTCAAAGCTTCAACATAGTCTAGAAGTATCTCGCCGTAGCGGATATAGACAGTCACATAGTTCTTGGAGAAAGTCTGGTTGGAGAAGTCTCCAGGAATGATTCTCTTATGAGTAAGGAATCCTGTGTGAGGATAATAGGTAATGTTATCATTGTTTGACATACCGCCGTAATAAACCTCGAGTCTGCCCCATCCGTCCTGCTGATCTTCACGGTTGTTTAAAGCATTCATCCATTCTTTGTCTGACGGATAGAAAATCTGCACCCTGTGGTTATAGTTGATGGAAGCATAGAAACGAGCCTCGCGGTTCGCAAACATATTCCAGTCACCTTTCGAATGTCCCCAACTGTCAAGAGTCTTGAGGTCATTGATAAGACCTTTTCTCCCTTCGTCAGTGGATTCGTCAAATTTCGGCTGTCCGCTCGTGACAGGATTGTAGTGATTTCCGTTAGATGAGGCGAAACCGTTCTCTACGTATCCGGACAGAGGATCTTCTATTCCTCTACCGTTTTCCATATAAAACGCATCCACAAGACGGAGCGTCGGTGCCGTACCGCCGTTGAATTTCACCTTGGCATTGGCCGGAAGAGTGTGGTACATATAGCCGTAGCGCGGAGGATAGTCATTCCAGGCACTTCTGGCTATCTGAACTGTTCCGAAGATAATCTCCTCGTTCCAACCCGTCATCTCAATATTGTAATAAGCCTTGTACGGATTATAGTCGGCTGAATTTATATCGTTCTTTTCTCCGTAATACAATCCGAGCCCTGTATCCCCCTGATGCTGTTCAGCCAGGTCAATGACAGATTTCGCAGCCTCAGCAGCCTTTTTCCACTTACTCTCGTCGTAAGCCTCGTCCACGAGCGGTTTTCCGTCATTATCCCTCAGGAGAGAGTAATAGTCAGAGTTGCCGTTCCACTGCGGAGAAGCCGCCAGAAGAAGCGCCTGGGCCTTGACAGCATTGCAGGCAACCTTTGTCGCGCGCCCTAGATTGACTTTATCAGACGAGTAAGAATATGGCAGGAGTTCGTAAGCCCTGTCCATACATTCTACGATATAGTTGATACACTCGTCGAACGGAGTTCTCTGCATATCGCCGAACGCAGTTGACGACGGCATCTCCTTGGTGAGAAGAACAACTGGACCATACTGGCGGACTAGCAGCCAATAATAGTATCCTCTCAGAAATATCGCCTCTCCCAAATACCTTGATTTCAAATCATTGGCCAGCTCCGTGCAACGCCCGATATTATTCTCGAACTTGAAGCTCGCCCGGATTGCCTTGTAATATCTTTCCCAAACGTTGTTGGTAGGAGTGGTAGGGTCCCAACTTCCTGCTGTAAGTGCTATGAAAGGACTCCAAGGAAGATCGCATTCATCAGACAGACCAATCCATAGGCCTTCCCAATCTGATTCTACACAATTCTTCTCCGGCAGGACAGCATAAATGTTTGTGAGATAGGAGAGAACCTCATTGCGGTTGGTCCACACCATCTCATCCGTTTTCATATCATCAGGCATCTTGTCAAGGTAGCTGCACCCCGCCAGAAGAATCGCCGATGAGATCAATATAAGATATTTTTTCATTGCTTTCATCATTTAGAATGTGAACCTTACGCCAAAGTTGTATTTGCGGGTAAGAGGATAGTTACTGCCATCGCTTGAGCCTGTCTCCGGATCCCACATATCCCAAGGTGACCACATATAGAGATTGCTTCCAACGAAATAGAGTCTGAAAGCTTGGCATCCCCACTTTTTAAGCCAGTTGCCTTTGAACGTATAACCGAGTTCCACATCTGACAAACGCAGGAGACTTCCGTCATATATTGTCTTTGTGGAAGTTTTCTGGTTGTTGGTGTTTTTATACTCCGTGAGTCTTGGATAGTATGCGTTAGGATTAGGGTTATCCTCTGACCAACGGTCAAGCGCCTTTTTGAATAGGTTGCCGTTTTTCACACCGCCATTGAACGGGAACCAGGCACCGCCGAGGTAGTATGACACGTGCGCCTGACCTCTGAAGAATACACCTACATCCAGACCTTTCCAAGTAATCTGAGCACCGAAGCCGTAGTTGATTTCAGGCACATTTGAATAGCCTATCGCCACTTCATCGTGCTCATCCACAACGCCGTCCTTATTGTAGTCCAGATACTTGACATCACCAGGAGACAATGTCAATCCGAACTGAGTCGGGCTGAGGTCAATCTCATCCTGATCGGCAAAATAACCTAGAGCTATATATCCGAACCTCTGATTGAGGCGATGTCCCGTACGCCTGCGCCAACTGTCAGTAGGAGCTTCATCTTTCTCAAGCACCTTATTGCGCGCAAAAGAATAGTTACCGTAAATTCTGTAGTTTACAGGACCGATATGATGATTCAATTCACCGGTAAGTTCAACTCCCCGATTGTTGAGCACGCCCATATTGGCTAAAGGAGCACTGTTGAGACCTGCGATTCCAGGAATGGTATTTCTCTGAATGAGAATATCCCAACGACGCTCGAAGAAATAATCCACGTCAAATGAGAGGAGTGACTTAAATAACTTGATTTCAAGACCGACATCTTTCTTGAGACCTTTTTCCCAAGTCAAGTTCTCGACGCCTTCCTGAGCTTCGCCTACACCGCTGGACCAGCTGGCAGACTCACCGAATCTATGTCCACCAAGACCTGAGCCCCAAGTGGAGAGATATGCGAAACGTCCTGAAGCAAGCACGTCGGATCCAACGAGACCCATTGACGCTCTCAATTTGAGATGATTTACATAAGGCTTGATATTCTTCCAGAACGGCTCATTGGAAATGAGATAACCGACCGCTCCTGCCGGGAAGAATCCGAAGCGATGTCCCTTCGCAAAGTTCTCGGAACCGTTGTAGCCGGCATTGAATTCCACGAAATAGCGGTCATCATACGAGTAGGTCGTACGGAATGCGAGACCCTGCTTACGATAAGGGAGTGAAGCTATCGACGAGCCTGCTGAGAGCAGAACATAGTTGCGCTGATAGTACATTGCCATTGCTCCAACACGGTGCTTATCTACAAAGTTCCTGTCATAGTTCACTTGAGCCTTAAGTTCGTCCGCCCTGCTACCACTGGTAGACGAGCCATAGTTAAGGAATTCATCACCAACGTATGTCTGAGTCACTTTGTACAGACCCGTCTCGTCATCAACGCCCAAAACCGCATATCTCGAAGAATATTTTCCGCGAGCCTGGATTGATGTAACGTTGAAGTCATAAGAGAACGCGAGATTCGCACTCAAACCCTTCGTAATCATATCAAGATTCTGCTTGACGATGATCTGGGACATTATCTGTGTCTGATATGTCTTGTTGTAACCTGAACCGAAGAGACGTTCAGCCGGATTGTTCGTATTATTACCGGTTGAACCGCCCCACGCCCACTTGATATTTCCATTCTCGTCATAGCCGATAGGAACCCTCACTGGAGTGGATATAGGGTCGAGGTTATAGGCCATCGTGAACAACTGAGAAGCTTGAGCCTGATAGTTGTTGTTGGACGTGATTGGCCTAGGCTGATGAGAATCCGTCATATTGGCTCCAATCTCAAGTGACAGCACCGTAGATTTGGTGATGTTCATATCGATGTTGGAGCGGAAATTATATCTCTTGATATGGATATTCGTGCTGTAGTCAGTGTCAGGGTTGTTATACAAGTTACCATTATCCTGAATGTAAGCCGCAGTTACATAGTATCTTGCGCGTTCTCCACCACCTCTGATACTGATGGATGCCTGCTCATTATTTGACCAGCGCGTGAACAACTCGTCAAACCAGTTGACGTTCGGATACAAGTACGGATCTGTCCTCATTTCCGTATTAAGAATCTGCTCATCAGTGAAGACAGCCCTTCCGCAGGCTTCGTTGTACAGACGCATATAATTCGCGCCGTCAAGAAGTTCAGGCATATTTGTCAGCTCTGAGACTCCACCCTCGATTTTCACGTCAATCTGCGCTTTCTGGGCAACACCTTTCTTTGTTGTTACGAGTACGACACCGTTTGCGGCACGCACACCGTAAACTGCAGTGGCTGAGGCATCCTTAAGAATGGAGATACTCTCTATTTCCTCAATGGCGAGATTTGACATATCACGTTCTACGCCATCTACGAGGATAAGAGGAGCACTGGAGTTTAGAGAAGAGATACCACGAATCCAGAACTCTGCGTTGTCCATACCCGGTTCACCGGTCCTTTGTACGACAACAGCGCCGGCAACCTTTCCGGCCAGCGCATTGGTCAAGTTTCTCTGAGGGACTTCAAGTTCGTCGTTTGCCACCGAAGAAATGGCTCCGATAACGGATGCCTTTCTCTGATGACCCATACCGACTACAACCGCCTGATCCAACTCTGTCGCATCGTCCTGCAGATAAATGTTCAGTTCCAATGACTTAGGAACCGTGACGGTCTGGGATTTATATCCCATACTTGTAACCTCAAGGCTAACCCCAGGACCGGAAACCTCGATCGAATAGTAACCGTTGATGTCGGTCATCGTTCCTGTCGTCGTTCCGGCAATGAGAATTGCCGCCCCGGGAACAGGCTGTCCCGTGCCGTCAATAACTTTACCTTTGACCGTGACTTTGTCCTGGGCTGAAATGACAGCGGAATTCTCTTTCGCATTGGCGCTGTTGCTGAATGCTCCGTAAGAAGGCAAAGACAACAACACTGCCAACAGGATGAAAGTAATCCGCTTTCCCATTGATAATTGTTCAGTCATAGTGTTTCATTAATATTGATAAATAAATTCGTATCTATTGGTTGTCAATCCAGTGATGCACAAATATAATAAGATATTTTCATAATGAAAATAATTACTTATATTTTTTCAATATATTTACAAAAACACAACGGAATAACATAAAGAATTAGCGTTAACACCCTCGCATTTTTGCAATTTTCCATTTAAAATATTACATTTGCGATACACAGGGTAAAGAATGTAGGATAAGTGCAGAAATGAAACAGCATGGGGGAAATTAATGGAAAAAGCTTCTTTTTGAATCACTTCAACGGCAAGAATTCGTTTTTAAAACATCTAATTCTTGAGAATTGTATTTACGACAAGCGCTTCACTTTAGCTGAACTGAGCCGTGAATACGACACTTCAATCCCGACTGCATCGAGAATTGTGGCCGACCTGATAGAAGACGGATTTGTGATGGAAGTTGGCAAACTCGAGTCTGCCAGCGGACGCAAGCCTATTATTTATGGATTGAATCCGGAAGCCGGGGATTTCGTAGGCGTGGATGTGAAGCAGGACTGCCTTTCAATTGCCGTAACCAATTTTACCGGAGAATTGAGTTTCTTCAAGGAAGATATCAAATTCACCTTGACTAATACAGAGCAATCCTGCCGTCAGATGTGCAATGTCGTCAAGGATTGTCTTAAATCTTCAGATATAGAGCTTTCCAAGATACGTAGTTACGGTTTCATATTCTCCGGCCGTGTCAACTGCAATTCCGGCTATTGCTTTTCATATTTCATCAGTGAAGACAAGCCGATTGCCAGCATACTTGAAGACGAACTCGGCATGCCGGTATACGTCGAGAATGACTCCAGAGCCATTGCATACGCAGAATATATGTCAAGCGAAAGCCCGGAGAAGACATTTCTGGTCTTCAACATAAGCTGGGGACTCGGACTCGGAATGATCATTGACGGCAAACTCGGCTACGGGCGTTCGGGTTTTTCCGGGGAGATCGGTCATTTCCCGATGTTTGACAATAAACAAATATGCAGATGCGGAAAGATAGGATGTCTGGAGACAGAAGCTTCCGGCTCCGCGCTACACCGTATTGTTCTAGAAGAAATGGCGGCGGGACAGCCTTCACTTCTCAGCAAGAAATTCAAATCTGGGGTAGAAATCACTCTTAATGACATACTTGACGCCGCCGATGCTGAAGATACTGTAATTATAGAGGCAATTGAAAGGGTCGGAAAAGCACTTGGACAGGCTATCGCAGGCTCAATCAACTTATTCAACCCGGGCGTAATTGTCATTGCCGGCTCACTCTCTCGCGCGCATAAATATCTTATGACGCCAATCAAAGGTAGTGTAAACAAGCTGGCACTCGCGATGGTAAGTAGCGACACCTCAATCATTGTCACTAAGTTAGGCGACAAGGCCGGAGCAATAGGAGCAAGTTATATCGCCAAGGTGCGGATGCTCGGAATAATCTGATATTTAGATATGAACTCTTTCTGCAATCTTTTCAAGATAGCTTTTGTCGCAACACTTTTAGTTCTATTGGCGTCTTGCGGACGTTGTGACCGTTCTGCCGAGGTAAAAGTAATACCGGAACCGCAGAAAGTAAGCCTGCTCGGTGGATATTCGGATGCTACTGATTGCATAGTGAAAGACGAGGTTGACAGCACTCTCGAAAACGAAGAATACAGGATTCGCATAAAGAAGGGAGTAATTTTTGTCACAGCTTCCAGTAAGCGCGGTTTTCTATATGCCGACCAGACTCTACGTCAACTAAAAGGCGATGACGGACTATATCCTGACGTTGAAATTCACGACTGGCCCAGATTCAGTTATAGAGGACTGCATCTGGATTGCAGCAGACATTTCTTTTCCATATCTGAGGTAAAAAAGATCTTGAGCCTGATGGCTCTGCACAAACTAAATGTCCTCCATTGGCATCTGACTGACGACCAAGGCTGGAGAATCGAAATTGATTCTTGGCCTCGCCTGACTGAAGTCGGGGCTTGGAGAACGGGAGACAGACTAGGCCGTCCAGGCACGGACATCGGTCCAGACGACAAGTTATATGGCGGCTTTTATTCAAAGAAAGAGCTGCGCAGCATTGTAGAATATGCTGATTCTTTAGGAATCGACATTATGCCGGAGATAGATTTGCCTGGTCACATGCTTTCGGCTTTGGCTTCTTATCCAGAGCTTGGCTGCACCGGAGGCCCATACCAGGTATCCAACTATGGAGGGATTTCGCAAGACGTTTTGTGCGCAGGCAACGAAAAGACTTACAAATTCATAGAGGATGTCCTGACGGAAATCATTGATATATTCCCATGTAAATATATTCATCTTGGAGGTGACGAGTGCCCTAAAGACAGGTGGCATTCCTGCCCGAAATGCCAGGAAAAGATTAAGGAACTGGGCATCAAGTCAGACAGCGCACACACTGCCGAGCAACTGCTACAAGGCTATGTCACTGAACGTGTTGGGAAATTCCTGGCGAAACAGGGACGCCGACTTGTCGGCTGGGATGAGATTCTCGAAGGCAACGCACCTTTGGATGCGGTCGTGATGTCCTGGCGCGGCACTGAAGGCGGGATCAAGGCATCAGCTCTAGGGCACGATGTGATAATGACGCCTAATATGTATATGTATCTGGATTATTGTCAGAGCGAAAATAAGGAATCGGAACCCGACGGTATCGGAGGACATGTCCCAGTCTGGAAAGTCTATGAATATGACCCTTATACTCCAGATATGACTGCCGAACAGAAATCACACATTCTTGGAGTTCAAGCAAATCTTTGGACTGAATTTATTTCTGACAATTCACACCTAGAATATATGTTACTCCCACGTTTGAGTGCATTGAGCGAGGTGCAATGGTGCGAGCCTGGCAGAAAATCGTTTGACAGGTTTATGAAAGATATTTCCCGCATGACCGGGCTATATGAGAAATCAGGCTGCAATTATGCGAAGCACGTGTTCGGCGTGATTGGCCAGCATAGTTCCTCTCCTGAAGGCGTGAAATTCACTCTGCATACTGCAGGTGACGCACAGATATATTACACCCTTGACGGTTCAGTTCCCACTGAGGAAGCCCTTAAATATACAAGCCCGTTCATTGTTGCTGAACAGCCGACCACAGTCAAGGCCGTTGTTTGCCGTGACGGCAAGATGTCAGACATTTATTGCGAAGATATCCTAGCAAACAAGGCTTACTGCAAGCCAGTGACTGTTTCCACCGAAAAGGCGTGGAATTACAAATGGCAGCCGAATGCAGCCCTTGTTGACGGACTGAGAGGCGGTACAAATTTCAACACCGACAGTTTTGCAGCTTGGAATGAGGAGCCGATGGATGTCACGATAGATATGGGCAACAAGACCACTGCATATTCATCAGTCTCTCTTTACATTCTTGTAGACAAGCTCAACTACATTTTTGCGCCTTCTTCCATAGAGGTAAGTCTTTCTGATGACGGGGAGAATTTCGTTACTGCAGCTACTTTGAATATTGAGACCGATAGTCCAGACGCGCCGGATGGGCTCAGGATGATTCCGGTGAATTTCGAGGAGGCTCATTCACGCTATATCAGAGTTAAGGCTCCAGTTCTGTACCCGATTCCCGACTGGCATCCCGGCCACGGCCATCACGCCTTCATCTTTGTGGACGAAATCGCAGTAAATTGATTTTCAGATCAACTTCGTTTATTTCAGCAACAAGTTGTTCTATTGGTTATTACTAACCTTAAAATCAAATTGAACGGAATCTGGTCTGCAACTCCTTCATTTTCGAGATTAATTGCTCGAAAGAATAATGCTCACCATATATCATTGACTCCTGCATTGCCTTATAGTCATCTTGCCATATTTTCAGCACTTCTTCAGGAGGCAATAGGACGATACGTTTGCGTATGTCGGGAGTATAATCCACGTCTTTGATGGAAGTAAACACCTCCCTATGATGATGAATGGTATTCCATAACTCATCATCACTGACTGCCTTTTGCGCAAAAGGCTCGTTCATCATTTTCATCAAGTCGTAAAGATGGCGAGACTTGCGGTTGGCATGACGACAACCGCTGGTAGTAAAAAGTTCGTGAAGAAGAAACGCTTTTTCCAGAAAAGTTTTTTCTGGTACAGCCGAGATTATATCCACATTCGCAAAGGAAGTGTCCACCGTGGAATTTTCACTTACCAACGACTTTACCTTTGACTTGGTTGTAGGCTCGAACAACGACCTTGCACCGATTTCCAGCAACACCTCAGATTGCAAATAATCGGGGTCGTTATTTCCAAAGACCGATTCGTAAGCAATATGCACCTTGCGTGGTTCCGGATAGGTCGAATCTCCTTCACCGTCCGGATCAGGCGTTATCGCGCAATAGTCGGCCAGACCTTTCTTATTAATAATTCTCTGCAAATCTACAGCAAAGACTTTCTTAACAAACAATGATGATTCCTTACGCAGTTTTTTCAGTTGTTTTTTGGTCAGATCACCTTCCAATCCGAAAACACTCCGATCAATGGCGAGGTCGATGTCCTCCGAGAATCTGGAAATCAAATTCCACACCTTGCTCAAAGATGACCCGCCTTTGAAAACCAGCTTATCCGCATAAGATAATGAATAAACAGCTTGTAG
>CAVENC010000056.1:0-4704 GCA_963617065.1 Butyricicoccaceae bacterium
CAAGAATTGAAACAAAACAATTTCAAGAAGATTGAAAGCGAAGAGTTCGAGAATATTCATCAACTTTTGGCGGAGATCCTTATACGCGGTATATCTTGCCAGCTCAAACAAGGACTTCATAAGGAGTATATTCAAGTAGAAGAGCCTCTTATGACCGTAAAGGGGCGGATAAATATTCCCGGAACGGTTACAGAAAGAATGCAACGGCATCTTGAAGTCATTTGCGAACACGATGAATTTTCTGTCGATTGTCGATTTAATAGAATTATCAAATCTACTTTGACATTACTCTTGAGGACAGACGGACTCAAGCCTGAGCAGAAAACATCTTTGAGGCGTCTCTTGTCATACTTTGATGAAGTGGGAATAGTGGACACATCTCGAATTGAGTGGTCTGCGTTGCGATTTGACAGAAATACTCGTTCTTACCAGATGTTGCTGTATATCTGTAATTTCATTATCGACGGGCTGCTTCTTACCACTGAATCAGGCAGATACAAAATGCGCGAATTTTCAGATGAGAGAATGTGCCGTCTATTTGAGAAATTCATTCTGGAGTATTATAGAAAGGAACATCCGTGGACAGATGCAAAAGCGAAACAAATCGGTTGGAACATCAACGAAGAAAAGTCTACAGTAGATATTCTGCCTATACTTCAGACGGACATTTTTCTAACGCTTGGTGAACGAAGCCTTATCATCGATGCGAAGTATTACGAGCATACGATGCAGAACCATTTTGACAAAAATACAATTCACAGTCACAACCTTAATCAAATTTACGTATATGTGGATAATGAGGACGGGAAACGAAAAAAGCGTGGGAACGTGAACGGAATGCTGCTCTACGCAAAAACAAACGAGGATTTTGTCCCAGATGGTCAAATAGAAATGAAGAATGGAAATACTATATGTTTTCGCACTTTAGACCTGAATCTTAAGTTCCCGGAGATACGCAAACAGCTGGACGAGATAATTTCCATCAGCAAAATAAACTAAACTAAGATAACATAATAGTAACCAACCAAGTATGAATAAGTTGAGATATGCGCTACTGGCGCTGGGGATGTTGGTGGCGGTGAGCGTGAATGCGCAGCCGGGATATGAACCGACACAGTCTAATCTTGAGGCGCGGACGAGATTCCAGGACAATAAATTCGGCATTTTCTTCCATTGGGGCTTGTATGCGCTCTTGGCGGACGGAGAATGGAATATGCAGGTAAATAATCTGAATAAGTATGAATATGAGCGGCTTGCATCAACGTTCTATCCGTCAAAATTCAACGCGGAGGAGTGGGTGGATGCCATAAAAGATTCCGGAGCTAAATATATCACATTCACTACACGCCACCACGAAGGCTTCTCGATGTTTCACAGCGAGGCATCTCCATACAATATAGTTGACGCCACTCCATTCAAACGGGACATCGTGGACGAATTGGCGGAAGAATGCCATAAACAGGGAATTGACCTGCATCTGTACTACTCGCTTGTTGATTGGTACAGAGAAGATTACTGGCCTTTGGGACAGACTGGACACGGTACAGGCCGCACGGAGTACGGCGAATGGAGCAGTTATATCAACTTTATGAAGCGGCAGTTGACCGAATTGCTTACCAATTATGGCGAAGTCGGCTGCATCTGGTTTGACGGACTTTGGGATAAGGAGGAATGCCCTCGCGACAAGCAACCGGAACTATGGGATCTCTATGGCATCTATAGTCTGATTCATAGCATACAGCCGGCTTGTCTCGTGGGCAACAATCATCATATCAATCCATTTGAAGGAGAGGATATTCAACTTTTCGAGCGTGATATTCCGGGACAGAATGAAGCCGGAATGTCGGGAAAATCTGAAATCAGCGCACTGCCGTTGGAGACGTGCCAGACTATGAACACTTCCTGGGGATACAAGATGACTGACCTGGATTACAAGAGTGCAGAAGAAATCATTACATATCTGGTACGTATCGCCGGAATGAACGGGAATCTGCTTCTGAATATCGGACCTAGACCTGACGGCACTTTGCCGGATCAGGCTCTTGAACGTCTGAAGGCCATAGGGGAGTGGCTGAGAGCTAACGGCGATACTATTTATGGCACAAGAGGCGGTTTCATAGCACCTCAGCCTTGGGGCGTTACGACTCAGAAGAACAATAAACTCTACGTGCATATCCTTGACCTTAAGGAGAATACGCTTAATCTTGATTTCGGAGATAGGAAACTGCGCTCGGCAAAGGTTTTCAGCACCGGCGAGAAGATTTCTTTCCGTCAGAGCCGCTCTACCGGAGACGTTATGCTGACACTTCCCGAAGAGCCATGCGGTATTGACTATATCCTCGAACTTGAGATGAGCTCAAGCCTGAGATTGAAAAAATAATTTGAGCCATAGCGATTTATAGCAGAATTTGTCCGAAAAATCATTAACTTTCGCAGATTTTAATGAAGTTTTGTTATGAAAGAAATTTATGCGACTCCAGCACTGGAGATAGTAGAGTTCATCCCTGAATCAGAATTTGCATCTGGTGGCGGAAAGACTGAGGACTATGACGTTCATTATTTTGATTTCTCCAGCGACGAAGAGTAATGATGATTAAGATGAAACAGTTATTCAAATTTATTGCGCTTGCCTTCTCCGCCTTGATTGCATTTTCCTGTAGCAGGGAACTGACTGAAAACGAAGGTAATGAGCCTCAGGAGCCGGAAAGACATATCGTCAATTTCACAGCATCTTACGACAACGGGCAGGATGCATCAACAAAGGTGGATATTGACATCGACGAGACAACTAACAAGGCAAAAGTGTCATTTACTGCCGGAGATTATATATTGATATGGGATGGTAACAGTGCGACAAAAACTGTTATCCTGGAAGACAAAAATATAAATTCTGATGGTTCTGCGTCATTTTCCGTGGATTTAGCATCCGGAACTGGAAAGTATTATGCGCTTGCCTTGGATTCACCTTATTTGTTCAGTTCCACCGGAAGTGGCATAGGCATAAACACAAGTAATAGCGCATTCAATGATATTGCCAAAGGCAGAATTCCGCACGCTGCCTGGGCTCAATGCTCAAGCAATGAGACTGAACTTTCTTTTAAGAATTCTTTGACTTTGTTCAAATACTGTACGGTGAGTGAAGGCGCTGAAACTGTAACATTTACCGGGAATAATGACGAAGATGTGACTGGCTGTTTTCAGTTTGCTATCCATAATGATAAAAATGGTAAAGCGTCCTTGTATGAAAACAAGCAAGCGTCATGCTATGTATATAAAAGCCTCATATCCAGAGTAACCGGTTGGTGGGAAGACTGCTGGTTCGCACTTCCTCCGGGAATCACCTTTTCCAAAGGATTCACGCTTACAGTCAAAGACAGTAACGGGGATGAACTGACCAAGGTCACGACAAAAAAATCGTTCACAACGGTTGCCGGACAACTGTGGGATCTTGGTATATTGGAAGGTAGCGGAATGACTCCTTATGAAATGTGGCAAGCTGGATACAGCGTTAAAATCGGCGGTATCAAGTACAATAAAAGCAAGTACGGAGATGCAACACTGGTTGAAGACGGCGGTGAAGCACGTGGCAGGGGTGTCTTTTTCATAAAGGACAGTGCATACGTTAAGCCTGAGATTGTTTCGGGCGGAAACGCATTGTATATCAGCAATAATCCATTCACCCGCGCAAAACTTATTGTTCCGGAATCATCCTCTACTAAAACTCTCTATTTCGGTTCTCCGAAATTATTGGCATTCAACAAGATTGAAATAGAAACGCCGGCAAACGACTTGTTGATTGACAGCACCACAACTCAAACAATTGATACTCTGGTTTTTGATAACTGCAAAGTGACGATGCACAACGGAATCCTAAAACGCAACTCGTCGCAAAGGGCTCTCAAAGTCTTGAACATTGTTGATTCCGATTTTGTGGTTGATATCGATGACGACAAACTTGACAACAGCTACATAGTAAACACCGGCAAAGCATTAAGCGGCGATGATTTTACTTTCGATTGCATTACCGTCAAGAACAATGTTTTCTGGAGCAGCAAACCTCGAGAATTCCGAATTATCAGGTCAGATGGCATTGTAAATCGTGCTGCTGTAGTGGCAACTGATGTAGCTAAAGCTGTCTCGACAAAGAAATTATACATTGACAACAATACCTTCTACAACGTTGACAATGGTGAACACTCTGCAGAGTACCAAAAATTGTACAGACCTTTCTTTATGCTAGGAACTGTAAGCGGAGACCTTTCAATCAAGTCCAATTTAATCTATTCAACATTGCCATACGAGAAGCAAGATGATGGAAGCATCCAGTCAACAGCAAGGGAAGCAAACATCCTCAAATGCTACTTTGATACGAGTGCTGACAACATTGTCGGAAAATTGTCTTCAATGCCAAGTTGGTATGGCCTTAACAGCAATGTGTGCCTGATGTGTTTCTGCAGGAACGGTAGCGATACGCCTTTAAGGACAACATATGTAAGTATAGGTCACAACGAGTTGACTGAAGATCCTTTTGACGCTATAGATATGTCCGAAGGCTTTTACTCTAAAAAGGATGAGTACGCTGATTACGGTGCAGATAGATAATAAATACTTACAGATATGAAGAAAATCTTGTTGATGGCTTGCGTGGCAATGCTTGCTGTTGCCTGCGGTCAGAAGAAATCCCAGAAAGTTCTGGTGCTGTAT
>CAVENC010000056.1:4714-9628 GCA_963617065.1 Butyricicoccaceae bacterium
CAATCGACTCAATGCTGACGTCGAGACAATTGTCCCGGTAAATCCTTACAATGGCAGTTATGAGGAAACAATAGAGCGTGGCAAGTTGGAAAAGGATTCCAATTTTCTTCCTGACATTCAGCCGCTTAAGGCTAATGTTAAAGACTACGATGTCATATTCATCGGTTATCCGATATGGTTCGGAACATATCCGCAGCCTATTGCTACGCTGCTCTCCACCACTGATTTCAGTGGTAAAAAACTTGTTCCATTCTGCACATTCGGTAGCGGCGGACTAGATTCGAGCATCAAAGACCTCAAATCTGCACAACCTAATGCTGAAATTTTCCCTGGATATGGAGTAAGAGCGGCAAGGATAAACGCAATACCTGCAGAGCTTGACAGATTCCTTATAGAGAACGGTTTTGTGAAAGGGGAGTGCGAGAAACTTGCTGAATTTTCAGATGCTCACGCTGTTACCGTTGACGAATCCGACATCTTCGACACCGCAGTGGCTGGATACAAGATGATTCACGCAAAGGCCGAAGAAGTAAGCTCACGCAGCGTGCCTGGCGGTGTTGAATATCTGTTCGTTGCACGCGAACTCCCTCGAGATGACGCACAAGAAGGCGCGCCTACGCGCACATTCAAAGTCAACGTCCTCGTAGAAAACGGCAAAGCGCCGGTATTCACTCAGGTCGTAAGATAATGCAGAAGCGGAATAACCAAGAACATTATATTCCTGTCCGTTAAAAATCAAGACATAATAATTGCCCACATCGATGTTTCAAGCGTTGTTGTGGGCAATTTATTGAAAGTTAACTCTTTGACAATTAAAGCTTTAGCACTATAAAGCACAATTTTCAAAAAGTGACAGCGCCCTTCGCTCAGCACACGAGAAAAATTCGCTCCGGGCTTCTGTCACTCTTTTTATGTTTAAACAAAAGGGGAAATTACAAATCAAATCTCAATGACATTGTACGGGCGGAGATTCATTTTGTAGCTTCCTGTGAGGACTGCGCCGTTGGAGAATATGATATCTCCGGAAGCTATCCGGCCGGCATCATCGTGGATATGTCCGAAAAGATGTGCTTTAGGCCTGAGCTTCATAACTTGAGTACGCAACTCCGGACTTCCATAGTGGTATTTTTCAGAGAAGTCAAGAATGTTCAGAGGAGGTTGGTGAGTAATCAGTATATCAGTTTTTTCTGGAACGGCTGCATAATTTCTTAGAATCGAGCCGGAAATGGAATCTTCCACGGATAATGGAACTCCATAGAATGTAAATCCTTCTATTTCAACAGAATCATTGCATAAATAATGGCAGTTTGAGTCAAGTCCGTCAGGTTCGCCACCGTGTAGGCAAAAGTCGTGATTGCCAGCGATGAACACTTTATGCGCGAATGGCAATTCGCAGAACCATTCCATAAAATCCAAAGCTTCGTCTGTCCCACCGTTCATAGTAATATCTCCGGAATGCACGATGACATCTGCTTCCGGAAGTTCCTTCATACGGCGGTGAAAACCGTGAGTGTCTGATATATGCAGAATCTTCATAAGTTGGTTCTCCTAATATACTCATAGTATCTTCATAGCGATGGCTGCGCACGCCTCGGCGTCCGCAAGAGCGTGGTGGTGATTCGTCAGATCATATCCGCAGGCGGCAGCAACTGTCTGCAACTGATGGTTTGGCAATCTCCTGCCGAATAGCCGACGAGAGGCTGCGCAAGTGTCAAAGAATTCATATTCAGGGTAATCCATCCGATATACCTCGAACACTGCACGCAGACATCTTTCGTCAAACGGACTATTGTGCGCCACGAGCGGAAGCCCCTCAATGAGCGGCTCAATCTGCTTCCAAACTTTCGGGAAAACCGGTGCATCTTCCGTATCTTCTGCACTCAGTCCGTGCACCTGTTGGCAGAACCACTTATAATATTCAGGCTCAGGGTGTATAAGGCTATAGAATGTGTCAGTAATTACGCCTCCGCGCACAACCACAACACCGACAGAGCAAACGCTACTGCCGCATTCGTTGGCCGTCTCAAAATCTATCGCTGCAAAATCTTTCATTATCAAAATTGATTTTTATCGTACATCTATTTCTCGTAATTGGACATCATTTCTTTGATAATTTCCGCCATATCATCACGAAGCCACTGCGGAGACAGTACTTCAACATTTCCCATTTTAGAGAGCAATTCCTGCTCGAAATCGTAGGTAGGCACCAGCCGATAACTGAATTCAGCGGCGTTCTCATCTTCGCTGACAAGTTCTTGTGTAGGGTGAAGTTTCAGAGTCTTAAAGTATTCTACTTGAGACTTTTTCACCCTGATGTGGATATTCTCGGCCTGTGCTCCGTTAGCTGTGCAGACTCCATAGAAATCCTTGAAATAACCTTCCGCGGAGAAATCATTTGGTATTTCATAGTCGCGTTCAGTACGCTGAAAGTCCATTATTCTGTCCAAACCATAGACCCAAGGAGTGGCGCTTGCGGCAGTCTTTGCAACCATATACCATCTTTGCTTAAACTGCTTCAGACAGTATGGTTCCGCTTCGAAGCGGGACGAACTGGTGCGGTTGAATCCCTGATACTCGATTTCTATGACCTTGTGATCGCGCATCGCCTCCATTATTGCGCTGAGATATTTCTCGCTGGACGGAACATTCTCGAAAAGAATTTTGTCGTGCATATCCGCGCTCTCATTCAGGAGATTGTTCAAAGACAACGACGAAAGCATCCAGCGTCGCATTCCGTCTCCTTCAATATCTTCGCTATTGGCAAGATAATAGCCCAGACTTCTGTCGCACCGTATCTCCAGTCCGAAAATGTCAAGAATCGAGTCGATATGGTTGTGAAACGTCCTCTCAGGAATCTCCTTTTCACGATATTCATTAATTGGACTTCGATACCACAAATCGTTGATTTCTCTGCGGGAAATATGCCCGTGTCTGCTGATTACATCTATCAGCCAAATGTAACGCTTGAAGTAATTCTTTGCCATATCTAAGCCATTTTTTGAGTTACTGACAATTCCAATCGTTCCGGCGCGATGATGCTTGGTCATCGGAAATATGCAGGCCTTGCGCTTCGCAGCTCCTGGTTTCCTAAACTTTCACCTCACCCTCACGATATTGCAAATATAGCGGAATAAATTGCCAAAATATGGCAGTAGGGATAGAAATGGTGCACAAAACTGGCCATTTTGTTCACGAAATTGATTCGCTGCGCCAAGAAATAACGTCAATCCGATGGGGCGCAGCATTCAATCTTGTGACAAAATGAGCACTTGGCAAAATACGCCCAACTCCACCGTGAAAGTAGAAAAATTCCATCGAATCCGCAAGCTGAACAAAATGACCAAATATGAACTCATTTTTTTTTTGGGGGGGGGGTAGAAATTTTAACTTTACAAGCATATACAAAAGCAATAACAGCTTGCGCATTAGTTTTAATTATTCTGCTAAACAAAACCACATTATGAGAGTCTTTAAAGTAACGCCCAAGAGGATCAAGCGGACCAATGGTACAGTACTTACTCCTGAAATGACAGTCACGGTCACAACTCAGATGCACGCCACAACTCCTTTCTATAACGGAGCAAAGGAACTTGCCGAAGCTTATATGCGGATATATGGTTTCGATTACAAGAAAGCGTGCTGCAGCGCCAATGATTTCGAATTCGTGGCATTGGGATAAATCTTACTGAACTATGATAAAGTTTTTTCTATACGCGGCTGTGATTATAGGGGCAATCATAACCGTAAATAAACTTGACTGGTCGTTTGATGAATGGTGCATCTTCGTATCAGTTCTTTTTGCGCTCAGACTTATTCATCTTGCATTCAAGCGACCTAGCGGTTCATGGTTAAATTCTTTGAATAATTTTGCATCCAACATATCTGGAGAAGAGATTACCTGGTGGGATACAAGAGCTACAGTCGTTTCCGAAGATTATACCTCAGGGGTTTGGTGGTGGGTACTATATAAATGGGTAATAACTATCTTAGGTGCTTTAGCTACCATTTACCTCACCTTCAAAGGTGTTGTTTGGCTTTTTTCTCAAAAGATATTTTGGATTATCGTAGGCGCGATTGTGGGTTTTCAGTTTTTGGTGTACATTATAATATGGGCTATAGAGCAGGCAAAGGATAAAAGAAAAAGAGAAAAAGCAGAAAAAGAGAAAGCGTTTCAAGCCCAATGTGCATCTCTTGCCGATGAATTTATCAATACGGCCATTATTCCTATGACATCGCAAGCGATCAATCACGACAATTACGAATATTGCGAAAACGCATTACGGAAAATCAAGGATATGATAAAATCCCTAAATGCAACTGAAGATGTCGCTGTATCGAAACGCGCTCTTGCGGATAAAAAGTTGGAATTCTTCTATAATGTATCATTGTACGCTCAAGCCCAGGAATTGTTTAAGACTTCGCCGGAAGACAAAGTAAAACTACGGGAGGTATTAAATATAGCTATAGAAAGTAATGATTATAATGCCCTTCGTAATCATTCCTTCAATTGCGGAAATGATTACGATCTGTTTAATAACGAACTCGATGAGCAAAAGGCTTTGCTGGAAGACAATAAGCTGGCTCCGTATCTCAACAAACTTAAGAAGAAAGAGTCAATGGATACAACCGGCTTCCTCGGGCTGACCAGTTCATCTAAATTAGCCGAAAAGGCACAAGCGCTCAATAGGCTTTATGAAGGTGCAGTTGCGGAGTATTCTGAATTGGATAGTGTACGTGAAAAAATCAATTATATCTTGGATAAGCAGAGGGTATGTGCTTATGAAAGATTATACCTTGGTGTGGAACTGATCAACTATATCAGAAGCAATGCCGGAGGAAAGGGACTGACAAAAGCCGATGGACTTGTGGAGATGAATTTGGATTTAAGCGTAGTGGATGTGAGCAATGTTGGGG
>CAVENC010000057.1:0-9142 GCA_963617065.1 Butyricicoccaceae bacterium
GCCCGTCTTCCGCCGCGAAGGAGCTTGAGACATTGTGGAAAGCCGACAACAGCATCCTTTCCGTAAAAGCGGCATACGCCATTACGAAAGCCGCCGTTGAAACCGTCGACCTCGCAATCAGTTCCGTGTCGGCGGAAGGGACAATCCTCAATGTCGTCTTCAGCGGAAACGGGATCAAAGACGAGTTTGTCAATGGAGAATGTTCGGCGAACGTGCGTCTTGGCATTTCGGACGGCAACAATGACATCATCTCCGATTACATCCCTATGGTTCCCGAGTTCGACATTACTTTCACGGATGACAAGTTCAGGGATTGGTGCGTGGATAACTTCGACAGGGATGGCAATGGGGTAATTAATCTACTTGAGGCTCATATGGTTACCCGAATAGAGTGCATTAATGCCGGCATCACCTCTTTGGATGGGATTGAGTACTTCAGCAGACTGAAGAATCTTAATGTCAGCGGCAACAGCCTCACCGCCCTTGACGTCAGCGGCAACCGCTCTCTTGTTTCGCTCGACGTGTCGAATAACACTTCTCTCGCTTCGCTCGACGTGTCGAAAACAGTAAAACTCATAGTCTCTACCGGGCTCAAATCGTCCATTTATCAAATCGGTCAGTATGTTTCGGTAGACGGAGTTACGGGAATCGTGTATAAAACCGATTCCCCGGCGATTGTCTCCACAGATGAGACTTCATGCTATTGGCTTGACGGTAAGACTTGGTGTTCAAACATAGGCTCAGCCTGGTCTATGCCAAGCCTTGATGAACTGAAGTTGATTTACAACAACAGGGCGACGCTGAACAGCACTCTCTCCTCAATAGGAGCGACCCAGTTCAGTTCGAATTATTACTGGTCGTCTCCTGAGTACGATACTTACAACGCATACAGCCTGAATTTCAGTTCAGGCAGGTCAGACTGGTACGGTAAGTACCTTTCTTATAGGGTGCGTGCGGTCCGTACTTTATAGTTGCCAAGCAGTAATGAATTTCCCAGTCACATTGGCTGGGATTTTTGTATCTTCGCAATGATAATAGCCGACGGGGCAACTTGATTGAGGTGGTGTGACTGTGGCGAATGACCGAGAAGAAAAGTGATATAAGGAGCGAAAGAAGAAGAATAATATATGAAGAAAGGAAAGATTCTTGCCGTTGACGACAATAAAGGCATCAGGGACACGTTGAAAATTCTGCTTGCAGGAAGTTTCGAACAGATAGAAATTCTCAGCAGCCCTGTCACCCTGATTAGAACAATAGAAGCGTCCAGGCCGGACGTCATTCTGCTGGATATGAATTTCAGCGCAGAAACCAACACCGGCAATGAAGGACTATACTGGCTCTCCGAAATCAAATCGAGATGGCCGGACATTCCGGTAGTCTTGTTTACTGCCTACGCGGACATTTCGCTTGCAGTTGAAGGAATGAAACGTGGCGCCGCCGACTTCATAGTAAAGCCTTGGGACAATGCCAAACTCATCGAGACCTTGACCGGAGTGCGTGACCGCTCCGCACATAGCGTCAGAAAGGCCGCTTCTACCGGAACGGATACTCCAATGTTCTACGGCAACAGTCCTGAGATGCAGACTCTTAAGCATAATGTCGAAAGAATCGCCTCCACAGAAGCCACAGTCCTGATAACAGGAGAGAACGGAACCGGAAAGGATGTTCTGGCGCACGAAATCCACAGGCTGTCAGGCCGTTCGTCAAAACAGCTCGTGTGCGTGGATGCAGGCGCCATCACCGACACGCTTTTCGAGAGCGAACTGTTCGGCCACGTGAAGGGCGCGTTCACTGATGCTAAATCCGACCACGCCGGCAAGTTCGAGCAGGCAAACGGAGGTACGCTTTTCCTGGATGAGATTGCGAACATTCCGCTCCGCTCGCAGGCGAAACTTCTCCGCGCAATACAAAGCAGAAGCATCACTCGAGTGGGCGACACCAGGAACATCCCCGTAGATATCCGTCTGATATGCGCCACAAATGCAGACATACCTGCGATGATTCGCGACGGACTTTTCCGCGAAGACCTTTATTATCGCCTGAACACCATAAGCCTGGAGCTACCGGCATTGAGAAAAAGGCGAGACACCATCGAACCGCTTGCGATGCAGTTCATTGAAGAATTTGCGGAAAAATATGGAAGGAATGTACACGGGATCTCCCCTGCCGCCAAGGCTGAACTTGAGATGTATGCCTGGCCCGGAAATATCAGGGAGCTGCGCAACTGCATCGAAAAGGCAGTCATACTTTCTGACGGAAACACGATAGAAAGTTTCGGTCTGGACCTGGGAGCAGGTTCAGCCGACGATTCTGTGATAACGGGCGAGGAAACAATCGAGAGCGTTGAAGAGAAGACAATACGCGCCGCGATAGCCAAGTTCGGAGGCAATATTTCTATGGTCGCCAAGTCGTTGAACATCAGCCGGCCGACCCTGTACGCAAAACTTAAGAAGTACAATATATGACATTTTCCTGGACTATAGCCGCCTGCTGCGCCGGATGCTGTCTGGTTACATATATTGTAACAAGAGCCTCAACCAAGCGCAAGATTATCGACAAGATAAATTTTATGTCCGATGCCCTGTGCAGTGGCGAATCCGCGTTCAGGTATTCTACAACCGGAATCGCAAACCGAAGACTCAACAACGCGCTCAACAGGCTGAGAAGCATATTCGAGGCGGAGAACAGTGATTTCATCGAACGCGAAAAGTATTTCGGCACAATGCTGGACCACGTGCAGAGCGGTGTCATTGTCATGGACGGAGACAAAGTCCTGTACTGCAACATTATCGCTAGAGAGATGCTGGGAATGTCGGAGATTTCCACGCTAAAGCAGATCGAGAGGCTCTCCCCTGAACTGGCGTCAGTGTTTTTCAACGCAGACGAAGTGGAGACCCACGCCAAGTTCGAGTCTGAACGTGGTGAGATACAGTTTTCCATCAGTTGCTGTCCTGCAGTCATCAAATCCAGACAGGTGAAGATCATTACTTTCAATGATGTCACCCGCGAAATGGAGAACAACGAGAATGAATCCTGGAGCCGTCTCATAAGGGTTCTCACCCACGAGATTATGAATACGGTCACCCCTATCGCCAGTCTAAGTTCAGCACTGTCTCAGAATATCGACAATTACAGTTCCGAGGACATCAGTTCGGCGCTGGGAACAATATCATCTTCATCGGAAGGACTGATAAGTTTCGTCCAGTCTTACAGATCTCTCACGCATCTGAGCGCGCCAGTCCGCAAGGCATTCTATTTCAAGGATATCGCAACAGATACCATAAACATCGCGCATACGAATTGGCCCGGCATCACGGTCACATACAAGGAACATCCAGAAGACATCATCCTGTATGCAGATCCGGGACAGATATCCCAGGTCATCAACAATCTGGTGAAGAATGCCGCCCAGGCCGGAGCGAGCAAGATAGACATCAGCGCAGAAATCGACAAGCGCGAGCAGACTGTCATCAATGTCTGCAATAACGGCGAACCTATCAGCAAGGCAAGCCAGGAACAGATATTCGTGCCTTTCTATACGACCAAGGGGGCGTCCGGAACCGGTGTGGGACTCAGTTTGTCGCGACAGATGGTACGCCTCAATGGAGGCACCATAAAATTAACCTCCAGCACAGAGGCCGGAGGCACGGTATTTACGTTGATATTTTGAGGCATTTACTCATCCTTGAGGACCTCGACAGGATTGCGCTTAGCTGAATGGGCCGTCTGATACCATATTGACAGGAAGGCGATCAGCAATATCACAACAGCACTCACCGGAAGGACAAGCCACGGGAACGGAATCGCATTATAGAAGTCAGCCAGGTAATACTTCATTGTCCACACCGCAAACGGCATCGCCAGCACTACTGCGATAGCTGACATTATCATAAATGTCCTGGCAAGTTTCCAGGCAGATTCGTTCACGCCCGCTCCGAATATCTTCTGAAGAGCAATCTTACGCGCCTGCTGTTCAGTAAAATATATCGACATCGCCAGAAGTCCCAACGCTGATATTATAATCGACAGCGCCATAAACAGAAGCACAAGCATCATTGTATTTCTTGTCCCGGACAAAGAGTCATTGAGAAGATCATCCACATAACTCATATCAGCTTCTTTAGGCACTCCGAGAAATTCTTTTGCCACACTCGTCCACGCATTCCGCACAGATTCTGCGGCCGTCTGCCTGTCACCGGATATTTTCACTATCATTTCGGAGCAGGCTTCATACCTGTTGGTCACTGCATTATGGCTGTCCGGCATCGGTTTGTCAAGAGCATCATTCGCCCTGAAATCAGCAATAACTCCACAACATTCGAACTGATTAGCTTCCGCGTCGCCTATATTTCTGTTTTCTTCAGAGACTCCATATCTGGATTTCGTTTCCTCAGTCACCCAAGTTGTACCGACCACAGGGTCCGACCACCTTTCCAGCACTTTGAATCCCAAGATTCTGAATGCCACACTGTCCAGATAGGAAACCTTCATCCAGGACAGATTCTCGTCCTTGATATGCACGCCGTTCGAGCCGCAGGAGAACGGCATAGCCATTCCTTTGCCTACCGCTTCCACCTGAGGGCACGCACTGATCCTGTCTGCCAGTGCATTCTGAGCATCCATATTCCTGAAACCGAGACTCCAACTAGAAATATAGATGATATCATCCGTATTATATCCGGTCGGCAATGTATCCAAGTAACGCATCTGCAAAGTCATTGTCAATGCGAGCGCCACAAGCAGAGTGCTGAATGCGTTCTGACAAACAATGAAGACCTTGCTGAAAATCATCTTGCTCTTGAATCTGTATTCCCCCTTAACCACATCTATCGGCTTGAACTTGGAAATCATAAAGGCCGGCAGAATTCCGGAAATCAGCGATACGGCTGACAGGAAAGCTATGACTATTATCGCCCATTTCCAATCCGGGAGCAAAACAATATCCGCGCTCAAGATGCCATTCATCCATTGTCTGAATGCGACTGCAATTACGCATCCAATCGCAAAACAGCCGAATGTAAACAGGAATGACTCAGCAAGATAGCGCCTCACGACAGACCCGGAAGATTCCCCCAGCAGCCTCCTTGTAGCCATCTCTTTTGCTCTTTTGCCGGTCAACGCAACAGTAAGATTCACATAATTGAACACCGCGCTGAGCAATAGAATCAGCACTACGGCAAGAAGCATTTCCACAGTCTTTTTGTCACCTTTACGGAGTGGCGCATACGCATTTAATTCCGAGAAATACAGTTTGTCGAGCCTGGTCAATGTAGAGCCCCAAAGGAAACTGCCATCTGAGCCGTCCCTTGAGTAGAAATTCCAATAATCCACATACTTGTCCAAGAGCTTCTCTGCAACAGTTTCAGGAACTGCACCGTCAGCCAAAGTTACGAAGGTCTGCACCATTCCGAAATTATCCATTGGCCTATACATTCCGTACACCCAGGACATATTGAGGAAGATGTCGGCATATTTGAACTCATCGTAAGGTCCGAAATCCTGAATAACACCGACTACAGTAAGTTTCTTGCCGGAAAGTTCAATCGTGCGGCCGACCGGATCTTCATTTCCGAATGCCTTGGAAGCGAACTTTCTGGAGACGATCACATCGTTCTTGTCGGTAAGTATCTTCTCTTTGCCGCAACCGGTCAGTTCATAGTTGAAGAAATTCAGGAAGTTGGTATCAACCGCATCGGTACGCACCTCGTAGTATTCTCCGCCGACCGTAATATCCGTTTCTCCATAGTACGAGATTCGTGTCCAGGAAGTTATTTCAGGTACAGACGGAAAAAGGTTTTCTGCGGTAGCTAGAGTCATACCCACTTCTTCTCCCATACCGACAGCATAGAGTTGCTTTGACATCTGCTGTTTTCCGCCGACGGAAAATTCCGTCCTCGCATAGGAACCGGCAAGGATAATGAAGCCCAGCGCTATTGCGAGCCCGAAGATTTCAATCAGAGTATAAAGTTTGTTTCTGAATAGGAACTTGAAATATGTATTCATAGTCGGGTCTATTTGAAAGAATTGCCGTATTATTTTATGATGAGTTCGTCTTTGTCGCCGAAAGATTCGTATGAAGATATGATGACTTTCTCGCCCGGCTCAAGACCTTCCAGAACTTCATAGAACTGAGGATTCTGACGTCCTATCCTTATGCTGCGCTTGACTGCCTTTGACCCGTCCGCCGACATCACGTATATCCATTTTCCGCCTGTGCTCTGATAGAATGAGCCACGCGGTATTATTATAGACTCTGTCGGCTGACCGAGCTGCAGGTTAAGATAATAGGTCTGACCTGTGCGAATGTTCTCCGGTTGAGTCCCGACAAATTTGAAATCCGCCTTGAACTTGCCGTCCCGGACCTCAGGATAAACTTTTCGGATTGCTGCGGAGTATTTTTCATTTTGCCGTTCAAATGTCGCCTCGAGCCCAGGTGCTACCTTGTCAATATAGTGTTCATCTATCTGAGCCTCAATCTTATAGGAATTAAGGTCATTTATCTGGCCAATCTTGGCTCCTGCTGCCACAGACTGTCCCAATTCAACCTCAAGCAATCCGAGTTCGCCGCTGATAGGTGCTTTCACCGAGAGATTCTCCTTACGCTTGCGTATCATATTCATATTGACACGCATATTTTCAAGGCTTTCGTGCATCTGGGATATCTGAGTGGAACGGTAGAGACTGTCCTGCTGCTCACGGTTCAGCACAAGTTCCAGCTTGTCTTTTGCAAGTTCATAGTCCTCCTGAGATTTCAGATAATCTTCTTTGGCAATAAGTTTCTCCTCATAGAGAGCCTTGTTCTGCTCGTATGCCCTCTTAGCCCTGCGGACTTCTATCTGGAGTGAGAGCCTGTCCTGACGGACAGAAAGCTTCTGCTGCTCCATTGAAATCAATGTATTGCGCAGGATATTCTCCTTCTCCGCCAACTCCGCCTCGGAATTAAGTATCTGCATATCAAGGTTTTCGTTTGACAAAACGACAATAACATCGCCAGCATTGACGTGCGAGCCTTCTTCTGCAACGATGCGCTGGACATTTCCGCCTTCGGTCGGGCTTATCTGGACAGTAGTCATAGGCTGCACCTGACCGCTGAGACGAATATAATCATTGAATTGCCCGTCAACTGCCGTCCCCGTAACGATTGTACTTCCGTCAACCCTCAACACCGAGCCCTTCCCCGTCACAATCATCACCACGACGATGACGGCGAACAGCGCCCCGATCCAATACTTCAGCGCTTTCTTCGTAAACGCCGCCGCAAATCCCTTCTTCTTTTCAATTATCTTATCCATAACTATTTTGTTTTCAATATATTAAAATCTTCAATCGCATTCACCGTTCTTCAACTAACACACTAGTCCCAATTTTCTTATAGCCCTATCCAAATATCACTTCAACCCTCTCTAGCCCCTCACTACGATTCTGTTTTGACTTCCGCACTTTCAGCGATGAATGCCAGATGCCCGGAGCGAATTTTTTCTGAGCGGAGGGCGCTGTCATTCATCGTGACTATTGTTCCAAATAACTGATGCCATTATAATATTGTACAACCCTGCACTTCAACTGGAACTTCAGCCTGGCATTCAGTTCCTCTGCCTTCGCCTTCAGATAATTCGAAGACGCCGTATTGTACTCGATAGAAGATATGAGCCCCTGCTCAAACTTCCTCGTATTCAATCGATAAGCCTCACTCTGAGCCTCCGCACGTCTTTCAGCCTGTTCCAATGCAACCTCCGCTCCCTCCTTGTCCTGCATCGCACGTCTTACCTCTGACTCCACATCGCGCATTGTCTTGTCATACTCCATAGAAGCCCGCGAATACTCATTCTTACATTTTGCAACCTTGGTATGTTGCTGAAGACGACTGTAAATAGGTATAGTCACCGACAACTGAAGATACTCACCGCCGTTATTCTTGAACTGACGTCCGTAAGGCACAGGCACATAACCTGCCTGCCCCGGATAAGTGTAATAACTTGTTGACCAGCCTCCATATAGCCCGACAGTAGGAAGATAACGCCATTTCTCCGTTCTCAAACTGAGCAGCGCATTATCCATAGTGCCCTTGGCAATCAAGACAGACGGCATAATTGTCTGCGCCCTGTCTATCACCTCTTCAACCTGACTCTCATCAGATGCTGACAATTCGATTGATTCCAAATTCTCGTCAATCACAAGTTCCTCATCTACAGGCCAGAACATAACATCCTGAAGAGTAATCATCGCATCATTCCTGCTGTTGACGGCTGAAATCAAATCATATTCCTTGTCTGCCAAATCAGCCTTCATCTGCACGACATCAGCGTGTCCTTTGGTTCCCAGTTCTTCCTGACGGGTGGCCAATGTGACAGAAGCACGCGCATTCTCAGCCTGCTCCTTCAATATTTCAGCGAGTTTGCTGTAATAAACGACATTGCAATATGCCTCAATCGTAGCCAGACAGACCTTGTCAATCTCCTGCTGCTCCTGGGAAACGCCCATACTGATGGACGTCTTGGTTATCTTCATATTATTCACAGCCGAGAAGCCGTCAAAGAGCGTAATTCCGGCAGTCAATGAGTATCCGTTATTCAATGATGTAGTCGTGACGTAAGTATTAGTTTCCGGGTCGATTGAACGTCCCCATCTGTAATATCCGTACGCATTTCCTTCAACATAAGGAGTAAACGTTTTCAATATCGCGTCACGCCTGTCAAGCCTCGCGTCGCCCAATTTGGTCTGCTGTATGCGCACTTGAGTCGAATTGCTGACCGCATATTGCATACAATCCTTGAGCGACATTACGCCGCCAACATTTGTTTCGATGTCTTCTTCAACTTTTTCTAGGCCGGAAGCTGTATGTATGGAATCCTCAAAAGTCCCCGTTACAGAATCACGGCACTCAAGCTTATCCGCAGCCCCCGCTGTAACAACCTGAAACATCGCCGCCAAAGCCACAACTATCCTGATATCTGATTTCATTCTAATCTTCATTTTCATTGCATTCGTCGCAAAGATGTACACCACACGTGCCATCAAAGCCAGCATTCTAATTATCAACACATTACCCCCTACAAACAGAAAACGGATATGTAAAAATATTTTACACATCCGTAAAGTTTGTTTACAATCGCGCGCAAGGTCATATCAACTTATTTCCGCA
>CAVENC010000058.1:0-9094 GCA_963617065.1 Butyricicoccaceae bacterium
ATCGGATGCGGGATGGGACAGTTGGATTTTATGCTTTCGCTATATCATCCTCAGCGTAAAGTATTCGGAATCGATTACGACGAAGAGAAAATAAACATAGCTCAGAACAGCTGGCTTTTGAAACGTCTGCCGAATCTTTCATTCGCATCCGGAGACGCATCATCGGCTGTATTGACGGAAAGCAACGCATTTGTAATCAGTGATATGCTGCATTATCTCGATGAAAATGCACAGGAGGCTCTCATCCGGAATTGCGCTTCAAAATTGCTTCCGGGAGGAATTATCCTGATCCGAGATTCTAATTCGGAAAATGCAGAAGGACAGAAAGTTACAGCTCTAAGCGAGGTGCTCTCCACTAAGATTCTGAAATTCAACAAGACGAAGGGTAATCTGCATTTCCTGTCCGAATCCAGAATGTCTGAACTTGCTGCACGTGCCGGTCTGTCGATTTCAACGCGCGCCAATGACAGTGTGACATCCAATACATTCTACACACTGAAGAAGATTGGCGATTAGTTTGGTATATATCTGAGCTATAGATTGTTAATGTGCTTGTTGGTGAAAATTGTTGATAGCACATCGGGGCTTGATGATAATGAAAGATTTAATGAGGTTTAATATTATGATTAGTAAATTACTGAGATTGCTTTCGAAAATACTGCTGTGGATTGTTGCCGTGACGTTGGCAGTCTCAGTCTGCATAGTTCTTTTCTGTATGATTCTACACGGTTCTGCCGACTTTGCCGAGCCGGAATTCACTCCGACAGATGGAGAGGCCGTAGTTGTCTCAGATTCACTCCGCAGATGGAATGATTCTGCAGTGCGGTTAAATGGGCACGGCTTGTGGGAAATGAAAGTTTCAGGTTCGCCGTTCGAACGCGGCGAGGCAATCGGAAAACTTGTTCCGGAACTGGTCCGTTATCAGGAGAAAGTGTTTGCGGACAAGCTGTATGAGATGATTCCGAGTGAAAGCTACAGGGACTTTCTCTGCTATTTCATAACCATCTTCAACCGTCGTCTCGGGCGTAGCGTGCCAATGGAATATCGTCAGGAAATCAAGGCTATGTCCACTGTATGTGCCCACGATTTGGACAAGTTTGGTGACCCTTATGAACGCCAGATGCAGTATCATTCTGCTCACGACATAGGTCACGTTATGCAGGATTATATGCTGGTAGGTTGTACCTCGTTTGCTGTGTGGGGTAGCGAGTCTTCAGATTCATCTCTTATAGTAGGCAGGAACTTCGACTTTTATATGGGCGAAGACTTTGCCCGTAACAAATTGATTTTGTTTGAAAAACCTGATACCGGCTATCCTTTCGTGTCGGTCACCTGGCCAGGAATGTTGGGCGTTTTGTCCGGAATGAATACTGAAGGACTGACTGTCACCATAAACGCTTCAAAATTGGAGACTCCGAAGATGTCAGCGACACCGATATCCATTCTGACCAAGAAAATCCTCCAGTATGCGTCCACTATTGACGAAGCTTGGCAAATTGCCGGCGAGTATCGCACTTTCGTTTCAGAGTCCATTCTCGTGAGCTCTGCAAAAGACGGACGTGCTGCAATCATTGAGAAGACTCCATCTGAGATTGCTCTATACGATCCTGCCGCTGCGGACGGAAATGTGCAACGTGTAGTGTGCGCAAACCACTATCAGTCTTCCAAGTTCTGGGATAATCCTGTGAATCAGGAGAATATAAAAATGACGGACAGTATGGTGCGGTTCAAGAGAGTTGAGCATCTGCTTGATTCGCTCGGTAAGATAGATCCGGAGCGTGCTGCATTCATACTGCGTGATACAAAGGGCGTTGACGGTGAGCCTGTAGGATATTGCAACGAATTGGCGGTCAATCAGATGCTTGCTATGCACTCAGTTATATTCAAGCCTGAACAACGAAAAATGTGGGTATCGACATCGCCTTGGCAGTTGGGCGCCTTTGTCTGCTATGACCTCAATAAAGTGCTTTCAAGTGATTTCAGCGAACCTGTATCAGAGTCGTCTCTTATAATCCCAGAAGATTCTTTCGTGAATACAGATGCTTTCCGTAAAGTCCTCGAATTCAAGAAAATGATGCCTGTCATAAAGTCTGCTGAGCGAACCGGAAGAAAGGTTCCGGCTGATTCTCTGGATTATTTCATCAGTCTTAATCCATTGTATTACAATGCTTACAACACTGTCGGAGATTATTACGAGTCCATCGACGAAGATGATCTGGCGCGCAAGTATTGGTCTGAAGCGCTGGATATGAAGATGAAACCTGTTGAGAGGCAGTATATTGAAACTAAATTAAAGTAAGGCGCAGATTAAATTATAATCTGCTGTGTTGTATTTCTGCTAAGATATCAAAAAGAGATAGTGCCCTCCGCTCAAAACACAGGAGAAATTCGCTCCGTGCATCTATCGCTTTTTGATGTTCTGAGTATTTGGGAAGTGCAACTTGCTTGAGGATTATGAGCAACTTTTTCTGAGCGCAAGGTAATGTCGCTTTTGGGAAATTGCCTCAGAGGGTAAGGTAGATAATCTGTTTTGAAGTCCGTTTCCAGGATTTACGGAGCATTTGCGACCCAAGGGGTTTGGGGAATACGGTCCCCAATTAAACTTCAGTTCGCTCCAGAGGAGCGAGGATCACACTCGCAACTGAATTATGCAGTAATATTTGAATAAAAATGACATTCCTGAATATTTACTAAGCAATTTTGTTGTGAAATCGTTGTAAGTTATTGATACATATCAATCTTGCTGATGAGATGTCAGCGGTGTTGTCGATAAATTTGCTGTCGTATTTTATAATTCATTGATTGATAGTGCTTTATATTCGGGGGGGGGCTTTGCTTTTTAACTATATTTGGCTATATTTGCAATCCATGCTAACTGGAAGCGGTAAGAGTTTGCAACTGCTTCTCAAACTATTATAGTTATTGTGATTGCCAATTTTTTGTTGAACCTGTCAGGTTCATTTGCCGAAGGAGGCGAGAGATACATAAAATAGTGCGGGCATCGATGAAACTGGATAGTACAGATTCCCGTTCTATAGCAATGGCAAACAACAATTCTGAACAGAAAAATGAAATCTGTCCAGAAGTTTTGTTGTGTGCAGACTGGTGCTATATGTTCGTGCATCATACTAAGGTTCAGCTCATTAAAAACAGAATTGAAGCAGAAACGCCTTATCGCGTATTCATTCACACGACAGTCGTCAGAAACGCAAGCGCGACTTCATCAGATGTCGAAACAAAGCCAACTATAAGCGGCCTGATTTTCATCCAGGGCGATGTTGCTGACATCAAGAAATACCTTCAGGAGAATTTTACCGGACTGTATCTGGCAAATGATTGTGCGACAGGGGAGACTGCGGTGATACGGGATTCTGTGATGCAACCGTTTATGAAACTGATGAAGCTCGGGACTTCGCAAATACGGTTTATGCTTAAGCCGATATCCGAATATGCAAAAGGTAATCCTCTCTTGCGCATAACTTCCGGTATATTCGAAGGGCTTGAGGGATATGTAGTTCGCATTGACAGAGACCGTAAACTTGTGATGGCGATAGGCGATATGACTGTCGCTGTCTCCGGCGTTCACAAAGAGTCTTTCGAGAAGGTCGAAGACTATGACAACACGATTTCTATGATGGAGTCAGCGAGCAAATGAATTAATTTCTTGAGCTGGCTTATGCTGTTTCAGAACACGATAACAACGATAATTCACACATAATAAAATATTCACACTAACAGTTTTGACCATTAACTAACTATTTTGACTGCTATGCCTGGAAGACGAATGTATACCAAAGAACTGATGTTCTACAAGACTCCTACAATTCTTGCGGACATCTTTTTGCTGTGCTTTGCATTGCACTTGAGCCTTTCGTGTAAACACTTCTCCGGACTGAATTTGACGGATTTCGGAGACTTCAGCACCTATCTGCTGCTGATAATCAGTTATGTGTTCGCACTGAATGTAATACCTATCAGACTGACGGAAAGGGTTATATCTTACGCTATCATTATAATCCGGGCAATCGGACACGCAATTCTTGTCGTGCTTCTTTTTTCATTTTTCGTTGCAGTCTTTCAGGAACCGGCGCCGGTACATTTTTATTGTTGTCTTTTCAGTCTTTCTGCGCTTTTCCTCACTGTCTGTCATACAAGCGTGAGATTGATAATACGTCATATCCGTAAATCAGGTCACAACCGTCTTCGGGTTCTGATGGTCGGAGGCGATATGAATCTCGTTCATATCTACAACTCGATGAAACGCGGTTATGGACTTCATAATTATGATGTTCTAGGGTTCTTTACAGACAAATATGAAGACCAGATTCCTGTAGGTACAACTTGTCTTGGAGGTCTTGCGAATGTGCAGGATTACGTCCGTTCCAAAGAAATTGATGAATTGTTCTGTTCCATCAATCCTTCCGCAGAGCCGGAGTTTGTGAACGGACTTATCAAGTATTGTACGGACAATTTCATTCAGTTCTGGTACGTCCCGAATATGAACGGATATCCTCATCACAGAATGCATTTCGACCAGATTGAGAGAGTAAATGTGATATCATTGCGTCAGGAACCGCTTGCCGACAAGCGTAATCGAGTGATGAAACGCGTTTTTGACATACTTGCATCGTCACTTTTCCTGGTGCTTGTCTATCCGTTCGTGTGGTGTTTTGCTGCAATAGGCATCAAATTGACATCTCCTGGACCGATACTTTTCCGTCAGAAAAGGACAGGCTATTCGGGCAAAGAGTTTGATTGTCTGAAATTCCGTTCGATGAAAGTGAATGCAGATGCGGACAAGGTTCAGGCGACTGCAGATGATCCTAGAAAAACGAAGTTCGGCGATTTCCTGCGCCGCACGTCCATTGACGAACTGCCTCAGTTTATAAACGTTTTCCGTGGCGATATGTCTCTTGTAGGTCCCAGACCGCATATGGATTTCCATACGGAACTTTATTCGAAGTTGATTGCTGACTATATGGTGCGTCATCTCGTGAAACCGGGAATCACCGGCTGGGCTCAGGTCAACGGTTGCAGGGGAGAGACCAAGACTGTCGAACAGATGAAAGAACGTGTGGAGCACGACATCTGGTACATCGAGAACTGGTCACCTTGGCTCGACCTCAAGATTATCCTGATGACCATCGTCCAGATTTTCAAAGGCGACAAGCAGGCGTATTGACGTGTTCTCCGGAAATTGTTAACTTTATGAGGTCAGTCTTTTGACGTCGCTTAAATAAAGAATAACAGATTACTTAAGACGAAGTTTTATGAATAATAACAAGACAGCGCTGATTACCGGTGTGACTGGACAGGACGGTTCGTTCCTGGCCGAATTGCTGCTTGAGAAAGGATATGATGTGCACGGCACTATACGCCGTTCATCAGTTGATTATAGAGAACGTATCGCTCACTTGGAGGGAAAACCTCATTTTCATCTGCATTATGCGGATCTGAGCGATTCGATGAGCCTTATTCAAGTGATGAACAAAGTTCGTCCTGATGAAGTCTATAATCTTGCGGCGCAAAGTCACGTGCAGGTGAGTTTCGACTCTCCGGAATATACGGCAGAGATTGATGCCGTAGGTGTTCTGCGCGTTCTCGAGGCAATCCGTCAGTGCGGACTGGCTTCAACCTGCAGAATGTATCAGGCTTCCACATCGGAACTTTACGGCAGGGTCGAGGAAGTACCTCAGAATGAGAATACTCCGTTCCATCCTTATTCTCCTTACGCCGTTGCCAAGCAATATGGTTTCTGGATGGTGCAGGAATATCGTGAAGCTTACAATATGTTCTGCTGCTCAGGTATTCTGTTCAATCACGAGTCTGAGCGCAGAGGAGAGACATTCGTAACTAGGAAAATTACCCTTTCAGCTGCACGTATAGCGCAAGGAAAGCAGGATAAACTTTATCTAGGCAATCTGTCTTCTCTCAGAGACTGGGGATACGCCAAGGATTATGTCGAGTGTATGTGGCTGATTCTTCAGCAGGACAAGCCTACGGACTATGTGATTGCTACAGGAGTCCAGCACAGTGTGAGAGAGTTTTGTTATCTGGCTTTTAAGCACGTGGGAATCGAACTTGAGTTTGTGGGTGAGGGTGCTGATGAGAAAGGCGTTGACAAGAAGACCGGACGGGTGTTGGTGGAAGTTTCGCCGGATTTCTATCGCCCTACGGATGTTGTGAATCTATGGGGAGACCCGACTAAGGCACGTGCTGAACTTGGATGGAATCCGTCCAAGACATCTTTCGAGGAGCTCGTGAAGATAATGGTTGACCACGATATGGCAAAAGTTGCCGCAGACAAAGCCGGAGAGCAAGTTCGTACCAATCTCGCCGAATACCTCGAAAAAGGAATTGTGAAGTAGAATGTTAAAAAAAGACAGCAAAATATACATTGCAGGCCATCGCGGGCTTGTAGGTTCTGCGATTTGGAACAATCTTCAGCGCCGTGGCTATACGAATCTTGTCGGGCGTACCCATAGTGAACTTGACCTGACTGACCAGTATGCCGTGCAGAAATTCTTTGACGAAGAACGTCCTGACGCTGTTGTGCTGGCAGCGGCATTCGTAGGCGGCATTATGGCAAACTCGCTGTATCGCGCAGATTTCATAATGCAGAATATGAAAATGCAGTGCAATGTGATCTCAAACGCATATTCCCACGGAGTTAAGAAACTGTTGTTCTTGGGCTCTACTTGCATTTATCCCAAGGATGCGCCCCAGCCTATGACTGAAGATGCACTGTTGACTTCTCCGCTTGAATATACCAATGAGGAGTATGCAATCGCGAAGATAGCAGGTCTGAAGATGTGCGAAAGCTACAATCTTCAGTACGGCACCAACTATATAGCTGTGATGCCGACAAATCTATACGGCCCTAATGACAACTTCCATCTGGAGAACAGTCATGTTATGCCGGCTATGATGCGTAAGATATATCTGGCAAAACTCATCCACGATGGTGACTGGCGCAGCATAGAGATAGATATGAATAAGCGCCCTATCAATCCAACCGACAAGTTGCGCGCGATCATTGGCGAGGGTAATGTGGACGGCAGTAACGACCGTGAGCGTATCCTGAAAGCGTTGGAGTTCTACGGCATTAGCGACAACAAGGTGGTGCTTTGGGGAACAGGAAAGCCGCTTCGCGAATTTCTTTGGAGCGAGGATATGGCTGATGCCAGCGTTCACGTGCTTCTAAATGTTGATTTCAGCGATATCATAGGCATAGAGAAATATTCATCTGTATTCTACGGCGCTAAGACAGATGGTGCAGTGGACAGGAACAACAGCGAAGGACGTGGCGGAGCAATTCCATCTCTCGGTGAAATCAGAAACTGCCACATAAATGTCGGTACAGGCAAAGAATTGACAATCAAAGCTCTCAGCGAACTGATTGTCAAAGAACTCGGCTTTACCGGCACTGTCGAATTCGATTCGTCAAAACCTGACGGTACCCCGCGCAAACTCATTGATGTCTCCAAACTCCACCGTCTCGGCTGGCATCACTCCGTCGAGATCGACGAAGGTGTCCACCGTCTCTTCGAGTGGTACAAAGAGGGCTTAGGGTAGGAGTCGAGAGAAAAATGTATCTTTACGATATTGAGTATTATTTTGAAACATAGGAGGGAATAAGAGATGATGGTGTATGTTGCAAATCCGCTTTATGATGCGGTATTCAAGTATCTGATGGAGGATGTCCGTATCGCGAAGACTATCCTTGCTGCATTGCTGAAGAAAAAAGTGGTCGATGTGAAGATTCGTCGCAATGAGTATTCGAACATTACCAGGCGCGAATCTATTTCTATGTTCAGAATAGATTTTTCCGCTACAGTGTTGGACGAAGATGGCAAGCCATATCTGATGCTCATAGAACTTCAGAAAACTTGGCTTCCTACAGAGACACTCCGTTTCCGACGTTATCTAGCTCTTCAGTACAATAATGAAGAGAATATGTTGAAGGAGGAGCAGGCAAAGTATGCTTTACCTATGGTTGCTATATATCTTCTGGGGCATCGTATCGGAAATGTAAAGGAGCCTATCATTTATGTTAATCATCAGGCGTATGATTATGACGGCAATCTGGTAAAAGACGGAATGCCGGATCCTTTTGTTGAGAGTTTGCAGCACGACAGCATTATTGTACAGATTCCTCTTCTGCATGGCAGAGTGAATAACCGGCTTGAGAAGGTGTTGAGCCTGTTTGATCAGGATAATGTCGCTGATGACAAGAAAGTTATCAAGGTGGATGACAGCCAGTTTGATGGTGATAAGGATATGGAATATCTAGTGCGTCGTCTCCAGTGCGCCGCTGCTGACCCCGAGATGCGCTATCAGATGAACACAGAAGACGAATTCATTACAGAACTCGAGTCTCGCGACACCGCAATTATGGAACGCGACGAGCAAATCAAGCATCAAGATGAGCAAATCAAGTTGCGTAACGAGCAAATCAAGCGTAACGAAGAACAGATTAAGCATCAAGATGAACAGTTAAAGCAACAAGAGACTAGTCTTATACTTCAGGACGAACAACTCAAGCATCAGGAGGAGCAACTTAAGGAAAAAGATATGCTGCTCCGCTCAATGATTCGCGGAATGCAGTCCAACGGTATGTCCACAGAAACAATCGCCAAGATACTCAACCTCACAATAGGGGACATTGAGAAGTTGGGGTAAAAGTGTTTTTTGAATTGACGATGCATAGAAGATATGGTGACTGGAAATGAGAAGGTATTCGACAATATAACTGAAGCAATTAACGAGATTCAAAACATTGAGTTAGAGAAACTCTCTAGAGATACTTATCGAACACGATTAAACTCCATCTTTTGTGACGAAAATACTTGGGGCTTGAAGAATCCGTATTCTTCCTATTGTAATATGGCTTCTGAAGATTCGTTTATCATGACAAAGTTGCGTTCCGGGCGTTATTCTCTCAAGCCAAATTTGAAAAGGAGGGCTTTCTTATATCGAGGCGAGTCTGAGTTTCATTCCCCGAGTAAGCCAAATCTTTTTAGAAATAAATTTCAAACAAGGTATACGATAGAATCCATATTATATCAAGAATTATTCTTGATAATTCTCTCTC
>CAVENC010000059.1:0-9011 GCA_963617065.1 Butyricicoccaceae bacterium
TTTTATCTTTCTCATCGGTCACGTAGCTACTGCTACGCTCCCTCTTCCAAAGACGAAACTGTCTCGAAAATTCCGCATGATAAAATTCGGCAATCATTTTAAAACAGCTTCTGAGATTTCAAAGTTACAAGTATTTACAGCAGGTATTTTGAATGATTTATTTTTATTGTAAATTTGCGCCCTGGTTTTTGAATTAAAATTAAGAACAAATAATACAATTGTTTAACATGAAAACTTCAAAGTTGTTCGTTAGTGCCCTTGTGGTTATGGCAGGTGCACTTTCCGTAGCTCCTGCGATGAATGCACAGGAAAACGGAAATCGTGACGAGAATGGGAAAATTGTACGTGGCCCATATCTTACGAACCGTTTCGGTGATAACTGGTTTGTAGGCGTAGGTGCAGGTGTAAATTCTTGGTATGGTAAAGGCGTTACCGGCAAGTTCGGCGTCGCAACTGATGTATATGTTGGAAAATGGCTGACTCCGTCAACCGGTATCCGTGGCGGTTGGGAAGGTCTCAAGAATAAAGTTGAGGCAAAAGACGGCTACACAGCTTGTGAGGGCTCTTTCAACTGCAACACAGTTCATTTGGATTTCCTCTGGAATCTTTCAAATGCATTCAGCGGATACAAGGAGACAAGAACTTGGAATGTCATCTTCTATCCATCTATGGCTTATATGCGTGCGCAGAGCAATAATGAATTCGGTTTCGGAGCAGGTCTCCTGAATAATTTCCGTCTCTGCAACAGGGTTAATCTTTACCTGGATTTGTCAGTCTATGGAACAAAGAGTGATTTCCCTCACGTGTCTCCAAAGCCTAACACACAGCTTGGTATCCTTCCTTCAGCAAGGTTTGGAGTGGCTGTAAATCTTGGCAAGACTGGTTTCAAGCGTCATTCATCTGCTCTCCCTGCTATTGTTCCTGTACCTTTCACAGAGGATCAGTACAATCAGCTCCAGAATCGTGTAGATGCTCTTGAGAAGGAGAACAAAGATCTTAAGGATCAGATCGAAGACCTCAAGAACGCTAAGCCTGATACGGTTACAGTATCTAAGGCAGGCGACCTCGTATCTCCGGCTACTCTCTACTATGAGATCGGTAATACAGAGCTTTCTGAGCGTGAAGCTGCTCACCTTGACTTCTATGTGAAGAACATTCTTGAGCAGGCTCCTGACAAGGTATTCGTTCTTACAGGTTCTGCAGACAAGGGCACAGGTTCAGCATCTCGCAACCAGTATCTCTCAGAGCAGCGTGTAAACAATGTCAAGAAGGTGCTCGTAGAGAAATATGGCATCGCTGAAGACCACCTCGTAGTTAAGGCTGACGGTGCAAGCAATAATAGATTTGCTTCGGCTGCTCTTAATCGTGTAGTAACAATCGAATAATCGTAGTGGTTTACTAAAAAGCGGTCTACTGCTCTTTTTATTAAACCCCTCATAATAAAAGAAAAAAAGGAGAGCGACTCACTTTGAGTTGCTCTCCTTTTTTTGCCAGCAAATTTCTGCTTCGCTTTCGGCACGTCCTTCGGAGGCGACAGCCTTCGACTTGCAATTTCCCACTGCGCTGCGCATTCTTATTGCTCATTTGAGAGAAATCAACAAGAGTCAGTGCCCTCCGCTCAAAATAACAGGAGAAATTCGCTCCAGGCATCTGCCTCTTTTTGATATTTGGTGATGCGAGCCGCACGGTAATAATGTGTCGGGGTGGCGATAGGAAAAGACGATAAAATTTCGTAATTTTACGCGTTTTGAATATGATTGAAACTCGAGGTCTGCTGAATGTTGAGAGACGTGAATCCGGCGGCTTCGAATTGAAATGGAATAACTGATTAAAATTATGAATATCAGAATAATAGCAGGAGTATCTGTCGCGTTTGCGTTGACTGCGTCAGTTCCTGCATTTTCGGAGTCTTTCCAGAACGACGGCGCTTCTTATGTCGTCCCCGGAGGACAACGCGGTCAGATGAAATATGCCAAAGACCTTTATGATCACGGTATGTATGTGAAAGCTCGTGAAGTGTTTTCTTCATTCGACGGTGATCCTGTTGCCAAAGGCTATGCGTTGCTTTGCGATATAAAGATGAGGTCTGCAGGATACGAGACCAAGTTGATGAAATATGTGGAAAACTATCCTTATTCAGGCCTTGTACCGCAGATTAGGTATGCTCACGCATTGAATCTGTTTGACGCTCAGGATTATTCTGAATCGGCAGTCGAATTCTCTTATGTGAATGAGAAAGGTCTCTATAAAGACCAGATTGCTGAATTTACCTTCAAGAAAGCTTATTCGGATTTGGAATCCGGTTCTGAAGACTCCGCTCTCGAAGGCTTTCTGAAAGTTGTGGAGATGCCTAAGAATGATTTTCAGGCACCGTCAGCATATTCTGCGGCCAGCATTTATTATGCGAGGGAGAATTTCAATGAGGCTATCAAATGGTTCTCGAAATCGGAAAAGGATCAGCGTTTTGCACGCGAGTCATCATACTACATAATGGAATGCCGGTTTATGAACAAGGATTACAAGTATGTGACTGACAATGCCTCAAAACTGTTCTATTCAGTTCCGGTCGAACGCCGTCCGCGTCTAGCGAGGATAATTTCGGAATCATATCTTGTTCAGGGTGATGTCGATTCAGCCAAGTCTTATTACGACAGAATCGGTACTTCAGGTGACGGAGTCACAGATAAGGATTATTTTTATGCGGGTTCGCTGCTCTATGCTATGCACGATTACAAGGGTGCGATAGACAATTACACGAAAATAACCGACAAAAGCGATTCTTTGGGACAGATAGCTGACTATCAGCTGGCTTACAGTTATGTGCAGACCAAGAATAAGGTGCTTGCGCTCCAGGCATTCAAGAATGCTTCGTCGCTTGGATATAATCGTGACATACAAGAAGATGCCTATTTCAATTATGCGAAATTGGCATTTGATATCAACAGAGACCCTTCAGTTTTCTCGGCATATATGAAAGCTTATCCTGAGAAAGCAAAGGATGATCAGATTTACAGTTACATAGCATTGGCGTCATTGTACAACCGCGATTATGCGTCTGCCGTAGAGGCCTATGACAAGATCGATGTCCTTGATGATGATATGTTGCGCAACTATATGAAAGCCAATTATCTGAGAGCCAATCAACTTGTAGCTGCAGGGTCTTACCGCAAGGCGATACCTTGTCTCAAGGCTGCCGCATATTATTCAGACAAACGGACGCCGTTCAATCAACTTTCACGCTATTGGCTTGCTGAGTGCTATTACAGAGATAATGATTTTACCCAGTCTGCCGAGATATTCAAGACGCTGTATAACAATTCGGCGCTGAACGGAAAGCCGGAAGGTGACATTTTGCCTTATGATGTGGCCTACTGTTATTTCAAGAGAAATGATTATGCATCTTCTCAGGAATGGTTTGACAATTATATTCAGTCAGGCAACAGAAAATACAGGAGAGACGCTCTGGTACGAAAGGGTGACGCTTATTTTATGAGCAAGGATTACCAGAATGCCATTGCTTCATATCTCGTCGCAATAGATGAGAACACAGCAGGCGACGATTTGTATCCATATTATCAGGCAGGACTTTCCTACTCATTGTTGGGTAAGCAGAAAGATGAAGTCAAATTGCTCTCAGGAGTAAAATCGGCAAGGCCTGACACTCCATATTACTGCGAGTCTATGTACGAACTTGGACGCGCGTATATGGATATTAATGATTCCAAGAATGCAGAAAGCGTATTCACGACGCTTGCTTCCGATGGCCGAGATACTACTTATCAGGCAAGGGCGTTGATCGGACTGGGAATGCTTGCAGCAAACAATTCAAAATTCGATGATGCGATATCTTATTACAAGCAGGTTGTATCCAAGATGCCGTCATCTGAATATTCTTCAGACGCTTTGCGCGCGATAGAGTCCATTTATCAGACGAAACAGGAACCTGAGCAGTATTATGCTTATCTGAAGACATTGGATGGGGAATCAACGTCAGAAGGTAATCAGGAGTCGATGTTCTTCAACGCTGCAGAGCAGATATTCCTTTCCGAAAACTATCAGAAGGCATTGTCCTCTCTGCAGGCCTATATGAAGGAATATCCTCACGGTGATAACGTGATTCTGGCGGAGTTCTATATGGCCGAGTCCTACAAGTATCTCGGTAACAAGGAACAGGCTTGCGACTGGTATAAGAAAGTGATTGACGGTGAGGAAAGTTCATATATCGAGTCCGCGTCGTTGAGTTATGCGAAACTTTCTTATGAGCTCGAAAAATATAACGATGCTTATTCAGGGTATAAGTCGCTTCTGGCGAATGCCCGCATTGAAAGCAACAAGCATACGGCTCTGGTGGGAATGATGAATTCCGCATATTACGGAAAGGATTACGAGGATGCTATCGCCGGAGCGGACAAGGTGCTTGAGGATAAAGCCAGTAGCAGAGTTGATCTGCGTCACGCTAAATATGTGCTTGCGAAGTCATATCTTTCTACCAGCCAAAGAGCGGAGGCGATGGAATTGCTGAAGGAATTGTCGGCATCGCCATCTTCACCGGAAGGTGCCGAGGCTGCATATCTGGTTATTCAGGACGCGTATGACAATGCACTCTTCAATGACGTTGAAACGCTTGTATATAAATTCTCCGACAGCGCTACGGATCAGACTTATTGGCTTGCCAAGGCGTTTATAATTCTTGGCGATTCGTTTGCGGAAAGGGGCGAGATGAAGCAGGCAAAAGCGACATTTGAAAGCATCAGGGACGGTTATTCATCTGATGCAAACGACGATGTTCTTGACAATGTTGAAATGCGTTTGAAAAAGATAGCTGAAAGAGGTGAGTAAGCGAGTTTGCCTGATTATGAAAAAGATTAAAATTGACAGTATGAATAAGAGATATATAGTTTCGTCAGCATTGCTTGCAATGTTTTTCGGCGTGTCGGTTCCGGCTCAGAACTTGAATCCGACAGTGTCTGTGTCGCGTGCGTACGAGGGGAGTCTTATGGAGGTTCATAAACCTTCTCAGGTGATGTCTGTTCCGGATTCTCTGTTGCAATTCGACTTGGACTTCGATTATTCCGTCTTTGAGAAGCCTTACAAAGGCGCTTACGATTTCAAGCCGTATTTCCTGCAGATGAAGCCTCAGTCTTCCGACTATAACGGAAACAAATTCTTCCTGAGGGCTGGAGCGGGATATCAGTTGCGCCCCGCTTTTGACGCGGTTTGGGAGCCTGTCAGGAAAGGACGCTTCAGAATGTCTGTCTATGGTTCACATCATTCATACATAGGAAATTACAATCAGATTGCCTTGGATGATAAATTCAATTTGAAGAAGACCGGAGATAAATGGAGCGGCTATGATATGTATTCGAATGGAGGGGCATTCGGTCAGGTGGATTTCTCGAAGGCTGTGCTGTCTTTCGATGCGGACTATCTTGGAATTCATACGAAAGATCAGGCAAGGTCAGTGGGTTATAATTCCGGAAATTTCAATGTGCGCTTCCGTTCGGAAAATCCTGCGGAGAAATATTTCTTCTATGATGTAAAGATGAAGTATTCTTATGCGCAGCAGGGCATTGAAACTGACAATGTGGTCAACGGAACTGTTTATATGAATGAGTGTGGCGTAAATGATCCGCTTCGCATATCAGATATGGATTTTGTCGCTACGATGGGGCCTGTGCTTGACCGCTACAATAGTGTTCTGGTGGATGCAGGAGTCGGCATTACCTGGTATGGCGGTTATATGAAAACAAATGTCGGAAATGTTTATGTAACCCCAAGATATGTGTTTAAGAAGGACCGCTGGGATGTGTCTGCCGGGGTGAGATTGAATTTCAATATCAGCGACAAGAAAAGCGGGGATGCCCTGAACAAGAACCACGGAGCCTTGCTGTATCCTGACGTGCATATCGCATTCTCGCCGATAAAGAACATTATGAATGTATATTTCAAGGCGAAGGGCGGTGATTACAGGAATCCTTATTTTGACTTGAAACAGAAGAATCATTTCTTTATGCCATATTCGGGTATGTCTGATAACACGGCAACCCAATTCGATGTGTCTCTTGGACTTGAAGGAAATGTCTGGAGTCGTCTGCGTTATGATCTTAAGCTAGGTTTCACGAGTTTCGAGAAGATGCCGTTCGATATGGCTACGGCAGTTGTCAAAGATGGCAATCCTGTGTGGACCAGCAGATTGAATTATCTTGCCGGGTCGTCTATGTATTCGGAATTGAGACTTCAATGGGAGTCCAGGAATGTCAGTGTCGATTCTCGTTTCAGATTCAATGACCAGGATGTCAAGAAGAAAAATAGGGATAATGAACTGTATTTCAAGCCGTCCGTGTTCACGGGATATATAGATGCTACTTACAATTGGAGAAAGAGAGTGTTTGCTGGTGTATCGGCGGAGTGCGCTTCCAGAAGAAAAGGACGTGGCGCTCAATACGTGTTCACTTCCGCTGAAAGTCCGGTGACAATGGATGTTTGCGATATGTGGATTCCGGCATGGTTTAATCTTGGAGTGCACGTGGAGTATGCCTTCACCCGCAAGATGTCATTCTGGGTTCGCGGTGAAAATCTGCTCAATGCGGATATTCAGAGGACGCCGTTCTATACGGAAGGAGGAATAGGCTTCACCGCCGGCATTTGCCTTAATCTGTAAAATTTGTTATATTTGTAGGCTTATACGACGATGTGAAATCGTATAAGATTTATTGGATAATTGAAGTTTCGCGAACGCGAAACGATGTAACTATAATTGATAAATTTAATCATAACGATAGATGGAAGATAACGAAAAGATGCGTGAGGCCGAGGAGCAGTATTCGGCAGGCAGTATTCAGGTCCTTGAAGGATTGGAAGCTGTTCGAAAGAGACCATCAATGTATATAGGTGATGTGGGCGTAAGAGGTCTTCATCACCTTGTATATGAGGTAGTTGACAATAGTATTGACGAGGCTATGGCAGGCTTCTGCAATCATATAGAAGTCACTATCAACGAAGATAACTCAATCAGAGTTCAGGATAACGGACGAGGAATACCTACAGGTATGCACCCTAAGGAGCATAAATCAGCCCTTGAGGTGGTTTTGACGGTACTTCACGCCGGCGGTAAGTTCAATAAGGACAGTTACAAAGTGTCCGGCGGTCTTCACGGTGTCGGTGTATCCTGCGTCAACGCATTGTCGGACAGCCTTATCGCTGAGGTTCACAGAGAGGGAAAGATATATGTTCAGAAGTATTCCAAAGGCAAGCCGCTTACTCAGGTGGAAGTGGTCGGAGACTGCGATGATACCGGAACAACCATCACTTTCCATCCGGATCCTGAAATTTTCACCGTTACTACAATCTATGACTACAACACGCTTGCTAACAGAATGCGTGAGCTTGCGTTCCTCAATAAAGGAATTAAAATCACGTTGACTGATAAGCGTACATTGGAGGATGAATACAAAGTTGACGAAAACGGAAATTACAGTCCTACAGGCAATAAGGTCAACAAGAATGATGTATTCTATTCTCAGGAAGGTCTTAAGGAGTTCATAAAATATCTCGATGCAAGCCAGGAAGAACTGATTCCGGAGCCGGTATGTGTGACATCCGACAAGATTATTCCTATCGATATTGCGCTTCAGTATAACAACGGTTATAAGGAGACCATCCTTTCTTACGTCAACAATATCCACACGATAGAGGGCGGTACTCATCTTCAGGGCTTCAGAATGGGACTTTCCCGTTCGCTGAGAAATTATGCGGACAAGAACAAACTTCTGGAGAAAGTGAAGGTTGAACTTACGCAGGAGGACTTCCGAGAGGGCCTTACCGCAGTTGTTTCAGTCAAGGTTGCTGAACCTCAGTTCGAGGGACAGACGAAGACTAAGCTCGGTAACAGCGAGGTGACTTCAGTCGTATCTCAGGCGACTTCCGCCGCTATGGATCAGTACCTTGAGGAAAATCCTAAATTTGCGAAAATCATCATTGAGAAGGTTGTGCTTGCCGCAACTGCAAGAACAGCCGCACGTAAGGCGCGTGAAATGGTTCAGCGCAAGAGCGTGATGTCAGGTGCCGGAATGCCGGGTAAACTTGCAGACTGCTCTGAGAGGAATCCTGAAAAATGTGAACTCTTCCTTGTCGAGGGAGATTCCGCAGGTGGAACAGCAAAATCAGGCCGTGACCGTCGCATTCAGGCTATTCTTCCTCTGAGAGGTAAAATTCTCAACGTTGAGAAGGCTGCTGAGGGCAGGGCATTTGACAGCGAGGAAATCCGCAATATCTATACTGCGCTCGGAGTTACCGTCGCACAGGAGGATGAGAATGGTGAGAAGAGAATGGATCTCAGCAAGCTCCGCTATCATAAAGTCATAATAATGACCGATGCCGATGTCGACGGAAGCCATATCGCGACTCTGATTCTTACATTCTTCTTCAGATATATGCTCGACCTCATCAGAAACGGCTATGTCTATCTTGCAACTCCGCCGCTTTATCTGGTCAAGAAGGGCAAGGAAGAGGTGTATTGCTGGACAGACGCGCAGAGAGCCGAAGCGACCGCAAGATTGGGTAAAGGTTCCGACAAGGGCGTTACCGTTCAGAGGTACAAAGGTCTCGGTGAGATGTCGGATGCGCAGCTCTGGGATACCACAATGGACCCTGCGAAGAGGCGTTTGCGTAAGATCACAATCGACAATGCCGCTGAAGCCGAACGTACATTCTCTATGCTGATGGGTGACGATGTTCCGCCACGCAGACAGTTCATCGAGGAGAATGCTCACTACGCGAATATAGATGCATAACAAACAATTGCTGTCCGGAATTCTGCGAGTTCCGGCAGCATTTTGAGTATTAGAAGATGTTTTGAAATGATTGCCGAATTTTATCATGCGGAATTTTCGAGACAGTTTCGTCTTTGGAAGAGGGAGCGTAGCAGTAGCTACGTGACCGATGAGAAAGATAAAAATGGCCGGAAAGGCCGTGTAAGAAAAGAGAGAAATTATTTCAAAACAGCTTCTTAG
>CAVENC010000060.1:0-8704 GCA_963617065.1 Butyricicoccaceae bacterium
TTGAATAAAAAGATGGGATACAAGGCTCTCGACGCGCCCAACACCGGAGCAACCTGGCGGTTGTGAGGATTTGGGCAAGGAGAACAACGCAGTAGACCGCTTTTTATTCAGCCACTACTCTTAATGAGTCTGCTTTATCAGTATATAATATACCGTCCAGGTGATCACATTCGTGCTGGAATATAATAGCCGAATAGCCTGAGACGGTATCTTTGCATTGTTGCAAAGTGACCGGATCATTGTAGGACACAATCACGGACGAATATCTGTCCACATTTCCTCTGAGCCCAGGGATTGAGAGACATCCTTCAGGGCCGTGAGTAATAGGACCATAGAGCGAATCCAATTTCGCATTCGGATACACCTCGAAAGGTTCACCAGGCTTATCAACGCGACATACCACTATCACTCTGCGGTTTATGCCTACTTGAGGAGCAGCGATGCCGACTCCGTCATTCTCCGGAGCCTGCACTGTACGCAACATCTTTTCCGCCAATGCTTTGAAAGCAGGAAGCGCAAGTTCAGACTGATTAAGTTCAACTGATTTCTTTCTCAGCACAAGAGAATCCGACTCATTTGTCACAAGCAAAACTCGCATTACGCTGTCTGACTGCATTATGAGAGCGCTCTCCGCCTCTGTGAAAGCACCTGCATCTACAGAATCTTCTGCCTTTTGCGCATTCTCCACCTTACTTGTCAAAGACATAAGGCTCACGGTCAGCACTACGATAACCAATGCAATAAGAATGGACAATTTGTCCAAATTTTCCGTTTTCATATTACGATATTTTTAATTCTTGAATAAACTGCGGACAAGCGCGGGGATATCAGCCACTTTCACAACTGTGATATTCTTTGCCGAAGCATTGTCCAACGACGTATATGACGAAATATATATTTTCTTGAATCCCAATCTTGCGGCCTCCGTAATACGTCTGTCCGCCTGATTTACAGGACGTATCTCTCCGCTCAAGCCGACTTCTCCGGCAAAGCAGACGTCCGCCGGCACAGCGAAATCAAAATTAGATGAAAGCACTGCACATACTACAGCCAGGTCGCACGCAGGATCGGTCACCCTCAACCCGCCTGCCATATTGAGAAAGACATCCTTCATATTAAGCTTGAAACCGGCCCGTTTTTCAAGCACCGCAAGCAACATATTCAAACGACGGACATCGAATCCGGTAGCTGAGCGTTGCGCAGTCCCGTAGGCCGCAGTGCTGACAAGTGCCTGAACTTCAAACAGAAAAGGCCTCAAGCCATCCAGCATTGCACATACTGCAGTTCCGCTCAAACCTTCTTCGTGCATCGGAATGAGCATTTCGGACGGATTGGTCACTTCTCGGAGGCCAGTGCCTGTCATTTCGAAGACTGCAAGCTCCGATGTGGAGCCGAAACGGTTCTTGATACTGCGGAGCAACCTGTACGAGCCCTTATTGTCACCCTCGAACTGCAATACAACATCGACTATATGCTCCAGTATCTTAGGGCCTGCTATATAACCGTCCTTTGTAATGTGGCCAATCAGAATGACCGGAACGCCGGAGACCTTCGCATAGTGAAGAAGCATAGCGGTCACTTCCTTGATTTGGGAAACGGATCCTGCGGACGATTCCACGTTTGACGAAAACATTGTCTGCACAGAGTCCACGACCATAAGATCAGGCTTGAGCGCATCGGCTTGCGCTATGATATTGCTGATGTCAGTTTCACTGTATATATAGCAGTTGGTATTGTCACCTCCGAGCCTGTCTGCACGCATTTTTACCTGTCTGGCACTTTCCTCTCCGCTGACATAAAGAGTCTTCAATGAAGGTGAGCCCAATGGAATCTGAAGTGACAACGTGGATTTGCCGATACCGGGTTCGCCACCGATAAGGACAAGAGAGCCTTTGACGATTCCACCGCCCAGAAGTCTGTCTATTTCCGCCAAGCCAAGAGAGATGCGGTTCTCCGATGAAGCATCTATTTCCTTCAGGTGCATAGGCCTGTGATTGGATACAGTTGCCGACTGCGACTGATTCCTGGAAGGCTTTCCGGTCGCCACAGTCTGCTCCACCATAGAGTTCCACTCACCGCAGGCAGGACAGCGCCCCATCCATTTAGGACTTTCGTTGCCGCAGTTTTTGCAAAACCACACTGTTTTCTCTTTCGATGGCATAGGCATTATCTTTAGATTACAGCTTAAGAAGCTGTTTTAACGAAAATTTAAGCAGATTCTTATAAAACAAAAAAAGCAGCATCCTGAGTCTCCTCAAGGTACCGCATTCGTAACACATCCCTGACGGGACGCAGTTCGCTGTAATTCTGTAATTACTCAGCAACAACAGAATCAGCAGCAGCGCAGCAGCAAGAATCTGCAGATGCACAAGCAGCGCAAGCTGCGAGGCTATCAGCAACCTTTACGCTGTCAGCTTTAGCAGCAGCCTCAGCCTCAGCTTTCTTTGCAGCGTTGTTTCCGCAAGAAGCAGCAGCAACCATCATAGCTACAACTGCCAAAGACATAAACACCTTTTTCATGGTTTTAACACTCTAACTAGTTAAACATTTGTTTTCCAAGGCGCAAAAGTACACACTCTTTTATTAACGTCAAAGAAAAATTTTAAGAAATTTTAATAAAACGTCATTTTTTAGAAGCCATTCAGACAGTCCGTTCGGCTCTAGGTTCGCGGAAAAGTTCCATATCGTGAATATTTCCGTCATCTATATGAAACCTCAACGCAGTCCTTTCTATATGCCAGCCCTGAAGTCCGCAGGCACCTGGATTTATATATAACAGATTATTAGTCTTGTCATTCTTGACCATAAGGATATGAGAATGCCCGCACACGAAAATGTCAGGGTGATATCTGGAGATCAATTCTCTCGCCTTGAAATCATAACGACCCGGACGCCCACCGATGTGCATCATAAGTATGCGTTTTCCTTCACACTCAAAACATTGATACTCAGGATATACCAATCTCACATCCTGCCCGTCGCAATTACCGTACACTCCCACCAGCGGCTTGAACGAGGCTATCTCATCGGCGAAATTCACACTGCCACCGAAGTCCCCGGCGTGCCAAACCTGGTCAACCGGAGTCAGGAAATCCTTGAACTCCTTGCTGAAAACGCCGTGAGTATCTGATATTATACCTATAAACATTTGAGTGATGATTATTCGAGGAAACGGTAATATGTCATTGACACGGCGGCAAGCGCAGCCGTCTCTGTACGAAGTCTTGAAGAGCCGATATGCACCGGGATATATCCAGCATTTATTGCCGCTTCAGCTTCTTCGCGTGAAAAATCACCTTCCGGGCCGATAAGCACAATAACGGAGTTTCCTTGATAGGATTCCAATTCGTCGCGGATGGAATGTCTCTCAGCTCCGTCCTCGAAGCAGTAGGCTATGAGTTTCAGGGAATCAATTTCAGACGTACTCTTTATGAAATCCAGGACTGAACAAGACTCTGACAATTCCGGAATCGCCGCCTTGAGAGACTGCTTTGTTGCCGACAGAAGGATTCGCTCCAGCCTTTCCGGCTTTATGATACGACGTTCGGAATGTTCACCTATTACCGGAACAATCCTGTCCACACCAAATTCCGTAGCCTTTTCTGCGAACCATTCATACCTGTCGATATTCTTGGTCGGGCACACCGCGGCAGTCAGATGATAGCTGTGTCCACCCCAATTCTCAAAAGATTTCTGCACTCTTGCCTGAGCGGATTTTGGAGAATCGGAGGTCAGCACACACTCGTACATTGTTCCATTCCCATCTATTATGGAAACACAGTCGCCGACACGATGTCTAAGCACGCGCACGCAGTGTGCAGACTCGTCTTCGCCTAGACTGCAAATGCCGTCAGAAATGTCGTTTGTCCAGAAGATTTCCATTACTCTCTGATTATCTGTATTTCGCCGTCAACACCGACCTTCAATATCTGTGAAGCCTGACCGGATGAGGTCTTTTCCAATGCCGGCTCTACGATATAATCCACTGCTGACCGTATTTCCTCAGGTATATCAGCAAATTTATGAGGTGTAGGCTCGCCTGAAACGTTCGCCGAAGTTGACACGATAGGACGTCCCAGTTTGTAAACCAGATTCTTGCAGAAATCCATATTAGGAATCCTGATACCGACAGTTTCATCCTCGGCAACAGCGTTATATGCAAGGAAATGTCTGTCCGCGACGGCCTTCGCTCCGGCTTCCGGCGCGTTACCGTGAATTGCTCCCGGATAAATCAATGTCATCGGCTTGTCATTCACCTCAACGAGCTGCACGGCAACATCAGGAATAACCTTTACAAATCGGCAGATCATATCCATATCGGAGGCAAGCAGCACAAGTGCCTTGCTGTCCGAACGATGTTTGATCTCATATACTCTTGCCACCGCCTCCGGATTTGTGGCATCGCAACCGATTCCCCAGACCGTGTCCGTAGGATACAGAATAACTCCGCCTTTTTTCAAAACATCCAGAGTTTCAGTCAATATTTCTTTAACGTCTTTCATAATATATGACTATTAGAAACTGTTTTATAATAATTCCTCTCTTTTCTTGATTTTCGCCACAATCGGATAATGATCCGAGAAATCCTTATGTATCACCTTATGGCTCACAGCCTTATAAGTTTCTGGAAACAATACGTAATCAATCCGGAGAAATGGACGCAGATTGAAAAATGTCGCACCTGTACCCCTTCCGGCATCGACAAAGGAGTCCTTTCTCTTGCGGCTCAGACGCCAATACGTATAAGACATAGGTGTGTCATTGAAATCCCCCGTCACAATCACATTGTCATTGCAGTTCTCTATATTTTTCATTACCTGCTCCACCTGCTTAGGCCTTCTGACAATGGATTTTTTCATTTTTTCCTCGGTTGCAAGCACTGTTCTGTGGTAATCTTTTTCCAATGAAGCAGCCAAGCGGGAAAGGGAGATGTTGTAACTCTCAAAATGACAATTATATACCCTGAATCTTTCGCCGCCGATCATATAATCCGAATACAGCGCAAGATTTGAGCTGTGGTCAAAATCAATCTTTCCTTTTCCCAATGCCGGATAACGGCTGAGCGTCACATTTCCATAACAGCCGCGAGAATCCACATTGACGAAATACTCAATGTCGTACCCTTTCATTCTGCTTTCCAGATAGGATTTCACACGGTCAGGATTTTTCATATAGAATTCCTGAAGACAAATAATGTCGGCATCCTCCTTTTTCAGAAATGCCATCACAGAATCTGCACACGCGGTCTTGTTGGCACGCAAAGCCTCATTCGGAGAAGTAAAACGGCCGACATTGTAGGATACGATTTTCACTCCGTCTCCGCAGTCTTGCTCCGCAGAACGGAATTGGAAGAATTTGCCAAACATGAAAGCCGCAGGCATCAAAGCCAGCAAAGGTATGAACGCAGCGGATGAACGGCGGAATATCGCCCAGCACAGGAGAAAAAGATTGCACAACAACAATGGAAAGAAGAGCAGACCGAATATGGTCATAAACCAGGCCTTCGCCGGGTTCACGAACATAGAGAAGAAGCTGACCAGCAACAGTCCTGCAGATATTGTCATCAATGTCCGCGAGGTTATGCCGAAAAACAGGCTTCTCTTTCTGGTCTTCCTTGACATATTGCGCTAATACAATTTACCTTGCCTTTTCCACCATCTGATGAGAAGCCAGCCGAAGAGCATTCCGCCGAGATGAGCGAAATGAGCCACGCCGTCGTGCAAGCCTGAAATTCCTGTAAACAATTCAATCACAGCGAATATGATGACGAACCATTTTGCAGTCAAAGTTACAGGCGGGAACAGCAATGTGCGTCTTGAATCCGGATAGCACATTGCGTAACCGATAAGCACGCCATAGATTGCTCCGGACGCACCTAGAGTCGGAGTCCTTAGAATGCTTGTATATGCCTCAACGTTTCCTGCACTCAGAAAATATTGAACCTGAAGCCATTGAACCCCGGTATGCAGAGCTACAGCTCCAAGACCGGTGACGAAATAGAATATCAGGAATTTTTTTGAACCCAGACTGCGCTCCAGCACGATGCCGAACATAAGGAGGGTGTACATATTGAAGAATATGTGCCATATTTCCCCGTGCATAAACATATGGGTGATCGGCTGCCAGATCTTAAACCAAGGCGAAGCCGGATAGAACATCGCGAAGTTGCCAATCATAAAATTATCATTGATCAGCGTTGCGATGAACATCAGTATATTTATTGCCACTAAGTTCTTTACCACCGGAGGTATTATCGACAGGAATCCGCCCCGTCCGCCTTCGTTATAATAACTCATAATTAGTTTTCCTATGTATTTTATCTACTCTATTATGTTATTCGCTACTATTATTCGCTACTCCTCGCTCCTCCGGAGCGAATTGAAGTTCAATTGGGGAGCGTACTCCCCAAGCCCCTTGGGTCGCTTTGCTCCGAAAATATCTTTCACCAACTTTTCCCTCGACTTCGTAAAACCGACTAAATGTATTTCTCAAAACAATTTATCCAGTCCGTCAACTGACAGTATTGACATTATCTTGTGTCCACTGCTTGTGTATTCCGAATTCGAACAGGCGAAGAGCTGATCGGTCAAACTCCGTGCCTCCACCGGAGATTCGACGGGCTTACCTTCGGAGGCCGCCAACCTTGCGAATTTCTCCGCCATAGCCGACTCCATCATCTCCGGAAGTCCGGTATGGTTCTCCGTCAATGCTATGAGCACATCCGCCATCGCCGATTCCACACTGCTCTGATCAACCTGAAAGCCTTCAGGCATTCCGTTGACCACGATTGTATCCACACCGAACGGCGAAATGTCAAAACCGAGCGACTTGAGTATATCTGAATGCTCATCAAAAATCAGCCTGTTGTCAGCACCAACAGTCACCTGCACCGGAAACAACGCGCTCTGACTGACGTGTTCGCTTCCCTTCAGCGCCTTGAGAAACCGCTCATAAAATATGCGTTCCTGCGCACGGCGGATATTTATCACCAATAACCCCGATTTAGACGAAGACACGATATATTTCTTCTGCACTACTATCAGACTTGGCTGGGAAGCGACTTTATCTTCAAACAATTTCCCGTAATCATCTCTTTTGTCCACATAAGAAGAAAATTGCATCCCTCCGCCAAACTGGTTGTCGTGTGGCACTTCCGGCATTGCTTTTTCAGCACCGAAATCCTGATTGAACGACATCCCTGCTGACTGTCCGAACGGATTGTAATCCTGATCCAACGAGACATTCGGGATAGACGGCTCCGGACGATATTTATCAAAGTCATTGCTGAATGCCGGAATCTCAACCATATTCTGCGTATCGAAATCAATGCTTGCTCCGAAGGAATTGCGGCCAAGCGATTCTTTCACACAGGCATATAGAGTCTGGAAAATGATGCTGTCGTCCGCAAATTTCACCTCAGTCTTGGTCGGGCTTATATTCACGTCAACTGAATGAGGATCAACTTCGAGATATATGAAATACGACGGTGTAGCCTCCTGCGGAAGCATATTCTCATACGCATTCATCACTGCCTTATGCAGATACGGACTCCTGAAATACCTGCCGTTCACAAAGAAGAACTGATTGCCAAGAGTTTTTTTCGCTTGGTCCGGTCTGCCGATGTAGCCACGGACATTCACAACAGAGGTATTGACTTCCAAATCCACCACTTTGCTTGCAATTCCAAGCCCGAGAACATCCTGAATTCTGTATTTCAATGATTTTGCCGGCTTGAGCACGTAGATATCCTTGCCGTTGTGCGTAAGAGAGAAGCCTACTTCCGGCCTTGTAAGAGCAACGTGAGTAAACTCCTCGATAACGTGCTTCATCTCAACGTTGTCCGACTTCAGGAATTTCCGACGCGCAGGTACATTGTAGAACAGATTTCTTACGGCGAAGTTTGACCCGGCAGGTGTAGATATTTCATCTGTGGAGATATGTGTAGAATCCGCAAAAACCACTTTGCTTCCGACTTCGTCTTCCGGGCGTCTAGTTTTCAACGTCACTTCCGCAACGGCTGCAATGGATGCCAACGCCTCTCCCCTGAATCCGAAAGTAGTGATATCCATCAGATCCTCAGCCGAAGCGATTTTGGACGTCGCGTGACGCTCAAAACAAAGCACAGCCTCATCCGGGGTCATTCCGCAACCATTGTCGATAACCTGAATCAACGTTCTGCCGGCATCTGAAAGAATGACCGACACCTGACTAGCACCTGCATCTACGGCATTTTCCATCAACTCCTTGACCACGGAAGACGGTCGCTGAACGACCTCCCCCGCAGCTATCATATTTGCTATATTGCTCGGTAATATTCTAATATCCATCTTTTACGCTTGATTGAGAGCCTCCGCGACTACAGCAAAGAGTAGAACTTTGCAATGTAAATCATAACGATCGCAAAAAGAATAAGACCGACTAATGTTATGATCTTCTGCGCACGGTTAGACGAACGCTTCTTCGGACCTTCACGGAATGAGCCTCTGAGATAAGAACCGGGCACATATTTACCTGGGACGGGCTCACGAGAGCCGTCCACTTTGCCGAATTTCTGTTCCAATTCATCTTTTTCCTTATCGAAGTACCTGGGTTTGTAGTCAAACACCCTGTGTTCGCTGTCTCCGAACCAACCGAAATTTGCCATAATGAAACACCGTTTTTTATCTTAACAAATTTAACACAATTTATTCAAAGCCCCGCTTTT
>CAVENC010000061.1:0-8201 GCA_963617065.1 Butyricicoccaceae bacterium
CCCGCCAAGCCCAAGACCGAGAAACTGACTTATTAGTACAAATTATTGTAAAACTTGGATTACAATATGTTTGAGGGCGCTTTGACGCCGACTGAATGGCGTGTAAATACGCCAAGTCCCGGTCGCCCGGGACTTGACTATGACCTAAGGATGGAAATCCTCGATTCCTTTTTCCCCAATATATAAGGTTGGGCTTCAGCCTTGGTGCGCGGCAGGGGTTCGTACAACAGAGCTCCAAATTGCGCTTCACGCAACACGAAGCCCTATAACGTTAATTAACTATTAAGATCCATACGACATACATCGGGAATATTGTCCTTATCATCTAAATTCTCGTATGTCCGATAGAACAGTCCTTTCATATTTATTACCGGTGAGAAATAGTCTGGAGCATCGTTCCTTTCATATAAATGATACTTGTTGCCGTCAATTACCGTATAAGGTGATTCTCCTTTCAATGAATAACACTCTGAAAAGGTTCCATTAAGATTTGTCAGTTTCCGATTGTTATCAAAAATGCCTGTCGGGACTGTTAATAATTTATTACATTTCATAAATAACCGACTCGCATTTTCAATATTGGGACAATCTGTGAATAATGATTCAGGAACAGACCTTAGCGATTTACAATTGGCAAAACCATAACTTATTGTGGTCATATTCGTGCAATTACTGAAAAGGTCTCCCGGAATTGTTGAGAGTGATGTGCAATCTTCGAATACGGCATTAAAATAAATGGCATCTTTACAATCTTGAAATAACCTTGATGGGATTTCCGTAATTGAAGAGCATCCACAAAAAGTTGCTACAAATGATGATGTCTTTGGGCATCCATTAAACAAGTTGGATGGTATGTGTTTTAGATTAATACAATTAGCAAAAGCGTTGGAGAAGTCTTTCACCAAAGCAAATGAATTTGCCGTGTTACCAGCAATATATTGGAGGAGGGTATTATTTTGGAAGGCTAAAGCCATATCTGCTAATCCTGTTTTCCCCCATTGGTTGACCTCGATGATGGAAGGGGTAACCTTATAGTCTGACCTCAATTCAGTGACGGTCCCGGAAACAATGACTTTGAATGAGTGCGGCTCCTCAACATTGTATTTATGGGAAACCGGACCTGACTTATAGTACTCCACGCATCCGTCTCCCCAGTCAACATAGCAGTCGATCGTGCCGGATAAAGGCAGTACTGAAGTGAAGTCATTAGGATAATTGGCTCTTACGGTAAACACCATATCTTCGATGGAGTCCGAGAGCCCAGACTGTTGGACAATCACTATCGTTCCAAGTTCTTTGGATCGTGACTGATCAAACAAGGTGATTTTCGCGAACCGTTTGACCTTAGCTGTGTTACGGGACACTGATGCGGTCAGCACATAGTCGTTACTTTCCGGTTCGCTGAGTGAACAGGTTACCCAATCAACAGAATCCTCGACGGAAACGCTCAGTCCCAATGAGGATGTTACTTTCGCGGTGATGCTTCCTCCTGCCTCTGAAATCGCAAAATTGCTTTGGCTCAAAGTGAAATAGGCAGACGATTGATTTATGATTATCTCAGCATAAGGCTGATTCGGATTAGTCTTGGCATAAATTCCAATGACAGCCTGTCTGCTACGGAACAGTTCATTCTTATCTGCTGATACTTTTATGGACTCCTCTCTCATTTCAGCGCGTGTCGTCGGAACAATCTTCAACCAATTCGATGTCGTCCGAACCTCTTGGTCAAAATTCAGACTATATGGAATTTCAACGATGCCGCCTTCCGGTGGGATCTGATACTCCAACCCTTCCGCAAATGAAATCAGATTCTGATGAAAATTTATGACCTCAACCTGCGAATATCCATTGTCGTCTGTCATGATGACATTCACAAAACCATCCGTATAAGGAGTCGGAGGGGTTATTATCAGCTTGCCGGACAAGTGGGTGTCCCTGACAATTCTGGCAGCATAGTTGCCGTCAGTGGAAACGGATAGCAACGTGCCTGCGGAAGCATTGGAAATCTGATAATCCACGATGACATCGATGCCGGAAGCGGCACCGGTCGCATTGTCTTCTATACTGAATTTGATTACTGGTTTCTTATATTTGGGGATTCGGATGGCAGCCCCATCTGCCAGCGTCAATGTTACTTCGTCCTCGGAATTCAACACATTCTCGAAGAATGACTTTCCTGTGTCTCCTGTCGCTTTCCCTAAGCTGGTCCAATCCTTGCCTCCATTGTAGGAGATTTCCCAATAGTCATCAGTAATGCGAAATTGAGGAGTCACCCCGTCCTTCCCTTCCGCTTTTATGCGCTGACCGTCACTGTCGGTCAGCCATTCTCCGTCAAGAGTCCAATAATAAACTCCGTCGGCTCCTTTGGTGATACCTACCACAGGAGAATGTCCGTCCATTCCATTGTTACCAGGATTTCCCGGCTTGCCGTCTTCTCCGTCTTTGCCGTTTTTCCCGGCAAAAACACTGATCTCTTCACTTTTGACAAATGAAATCTTGTAACCGATGACGGTAACGTCATCTTTATCGTATATAGGTGTGACGGATTTTACAAAATCATTGTCTTGCAATGCCTGAACTGCCTTGCGCAAGGCATCCAGATTGAAATTCAACTCTTCGCACTTTTTCTCAAGGGCTGCGATCTTGTCCGCATTTTCTTTGATCCTTTCCTCCAATGCCTGATTGGATTTGTTCATCTCGTCAGTAATGCTGGTACAACAGGGAAGAATGGCAATACTTGCCAACAGTGTCAATATTAATCTTTTCATTGTACTAATTTTTCCAGTTAACAGGGATGTTGTCGTTGTCTGTGAAATTATTGCTTGTGTATGATCTGTTGTATGAATGAGTGTTCGTTATTCCGGCAAAATAGTCGGGTTCAAGATATCTTTCATACAGGTGGATCTTTCTGCCGTTGATCATCGTATATGGTGATTCCCCCTCAATGCGACAGAATAGGAATACTTCTTGGAACATCTTTATTTTTCGATTGTTATCAAATGAGTTGGCTGGCAGTTCCTTTAGGTTGTAACAATGGCAGAACGTCTGCCAAAAATGGTTCACATCTGGACAATACGAAAACAGATCATCAGGGATAGACACCAATGAGGAACAGTAATAGAAACTTTGTGTAAAAGACTCGATTTTTTTGCAATTCCGAAGAAGCCCTCTTGGAATTGTCTTTATCGCAGTATGGCTAAATACAGAAGAGAACGATGTAAACTCACAATTGGTCGCAAAAAGTTCATCAGGAATAACAGAAAGAGCCGTACATCCTTCAAATAAACCATCAACACGTGTTAATTCCTTTGCATTATGGAGCAGTTCCTCAGGCAGTTCCTCAAGTGACGTACAATTACTGAATGTACTGCTAAGTGATGTGATCTTTGTGCAGAATGCCAATAAATCCTTTGGGAGAGATTTCAATTTGATGCAGTTACTGAAGGCCGAGGAGAATGATGTGACCTCCGAGAAAGCCCCGCTGGCATCACCCGGAATCTTTTCCAGCAAGGCGTTGTTCACGAAAGCGTTATCCATCTTTGTCAGACCTGTGTAACCCCATTGAATAACTTCTGTTATCGCGGGATGGGATATCCCTGAAGAACTAAGTGATGTTACCTTGCCTGATATCTTTACAATATAGTCTGAGACGACAGAAGGATACGAATGTTTCGGCTTTCCACAGGTAATTATTTCAGGATCACTGCCGTCTCCCCAATCTATCGTGCAATCAACATTGCCGTCTAAAGGAAGTTGTACTGTAAATCCATTGGCGAAATTTGCCCGAACTTTGAATATTAGATTATCAGGGCTTTCCTCTCCTCCTGCAACCTGGGTTATGCTTATGCTACCAAGTTTGACGGCTCCATCTGCGCTGAAAAGCTCCAAAGTGGAGGATCTTCTTACACCGGTTGTGTTTTGGCCAACCGAAAATGACAGTTGATAATCAATGCTGTTTCCGGAACTCTGACTGAGTTCAATCCAATCGGTGCCGTCCGTGAGAATAGACAATCCGGAGGTGGATTTTACCGGCACTGTGAACGTCTTTCCGGATGCGTCCAACAGGAATCTGTCCTGCGATAATCTAAATGTTGCCGGAGATTGCGTGATTACAATCTTGCGCAAGGCATTATCCGGTTCATTTCTGGCGAACAAACCAAGTTCCGCTGTCCGTTCCTTGAACGACATATTCATCTTGACATCCAATGAGATGTCATAGTTCTTTGTGGTTGCCCTTGTCGTGGTTTTGAAATCCAGCCATTTTCGGGACTCTGGGTCAAGGAAGTCAAGGTCATATTCAAAGTTTGTGGTTAATGGGATATTAACCGTTCCTCCCTGTGCGGCGACAACATAGTTCAACCCATTAGGAAAAGAAATCTTTCGTTCATAGAAGTTTATAACCCTTGAAAACGTATACCCCGATCCGTCGGTGACAATGACGGTCACGTGACCGTCCTCGTAGTGTCTTGGACTGGTTATCAGGATTGTGCCCGTAGTGGGAGTGTCCTTGACAACTTTTGCCTTATAATTCCCATCCGATGCGACGGTCACAATGGTTGTGGATGTCGCATAGTTCAAAGTATACTTGACTTGGATGCTTTTCCCTGCCTCTATGTCGGACTCGTCGGCTTCCATATCGAAATCAATCGTAAACTTCACAAAACGAGGCAATGTAAACTCTGAGCCGTCAGATAATATGAAACGGACCTCTGTGTCAGTGATTGTAACATCCTTGAACATAGAATCTCCCCGCTTTCCTTCCGAAGAACCTGTTTGGATCCAACTATTCCCGTCATCATATGAGACAAACCACACTCCGTTTTCCGACTTGAACTGTGGAGAGACCGCATCTTCACCATTCACGTAAACTGGCCTTCCAGTGTCATCCAAAATCACTTTGCCGTTTATCGTCCAACAGTATCTTCCGTCAGGAGTTGGAGTCATTCCAATGGAAGGGGCGACACCGTCATCACCGTCAAAGCCATCCTGTCCATCCGAGCCTGGTTGACCGTCTTTTCCATCACGTCCGTGGGAAATCCTTAAAGGATTGTTATGTTTAAAACTGATAAGATAGCCAACCGTCTTTCCGTTCTCCCAGACAGAATCAATGCCGGTTATGTAATCTTTCTCATCTATAGCTTTGGCTAATGCCCGCAAAGACACCATCACTCTGTCCAATGAGTCACAAATGTCCTGCAATCTGGCCAATCTTAGAGCATTCTCTTTGATCGAGTCCTCATATGCGACATTACTCATCCACATCCTGTCCAACCAAGTGTCTCTACAGCCATAGGTAAAGGTAATGACAGTGACCAGTAATAAAATCTTACGAAACATATCACGATTAATAAAAGTCATTTCTGAATATCTTGACGATTTTACTCAAACACAGAGTCATCCTCTTGTGAATTAAGCCCATAAGTCTTGATCAAAACATAGATTTCAGGATCAAGGTTTCCTCTGAATACAAACGAATGATTTTGGCGACACGCCTTGAGGTAACGGTCAACGGCATTTTGATAATCTCCCGCCCTCGAATACAGAATCGCCAGAAGGTAATTGACTTTGTCGGAATCCGGTAACGACATAAGGATTTTCATTGCGGTGGCGTTTCTGTCCATCCCCACACAGGCAACAGCCGCATTGAAGTCTCCATAAGGCAGAAGACGAGGAAGAGCCGAGGCGTAGTCCATATCGCGAAGTGACTGTACTCCCTCCATATACAGACTATCAATGACGGTCGTGTGGACTGTGTCCTTGACCATTCCTTTACGATGAAGGTAAAAATTGAATTTCACCGTCCTCAATTTTGGGTAAAGAGTTTCCTTCATATAATTATAGAATGTACACTTTTTCAACACGTTCTCTCTTCTATCCAAGTCCGTCACGTTCTCGCAAATCCGGACAAACTCCTCCTTTTGATTGTCATTCATAACTATGTCCGAGGTTACCAACGCCTTCAGGTCATCCCAGTTCTCAGGGATGCACCGCGGTGTGAACACAACATCTGACACTCCACCTGAAGCGTCCTTGAAAGAATCGCTTCCAAGCTCGGCGAACACACCTCTGGCCGACACGAGAGAGTCTCTATAGGATTTCACATACTTCCCGAACCACGAAGACACTGATTCAGAACGAAGTTGAGCCAAACGTTGGTTGACGGCATAAGAACCTTCCGGAGATGCGGTTGCCCTTACTGTTATGGAATCAAGGTCATAGGTACTATTCTCGACCAACGACGCAAGAGTTCTCTTTGTCATCGCTATCTCCTCAAGATTATGTCCATACTCGGGTTTTATGTCTGATTTTCCCAGCTCAAAATCTATCCGGCTTTCCGTGTTGGCCATTGCCCTTCTCTCAACAACCTTGGTCAGATAGCGTTCTGTGTTGTCCACGAAGGCTGATATGGAACTTATATAGAATGTCAAAGGCTCGCTGCGAGGAATATTATACAAACGCTTGTCCTGTTCGAAAATCTCCCCGCTAAGGACGATGTCCACCTTCCTCAACTTTGGCCTTGTGTTTATTGTCTGTACATAATTATAAACAAACTCTCCATTGTCACTGATCATAACGGTGTCAAGACGTATCCCTTCCGTGACTATCGGAGCTTTGATATATTTCTTGTGCATCTTGTTAATTCTGGCCTTGCGCCGCTCGTTCAAGTTCTTGGCAAAGCGGTTGGTATAATGCTCCACCGCCTGTCTCTCACTTACGCCATAGGCGGAATAGAACTCCAGCTCCGAAACAAACGATGTGTCTGTTTTATAGGCAAAAACTTGTGGGATATATCTTTTTAGAAATATCTCCAATTGCCTGACATTTATGAATTTGGTTGAGTCTCTCACTATTTTCGACAGAAACTTTTCATACATTTGGTAACCTCGCAACTGAGCCTTGCGGTATGCAGCTCCCGTTATTATCACAGGATCCAAACGCACACTGTCCTCAAGCATAAACATATCCGGATAAAACCGGAGTTGCCAGCGGCTGTCTCTTATAGATTGAGGTACTATTACTTGGAAAGCTAGATCAACCTTTCCGTTCCTCTCTGCTACATTGCGGAATCTGGCCGTGATTTTTGCAGCCTGAATTTCTTCCGTAGCCACCATCTCTCCAGACTCCTCATCCTTGATGGCCTTCATCACAATCAGTTCCTTTCCGTCGTCATCCTTGACCTTAAGTGTATCCCTTGTGACTTTTGATGTCTCGTTCACTTTCGGCAGATAATCCGGTTGTTTACCTAAAGTAATCTGTACCTGCGGAGTTTCACCGTTTCTGAGTCTTTGGAGTTTCTTCTGCGTGGCACAAGAGACGGAAACCAAGCAGCCGACCACCGAAATCGTAAACAGAATGCGGATTGTCTTAAGTGCTTTCATTTTCTAAAACATTATCATCAATGAAACGGAAACATCATCCAATGCGATGAAGTTCTTAGGTCCGGTTTCCCTGATCTCCATACACTTAAGACAATGATATAAGGTGTGATCGTATATGCGTCCACCACAGCCTCCTATTCCGAAATCAATGTTGAATCTCTTGCTTATCATCCAAGTGTACCCGGCGGACAAACCGACTCCATACAGCTTTCCCTCGTCAACCGCAAATCTCCAAATGCCTGTCCTTGAATATTCTGACCATTGCCCTTTGACTCCTATCCACCATCCGGAGAACACATACCACGGCCAGTAACGCACGCCAGCAAAGGCAGTCTTCTGTTGGTTGCGCACAGTCAACCCTGATTGTCTTTGATAACTGAAAGGATTGTACCGTCCGCCGACCTCAAAAGAAATATGTCTTGCCAGACTGACTCCAGCACTCAAGTTAATCGTTCCATAGTCAGCCCAACCAATAACATTGGTTGACACAGACATATGTTGTGCCCTTGAAGAAAACAATATAACAAACAGCAAGATGCCAGTAACCACTAATCTTTTCATATTCAGCAAAAGTGGAAAGAAACTTAATCCGAATCAAGTCCATTCTGGTTCATTTTGGCCTAGCCCCTTGAGAAAGTCGAATTTGAAGCCATCACACTCTTGCGAATCGCTTTTGTCGTAGAGTGCCTTAGAGGTGACTCTGCCAGTGATAACCATAAAAAAGTAATTTGTCGGTGTCCGAAATTTGTGCTATATTTCGGACACCTTGTCATTTCCGGATTTAGGTTGACTCGGATTGGAGTCTATCCCTGATTGAAGTTG
>CAVENC010000062.1:0-8109 GCA_963617065.1 Butyricicoccaceae bacterium
CCAACACCGAAGACCACTCCGACAACCTCGACAAGAACACAGAGGAGTTCTTTTAATGAATATATTCCCTCAAGAGATTGAGGGAGTAACTGAAAATACGAAAGAGGATGACTGGAAAGTCATCCTCTTTTTTATGTGTCTGAGGAACGTACAGCAGAAGACCTTAGTGTGTACCAAATGAACTAAGACACGCCATTGGTACAGGAAACACACTTCTGGTGTACAAATCGAGGATAATACATTGAGCAGAAAACTCGGATGCGATGGATTTTCCTCAATAAGAAGAAAAATCGTATATTTATAGTCTGAACCAACATTCGGACAAATGACTGACACAGAACTTAAGAATCTGAAAGATAACCTTTGGCATTCCGCCGACATTCTGCGTGCCGGGGCACACTTGGCTGCCAACAAATATGGTCAACCTATCCTCGGACTCATCTTTCTCCGCTATGCCGATGTGCTCTTCAAGCAGCACAAGGCAGAGATAGATGAGGAATATAACCGTTATAAAGGCACTCGGATGGAGCGTGAGTATAAGGACATCGCCGTGGAGAAGTGCGGCTTCTTCCTGCCCGAATGCGCTTACTTCGATTATATTAACGATGCACCCGATGACGCCCACAAGGCTGTCTTGGTCAAAGAGGCTATGGAGGCTATCGAACGGGAGAATCCGCGTATGGCTGGCGTGTTGCCTAAGGAGGTATATGGACAGTTGGTGCCAGAGGAGGAGCCGGAGCTGTTAAGCCGTATTGTCCGTGTGTTCAAGGATATTCCCGAAAACATCAGCATCGACATATTCGGTCAGATTTATGAATATTTCCTCGGCAACTTCGCCTTGGCTGAAGGTCAGGGTGGTGGTGCTTTCTACACTCCGGCTTCCGTCGTGCAATATATGGTGGAAGTGCTTCACCCTGTCACCGGCGACAAAAAGTTCCTTGACCCGGCTTGCGGTTCGGGCGGTATGTTCGTGCAGGCGGCGCGGTATATGCACCGTCACAATGCCACCAACCAAGATATGATGAGCTTCCGTTGCTATGGCGTGGAGAAAGAGCCGGACACTGTGAAACTGGCGAAGATGAACCTCCTGCTCAACAACGTGCGTGGTGAGATAACGGAGGCGAACTCCTTCTATAGTGACCCTTACAACGCCTTCGGCCGCTTTGACTATGTGATGGCGAATCCTCCTTTCAATGTCGATGAGGTGGTGTTCGACAAGGTTTGCGACGATGCCAGATTCAACACCTACGGCGTGCCTCGCAACAAGACGAAATCCACCAAGAAGGCGAGCGACAAGAAGGAGACGGTGCCTAATGCCAACTATCTGTGGATAGGTTACTTCGCCACGGCTCTCAACGAGAATGGCAAGGCTGCCCTCGTTATGGCAAACTCTGCGAGCGACGCGGGCGGAAGCGAGTTGGAGATCCGCAAGAAGATGATACAGGACGGCATCATCTCCCAGATGGTGACACTCCCAAGCAATATGTTCTCGACGGTCACGCTCCCTGCCACCCTTTGGTTTTTCAACAAGCAGCGCACCAAGAAAGATGAAATCCTATTCATAGATGCCCGCAACATCTTTACGCAAGTGGACCGTGCCCACCGCAAGTTCACGGACGAACAAATCAAGAACCTCGGTATCATCACTCGTCTCTACGAGGGAGACAGCGATGCTTTCTGGGCATTGGTCAATGAATATAAATCCTCAGGCAAGCAGGAAGAGGCGAATTGGTTGCTCGAAAGATGGCCTGAAGGCAAATACCGTGATGTCATCGGTTTGTGCAAAGTGGCGAAGATAACAGGTGAGGATGGCATAGAGGACAATGACTGGAGCCTGAATGCCGGCCGCTATGTTGGTGTGGTCATCGAGGATGACGGAATGACATCCGAGGAGTTCCGTGCTGAAATGCTGTCGCTGAATGGCGAGTTCTCAAAGCTGAGCGCCGAAGCCGCTGACTTGCAGAAAGAGATAGAGAAGAATATGAAGGATTTGTTTGGGAAGGAATAGGGTATGGAAAGTGAAAAGGGACATTTGGCAACCGCGCATTCCGCATTGATAAACGATTTGCGACAGATTATTGATTCCGCACGGCAACGTGTGGCGGTGACCGTTAATGCTGAATTGACTATGATGTACTGGCATATCGGTGAGCGAATCAATCGTGAAGTACTTGGTAATCAGAGAGCGGAATATGGAAAACAAATTGTGTCGACGGTGGCGACACTATTACAAAGCCTGTATGGAACGAAAGGATTTGAGCCAAGAAATATAAGGCGGATGATGCAATTCGCTCAAAAAATATCAAGTGAGCAGATTGTGTCGCAACTTGCGACACAATTGACGTGGTCGCATATAATAGAGGTTCTTCCGATTAAAGATCCTTTGGCAGTAGAATTTTATCTGACAATGTCATCTTCTAATAGATGGGGAAGAAATCGCCTCCGTAAGGAAATTGACGGAATGCTTTTCGAGCGTACCGCCATCGCTCAAAAGCCAGACGAACTCATAAAGCAAGAACTCGCAGAGTTGCGAGATGACAACAAGATGTCGCCAGACCTCGTGTTCAAGAGTCCTTACTTCTTGGAGTTTACAGGATTGAAAAGTTGTTATAGTGAGAAGAGCCTTGAGGATAGTCTTGTTGTCCATTTGGAGCAATTCATCTTGGAATTGGGCAATGGCTTTACCTTCGTGGAACGCCAGAAACGAATGATAATAGATGGTGAGGATTTTTATCTTGACTTACTCTTTTTCCATAGGAAACTGCACCGTTTGATAGCGATTGACCTTAAACTTGGTCGCTTTAAGGCGCAGTATAAAGGGCAGATGGAACTCTATCTCCGTTGGCTCGAAGCCCACGAGATGGAGCCTGGCGAGGAGTCCCCTTTAGGCTTGCTGCTGTGTACGGAAGGAGGCGAGGAGCAGATTGAACTCCTTCAACTCGATAAGTCTGGTATCAAGGTGGCCAAATATATGACCGAGTTGCCGCCGCGTGAGGTGCTGATGCGGCAAATCAAGAGGTCTTTGGAAGTGTCAAGTGAGTTGATGATGGAGAAGAAAAATGGGGAGGAATAGAAAATGGAAAAGGCGTTATGTCAGAATAGTGGCAGTCTCTTGAAAGACGCCCAAGGCATTATCGAACAGGCACGGCAAGAAGCCTATCGCTCGGTCAACATTGCTATGATTCAGCGCAACTGGTTGCTGGGCAAGCGTATCAGCGAGGAGATCCTGTTGGGAGAGAATCGTGCGGAGTATGGTGGAGAGGTGATAAAGAGGTTATCCAAAGAACTTACCAGTTTATATGGGAAAGGCTTCACTAAGAATAGTTTGTACAGGTTTGTGCAGTTCTATAAGATTTTCCCAACAGTGTTGGGAAAATCCGAGTTGTTGACTTGGTCGCATTACATCTGGCTCCTCTCGGTAAATGACACAGCCGCTCGCGAGTGGTATGCCCACGAAGCATTTGTGGAAACTTGGAGTGTGAGGACTTTGCAACGCAACATCGCTTCGCAATATTACTATAGATTGCTGCAGTCGCAAAACAAATCGGCTGTGGAGAGTGAGATGAGGAATATCACCGCTCCGATGCAGAACGACAAACTGGAGTTTATCAAGAACCCTGTCGTGGCGGAGTTCTTAGGGCTTGCACCTAACGCTGATTTTTCAGAATCCCAACTGGAGGGTAATATCATTACCCACCTCCAAAAGTTCATTATGGAAATGGGTAAAGGCTATGCCTTTGTTGCCCGTCAGCAGCATATCCACACGGATATGGGCGATTTCTATATCGATCTGGTGTTCTACAACTATATTCTGAAATGCTTCTTGTTGGTAGATTTGAAGACCTCACAGATAACGCATCAGGATGTAGGACAGATGGATATGTATGTTCGGATGTATGATGAGCTGAAGCGGACGGAAGGTGACAATCCGACTTTCGGATTGATATTGTGTTCGGAAACGAGTGCGGATATGGCTCGCTACTCCATTTTGAAAGAAAACAAGCAGTTGTTCCAAGCGAAATATCTCACCTATCTTCCAACCGAGGAGGAACTGCGTCAGGAAATAGAACGACAAAAGGAGATATTCTTGGAACAACAGAAGGGAAAGGGTATGAATGAATTGTTTGGGGAGGAATAGGGTATGGAAAAAGTGCGCTTTGATGATTTCATAAAGTTAAATCGTGGATTTGATTTGCCGGATACTTTCATTGAAATTGGTTCATATCCAGTAGTTGCTTCTACAAATATAAAAGCATATCATAAAGATTATAAGGTCGAAGGCCCTATGGTAATTACGGGGCGATCTGGTTCTCTTGGGAAGGTTCAATATATACAAGGAAAATGTTGGCCGTTAAATACTACTTTATATGTTAAAGATTTTAAGGGTAATGATCCAAGATACGTATACTATTTTCTTCAAACATTGCATTTGGAGCAATTTAATGCAGGGGCTGGAGTTCCTACGCTAAATCAAAATCACCTTCATTCATTGAAATTGTTGGTACATAGTAAAGAAAGGCAGAAAGAAGTTGCTTCAATCCTCTCCACATACGACACTCTGATAGAGAACAACACCAAGCGCATTAGTCTTTTGGAGAAAATGGCGGAGAACCTGTATAAGGAATGGTTCGTCCGCTTCCGCTTCCCAGGGTATGAAAAGGTTGAAATGGAAAGCGGCTTGCCGAAAGGGTGGAGATACTTTAGGATTGAGGAACTTTGTGATGTGAACAAACGTACAATCAATGTCACGAAAGCCCCCAAAGAAATTATATATCTTGATACAGGCAGCATAACCTGTGGCAGGATATCCGAATTGGAATCGATTCCATTTGTAGATGCGCCAAGCAGAGCACGGCGCTTGGTAAAGCATAACAGTATAGTATATTCAACAGTCCGTCCTAACTTACAGCATTATGGTATTTTGAAAGATCCTCCTTCTAATATGGTCGTATCTACTGGTTTTGTTGTCTTGGATTGCAAGTATGATATTGCAAATATAATATATTTGGCTTTGGCCCATCCTTCGGTATATAAGTATTGCTCGTTGATAGCGGACTGTGCTGTAGCCACATATCCATCAATAAAACCCAAAGAGATAGGAAGAATATCAATAGCATTGCCACCGATGGAAGTTGCTGTGAAATGGAATGACAACTTGGAATGTCTGTACCGCGGTGTCCAGAATCTCCAACACCAGAACACCCTCCTCGCCCGCCAGCGGGACCTCCTTCTTCCCCGCCTTATGTCGGGCAAACTTGAAGTCAAACCATAAAACGAAACGGAATGAAATCATTCATCAGCGAGGATAGCATAGAGAGGGCGATCTGCGACCGTCTGTCTCTTCGGGAATATGGATGGAAAAGGATCGAGTGCGACCCGAGTCCGGACGCTATGGACGAGGTGGCGGCGACGGGACGGGCTAATTCCTCGGAGTGCATCCTGCCTGAGATATTGCTGTCCTCCCTGAAGCGGATTAATCCACAGATCGGAGAGGATTTGTTGAAGGATGTCGTTCGGGACTTCCGCAAGGACTACACCGGCACGGATATGATCGACACGAACTACCGGTTATACAATCTGATACGCAACGGAGTCAAGGTGAAAGTCAACAGGAACGGCAGGGAGGGCTTCGACATAGTAAGGATCATCGACTTCGAGAAGTCGGCGAACAACGACTTCCACTGTGTCAACCAGATGTGGATCAAAGGACATTACTGTTACCGTCGCCCTGATGTCCTGCTCTTCGTGAACGGATTGCCGATGGTGTTCATTGAACTGAAGAACTCCACGGTCAAGATTGAGGAATCCTACAACAAAAACCTTGTGTCTTACCGCAAGGATATTCCCAACATTTTCGCTTTCAACCAGATTTGTGTGCTCAGTAATGGGATGCAGACCAAGTTGGGAGCCTGGAGCAGCGGCTACGAGTTCTTCTTCGAGTGGCTGCGTGTCGATGACGAAAAGGAAAAGATTGACAGAAAGGAGATCGAGGAGCACGGACTCTCGGTCACGAACCTTATCGATGGTCTGTTGCGCAAGGAGCGGTTGATCGATTACATCGAAAACTTCATATTCTTCGACAACAAACGCGTCAAGATCATAGCCAAGAATCATCAGTTCCTCGGTGTCAACAATCTTATGAGGAGCGTGGAGAACCGTGAGAAGCTTGACGGCAAACTTGGCGTGTTCTGGCACACGCAAGGTTCAGGCAAGAGTTATTCGATGGTGATGTTCGTGAGGAAGGTGAGACGCAAGCTGTCCGGCAATTTCACATTCCTCGTCATCACCGACCGCGAGGATCTGGATGCGCAGATCTACAAGACCTTCATCCGCACCGAGGTCATCGGAGCCAAGGAGGAATGCCAGCCGAAGGACTCAACCCAGTTGCGAGACTTCTTGAGAAGCAATAAACCGATGGTTTTCACGCTGATCCACAAGTTTCAGTACGACAAGACCAAGAAGTACCCGGTCTTGTCCGACCGCGACGACATCTTTGTTCTCGTGGACGAGGCTCACCGCACCCAGTACAAGCAGCTTGCCGAAAATATGCACACCGGTCTGCCGAACGCAGGCTACATCGCCTTCACTGGCACGCCGCTTCTGGGCAGCAAGCGACTGACCAACCAATGGTTTGGCGACTATGTGTCTGAATATAACTTCGCCCAAGCCATCGAGGATGGCAGCACGGTGCCGCTCTTTTATAGCCGCCGTGTGCCGGAGGTGGGCTTGACCAACGACTGGCTGGACACCGACATAGACCGGATATGCGAGGACGAGAACTTGAACGACCGGGAGAAAGAACTCTTGGAAAACTCATCCTCACGCATTATGGAGGTCCTAAAGCGGGACGAACGTCTAGACCGCATCGCCAGAGACATCGCCCATCATTTTCCTCGCCGTGGATTCTTGGGCAAGGGTATGGTGGTGAGCGTGGATAAATACACCGCCGTGAGGATGTACGACAAGGTACAGAAATATTGGGCGGAAGAGAAGAAGTTGCTCGTGAAGGAACGTAATGCCGTCAAGACAACGGAGGATCGGGAGAGAATCACAGCCATACTCGACTATATGAACAAGGTGGAGATGGCTGTTGTCATCAGCAAGGAAGACGGTGAGGAAGAGAAGTTTGCCGCCCAAGGACTTGACATTACGATGCATCGCAGGAAGCTGGAGGCGATCACGCAGGACGGCAAGGACATCGAGGACCGTTTCAAGGACAAGGACGACCCGCTGAGCCTGGTCTTTGTCTGCGCTATGTGGCTGACCGGCTTTGATGTGCCATCGCTCTCCACCCTCTATCTCGACAAGCCGATGAAGGGTCATACCTTGATGCAAGCCATCGCCCGAGCCAATCGAGTGTTTCCCGGCAAGACTTGCGGCATCATCGTGGATTACGTGAATGTGTTCAAGTATATGCAATTGGCTCTTGCCGACTATGCTTCCACAGGTGACAGTCAAGAATATCCAGCCAAGGACATCGCGTGGTTGATTGACAACATCGACCAGACCATTATGGAGTGTGACACATTCTTGCAGTCGCTTGGCATCAAGATGGCGGATATCATCATCGAGGGTGATACCCTTGATAGACTCGAAATGTTCCGGAAGGCTTACGACCGAATCTTGGAAAAGGACGAGTGGAAAGACCGTTTCAAGGTGCTGACCAATCTGTTGCAGAACCTCTATGATGCGGCTAAACCTGAAATCTTCGAGCGAGGTTGGCACAACGAGATGTTCGCGCCATTGGCTTACCTGAACGGTCTCTTTTGCAATCAGATAGATGACGAGAAACTGCGCCGTGCCAAGCAACGGATGTCGGAGACTCTGGATCAAAGTGTGACCGCTTACGACACCGGCGGAAGAACGCTTGAGGATCCTGATTGCCGTGACCTTTACCGCATTCATCAAGGCAAGGTCATCGACCTGAGCAGACTGGATGTGGATGCGATCCGTAAAGAAATAAAGTCCACTCCTTACAAGGCCGTGGAAATAGACAATTTACGTTCGTTCGTTGAAAAGACGCTTGAGCAGATGATAGGCAAAAACGTCTCAAGACTGAAATTCCCGTCCATTTATAGCCACGCATAATGTTATCTTGAAAATATCGGC
>CAVENC010000063.1:0-7283 GCA_963617065.1 Butyricicoccaceae bacterium
GACTACTACAGTTATCTCATAAGCCATACAGAGGAAAAGAATGGCCTTCGATATGCATCTGTGGATTCGTTAATCTGCCTTAAAGCCTTGGCATATCTTAATTTGAGAGAAGACAAGAAGAATGGGATACATGTCAATGATGATGACTTCAAGAAGCATCGCCGCGATGTGGTGATGGCGGCTGCCAGCCTTACTGTTGGGGAAGAGTTTATAGTCTCTCAAAATATCAAGGATGCAATCACGGGATTCATTGAGGCGGTGAATACAGACGATGGAGTCCGCAAGTCGCTTTGCGATAGTTTGAAACTGCAAAATGAATCGCTTCTGGATGAATATCTTAATGTGCTTGATGAAAGTTTTGTAGTTGAATGATATGAAGATTCAGTATGCGTCTGACCTGCACCTTGAATTGTCCGGGAATAGCAGGTGGGTCAAAAACAATCCGTTAAACGTCACGGGAGACATACTCGTTCTTGCCGGAGATATTGCTTATTTGGGAACGGACTGTACGAATAATCCATTTTGGAGTTGGTGCGCAGACAATTATGAACAGACGCTCATTGTCCCTGGAAATCACGAGTATTATGGAGGATTTGATCTTAAGGACACCCTTTCAGAATGGACCTATGAGCTTCGCAGTAATGTCAGATATCTGAACAATGTTGTAGTCAAGCTAGGACACACATATATTGTATTGAGCACCTTATGGAGTAATGTGAGGGCGGAGAATGCACTTATGATAGAGAGCGGAATAACGGATTTTCACAGGATCAGATATGACGGAAACCGGCTTGATTTTACAATGTTCAATGAGGCTCATAGATGTTCTCTGGACTTTATCCAAAATGCGGTGTCTTTGTATGCCAACGACAATATAATAGTTGTATCACACCATCTTCCATCTCAGATGCTTGTGTCTGACAGGTTCAAAGGCAGTAAACTGAATGACGCATTCTCCTCAGAGCAGGGACAATGGATAGCTGACAGCAAAATCACATATTGGATATATGGGCATTCTCATACAAACATTCGCGGCAAAATAGGCAACACGGAATTTTTGTCAAATCAGCTCGGATATGTTTATGAAGTCCCTGAAGCAGTTGACTTTAACAATGGGGCATATATTAAAGTACAGTGAATTATGACTGCCCGTTAATTGATTTTAGGAAAAACAGACAAATAACAATAACACTATGGCAGACAGCAAAAGAATAACACCGAGATTCATAACCTCGCTGAAAGACGGAGAAGTATTCGTGTTCGGAAGCAACAAGGAAGGGATGCACGGTGGCGGAGCCGCACGCATCGCCTATGAAGAGTTCGGTGCCGAGTGGGGCGTCGGCATCGGGATGACGGGCCACTGCTATGCCATCCCGACAATGGACGGCAGCATTGACATTATCCGCAGGCACGTGGATGACTTCACGGCATACGCCCGGGAACATCCGGAGCTGACATTTCTTGTGACGCGCATCGGCTGCGGCATTGCCGGATGGCGCGATAGCGAAATCGCACCGCTATTTGAAGAAGCGTCAGCTCTGGACAATGTCGCACTTCCACAAGAGTTCTGGAATGTGCTCAATAAAAGGTAATATTGCACTTCATTCAAAAAAACATTATGATACTTACAACCACTCCGACCATTGAAGGTCACAACATCAGGGAATACAAGGGAGTCGTCTGCGGCGAGGTCATAGCCGGCGTGAACTTCCTCAAGGACTTCGGGGCCAGCATACGCAATTTCATCGGCGGGCGCTCAGGCTCATACGAGAACGAGCTAATCAAGGCCAGGGAGAAGGCTCTGGCTGAGATGTCGCAGCGGGCGATGGAGCGCGGAGCCAATGCCGTGGTGGGCATTGACATAGATTACGAGACACTCGGGGCAGACAACGGCATGCTTATGGCGACGGCCTCCGGTACAGCCGTCATCATCGACTGATGAGAATCGAGGAAGCCATACTCTATGTCCTTGCAGAGCGCAACTGCGGTCTGCGCACCGAACAGATTGCCTACATCATCAACCGAAGGCGGCTGCATGTCCGCAAGGACGGGCAGCCTGTGACTTCCGCGCAGGTCTATGCAGTGGTGATGCGCCATCCCGATACCTTCGTCAAGGCTGAAGGACGGATAATGCTGATGATATAGGTGGCTCGTTCACCGTCAACGGTGCTTCGCATCCCGAAGAAAAATCTCCAGACCTCCGGCTCGTATTTTTCTGCGGGCAAACCGTTGCCGTCGCCTTCCCCGGCAGTTAGGGGAAGAAGGGACTCGACGCAACCATTCAGCGAAAGAAAAGGGAAACTCCTCCAGTAGAGGCCAAGGTTACCGGAGAGGTCGAGGCTCATATCATAGCCCTCGCCTGCGGAGATCCTCCCAAGGGATATGCCAAGTGGACGCTTCGTCTTCTTGCCGACAGGTCGGTCAAACTGGGTTATATAGAATCTATATCTCATACGCAGGTCGGTCGCATTCTAAAAAAAAACGAGTATAAGCCTCATCTGAAGAAGTGCTGGTGCATACTGGCCAACCATAACGCGGCTTTCGTCGCAGCGATGGAGGACGTCCTTGAAGTGTACAGCCGTCCATATGACGCCAAACACCCTGTCGTATGTATGGACGAGAAACCTGTTCAACTTCTGGCAGAAGCAAGGGATGGCTTTACTTCCAACAACACAGGTGTACGATACGAGGACAACGAATACGTAAGGAATGGCACCTGCAGCATCTTCCTTTTCACTGAACCCCTGGCCGGATGGCGTGAGGCTGTAGCAAAGCAGTAGAGAACCAGAACTGACTGGGCAGAACGCATCAAGTGGCTGCTTGACGAGAGATACCCGGACGTCGAGCGGGTCGTACTTGTATGTGACAATCTCAATACTCACAATATCGCATCCCTTTACGAGGCGTTTGAACCGGCGGAGGCTCTCCGCTTGGCAAAGCGTCTTGAAATACACCACACGCCCAAGCACGGCAGCTGGCTTGACATCGCGGAGATTGAACTCTCTGCTCTCGGAAACCAATGTCTTTCTGTACGATCATAAGAAGCAAATTCGCAATCAACGTCACCCAAATTTAGATCTTTATGGCGTTGGCACTCTCCCCATAGAAGTACCGCAATGGGAAGTTCTGTTTCAATTGCTTGAATAACAGTTCGATTTCCCACCGTTTGCGATATATGGCGATTATTTCATCTGCGTCCATAGTCATATCGTTGGTCAAGAGAGAAATGAGGATTGCCTTTTTCCTCCTTGTATCAGCGTATGTGATAATTCTTGCGTGATGTTCTATGTTATTGCCGCCTTTGACTTTCTTGGTGAATGTGACATGTTTGATTTGAAATTCCATCAGACCGCCTGGATTCATATACATTGTATCGCTCTCAGTGCTATATACGAGGTTTTTCTTCATCTTGGTAACGTAAACGACACCCCTCCTGGAGAGTTCCTCGAACTTGCCGTAATCGATATATGCTCTATCTATAGCAAGAATATCGCCTTCAACGTAATTGGCCGGCTTTAGCATAAAACTGTCATTAGTTGCCGCGGATGTGAAACGTACATCAGAAGGGACGCCCTCGTTCGCGTGGATATTGGTATGGGCCTTTATTCCACCTTTCTTCTTGCCAGTCTTAGGATGACGACCTGCTCCCTTGAAAAGGAGGTTCGAGAATAGGGTTATGGTCGTGGAATCTATGATTTGAAGCCTGTTGAGCCACTTAGGAGTCTGACGTTTCCGGCTGTCCGAGGAAAGTTCTTCCTTATATCTCCGGTAGAGGTCTCTATATATAGCCTCGAAGATGCTTTCCGGTCTTCTTGCATTGGCATCAGATAAAGTACTGCGCCGAGGCATCATTCCTATGCCTAAATGAGCGAATTTTCTGGCTTCAGGAAACATTGAGTCGGTAATCTCCCTCAGAGAATCAAAACGCTTGATTACTGCATACAACATTATCAGCAGGTGCTGCCACGCATCGAAGTGTTTCACATACTTCTCGCCGCCTCTTTCTTGACTGAATTTGAGAACTTTTGACTTGTCAAGCAAATTTATCAGCTGACCATATACCGGCTGTCCGGCAAAATGACTACTTTTGTTCATCGTTATTTTGATTTTTTGGTCGAAACAAAAGTAACGAAAAAGGCTGGACCCTGAAAACAGAGTTCAGCCTTGATTTTTCTCGCTTGCTAAATCTTTAGCGGACAGCAATAATTTTAAATAATTTATGATTGAAGCACTGGGAAGTCCCGGTGCTTTTTTCGTGCCCATTTTGCCGTGCCGCTTGGTTATCAGATTTTCTTCAAATCAAGACGAGAAGCAATTTGGGTTACTTATGGACAAAGAAAAAAAAGTGCACTTCGGTAAATAGCAATCTTATTCGCCGAATATTTCTCGGTGAATATGTCGCCTATTCCCCGAAAATTTGATAGCTTTGCTGAAAACTCGGATGGATATTCATATTCCAGTTTCAGCCATTTCAAAGGAGTACTTCTATATTTGAGTTTCCTTGATGTACTGCTTCGGGGACAGTCCCGTGGCTTTCTTGAACCAAGTTCCGAAGAATGACTGGTTGGCGAAATTGAGATGGTCGCTGATCTGCTGCACAGAATAGCGATGAGTGCCGAGTAGAGCCTTTGCCTCCAGAAGGACATAGTCCTTGATCCATTCTGCAGACGATTTTCCGCTTTGTTCGATGACTGTCCGTGACAGATATTTTGGCGAGATGCACAGCTCAGAGGCGTAGAAAGTGACTGACCGTTCGGAGGTATAGTGCTTTTGCAGGAGTGACATAAAGTCTGAATAGATAATCTCCCCTCTGGTTTTGCTAGCTTTGGGCGTGCTGCCCAGTATGTAGCGGATCATTTCGTAGGCTTCGCAGATAAGTGCTTTGATGTAGCCTTTGAGGATCATATCTTTCATTTGGGTGTCAGGATTGGAAAGCCTCCTTTTCATTATGTCAATTATCGAGAGCAGGTCAGTGGTTCTTTCATTGTCAAGATGATTCACAGGCCTGTTGACAGAGAACGATGCTATCGTGTTGAGCAACTCGCCGCTGTCTATCGGGTAATAGTACTTGTCAGAGAATCCGACGAGTGTAAGACGGCAGTCCGGAGATATTTCCAGACACTGCGCGATTTGTCCGGGCATCGTGACCATCAAGTCGTTGGAACGTAAAGAATATTCAATAAGGTTGATCCTCACTTTCATTGAGCCGCCTTTGCAGACAAGGCATAGGGCGGCTTCAAGTTTGTAAGGATGCCCTGATCCTACCAGTGACCTGACTTCATCAGTGCCGTACACGTCATTCCAGTCATCGGTGTCCGCTATTATCATCTCCTTGTCCACAGCGATTCTTTGGCTGATGGCTGAGATTGTCCTTAGACCAATAGTATGGATTGTATTATTCATATCGGCAAAGATAATCATAAATCGGACATTATTTAAACTGATTTATTTACACTTACGCTGAAAATGTGGAATATTTGAACAATTTTGTGGGCTTCAAGAATAACGGTTTATTGTTTTGAACGCTGAAATTTGCACTCACAAAAAAATCGAAAATATTATGAAAAACAATCCGTTATTTTTCTTGCTGGTAATTCCGGCAATTCTTTTCGGGTGCTCCAGAAAAGAAAGGCAGGCTGCGCCATCGCTCCGTACAGTGAAGACTGTCCGCGTTGAGGATGCCGGATCAGGTTCTGAGTCATCCTATTCCGGAGTTGTCAAGGAGGCAAATTCCATCAATGTTGCATTCAAGACTGCCGGCCAGATAGAGAGTGTTAATGTCAAGGAAGGCGACTATGTTCGCGCCGGTCAGTTGCTGGCCTGTCTTGATGACAAGGACTACAAACTTGGGGTGGAGGCGCTTCAGATTCAATACGATCAACTGTCGGATGAGGTCGGCCGACTTAAGGAACTATTCGAGAAGAAGAGTGTATCGGAGAATGACTACGAGAAAGCGAAGGCAGGTTTGGCACAGTTGGGAGTGCAGCTGCGGTTGAATAAGAATAAAGTGGATTATACGAAACTTTATGCGCCTATCTCGGGCTGCATAAAGACGGTGAATTTCATGGCCACGGAGATGGTGGACGCAGGGACTCCGGTGTTTGTGATGATGGATGTATCCAATGTGGAAATCATTGTGGATGTCCCAGCCTCTGAATATCGCTATAAAGATTCATTCAAGTCATTCAACTGCAAATCTTCGCAAGGAAGTTCAGTGCCGTTGAAATTAGTCAGCGTAGCACCTAAAGCCGACGGAAACCAACTATACAGGATAACTTTCCGATCTGAAGAATCACGAAACTCCGACTTGCTGCCTGGTACTAATGTGGAGGTGCTTATTGACAGGAGCGGCAGTCAGTCAAAAGACTCTGGAATGATACTCCCTGTCGAAGCTATTCGTTATGAGGGGGGTCAGGCATTTGTCTGGACGGTAGGTAATGATTCACTGCTTGTCAGGAAAGATGTCGCAGTTTCAGTCACAAATCGACCGGGTAAAGTATCCGTAAGCGGAATCGCTTCCGGGACGGAGGTCGTCTGTGCCGGTGCCGCGAGCATGATGCAGGGAGAGAAAGTAAAGGTCATTGGCAGACATCCTGAATCTAACGTTGGAGGTCTGCTATGAGGAAACTGACTGAATATTTCATCAAGCGACCGGTCATATTCTGGTCGATGGTCGTGGCAATTCTGGTTGCCGGTGTACTGGCTTTTATTAGTATGCCGAAACTGGAGGATCCGGCCATCTCAGCAAAACAGGCGATGGTAGTGATTTCTTATCCTGGAGCAAGCGCCCATGATGTCGAATTGAAGGCTGCGATAAGGATGGAGGACGCATTGCGAGCTCTTCCTGATGTAAGCAAGGTCAAGACGGAGTGTCAGAACGGTGTTGCGATGATTACCGTTGAGTTCAAGATGACCGTGCTCAACGACAAACTTCAGGAGCATTTCGACCTGCTTCGCCGCAAGGTTAACGACACGTCAGTCTATCTGCCGCAAGACTGCAGGACACCGATAGTCATAGACGATATGACGGATACTTACGGAATATTCTATGCTCTTTATGGTGACGGATATGACTATGACGACCTGAATAAATACGCCAAATATATCAGTCGTTCAATAATGGATGTGAAGGGTGTGAAGCGTGTCAATGTGGTCGGAGCACGCGACGAGGTGGTTAGTGTAACCCTCTCTAAAGAAATGATAGCCAGAAACGGACTAATCCCAACACAGGTAATGATGGCGCTCCAAGGTGCCTGCAAGAGTGTAGATGCCGGCATTGTAGA
>CAVENC010000063.1:7293-8031 GCA_963617065.1 Butyricicoccaceae bacterium
TTGTAGACTCCGGGGCCGACAGGATTGCAGTGAGGGTGGATAGTGGTGTCAAGAACGAAGATGATGTGAGAAACCTTGTCATCTCCACTGCTGACGGCAAGATTGTACGACTGGGAGATGTTGCGACAGTGACGCGTGAATATTCGGAACCTCAGCGCAACGGTTTCTTTGTCTCCGGACATCCGGCAGTGGCGGTCTGCGCCGCAATGGAGGACGACGCCATCGTTCCTGATGTCGGGATGGCTGTGGAATCCACTTTGGCTTCAATAGAAAATGAACTTCCGGCCGGAATGACTCTAGAGAAGATATTCTTCCAGCCGGACAAGGTCAAGTCCGCCATAAGTTCCTTTATGCTCAATCTTCTTGAATCTGTGATAATAGTCATCCTCGTGCTTGTGTTCGCTATGGGATTCCGTAGCGGAGTTATCATCGGCTTCGGTCTGGTGCTGACAGTGGCTGTATCTTTCCCGATTCTGCTGGTTATGGGCACGACGTTGCAGAGAATCTCACTAGGGGCTTTCATTATCGCGATGGGAATGCTTGTGGACAACGCGGTTGTGATTATGGACGGCATTCTTGTAGACAAGAAGCGCGGCCTCGGACCTAAGACCTACCTTTACCGGATCGGTCAGAACACTGCGATGCCACTTCTTGGTGCTACGGTGATCGCCGCCATCACATTCATCAGTGTTTACCTGTCACCGGACACGGCCGGGGAATATGCCAGCGATCTTTTCC
>CAVENC010000064.1:0-7668 GCA_963617065.1 Butyricicoccaceae bacterium
TCTAAAGGTTTTATATTTATCTGTGCCTATTGTTTTTTTCTTGTCTTTTTTGAAATCTATGAACGCGTCGAGAACACCTATTTCGCACATCACATCGAAAATATACTCCATCCTTGTGGGCTTGTCATAGTTTACACTATGCAAAAACAGCCAGAACTCGTCGTTCTGTAACTTCATCTCAAATTCATCCCACTGATTTGCAATCATCAGTTTTCTACCATCGTAATATGCGTATTGTGATCGATTCAAAAATAGAGCCTTGATAAGTTCCGCATTAGTTAACCCTATTTTGCCAAGATTCAGACGTTTGAATACGGTGGTAGATTTTTCTCTTGTTTCGTACCATATGAATTGAACTTGATGCAATATGACAGAAGTAAAGAATGACTTATATTCTGAATCTTTCTTTTTCTCTAGTCCAAACCAGTCTACCACGGTGGAATATGCTTGCTTCATAAATGAATAGTCTATCGGTTCTTTCCCCTCGATATGAGACTGGGTACAGTTTGTTATTTCTTGTAGAAATGACTTACTGTCGCTACGTGTTTGATACTCCAGACTATATAATTCTTTTTTGTCAAAACAAGCAATACCGGAATTGCACAGTGTAGATAAGTATGAAAGTATAATGTAAAGCGTGGTTAGCCGTTGCTGTCCATCAATTACTTCCCATCTCGTATTCTCAAATATAGCAGACCTTGTTGCTTCCAATGCATTTTCCTCACCCGTTTGAGGTAATGAACTAATGAATTTCTCAATGTCTGGAACGGTCTCCTTCACGACCAATGGTTGAAGGCAATAAAAATCAGATTGACCTTCTTTGTGTTTAGCAATAAAATGGTCTATATCGTTTAATAGATCCAGGACCTGAACCTCAGTCCATCTATACCCTCGCTGGTAACTTGGAATATAGAAGTTTAATCCCAATAAGGTATCTATCGTCCTGAGCTCTATACTGTTATTTGCCATACTGATTCCCAATTAGTTAAACATATTACAAATATACTCCTTTTCTATTTCCCCATTGCATCTTCTAAAGCCTTCATGGCATCAGCCTTGACCTTCTCAGCAATGTCAATATACGGTTTCATCGCCTTGTAATCCGAGTCTCCGGTCCATTTCATCACGACCTGCGGCGGGATTCCGGAGGAGAGGGCAAAGCAGATGAAGGTGCGACTGAGGGTAAACAGCAAACTGTGCAAAGCGCGTAGCTACCGAAGGGGTCTCGGGGAATACTTTCCCCGGTAAAACTTCAACCGCACCGGAGATGCGAAATGTTACTTTGCACGATTCCTTGCCCACGCTATCACGTAGGCGGGCGAAATCTTGCGGGAAAGCAGGTCCTTCATATAATCCATATAAGGAGCAACGTGATTGAAGAACATTTGGTAGCCGGCACACAGGGCATTCAGTCCGGTCTCGATTCTTGCGCCTCCGCGGCCGTTCCGGTTTGATTCATAAATGTTGAATCTGTGCTTTGGGCATTCTCCGTTGCAGGCAAAAAGCCATTTGCACTGTAAACACTTGGTGGGTAGTTTGTTGCGCTTGTCGATACCGAAGGCTGTCTGCTTATCGGAACTCATCATCTCGGCGATGGACTTGTCGGCTATATTGCCGAGGAGATAGTCTTTATAGACAAAATGGTCACACGGATAGATGTCTCCGTTGTGCTCGATGACGGAATTTCCACCGCAGGTCTGTGCAAAAGTGCAGGTCCCTGGCATCGCTCCCACCCAGGTGGCCAGCGTTGCGTCGAAATTGGTGACGAATATGCGGCCGACATCGTTTCTGACCCAATAATCGAAAATGTCGCACAGAAATCGGCCGTAACCGATGTCAGTAACAGACCACGGGGCTATGACAGCTCCGTCGGCCTTGGGGTCCACGATGAACGGACGCTGCTTCTTGTCCGGCTTACCGACCCCGTTCAGCGGATACTTGACGTGTTCGACCACCGGCATAAACTGCATAAACCCGCTTCCGACCTCACGCAGGAACAAATATGTCTCAAGTCCACGGCCTTCGCTGGCGTGATTGACAGTGGACATCGTATTGAATTCAACCCCTTCGCCTTTGAGAATATTCAGGCCGCTCATAACCCTGTCGAAGGTAGGGAATCCCCCCTTGTCCTTGCGGTACTTGTCGTGAATGTCTTTTGGTCCGTCCAGAGATATTCCCACAAGGAAATCGTTTTCACGGAAGAATCTTGCCCATTCGCGGTTTATAAGTGTGCCGTTGGTCTGTATGGTGTTGTGAACGACCTTGTCGCCGGCATATTTCTTTTCAAACTCCAATGCCTTGCGGTAGAAATCCAGTCCAAGCACCAAAGGTTCGCCACCGTGCCAATTGAAAGTCACCTCAGGCACACCGTTAGCGCTGATATATTCCTGAACAACTTTCTCCAGCATCGTTTCCGTCATCCTGGGCTCTTTACCACCGTAGATTTCGGCTTTGTCCAGGTAGTAGCAGTATTTGCAGTCCAGGTTGCAGAGCGAGCCTGCCGGCTTGATCATTATATTGAACGCCATCGGCCCGGAAAGACGTACGGCATCACCGAGGGTCAGCGTATTTTCTAATGTCGAGTCAGACATACTCTTGAATTTAAAGTGATGAATATCAGGAATTAATGGAGCTCTTCCGCTTTGAAATCGCTGACATAAGCATTGCCCACATTATTCTTGAAGGACTGCATCATCTTGTCAGTCAATTCCTTATTCTCTTTGGAAATATCTTTCTTCTGGCTTCTGTCCTCATCGAGATTCCAAAGAGTAACCTCCGGATTCAGGCCGAAGTCGATTGTCGTCGGATTATCGTTGCTTCCGGAATATGCCGGGATCATCACAAAGTCGCCCTTCTTCAAGGCCAGGCGTCCCTGTGCTTCGAGAATCAGCGTTTCCCTTCCTTTCAGAGTGTCGTTTCCGACGAGCGCTTCCGTATAAACCTTTGAATCAAGTCCTTCTGGTGCAGTTGTGCCCAAAATGTCAGCCAATGTGGCGTAGAGATCCATCTGGCAGAAGCAGGCTTTTGATACTGAAGGCTTGATGTGTCCTTTCCAATATGCTATGAAAGGTACGTGTGTGCCGCCGTCAAAGAGACTGTACTTTCCGCCACGCAGGCCACAGTTCGGGTCGTAGTCTTGACTGTTAGCAAGTTCGATGGCTTCGTCCTGATAGCCGTCCTGAAGCACAGCGCCGTTGTCAGATGTAAATATTACCAAAGTGTTGTCCAGCACCCCAGTGGAATCCAGATGGTCGAGGATTTGCCCCACACACCAGTCTGCTTCGGCTATGACGTCGCCTCTCGGTCCGAGGGAAGTCTTGCCCTTGAATGCTGCTCCGGCTGTTCTCGGGACGTGCGGCTCGTGAAGTCCGTAGTAGAGGAAGAATGGCTTGTCAGCGTTCTCCGTCACAAAATGCTTTGCTTTCGACAGGAAATATTCAGCCATAGTGGAATCGTCCCAAAGCGCTGATTTTCCGCCTGTCATGTGCCCGATTCTCGGAATGCCGTTGATGATTGTGCCTTGATGGCCGTGATGCCATCGCATTTCCATAAGTTCAGGGCTGTTGATGGCGTTTCTCTCTCCAGGGAGTTCGTGCTCGTAATCAATTGTAATCGGATCGTTAGGATTGAGATTGACCACATCTCCATTCTCTATATAGACACACGGGACTCTGTCAACCGTGGCCGGAATTATATTAGTGTAATCAAATCCTACAGTATTGGCCTCAGGGCTGATGTGCTGATTCCAATCCAGTTTACCATAGCCCATTCCGAGATGCCATTTTCCGATAGCTCCGGTCGCATATCCCAGATTCTGAAGCATTTTCGGAAGAGTGTTTGCTGCTGTGTCGATGATTAGTGGAGCGTCTCCCGGCAAGATGCTCGCTCCTTCCCTCCAGGGGTACATTCCCGTGAACAGCGCATATCTGCTCGGTGTGGAGGTTGCCGAGGTGGCGTATGCGCAGTTGAACTGTCTTCCTGCTCGCCCCAACGAATCGATTCTCGGAGTCTGCAGGAGATTGCTTCCGCTGTAAAGGCTTATATCTCCGAGACCTAGGTCGTCTGCCACGATAAGTACGATGTTGGGCATCTTCTCGGGCTCTTTTCCTGCCTCCGAGCACGCCGTTACCGCCATTGCTGAGACTCCAGTAGCCGCGATTGACATTATTCTGAAACTATCTTTTCTTGACATAATTTTTGTGGCTTAAAGTAATCCGTTATTTATTCTTGCCTAAATTGAACGAAAGCCCGAAATTGACGCTGGTGTTGGCTTTGCCGTAAGGGTAGAGGATATTCTTGTATGCTTTGGCGTAATTGAACGGCAGATGGTCTGTTCCCAAGAATAAGTTGAATCCGGAAACGTGAATGCCGATTACGGCGCCTAACGTGGGACCGAACTTGGATATGGCTCCGTTGACTCCTGCGCTGAACCATTTTGCCGGCTTCAGGTTGAGGAACAGACGTCCTTCTGTCCAACTGTAATTGCCGTTGATATAGCTTGTTCCCAACAGTCCGACAGACATTCCCTCATAGAAGGGCATCGTATATTCGGCTCCCGCGTTGATTGTAGCGGCGAGCATCTTACCGTACTTGGCATCTATGTCTGTTCTTCTGAAATCATACATAGCCGCAATGTCTTTGCGCAGTGCCTTGAACTGCTTGCTGATCGAATTGTCTTTACCTCCGTCAAGTGAAATGTCATCGAATCCGTCAAAGGACCAGTCCTCGCCGCTTGTCTTTGCGATAGTGGCGTTTGTCCAGCACATATATCCCAAGTCATTGACTGCCAGAGATATCTTCAATCCTTCTATGACTTCCATTTCAGCACCGAGGTCGATTGCGGCACCATAACCGTTTACCGGGACTTCATTGAAAAATCCAATGTTCTTGAAGTCAACAAGGTCCTCGTCCGAAGGATCTTTAACCTTGGCACCGGTTTCACCTTTCGTCTTGAAATACAATGGCGAAGCCGATTTGATAAGCCCCTTCGACTTGATAGTCCATTTGTCTTCGGTCATCTGGACCTTCATTTCGTCAATATCTGCATTTATGTTTGCAATCCCGACCAGGAATTTAAGCCTGCCGCCGACCCTGATGCGGTCATTTATGTTTCTGCCGTAGCCGAAGGCAAATTCCACGCGGCTGTCACAGTTTGCCGATAGACCGGATATGTCGTAGTGTTGGGATATACCGGCATTTTTCATAAAGTCAAACAGACTATATGGGAGGTTGAAGGCTGCCTGAGTGCGGACGTTCAAATCAAATGAAAAGAATGACTTAGGTTTCTTAATTCCGATGGACAACAACGATATGTTATTGTCAATGTTTATCTGATTGTTATTTCTCAATTTATTGAGAACTTCATCCGCAGATACTGCCGAATTCATAAAAGTAGTCAGCCCTCCGTCTTTCGGATATATAAATGTGCTGACTCCAAGATTGCTTTGAGTCTCTATTCCCAATGAACTCAAACCGGATATGGCAAAATAGCTGGTGTTTGGTGCGAATGCGGGATTGAACTGATGCCGCATATTGTATCCCTCCAGGAAATATGTGGAGCGGAATACTTGCTGCGCGTGGACTGTTCCTGCCAGAGTAAAAGCCGCCATTATGGATATGATGATTTTTTTCATTGCGTCAGATTTTATGCTTTGTTTCAAGTTAGTTTATGCTGGTAGAATATGTTCCTTGCATTCTCAGTTTCATATCTTCCAGCTTAATTCCCTGCTTTTCGTTCAGGCAGACTCCTACAGCGTCATTGTCCGCTCCGGAAGCTGAAAAGGCCAGGCGTATCCCGTCCATATTGCTCATATCTTCGGCCGTGCCTTTAAAAGTGAGCTTCATCGGGTTCCTGCTTGGATTTTCTATTGTGCCGGCAGATGTGATTCCTTCGCTGGATACAGATATTGTAGGGATTGGCGCTGCGTCTTTGTCAATGGCGGATACGAAGATATTGATGCCAAGAGGAATCGTATTCACCAGATTGAAATTGATTACAGCATCCTTTACACTTAATTTAGAGTCTTCATATTCAAATACTTCGCTCCAGCCGGTGAAATCTTTAGTATATGCAAATTGCAGATCTTTTCCGAATGACAGGGGAGCGGAGACGCTGTAACTGCAATAGAAAGAGTAATCTTCACCTGTTTTAAGTGTGATGAATTCGTCTGATGCGGTGACGTCTATGTTATCTATCCCAATCTGTTTAGGCAGCTTCTTGACAAGGTCTGACAGATTTGGAACTACGATGTCGGTATATCCGTCAGGAACGCCTTTTCCCGTACGTGAGATGAATATAGAGGTAGTGCCTTCCGCATTGATTTTTATATCCTCTGTAGCGGAATCTTTGCTCCCGACGTGCACGGTACTTTCAGCTTCACCGCTGTATGACTTGATGTCCGCGTTCAGAGAGAATGGAATCGGGCTGCTATTGCCGACTTCCAAAGTAATATGTGGGTCGTACAGATCAAGAATAGATTCGTTGCTTTTAAGGAAGCTCGGGTACTCTCCTACGTCGATTTTCTCCGGTTCAATGTATATTGACGGATTGACTTTGACGGTGGCGTTGTCTATATCGACAGAACCGATTTTTAGGCTGAGGTTTATCTCAATCTTTTCAGGAATATCCGAATACGATGTTCCCAAATCATCGGAGAGAATCTTGACGTCCGCATCGGATATGAGGATTCCGTCATTTACGTATATCTTGCTCTCCTCGGCTATAAAGCCTTGACCGGAAGGGATTTTGTTGAAATCGATGTCGGTAATTTCAAGCTTGAGCGATTTCAGCGTCTTGGTTATCTCAAAAGGGTTGAGTGTCAGTATATTATTCGTTTTGTCAAATGAGTAACCGATGCCGGAATTGTCGGCATCGACGTAGAGCGAAAGGTAGTCTGGAAAGTCGATGGTCAGTCCGGTGATAGTGGCCTTGCTGACATTGGTCTGAAAGGTGATTGCGCCAAGTGCTTGTCCAGCAACAGCTTTTATGTCAGTTATTTCCTCAGGCACAGACTCGTCTATATTTATAGGAGTGGAAGATGCTTCTATATGGTGTGTAGCAGTCAGTCCTGATGGAATCGGGGTGTCCTGTGAGATTATGCCCATTTTGCTGAGCAGTGAAGCTCGGTGAATGTTTGCCTGAAATCCTCCTTCATTCACAAGGTCTTTCGTTATGGAAATGGAAGGAACTGAAAACGTTGTCCCCGAGGTGCTGCCGGAGAAGTTCAGCGAGTAGTCACCATTTGGATCTACGTCCAGCATCCCCATATTCTCAGAGTCTATGTTCAGCAAATCGCAGATACGGATTGTCTCGGAATTTCCAACTGGAGCGCTGATGTCTCCTTCGAAGGTTATTTGCTTGTCGAAATCCTTGGTCAGGTCGTAGTCTTTGTTGACACAGCAACAGAATAGGGCAGACGCTCCGGCAACTGACAATGCCAACAGCGCAGTTTTGGTAGAGAAAGACATAATAATATTATACTGTTTTCGTGACCTTCAAAGTTACATAAAAACCAGAGTTTTCAGACCTGTCGGATAAAAATTCTTATTGGTAAAAGCGGGGGCGCCGCTGTTCTATATGGTAATGTCAAATGCGTGGGCGTCTCTGTTCTATTTCCGGTTTTCCGCGTTGGGACACCCAACTTTTATTCTTCTGGGCGGTAGGTGACG
>CAVENC010000065.1:0-7599 GCA_963617065.1 Butyricicoccaceae bacterium
CCAACGCCTCAAGGAGGAAGAGCAACGTCAACTTGGATGGTCTATCAAACGTGAATTGGCAAAGTTGAATTATAGGATTCACACCGATGCTATTATGAATAATCTGATACCGGCGGAACTTCCGGCATCACGTATTACATTCATCTATGCCAACGAGGCAGATGTCTTGAATGTAGCATTATTCGGAATGACAGCCAAGGAGTGGCGTGATGCCGACCCTGATGCTAAAGGCAATATTCGCAACTACGCGACGATCAATCAGCTCATCTGCCTGTCCAATATGGAGAACATCAATGCTGTTTTCATCAATGATGGGATGCCCCAGAGCGACCGCTTGAAAAAACTTAACCAAATAGCGATTCAGCAAATGTCCGTTTTGGAAGAAGTAGAGAATCGAAAACTTCTGAAATAATTGTCACTGATTTCCATACTCAACCCTAAAATTTAGGGGGGGGGGGGACAAACGGGGGACAATCGTGAAATGTGAAAAATTACAAAGTGTTTGAAAATAAGCGATTAACTATTTCGTAACAACCTCTATGACTGTAACATTGTCATCTCCGGAGAGCCTTACGGCTTCCTTGCTGCCCGGCTTATAGACTGTCATTGAGGCGATAGCTTCGGGTTTGATCTTGTTCAGAGCCGCCTTGTCGCGTTTCTTGCCGTCAATGATATAGACTGTGAAAGTTGCGGGACCGACTGCGTTTATCTTTTGCCCGTCGGTGCGGATCAAGTGAACTCTTACGGCATCACCGGCGACAATGCCCTTGGTTACGGTTACTTTATAGTCGCTGATTGTCTTGCCGACAAGCTGACTTCCGTCGAACTTCTCCACCTTCTCCCCGTTGATGATGTACTTGTCAAGAGTGTCAGCCGGTGCTGTCACCACGGAGGCATTGACGCCCAATGCGCATACCGCGCTCAAAAACATTGTTAGCATAGTTATTGAATTTATTTCATCGCCATAATCGAGACCGCTTCCGCACCGTCAGTGCGGCACATCATATATGCGCATCGGCTCCCGTCTTTCATCAAAGCCGTGAGAATCACCCTGTTCCCTTCAGGAGTGGCAGTGACCGACCTGACGTTGTCAGTGTCGAGATTCATAATCTGCTGGATTCCCTCGGCGATTTCAATTCCGCTGAATCCGAAGCATTCAGGTTTAGGCCAGAGGGTGAGAATCAATGCCGTTGAGACCGCTGCCGCAAGCATTGTCCCCCAGACTAAAGGTCTGCGCCTTCGTGATTCAGACTTCCGCACGATTCTGTCGAACTCAGCTGCGTAGTCGTCGGAAAGGTATGCTTTCTCGAGTTCCGCCAATGTCCTGTCATCCTGTCTCATATTCATTGTTCCTTTAGAATTTCCTTCATCTTTCGTCTTGCCTTTGAGAGCAGAGACTTTATCACGGACTTGTCTTTGCCTGTGTTTTCTGCCAGCTCGCCAAGCGACCAGCCTGTCTCCTCGCGCAATCTCGTATATTCCAACTCGGACGGTGTCAGAGTTTCATACAGCTCGTTCCGTAGGTTAATCGCATCCTGCCTCTCCACTTCGCTATCGGCGGATTCTCCGCCGGGGAAGACATCGCCCGCAAACGGTTCAGTTTCAATGTGACGTTTCCGGTAATGCGAAATGCTGATGTTTTTTGTTATCTTGACCAGAAGAGCCTCAGCGTTACGCACAGGGTAGCCTTTCTTCGAGAGGCTCCAGAAAGCCAGCAAAGCCTCCTGAACCACATCGTCTTCGTCGATGGCCAGGTCAGTCGCCCTTCTGAAACGCCGTGCCAACGTCTTCAGTGTGCCGCCGTATTCCTGTGCGATATGTCTGAATTCCTGTTCCGTCATAAACCTTTCAAAGCGCCCTCATATGTAAGTCGTAAAAGCAAGGCGAAAGTTAACAAGATTCTAAAGTTTTTCGCAATCATCAAAGGCCGTGTCATCAATCGTCGGAAAGGACAGGTATGTCACCCTTTCCAGAGAGCAGCATCCAGCGAATGAACGGTGGCCTATTTTTCTCAACGAGGCAGGGAACCGAAGTGCCGTGAGGTTTACGCAGCGTGCGAACGCATAATCGGAAATCTCCTCCAAGCCATCCGGAAACTCTATTCTTTCAAGGTTCTTGCAACCGGAGAAAGTCCTGTCATTGATGACTGTCATCCTGTTAAGAAAAGTCAACGTCCTGATGCCCTCGCAACAGGTGAACGCCTGTCTTCCGATGACTCGCACCGACTCCGGAATCACAGAAACCGCAACCTTCGTGCAATCCCAGAAAGCCCACTCCCCGATAGTGACGAGACTGTCTGGTAACACAGTCAATTCAAGTTTCCTGTCCATATTGAAAGCGCTGTTTCCGATTTCCCTTACAGACGGAGGCATCTGCACTGTTACCAGATTCTCACAGGTGCTGAACGCCCTTTTGCGGATGATGACCAGAGAGTCCGGCAGGATGACCTTGCGGATATGGTTGTTCATTTCAAAGGCCATCTCCCCGATAACCTTTACAGAACGCAGATCCGGGGAACTGTTGAAATCCACAACTGCTTCTTTTCCAAGCCATTTTACAAGACAAGGCCCATCAGGACTATCCTGAATGACGTAGTTCTCTTTGGCCACCAATGATGATGACAGCATAATGGTCAATGAAATGATGATCAATCGTAACATTCTCATAAAAGTTTCTCTATATGGTCAAAACGGCAGTGAAAATGAACTCTCTTCCACGCAAGGCATATTCATAGTTGAATGTGTTGACAGAATCGTATAGCGTGTAGCTATAGCTCCTTTGGTCAAGGGCATTCCGCAAATCAAATGACAACTTCCAGGCCTTATGCTTCCAGACAAGACCAAAATCCAGCAGATTCATTGTCTTGTAAATGTCGTCAGAAATCTGTCTATTCGTCATCTCGGCCGCTGCGCTGAAAATCAGGGATTGCACCGGAGACAGTTTTACGGACATTTCGTGACTTCTTGAATTATAGCTTTTAGTCCTGCCGTCATAAGTTGACAGTGTCCTGCTGATGTCCCCGGAATAATTGAATTCAAGCCAGTCTAAAGGACGAGAAGATAATGACGGCGAAATCATCATACTGCTCCCCGCATAGTCCACCACCCGATCATTCTGCATTGTACTGCCTTCGTTGTACAGATATGAACACTTCAATGTCACTTTTGTCCTTATCGGCACAACCTGTTTGGTCACACCGATCTGTGTTATGACATTGTCCGACACATTCGGGGCGGGTATGCAAGAGTTCAAAATGCTGTCCCCTCCTACGGTGACGGCCGGAAGCAGGTTTTTCCAATTCCTGACATAGGAGAGGTCAGCATTGACAAACCATTGGCTCATAGGAATCTTGAAATCGTAATGCGTGTTGGCTGTCAAGTATTTGTTGTCGGAGACGATCCCTTGCTTCACCATCAAACCGGTTCTGTCGATTTGAACGGGACTTGTCATATAATCCAAAACATCACCGCAGTTTCTGGAATATGACACCTCGATCCTGACCGTGGAACGCGCACTAATCTTCCAATTGACATACAAATCCGGGCATACGGAAATATAATCAGCGGCATTCCTCCCGTTTAGAATCGACTCGCCTCTGACAGGGATTTCCGCGCGCAGCACAAAATCCCACAGACTGTACTCATATCGAGGGGAGAATGATAGCACCGCTTTGGTCACCTTCAAATCATTGACATCGTTCGCAAGCACTTCTTCAGTTCGCTCTGTTTTCAGCCGATCGGACTGAAGATTGAACATCAACGGCATATATATTCTGTTATGACGCTTTTCCCATACTGCGGAGACAGTGTTCTTCGACGAAAACGACTCGCCTGAGAGCGACTGTGATATGCAGCCGCAGTCGCCTGAAGATATATTCAAGGAACATGAGGGAGAAGCGGAATATGCCATATCGGATGACACGCTCCACAACAGCCGATTCCTACGCCATCTGGCACTGAACTCGCTCCCGAAATCCATTCTGTTGAGCGACTGGGACTGGGATGACATCTCGCCGTTTAGTTCAACCGGCACGGCAGAATGGGAGAACTCCATATTCCCGTACAACTTCTCACTGACGAAACATTTGTCGGAGTTCCTTTGGTATTCCAGGGAAAGCCACGGTCGCTGTGTCTTTGTTCGCCGAGAGGTCGTCTGCGACATCACAATCTCGTTGTCATCGTCATAATACTGACCCTTGAATGAATATGAATAGTCGCTCCTCGCCGAATTGTAACCTGCGCTCCCCTTGACTGTCGAATATTTACCTACTTTACGGATCGCATTGACTGTCACGGCCATATCTGACGGGCTGATGTATCTGTCAGACTTTAAGGGAGGGTGGGATGCAGACAAGCCTACGGCCAGTCTCTGGACGGCGGTCCCGCCACTCTCCGATTCAAGGAAGTCCGTGCTTTCATCCAATGCAAAGCTTTTTATGTTCCCGACATCAAGTGACGCCATCACTTGTGTCTCCGTGCGGAACAGCATCGCCGAACCCTTGGCTGAATACAGCCAATCGTCTCCATAGCCGGCGGAAGCCTCGTAGGAACCGACCGGCTTCATCTTGGCCTTGTCATTGAGGCTTATGTTGATCGCTACATCATCAGAGAATGTGTTCCTGTCGATTGCCGCCTCCTTGTGGTTGCCGAGAACCTGGACAGAATTCACATATGCGGCGGGGATTCCGGAAGTGGCGATGTTGTACTTGCCGCCAAGCAGGTTCATCCCCTCGATGTAAAAGCCCGATATGTCTTTACCAAGGTATTTTATGCGGCCGGACTCCTCGACATCGATGCCCGGAAGCCTTTTCAAGACATCCTTCAGCATGTAGTCCGACCGTCTGGTGTAGGCGGAGACGGCATAGGAAAGGGTGTCGCCACGCTGATGTATCGCCGGAGCCCTCACGACGGCCTCCTTCAGGCCTATCTTCTTTTCTTTCAGAGAGAAATCGCACGTTCCCGTTGCGTCTTTGGATAAAGTCACGGATGCCGACACGTAACCGAGGCAATCCACGGAAACGACCACATTCCCTTTCCTCTCGACGGAAAGCGAGTAATTGCCGTTGTCGTCAGATGTCGTGTAGCCAAGAATTGTCGATGATGCTGTCGCCTTTATTATCGCACCCGGCACAGGATTCCCGTCAGAATCTTTCACGCAACCCATTATCTTATTCTGGGCAAAGGCCACAGCGGAACTGATGATGAATATGACACAAGTGACCACGCGTCTCATATCCGAAGTTTCATGGACAGCCGCTATTTAAGTTCAAGAGGCACATACCCTGCCTGGTGCAGGCGCAACTGAACACCGTTGATGCGGATTGACCTGCTGCCGTCATCGTATTTGTGGACGGACATCTCGCTGATTGCCTCCGGCGGCAGGTTGTTGACCGGATCCGACTCGAACATATTCTTGGCCTTCACGAATTTATCTCTTGTCGTGACAGTCACGTTCTTTTCAAGAGCCGGAGTTATTGCTGATGCTCCGTTACGCAGGATGATGGCTTCGAACTTGTTGGTTCCATCCGAATCTTCCGCCTCCATTATCAGTCCGGGCAGTCCGGACAATTTCCAAGGGCCATACGACACCGGAATGTCCTGACTGTACCATACTGTCCACTTCCGTCCTCCATATTCACACTCGGCTTTGTGGCACAGGCAGCCGCATATGGTTTTCTCCCCATCCGTCAGAGTCCATCTCATCGCTTTCAAGTCCTCCTTGTATGAATAGCTGTCCGGAGTTATAGTCCCATAAACCGTCATATTGCCTGCCGGCTCATTCAGGAATATGGTATAGTCGAAGAATGGTTCTTTTTTCTCTTCACGCAGGCGGAAGACCTCGATCTGTTCGTCTGACGCCCCGGCCAGTATTGCGGAATCCAATTGGAAGGTGGAATAGTCCGTGAACTTCGCCGACCTCCTCCCTATCTGAAGAATCGTGGAATACACTTCTCTCTGACCTTTTTCATTCGTAGTGCAGTACTCGTACACACACTCTATGTCGGCCGTCTGTGCGGGCGGCTCACCGATGCCCGGCATCGCCGCCGCAATTGCAGAAATAATCACTGTGAACATTTTCGTCTTTTTCTATCATAGTCGCAGAAACCGATGAAAAGTAAACGGAAAAATGCATATTGTCTGGCGGATATGCTCAGATTCTTAACGATGCCGGCACGATGACCGCGGAATTCGCAAAAACGTTCGCGGAATCCGAATTCGAAAAGTATCGCCTCATTCAGGACAGGCTCTTCAAATCCGACTTCGGCCGCCTGAATGACAGCGAACTGCTGGATATGTAGCTCAAATTCTGCCGAAAAATTTTGTCCCCTGCCGAATTAGGGGGACAGACGGGGGACAATCGTGAAATGCGAAAAATTACAAAGTGCTTGAAAATAAGCGATTTGATAGATATGAACATTTACGGACAGATTCTTCACTGCTACAGAGTGGATGAGATGAATTTTAGGGCAATCGCCTTCAAACTCGTCGTGGGCTGCAAGACCGCAAGTCTTCACTATTTTGCGGACTTCAGCAAAATAGGATAGAACACCGCCAGCTGCGTAATTCAGAGCAAAGGCACTCCCCTGCCGACGAGTTATTCCGCCAAAGAATTTGTCAAGTTTTTTGCGTAAATAACTTGACTTTTGATATCACAGGTTAAACAACGACTTCAGCTTCAGCACTTCTGCAGCAAGCTTGTCCGGATTCGTCGATTTCAACTTCCGGAGGTTCTGAAGTTTCCATTTGACTGAAGGATAATCCCGGAAATACCCAAACTCAAAATTATCCCAGTCCGGTTCGGCACCTTCAAAACTCAGCAGAAACGCCTTGTCTTCAGGTGTCACCAAAGCATTGACATCCCGGAACAGGTCGTGCCTGGTCTTCTCAAACTCCTCATACGAGAACGGAATGTCGGTCATCCCATCGAACTGATTGACCAATGCATCGCTCTGGTTTATAAGATTTGGTGAGAACGATTCGCGGATTGGCCTGTCACTGCCGAGAAGACAGAACAGCAGTCCCTCTCTCGTCTCAGCGAAGGGATACTCCATATATTTCACATCAAAAAGGTCTCTCGGGTGCTGACGGGAGAGTGCGGCTGCAATCTTGCCGCCATAAAGCAATGTCATCGGCACAATGTCCGTTTCGCAATACAGACCGAATTCCTCCTGCGCCTTGTCGCATACAGGCTTCCTGATGACATCGCCACCAATGACTCCCCTCTTGGTCTGATTGACCTCTATCTTGATCTGATGTCCACGGTATTCGCAGAGCAGTTTGCAGATGTCGGGTTTCTCGACAATGTGCATACCGCGAAAAGCCTTCCTCGCTTTGGCGGAGATGGAATTCAAATGCTCATTGATGTGAAGAAGACTTGAGTTGCGGTCTTCCAAAGGTATGTATGTCAGGTCGATATCTACTGAATACCGCGGCAGGTTGCTCACAAACAGATTGATTGCAGAACCGCCGTGGACTGCAAACACTCCCTCTTCCGTTACAAGTGGAATCATCCTGAGGAGGATTTCCACTTTCTTTGCATACTCGCTATTCATATTCAGCTAATTCTGTCGGTATTGTTATCCCATATTTTCCCACATAT
>CAVENC010000066.1:0-7133 GCA_963617065.1 Butyricicoccaceae bacterium
CGTCAAGACTTTGGCTAGAAGGAATTGATTTCGATCTTACATACTTTCCTTTGAAACATCTTGGATATAAATGTGTTATAGGAACTGTGGGAGAGATTTACGCTAAACTCGGCAGACCTCAGAGCATTTCCGTACGGCTTGGAATTTCCGCAAAACTGGATTTTCCTCAAATCAGCGAGCTCTGGGAAGGCATTTGCACGGCTGCAGATGAGCACAATATTTCCAAAGCCGACCTGGACCTCATCCCGTCTCGCAACGGATTGGCAATAAGCATCGCCATAACCGGCATTTCTGAAGCATCCGACAAAGAAACACAGGCAAGCAGCAAAGATTTGATCTGTCTTTCAGGCAATGTTGGAGGAGCATTTCTCGGACTTAGCCTTCTCGACAGGGAGAAAAAGAAATTCGAATCGGCCGGAGACATCACAGGTAAGCCCGATATTGAGAAATACAAAATGCTGGTTGCAGCCTATCTCAAGCCGGAATTATCACCTGATATTGTCAGCCAATTCAAAGATTCCGGCATAAATCCGTCTTATGGATATTTTGTAACACGCGGTTTGGCTGATGTCGCACGTCAACTTAACAGGGACAGCGGACTGGGCGTCAAACTCTATACGGACAAGATTCCTTTCGAAGGTAATTCATTCGAAGCCGGTAAAGATCTCAATATCGACCCTATTTCAGCGGCTCTCAACGGAGGAGACGATTTCAGACTGTTATTTGTAATCCCGATGTCGGAATATGATGCGCTGCGTCACGATTTCCAGACATTTTCAATTATAGGACATCTTGCAAAGCCCGAAGTAGGCTCGGTTCTTGTAACACCGGAGGGCGCCGAACTTCCTGTAAGGGCGCAGGGTTGGAAAAATGAAGAATAAACGAACAAAATAAAAAACTATGAAACGCATTTCTATCGTACTCGCGGCTGTAGCCGTAATGTTTGCATCTTCGAATGCTTCCGCACAGAAGCTTTCAAATCTTCTCAAGAGCGTAGCAAGCTCAGATGTAGTCAATACAGTTGTAAATACTTATGTTCCAGGCGCTAGCGCAGTAAGCCTTCCTGGAAGCTGGTCTTACACGGGCTCAGCCATTTCTCTCACAAGCGACAACACCCTTACCAACGTTGCCGGCTCAGCTGTAACATCCGGCGTAGAGAAGAAAGTTGACGAATATCTTCAGAAAATCGGTATCAAGGCCGGCACTCTCAGCTTTACTTTCAACGAAGACAAATCATTCACCTGCAAGGTATTTGGAATCAATCTCTCAGGCACTTGGCAGCTTAAGGATGACGCATCCAAAGTTCAGCTCCAGTACGGCAAGGTGATGAAATATCTTTCTATGACAGGAACATTGTCAAGAACAACTGACGGCTGCGAAATGCTTTTCGATGCTGACAAATTCCTTACATTCATCAAGAGCGCATTGTCTTTCGCTGGAAAGAGTTCATCCTCCACTTCATCAAGCACAAGCGGACTTTCAAGCCTGACAAGTTCTTACAAGGGAATGAAGATGGGTTACAAGCTTGCAAAGCAGTAATATAGGCGCGTTTGCGCTGAATATAAAAATAGGAGGACGACCAATAATCACTTATTAGTCGTCCTTCTATTTTGTGTTTTCCATCAGTCTCTTCGTGGCAGGATGATGCGCGCACCATCCTACAGACTCCTAACCCCTGCAGGCTAGCCCCTGCTGTCCAGAGGGACAATTTCGCACCTCAGGTGCAGTATAAGTTTTAATGGGGAAAAGATTCCCCGAAACCCCTTCGGTCGCTACGCTCCGAATATGTTTCCTATTATTCATCTGCAGGGTGATCCAAAAGAGGCAGATGCCCGGAGCGAATTTCTACTGCGTTTTTGAGCGAAGGGCGCTACCTCTTTTGGAGAACAACGCAGTAGACAGTTTCTTAGTCCTGAAGCCCTCTGAGAAGATTAGACATATTAACCTTCTTGTCAATCATAGCGCGAAGCTCAGCGATAGGCACGCGAACCTGCTCCATAGTATCTCTGTCACGGACAGTCACACAATTATCATTCAGAGAATCGTGGTCAACTGTTACGCAGAACGGAGTACCGATGGCATCCTGACGGCGATAACGCTTTCCGATACTGTCTTTCTCGTCATACTGGTAGTTGAAATCGAACTTAATCTCATCCACAACCTTCTGTGCAAGCTCTGGAAGCCCGTCTTTCTTGATAAGCGGAAGCACTGCAACCTTGATTGGAGCGAGCGGTGCAGGAATGCGCAATACAACTCTGGACTCCCCTCCTTCAAGTTCTTCAACTGTGTAAGAATGAGCAAGTACAGACAAGAACATACGGTCTACACCGATTGATGTCTCAACGCAATATGGAATGTAGCTCTCACCTGATTCCGGATCGAAGAACTGTATCTTTTTACCGGAAAGTTTAGAGTGATTGCCGAGGTCAAAATCTGTTCTTGAGTGGATTCCTTCAAGCTCTTTGAAACCGAACGGGAAGTTGAATTCGATATCCGTGGCGGCATTTGCGTAGTGCGCAAGCTTCTCGTGATCGTGGAAACGATAATTTTCCGCGCCCATTCCGAGATTAACGTGCCATTTCATACGGGTTTCCTTCCACTTCTTGAACCATTCCATTTCGGTTCCAGGCTTGCAGAAGAACTCCATTTCCATCTGTTCGAACTCCCTCATACGGAAGATGAACTGACGCGCTACAATCTCGTTTCTGAAAGCTTTACCGATCTGCGCGATACCGAACGGAATCTTCATACGACCGGTTTTCTGAACATTCAGATACTCCACAAAAATACCCTGTGCGGTCTCAGGACGAAGATAAATCTTGTCGTCAGCCTCGCCTGTATTGCTGATCTGAGTGCTGAACATCAAGTTGAACTGACGTACATCTGTCCAGTTCGCTGTTCCTGAAATAGGATCTACGATACCGCAGTCAAGAATAATCTGCTTATATTCCTTAAGGTCGTTAGCCTGCTCTGCAGCTACATATCTGCTGTGTACAGCGTCATATTTGGCTTTCTCGCGGAGGACGTTAGGGTTTGTCTCGCGGAATTTGGCCTCATCGAAGCCTTCTCCGAACTTTTTGCGTCCCTTGGCTACCTCTTTCTCAATCTTCTCCTCAATCTTGCCGAGATAGTCCTCTATGAGGTTATCAGCACGATATCTCTTCTTTGAGTCCTTATTGTCGATAAGAGGGTCGTTAAACGCGGCAACGTGACCTGAAGCAACCCACACTTTAGGGTGCATAAAGATACACGAGTCAATACCTACCACATTCTCGTGAAGTCGGGTCATTGACTCCCACCAATATCTCTTGATATTGTTCTTAAGTTCAACTCCCATCTGGCCGTAGTCATATACAGCAGCCAAACCATCATAAATTTCGCTTGAAGGGAAAATAAATCCATATTCCTTGCAATGCGCAACTAGGACTTTGAAAAGTTCTTCCTGTGTCATAACAGATATTTAAGTTTAATTACAATCAACGTAAAGCACAAATGTAGTCATTTGGCATTTGTTTTCATACTCTTAGAATCCATTTCGAGCCGAAAACTTGCTTAATTCACGTAATTTCACGATTATCGCGTCAACTTACAAAGGCAGGCTTATGTCTGCCGTTCCGAGGGACAATTTCGCACCTCCGGTGCGGTTGCAGTTTTAATAGGGACGGATTCCCCGAAACCCCTTCGGTCGCTACGCGCTTCGCGCAAGTTTGCATCTTACCCTCAGTCAACTTCGTAAACTTCGTGACAGCTCCCAGGAGCACGGGGACGGATTCCCCGATACCCCTTCGGTCGCTACGCTCCGAATAACCATTCTTTATCATTTCCATATTTCAGGAAAGGCCGCAATAATCTTGTCTGAGATTATCTGGCGGAGAGGAATCATTACGAAATCCCTTGACTTCATAAGCGGATGCGGTATCTTGAGATTCTCGTCGTCAAGCTTTTGTGTTCCGTAAAACAATATGTCAATATCTATTTCTCGGGAATGGTATATCCGCTTCCCGGATTCGTCAAATTCCACATTTTCCTTGCGTCCGAGACTCTTCTCTATATTTTTACAAATCGAGAGCAAATTATATGGAGTTATAGACTCTTCCACAAATATCCTTGCCGCACAATTCATAAAATAAGAGTCGGAAACAAAACCCCACGGCTCAGTTTTAAGCATATCTGACACCGCATCTAGGCGAACACCGTCTTGAGCATCAAGCATAGCCAAAGCCCTGTCTATAAAAGACTTCCTGTCGCCTATATTGGAGCCTAAACCCAGATATACTTCAATTTCTCCAGCCATCCACTTTCACGTTTCTGACGATCAGTCCTCGTCCATTCCCAGCTCTACCCTAGCCTCTTCCGAGAGCATACTCTTATCCCATACAGGTTCGAACACCAATTCGATATTGCAGGATTTAATGCCTGGAACATCTTCCACAGACGCCTTGACATCAGCCAGCACATCGTCAGCCATCGGGCAATTGGGCGCAGTGAACGTCATTTTAATGAAAGCGTCGTGCTCTTTATTTATAACGAGTTCATATATAAGTCCGAGGTCGTAGATATTAACCGGTATTTCCGGGTCATAAACCTGTTTCAAGGCCTTGATTACATTGGAATAAAAAGGCGCAAGCGCTTTTGCGTCTTCTGCTGTCAACACCTCGTTTTCACTATTTTCAGCCATATCGCTTACTATTTTGATTGTTGTTGCAGTTCTATAAGTTATTCTGAGCTACTTCCTTTATCTTGGCAATCATTGACACTAATCCATTAGCTCTTGTCGGAGAAAGATTTTCCTTGAGACCTATTTTTTCAATGAATCCGAAGTCCGATGAAGCGATTTCTTCCGGAGTCCTGCCTGAATAAACACTTATCAGCAAGGAAATTATGCCTTTTGTTATGATAGCATCGCTGTCAGCCGTGAAGTATATTTTCCCGTTTTCCAACTTATAATCAAGCCAAACCCTTGACTGACAACCTTTTATCAGTTTATCATCCGTTTTGGAAGATTCAGGATATGATGCCAGATTCTTTCCAAGATCAATCAGGTATTCGTATTTGTCCAACCATTCGTCAAACATTGAAAATGAATCAATTACCTCATTTTCTGTTTCTTGCAACGTCTTTATATTTTCTTCCATTATCTTATATTTTGTAATCGTAAGTATAACATCTTATGATACAGAGTGTTATACTACTGAAGCATATTTATTGCCTTATCCAGGGACGATATGAAATACTCAGCCTCTTCGTATGTATTGTAAGGTGCCATTGAAATACGCAGCATACCCGTTACGCCAAATCTGTCCATACAAGGTTCAGCGCACATTTGACCGGACCTGACAGCTATTCCCATCTTGTCCAATATCAAGGCGAGATCCTCGTGATGAGCATTTTTAACAGAAATGGAGAACAGCGGAATCTTTTCCGAAAGATTGTCAGTTGTGCCGTATAAAGTAATGCGCTCATCATTGACAAGAGCATTATACATATATTCTTTCACCTTTTCAGAATATGCCGACAATTCCGGTTCATTCATTTTAACAGATATCTCCAACGCCGGTTTCAATGTAGGAATTCCATTGAAATTCTGTGTCCCGGCTTCGAATTTTTCCGGAAGCGGAGCATAAGTAGTTCCGGTAAATTTTACGGTAGATATCATCTCTCCGCCACCCATATACGGAGGCATAGCATCAAGCCATTTCTCCTTGCCATAAAGCACACCTGTTCCTGTAGCCGCATAAATTTTGTGTCCTGAAAAGACATAGAAATCACAATCGGTCTTCTGCACATCCATTCCGCAATGAACTACGCCCTGAGCACCGTCTATAAGCACTGGAACGCCTTTGGAATGGCATATCTTCACAACCTCATCTATTGGATTAATCAAGCCCAGCACATTTGAAATCTGCGCTACCGCTACCAGTTTTGTTCTATCAGAAAGCTGACTCCTTAGTGAATCCAAATCAAGATGCCCGGAATCATCAACTTTAAGGACTTTCAATATGGCTTTTTTCCGGTTACAAAGCATCTGCCACGGGACAATGTTGGAATGATGCTCTGCTTCAGACACTATGATTTCATCTCCTTCTTTAACAAATGCTTCTCCAAAACTGAAAGCGACTAGATTTATCGATGCTGTAGTACCGGAAGTAAAGACAATTTCTTCGCGATGCTCTGCGTTGAGAAACTTCTGCACATAATCCCTGGTGGACTCAAATTCATCTGTAGCTTCTTCAGCAAGCCTGTGAATGCCTCGGTGAATATTTGCATTGGAGTTTTTATTCAACTTCTCCCACAAATTCAGAACAGAATCCGGCCTTTGAGATGTTGCAGCATTATCGAAATAAACCAGGTCCTTACCATAAATTTTTCTGGAAAGAATCGGAAACATCTCTCTTATTTCATCTATCGAAGCCATTCAATTACTATTTACTCAATATCACTTTTCATCTCCTGTTAAAATATTCCTGAACGCAACCGGAGCAATCTTGCAAATTTAGCAAAAGTTAGAGCCACCCATACAAATTTCATTGAAAATCATAAGAATCTAATCTAAAAAACATAATTTTGCGACAATAAACATTTATCAGATATGTACGATTACATCAAGGGAACACTAGTTGAGATTACCCCGACAGAAGCTATAGTTGAATGCGGAGGTATCGGATTCGATATAATGATCTCTCTGCAGACATACGACACACTAAAGAGTCAAAACGAGGTAAAAGTATATATCTATCATTATCTGAGAGAGGATGACGAACAGTTCTATGGCTTTGCTACCAAGAATGAGCGTGAATTATTCAAATTATTGATCAGCGTTTCAGGAATAGGCGTAGGTTCCGCCAGAATGATGTTATCATCTCTTAGTGACGAAGAAATCAGAAATGCAATCATCGGAGAGGACGTTCACAGAATCAAGAGTGTGAAAGGAATCGGGCTCAAGACTGCTCAAAGATTAATTCTCGATTTGAAAGACAAAATAATCAAAGGTGGTGGAGTAGATACATCTGATAGTACCGTGCCTGTAAATTCTAAAATATCAGACGAAGCTTCTACAGCCCTGCTAAATCTAGGATTTACCAAAGCTAATATCAGCAAGATTATGCCGGAAATTCTCAAGGATAATCCTGAAG
>CAVENC010000067.1:0-7106 GCA_963617065.1 Butyricicoccaceae bacterium
CCAATATACTGTGAGGCATTCTTTCTCTTCAGGGTCTTTAAAATTCCAGAACCTTTATCGCACATTGCAAAACAAACTTTATCAGATTCATATCGTATACCCATCATCCAGTTTTTGTGTCCGGTTTGTTTATTTGCGTGTTCAATAGAGTTCGGACAGATTTCTTGGATGATACTATAAACAGGAGGGAAAGTACCTTCTTGTTTAGTCAAGTATTTAATTGCTTTCCTTATCTCCTCTCCAACCTTGCGGTTACTTGTTTTATCTGTTCCTTTTTCAAAAATGAGGTTGTTAGAACTTGTCTGAATGAATTTTCTGCCATTGAGATCTCTCATCCAATTTAAAAAACCAGATTCTTCAAAATACTTCTTACATGAAGGGTTAATGGGCTCATTTCCATAGTAGTTTTTGCAAAAACGCAGTGTGGACAATAAACATGTCAAGGAACCCAAATCAAAATAATTAACATTGGTCATATCTATTAGCAGCCTAATGTCGGACCGTTTTCCTCGAACTGTTGAAATCTTGTCCAATCCTTTTATCACAACGTTTGCATTAGAAAGAATTCTAAAATCAGATGATAATGCGACAAATTCTATGGGTTTGATATAAGGACGGCTCCAAGTGTGTCGAACTATAGGTTGATGTTGATGTGAATGTCTATGTTTTAGTTTATGCCTACTTTTGGCTATCGCTTTGGAGCGCCTACGTTTACGCATAATGGCTTCTTGTCTAAGACGAATATGAGTCAAAGAATTATTCATGGCACAATCATTTGATTCAAAAATACATAATTATTGAGAAACTACTTGCAAATCGACTAACTTTTTACGTATTGCACTGATTTTTTTAGGTGATTATAATGACGAAAAACGTTACTCTGAGTCCCCGCTGATATGCTCAATGATGGAAGCAAAACTTCCTAAACGAACGACTGGCAAGACGTTCGTCATCCCGTTATCCACTGCGATGCTTATGGGACTAATGCCTTTTTAAGAAATTCTTGAGAGAAATTGTGCTCATATTAAATATCTTAGATTTTAGTTGAAGTCCATTATCAGAAGTGAGCATGATCGGATTTTCTGATTTATATTTCAATGCGACAGAAAGTATCATATTGTCCGGTGATCTCTTATCGAAATCTTCAGGCAGTAAAGATGTATCTGCAAATTCGTAAATGATTTCGTGATTCGGATTACTATTGAGAATGCGGAGAGCCTTTTCAGCATTCTGTTTTCCTTGCTCATCAAGCTTAATTTTCATCTTATCTAGTTCATCAGCGACCTTCGCAGAGAGGATGACGGGATACTCTTTATCTATTTTACTGATAATGTCAGGGCAATTAACGAATACATTAGTGTCTATGATATAGTAGTTTTTCTTTGCTGTAACAATCTCCTTTTTTGTCCGTTCAAATTTGGAAAGGTCAATTTTTCCCAATATTTTCAAACCTACCTCAGGGGTCGAATTCTCCGTCTTCGCCTCTGCAGACGTAGTCTCAACAGGCTTTCCCTCAACAACGGGTGTCGGTGTTTTTTTCTCTGTATCAGACTTTAAGACAACGGTAGGCTTTACGGCCTCTTGTGAATCGATTGTATCGCATCTCGACATAAATGAAAGAACCAACGCGGATGCTGAGTGGAAATTTTTCAACTCTTCCAGTGGTATGTCGGACACGATAAGTGTAGTGCTCAAGGATCGGCTAGTGCCGACATTGAACCGTTTGTCTTCCAATGCAAATGCCGGATTCCTTCCTGGGAGATAGAGAATAGCATAATCGACTGTCATACCCTGAATTCGGTCTATTGTCTCTATCGTAATGTCAATCTCAGAGTCTGACATTGCAAACCTCTTCTGAAGTTCGGTTACTGTTGAGCGGAAAGGAGTAATAATCGCGAGACTTCTGTTTGGATAGTATGTCCCAAGAAGTGAAATGACTTTGTGGATAATTCTGTCCGCAGCCTCCGAATAGACACCATTTCGCATATCTCCTGTCGGATAAAATAACACTCCGCCCTCATTCGGGAATAGTTGGCTTTTCGTCAAAGAATAATCAAGATAATCCTTTTTTACAGATACGAAACGGTTGCCATAAAAGATACTGGTAACAGCTGCCGCTTTAGCAGTAAGTCTGAATGTCGTGATGATACGATAAGATTTAACTTTAGAGCCCAGGGCAAATGTGGTCAGTCCATCCAATTGGGTATTGACATTCCAAGAGTTATACAGAGGATTGCCCGTCTTCGCAATTGGCGGCAACTGCATAGGATCACCAACAATAAGGCAATGCTTTCCTAGAGAAATAAATGCGGAAATTGTTGTAAGGAATGCCTGCGATGCCTCCTCGATGACAATCAAGTCATAGGAAGGCAATCCATTCGCCCCCATCTTTTTCTCACTAAAAACGCCTGACAGGACATAGTTTGTCGCACAAATAAGTTCTCCTGGTGTTACCAGAAGGTCATTCGAAGCGTTCCGCACGCCTTTAATTTGTGTCCTCTCATCTACGGAGAGATTGGTTTTGCTTACGTGCCCATCAACTACGAATTTGCCAAGTGGTTTCTGTTTTATCAATTCCACCAGACCTTTGTTTGCCATCGTAGTTACACACACTGATTTACCTGCCGCCAAATATCTTGAGACAATTGTTGCTATGGTGTAACTTTTCCCCGTGCCAGGAGGGCCTTGGACAATACATATCTGTTCATCATCAAGCGTCTTTTCTATAGTGTCTGCAATACCGTCAGGGTTCTCACTATCAAAGGCAAGTTCTTCTGGATGCCAGTCCTCATATTTCATTGTAGGCTCAAGAAAAAGATTGGCATCGTCCGGATTAGTATCCATATAGTTCACCATATTCCGATAATACTCAATCGGAGGGAATGGATCATAGACAATCACGGAAAGAGACTTTCCTTCTTTCGTGGACTTAAGGAACAAATCGTAGAGTTTGTTGCTAAGACCGGAGCAGGCGACATAATCGTAACCATCGTCTTTTCCGGAAACATAATGTATCGGAGTTATATCTGATCCGGCAGAATGATAATTGGGGTTGTCACAGAAATCCCCCCACTGGCAGGTCCATTCAGTAACTTTTTCGCCAAGTTCCTGCCTAGCGGCTTTCTTGATAATTGTTATAGACCTCTGGACCTTTAACCTCGGGGCCATTCTTTGCGGAAATTTGATAATAATTGTGCCGAGTTCCGGTTGAACTCGTTCAACATATCCAAGAGAGAGAGTATCTGTCTTGAATAACTGGCCCATTGTCGAGTGATTCTTTTTCTTTTGCTCGTCAATGGCCTCCTTCACTTGATCAGTAAAGAAAGATTTATAGTTTTCTATCCTCTGGTCCATATTCTAATACATATCAAGGTCTTCGTCTTCATTACCATCATTAGTCTCTGCCATAGCTCCGACATAATGAGCGAATACGGCATCCATATTCGTTCGGGCCGCTACACGAACAAGCGTATAGGCTGTTCCTTTAGTATTAGCCAGCAAGCTTGTGTACAATTTATTAACGACATCCACCTTCTCTTTTCCGGTTATCTTGATTACCACATCATCTTTCTGTACGAGCTTAAGAAACTCTTCCGCAGTGTTGATATAGTGGAAGTTCTTACCTTGACCATCCAGATAGACGCAGATGACCCATTGATTGTTGACCATCTTATTCCATACCGAAGGAGATACGTACATAACACCACGGGCAGCGCTGCAAGCATGGACATACTTGCCGCTACTCATCTTATGTTCAGCGACATCATCTGCGTTTCTTATGAATTCAGCAAGAGATTCTTCCGGGCTTTCTCCAAGTTCATCCTGAAGATTGCGATAAAGACGAAGCTGAGCAAGGTAGTTGGTATCAGCAATTTGTTCAGGACTTATACCACATTTCGACAATAAGTCGAGTTCTTCTTGTGTGGCAGGAAGGGACTCCAATTCAAGCGGTGTGCCGTTTGACCTAAGCCTTTGCATTTCCTCTTTTGTGAAAGGTCTGGCCGCTTTTCTTCGTGCTTGACGAATCCCTGTAGGACGAGAACCGACAGGTTCGTAATTTTTTCTGTCATTTGTTACATCGCCAATAGGGTCTCCTTCATCCGGATTGAACTCATAATACTCCTCTTCAGGCTCCGGCTCAACTTCAGGGAAGTCAGTTGTGGCACCGGCATCATCATATTCATCTTCGTCAGCCTCAGGATCTTTCTCCGGTTGAGTCCATTCAGTGCTTCCTTCTTCATCTTCCTCCGTAGGCGCTTCAAAGTGAGTATCTATAGCTTTGGTATTTGTACCATATGCGATTTCATTATCGTCACGGACGGCTGAAGTGTCCTCCGCTTCCGTCATCGGCTCGATGTCATTCTCGTCATCGTTACCCATATTATTCAATGATATTCGCTTCGGCAGATACTCATAGGCAGCTTCAATTGTACCGTCTTCCTCCTCAACCTCATCAGTTACTTTTCGACCGGAATACTTTGAAAATGCGCCATCGTACTTGGCAAGTTCGGCAATATACTCGTCTGTGCGTAGACTGTAGTAATCCTCAATCAAGTCTTGAATATCCTCATCAGGATCAAGAATATTCTTGAACTGATCTTCATTCATAGAACATTCAAGATAGTCATACATTTCTCTCACGAAGTCAGTATACACCTGCTTTGTGCACCAATCCTTCACGTAGTAGAAATCGCCTTCATTTGAGTAAAACTTCTTGTTTTTCTGGCTAATCTTATCGTTGCCTTCATAGGTCCAAGAAATTGAGGAACAACGCCAGAATGACATCATAGAAATCTTCTTCTTGTACTTTTCAAATAACTCGTTCCATTTATCTGTATCTTCTATTCCAGCAACAACAAGAAGCCGTCCTTCAAAATAATGCGCAAGACTATCCTGCTCTCCCACAGGGTCAAAAGACATCTCATTTTCTTCAATGATATGAATCTGCATTATATTACAGATTGAACGATAATCATCTTTATTCCAATTCGAGATATAGTCTGAATGCAGGATATATTCATTATCCCTAAAGAATTCGTATAGGGTCTTTGATTCGGGGGCGATGGCATAAAGTTCTGTAATCCGCCTATCTTCCGCCTTACCGTTTTTCCATATAGCATCCTCAGAGTTACGGTACTCGCTAATAAGTTCGGAATACGAATCATCATAATCCTCGTTCATCCATTCCAAAATCTCCCGTCTCTTTTCTTTCCCCTTAATGGTTCTCAGAGCATTGAGTCCATCTTCAAAGGACAACTGCTCTTTAAATTTTAGTCCTTCGATTAACCCATTTTTCCCATTTTCATCTACTGGGATTTCATCTGTAAGAACTTTATCTTCCCACTCTGGTATCTTCTTGATGACATAATCATTGAGCTCGCTTGAATAAACATCTTCCGGAGCGTACACATTTCCAGCCATAGTTGGAATGCATGGAACATTATCGAACTCATCGGAGTCAATTAGATCTTCAATAAATTCTTTATGTCTCAGAGCATACTCTGACCAGAAATATACCGCAAACTTGTAATTTGACAGGTATTTAATATCCTCTTTTTCAAATCGATAATGCACATTAAGGATTTTTTTTGCAAAGTCCGCAAACGCATTATTCAAATCAATTTCCACGTATCTGTGAGACAAATATGTCAGACCATCTTTTATACCATACTTATCAAAAAGGCAGGATGTCTTGTACTCAGAGCTTAGTGTAAGTTCTTCTGGATCACAATAATTATCATCTACATCGAGCAAACGAAGTCTCTTTCGGCACTCGAAAGTTTTGAGCGTCTCTGAATCTATGTCAATCAATTCATCAATAAGATTCAGATGCACCTCTACAGAATAGTCCTCCTCGCAGCCAGCATAAGCATTAAGTTTTCTCTCTTGCCACCCTACGACATCCTTGATTATAGTGCCACTGACATTTTGTGATATGTCCAGCAGTAATTTTTTAGCATTCCTGCTCGATGCTGAGGCGGATGTAATTTCTTTATCTAATACTATATCCTTAAATGGCTCTTTATCATTCGAGATATCAACAAGGATACACTCTTTAATTGGTGTAAATACGCCATCGCAAGTCTTGACACATATTGACCTCAAGTTTTGTTTTACACTCTTTCTGTTATCGAGTATTTCTTCCCACCTATCCTGAATCTGATCATAATATAATCCAAGAAGGTTTGGTAATCCCTCTTCCTGTATCTCACCGATGTTAGGTATGATCTTATTGAATACGAGTTCTTCAATTGTAGTTTGGACTCCCAACTCCATAAAGAAATCCACCCACTCTTTTATCACCGAGTTGGTATTACTTTCAAGATAGTCCGGTGCAACGAAAAGAGCACTCGGGGCATATTTCTTTACAATTACCTCAATGTCAGACGAGACTTGATATGCATTTGAAAGATATATGTCGCTCGTTGTCACTTTATTCAATCGATAGTCGGCTTCATCTAATTCTTTTACAAGCAAATAGAATAAGGAAAATTTCGAAATCGTTGATGGCTCTTTCGCAAAGACTTTAACCCAGCGCCAGAACTCTACATTAACATCTTCATATTCCAGATTCTTATTGATGGAATCCACCTGTTTAAGGATTATGTCTTCCAACAATAACTTTCCCGTCATTGAAGGAATCCCAAACTTAGTTTCAAAGAATGTCTTATATTCGGTGATATCACAGCTATCTTGATAATATGCTTCGTTCAAAGCATACATCAATTCATTATCCAACCAGTTTTGTCCTTCTGCATAGCTATAAATCTTGTTCCTTATGTATACATAATAACTGTCTTCTGACAAAAAACGTTCATCTCCGTTTTTGTCAATTGCAGATATGACGTAGCCGCTAAGTGCTTTGTCCGCAATTAAGCCACGATTATGGAAAACAAACTCAATAAACGATTTGTTAGTCTCAAAGTCCTCAAGATTATTATTGATATCCTCTTGATAATCAGAATCACATATAATTTTATCTATAACAATCTTATCAGCATAGTTTCTGACTCCAAAATGATCAAGAAAATACTGTCTAGTAGTTTGTAACTTCTAAATGTTGTATAAAATCAAAAATAATTGTATTTTTGTTGAGCGAAACTCAA
>CAVENC010000068.1:0-6984 GCA_963617065.1 Butyricicoccaceae bacterium
CAGGCTTTACCAAATATGAAGTCCTCGGAATAATCTTCGACAAATTCTACGAAAAATTTGTCCACATCAGGGGCGGGGGCAAAGAAGGGTCGAGTCTGCGGGTGTTGTGTAAAACACCTTAAACGACAGTCGATTGATATGCTTAGCGAAAGTCAGAACATAGAATACAAGGAGTCTTGGAGGGATGAATATCTCAAGTGGATTTGCGGCTTTGCCAACGCACAGGGCGGAAGAATCTACATCGGAGTGAACGACAATAAGGAAGTCGTAGGTCTGAGTGATGCAAAGAAGCTGATGGAGGATATTCCAAACAAGATTGTCAACTACCTCGGGATCGTGTCTGATGTCAATCTTCTCACTGAAAACGGCAAAGAATACATCGAGATAGTCGTCTCCCCGAGCAATATGCCGATTGCCTACAAAGGAACGTACCATTACCGCAGCGGTTCCACCAAGCAGGAACTTAAGGGGCTTGCCCTCCAGCAGTTCATTATGAAGAAGATGGGACAGTCTTGGGACGACATTCCGGTATTTGGCGCTACAGTCGATGACATCGACCGGAAAGCCGTCGACTACTTCCTGCAATGCAGCATCAGAGCCGGGCGAATGGACGAAGATGAGGCGAACGCCTCCACCGAAGATGTGCTGCACAATCTCGGCCTCTTTACGGCTGGCGGCGAATTGAAGAACGCAGCCATACTGCTGTTCGGCAAACACGTCGGGTAGCTCTTCCCCGCCGCCACATTCAAAATCGGCCGTTTCCACACAAGCGAAAGCGACCTGATCGTACAGGATGTCATAGATGGCAACCTCATTCAGATGGCGAGCCGCGTAATGGACACGCTCAAGGCGAAATATCTGCTATCCCCAATCCACTACGAAGGACTACAACGCATCGAGCAGCTGGAGGTCCCGGAAAAAGCCCTTCGCGAGCTTATATATAACGCCCTCGCCCACAAAGATTATACAGGTCCGGCCATACAGATGCGCATCTATGACCATAGCATTGAGCTTTGGAATTATGGGCTTCTGCCCAAGGAACTCACACCTGCCGATCTGATGAAGAAACACTCGTCATATCCCCGTAACCGCAACATTGCCAATGCGTTCTATAAAGCGGGTTTCGTTGAGTCCTGGGGACGCGGCTTCAAGAAAATCGCGGAGGAATTCGACCGCGCCGGGATGCCGATGCCGGTCATCGAGGAAAACGGCGGCGGCGTAACTGCGATTATTCAGCGCCCATCAATAAGCAAGTTTATCGATGCAAACGGCAAAAATGTCGGAGATATGTCGGAGATAAAACTTACTGACCGTCAAAGAACTATCATTGCCGTTATTAAGTCCAATCCATCCGTGTCTGCCAAGCAGATGTCGGAGACTTTGTCGGTGACGTCAAGAACCATAGAGAGAGACTTGGCCGCAATGCAGAAAGCCGGTATCATAAGACACGAAGGCACTGATAACGCCGGCATCTGGGTAATTCTCGAAAAAGACAAATCTTAAGTTAATTAAAGCCGCCGTGTCTCTTCTTGGCGGCGCAGCCGGCATTAAGCGGACGCTGTGCTTCCGTCATTGGTGCATCAGCGGGTTGACGTGAGGAAGCCGGCTGATGTCTCTCTGCTCATACAGGAAGTCTACTGCATTGGAGAGGTAAAGGAAATGACTTAATCGTAGTTATCATTTTCCTAACATCAGGAAAATGATGCAGAGGCGCATCAGAGGGCGAATTTTACGACTTCGGCAACTTTTCTGCTGACTTTTCAAGTTTCTTCTCTTCAGCGGCAACTCGGCGTTCAAGTTTCTTGATGTCTTCCGCTACCGGAAGCTCCTCTGGCTTAATTCCTCTTTTTCCTAACATTTCCCGGACACTTCTATTGTTTTGTATGTGTTCACGGGTTATGGAGTTTTCTCCATATAAATCCGCTTTCTCCACATTGTAGTTGGTCATTTCAGTAGCAAGGTTCTTTGCGGCAATGGTAAGTGTCGGAAGGAAGTCGGCGAGAGGTCTTGTGCCTTTTATACCCAAACGCTGTTTCATATCCTCGGTCGTATGACCGCCGAAAAGAGCAGTGTCTCCTTTAGAACGAATCCGGCCGAATCCTTTCTCATCGACACCGCGTTCATAGATGTTCTGCGACAACTGCTTTTCTGAAGCCCGGAGTCTTTCTCTTGTCTCTAATCTTGAAATATGGTTCAGACGTTCTTCTATCAGTTCGGCTTTACGTGTCTGCACGGCAAAGTAGCTCTGAGCAAAGGCTATCTGCTCCTTGCGTGGATCTCCATTCTGGGCTATAAGATAACAGGCATATCTTGTCAGCATATAATCTTGAACTTCTCTTGTCGCGCCACTGCCCAAAGTAACCATTTTCGTGACCTCACGAAAATGGTCATCAATGCTGACTCCCTGTGTTTTACAAGATTCGACAGCTCTAGTGATTGCCACTTGAAAATTCTCCCATCTCGCATACCCCAAGAGTGGTTGAAGATCCCTGGCGAACCATATTTCCACTTTGTCTTTACCGCTATTACCTTCAATGTAAGAAGCTATCGCATCAAACGAGGTTTTGTATTGGATGATACTTTGTTTGTCCATATTCTCAATGTTTTCAAGGCAAATCTAATTATAATATCGCCATTCGCCAAGGGAATAACAGTATAATTTTGAATTAATTTCGGCTTTTATTGTCGAGAAAATCACTATCTTTGCGTCTATAGCAAATTCAAAACAGAAATGAGCGAAGATTTGAACAGAATCAAGGTTGTCTTGGTAGAAAAGAAGCGGACGAGCAAGTGGTTGGCCGAGAAAATGGGCAAAGACCCTGCTACGGTATCTAAATGGTGTACCAACGAGGCGCAGCCAAATGTGGCCACACTCGTGGAAATCGCCCGGTGTCTCGAAGTGGACACAAGGGACTTGCTGAGGCCAATAAGTGAGATAGATGAGATTGAGCGTAACCAATAAAGCAACAAGTTATGAATATTCAAGAAGAATATAAATTCTTTATAGAAAACTGTACAAGCACGCCAAAGAGCTATAAAAATTATAGTGATTTCTCCCGCGTATGTAAGACCTTGGCAAAGATAAAGGGAATTGAGTCGTTCGATCTCTATTCCTGCTGCAATGTGGAGAATATGGAGAATAACATACGTCTGCTTGAAGCTGACGATGAGTTCGTTGAATACAATAAGAAAGGGGGTAATCAATATTCTAATGCACTGTCTTCTTATTTGAGATTTCTAAAGGCAAGACAACTTTTTAAACAAGAACGGAATCACATCGAAGTTTCATCACGTCCTCTCCAGCAGATCTTCTACGGCGCACCGGGAACGGGCAAATCGCATACCGTTGAGAAGGACTATGTAAAGGGGCACAAGAGTTTCCGCATCACTTTCCATCCGGATACTGACTATGCAAGTTTTGTGGGTTGCTATAAGCCATCGATGAGCGGACCGGATGAAGACCAAATCGCCTATGAGTTTGTTCCGCAGGTGTTCTTGAAGGCATACGAATATGCTTGGAATCATCCCGGGGAGAAGACTTTCCTCGTCATCGAGGAGCTGAACCGCGGCAACTGCGCCCAGATTTTCGGAGATGTGTTCCAGCTTTTGGACAGACGGGTTGGCGACTATCCCGGATTCTCGAAGTACAAGATTAACGCAGATACGGACATTGCCAAATATCTCAAGAAGCATATTGACAACGGGGATAGTGCTTATGAGAACAAGATTAAGGAAATTTATGGACTTGACGAGTTCGATTTCAGCTTAATGGCGATACCTGACAATCTTTATATTCTCGCCACAATGAACACCTCCGACCAGAGCCTGTTCCCGATAGACAGCGCATTCAAAAGAAGATGGGAGTGGGAGTATGTCAGGGTTAACTACGACGATGCATCACAGTTCTATCTGAAGATTGACGACAATCATAAGTACAACTGGGACAAAGTCCTCCGTGGCCTCAACGACTACATCAAGTCCGAGACCCACAACACCAACAAGATTCTGGGCAACCGTTTCGTTCAGGCAGGTGCCGATGGAATCATCAGCACCAAGGCATTCCGTGACAAGGTGCTGTTCTTCCTCTTCAATGACGTGTTCAAGGATGACGATGACTTCAAAGCCGCTTTCTTTGGTGAAAATGCTGAAGACAAGTTCTTTGAAGACCTGTGCATAACTGACGACACCGAGCTGACAATCAGATTCATTGAGGGTGTCTGCGGGGCTGACAACACTGCGGTCGCAAAAACACAGGATTCGGACACTGTTGAACCTTCTGCCGAATGATTCTTTTCTTCGAAGGCAAGGACTACAAGCGCACGCTGCTTGAGGGCATCTTTGGGAAAGACCACGCGAGGGTGATATCCCGTGGCAATCTCAGAGACGAGAAAGCTGTGCTTGACTGTGTCGGATACTATTATGATCCGGTGCATCAGCACGTCTTCATCCTGCCGAAGGTGTTCTACAAGAATGGAAAGGGATTCGGTTTCCTTGAACTGAAGGATGACTCCCCTGTCTCTGATTCTCCGGACTTTGTGCAGAAGATGAAAGATGAGGGATGGGCGGAGAATCTTCTGACGGACTTGCCGATATATCTCTACCAGGCCATCGAGAAATACCGCAGGAGAGAGGCTGACACCATCGCAACTGAAAAGGATGCCGCACAGAATGTGATGAGTTCCAAAAAGGGAAAGACTGAGACCTCCCTGATGGATGTCATCCTGTCGCTGCGCGATTTCTATGAGGAGAACCAGAATCTTTTCATCCTGACTTACAAGCAGAATCATTCCGGGTTCAACAAGGTGAACTGGGCGAAGACAATCCGCACACAGCAGCCTGTCATAACAGGAAAGTCCGTGATTTATCCGTTCGTGGTCAACCACAGGAAGGAGATAAACTATGACGAGGAGCTGCTTGTCCTGTTCTTCAGTACGTTGAAATACATAAACGGTGAATACCATTTCGGTTTTGTCGTTGACCAGCCTTACAATCTGATTCCAGAAAAGGAGTTCAGACGTCTTCTGGAGAAAGGCAAGATTGCAAAAAGGCTTGAAACCATCCGTAACAACTACTACAACGAGAAGTTTGTCCGCCTGTGGGAGCTGTTGTATCTGTTCGCGTCCAAGCGCAGCAACATAAGCAAGGTAAAGGAGCAGGAGGAGTTCCTGCTTGTCCGTGACTTCAACATTGTCTTCGAGGATATGATTGACGTTCTGCTCGGAGACAGTGATGCACCGAGGTCCCTGGTGAAGCAGCAGGACGGAAAGATTGTGGATCATTTGTTCAAGGGGATGTCCCTTACCACCGGGAACCGGCAGGTCTATTATGTCGGAGACAGCAAGTATTACAAGGACAGTACCGCTCTCGACGGACCGGCACTCTTCAAGCAATATACTTATGCCAGGAATATCATTCAGACCCAGCTGAACTGGTTCAACAACGGCAGGGAGCATCTGAAATACAGGGATGAACTGACTGAGGGGTACAACATCACTCCGAACTTTTTCATCAGCGGCCGAGTGGAGAAGACATACAGGTTCTCTTCTTCGGAGCTGATATTGCAACCTGACGAGTTTGACAAGAATTACCAGTTCCGGAACCGTCTTTTCGACAGGGACACGCTTTTCCTGAGGCTGTATGACATCAATTTTCTGTTTGCGCTGTATGCGTATGTGAACCGTTCGCAGAGCGTAAGGACGGATTTCAAGGCGGCGGCCAAACAGAAGTTCCGGGATGATTTCATCAGGTACATTGACAACGAGCACGATTTCTATCTGCTTCAGGCAAGAGACCGTGACAATCTCAGGAGTGTAGTCGATGCGAGATTCCGCGAAATCAACGGTAAGGTGTTCTGCCCGTATGATGAGGGTGACGCCAACTGGGGACTGATGATGCTGGGGCTGGAGAGAGATACTTATCGTGAGAATGCGGAGCTGCTTGCTTCGCTGAGCGATGATTTCATCATCAAGGAGTATCATCTGGGGACTGAACCTTATGTCTATTACAATGGGCTTCTTAACGGTGTTGAGGCGGCAAGGACGGTGGCATTGAAGGATAAGCTCAAAGATGACGAAGGAAACTACCGCAGGGAGTCCGTGGTTATCGGCTGCTATAATTCTCCGGAGCAGAAGAGGTGGATCCTTGAGCGCAATATGTATAACGTGCGCTTCAACGAGGGGCGCGTGGGTTCTGTATGTAGGAACACGCAGCAGGTGTTCACCGCAAGCTATCTGCTTCTGTATGACTACAGCGACAGGTCTGCGGATGCCGAGTGCTATCTGCTGACGGGCAGAAATAAGGTTCTGGATGCTTCGGGGATGCAGGGGCTTGGCTATCCTAAGAAGGATTGGTCCGGCGATGAGGAGTATCTCGTGTACGGCGTGGGCGAGAGGGTTGCCGGGCGCATCAATGTGAGCGACATTCTGGAGCGGCATCCGGAAGTCGGGGACGGAAGGCCGTTGTATTTGTATTTTGAGGAGGTGGAAAATCACTAACTGTATAATTATTAATAATATGATAATACCCAAGGTCGTTATATTTTAGTTTCAAAAATCTATGGTCGATTATATCCAAAGAGTTTCTTACTTGCCCATGCCGGAGATGCAATTCGCATTCTTCAAAGAAAGGATCTATGACCGTCTTACAAAATACAATGATAACGACACTCGGCTCTCCATTGATGATCTATTAGAGCATTTTGAGATTAGCAGATACCTTGATTGCGAGCCAGCAAAACTTTGGATTACCGAAACCAAGTTCGACACTAAATCCTATACAAACTCCGTCAAGAAAAGGCTCATCAGCGCAATAAATGCCATTCCACAGGGCGATTTTATTAAGCTCTATGACTCGTTGGATTACAACTTTAGAGCAGCACTGCTACATTGTATCTCCATCTTTTCTTTGTTTAAGGCATTTCGCCAACAGGACCTTCTTGATGTTCTACAAAAACATCAGCGTTCATTGTGGAAAATCACCGAAAAT
>CAVENC010000069.1:0-6706 GCA_963617065.1 Butyricicoccaceae bacterium
ATATACTGATGATATCACCAGAACGGCCGGCTTCTCTTTCTCAACAAGCGACAAAATGAAATTCCGAACTCGTTCGCCCTGGTATCTGAAGATTTTTCCCAATACCGCGCCTTCAGTCCAGGCGGCCTTCACAGCCGTATTTCCTATTTCTACTATAAGGTTGTTCAACTTTCAAAAAATTTACAGACGGCAAATTTATAACAACTTTTCCAATGACTCGTATGCCTTTGACAATGAATCTATCTTTCTGGATATGACTCTCAATTTCGCATCGTTCTGCTTCAGTTCAAACATACTTCCGAGAGACGAAATTCGCTCCATAATTCCGGAGAAAGTCTTTGACTTGTAATAAGAAGACATCGGATTACTTATAAAGAACGCTATCATAATACCATTCTTTATTATTATTTTTTCGAAGCCTAGTTTTTCTCCCAAATGTCTGATTTTCACTATATCAAACAATCTCTTGGTTTCTTCAGGAATAGGACCGAACCTGTCAGTCATCCTCTTTTCGATAGTCTTCAGACCACTGTCCTTGTCAACGGAATCAAGTTCCTTGTACACTCTTATTTTCTCCGCCTGAATATTTATGTAACTATCAGGAATAAGCGCAATCTGATCCGTTTCGATAGAACAGTCCTCCACGTAGGAATTATTGATATTTTTGGCAGTAAGTCCTGTTTCTACGCCCAACTCGTCCATTGCCTCGGCAAGGATTTTCTGATAAGTTTCATATCCCATATCAGCCATAAATCCGCTCTGCTCTGCACCTAGAAGATTTCCTGCTCCTCTTATATCCAGGTCCTGCATCGCTATATTGAATCCGCTTCCCAAATCAGAAAACTCTTCAATAGCTTTGAGTCTTCGCCTCGAGTCCTCGGACAAAGAGACAAGCGGCGGCACAATGAGGTAACAGAAAGCCTTCTTGTTGGATCTTCCCACTCTTCCGCGCAACTGATGCAGATCGCTCAAGCCGAAATTCTGAGCCTGATTTATTATTATGGTATTGGCGTTAGGTATATCCAGTCCGTTTTCTATAATGGTGGTACTCAACAGCATATCATAATCACCCTGCATAAAATCCAGCATCTTGTTTTCCAACTCCCGGGCATCCATCTGACCGTGAGCCACGCAGATTTTCATATCAGGAACTATCCTGTGCAATATGTCATAGACGCCTTGCAGTTCCTGAACCTTGTTGTGAAGGAAAAATACTTGTCCGCCACGGTCGAGTTCATAATTGATTATGCTGCGGATTTCATCTTCATTGAAAAGAATGATTTCCGTCTGAACAGGTATCCTGTTAGGCGGGGGAGTGCTGATAATGGAAAGATCTCTGGCACCCAATAATGAAAACTGGAGCGTACGAGGAATAGGCGTGGCAGTCAAAGTCAACGTATCCACTGAAAGTTTCAGCTGTCTCAATTTCTCTTTCGCACTGACACCGAATTTCTGTTCCTCATCTATGATAAGAAGGCCTAAATCCTTGAATTCAAATGTATTGCCCAATATCTTATGAGTTCCTATCAATATGTCGATCTTGCCGGATCTGAGCCTTTCGCGTATATCGCTCAACTCTTTTGCCGTACGCATTCTGCTTACATACTCGATATTGCAAGGGAAGTCCTTAAGCCTTGACTTGAAGGTATTATAATGCTGGAATGCAAGTATCGTGGTAGGCACCAACACGGCAACCTGCTTGCTGTCAGTAACGGCTTTGAACGCTGCACGCACCGCAAGTTCTGTCTTGCCGAAGCCCACGTCTCCGCAAACCAGCCTGTCCATAGGACTCTTTTCCTCCATATCCTGCTTGATTGCCTGCGTGGCCGTTTCCTGATCAGGAGTATCCTCATACATAAAGCTGGATTCCAACTCTTCCTGTAGATAAGTGTCAGCAGAAAATGCGAAACCGCTGGATGACTTGCGTTTAGCATACAGGCTTATAAGTTCCTTTGCTATATCCTTGACCTTTGCTTTTGCATTGCTTTTCAGCGTCTGCCAGGTCTTTGAGCCAAGCTTATTTATTCGCGGTGGTTCAGCGTCACGTGACTTGTAGCGGGAAATCTTATGCAAAGCGTGGACTGATACAAAAACCACATCATTGTCCTTGTACACCAATTTCACCACCTCGTGCATTCTGCCTTTGTCATCCTTCATCCGGACGAGTCCGCCGAAAATGCCGACTCCGTGGTCGATATGAACAACATAATCGCCTATATTGAATGAATTTAGGTCATTGAGTGTAAGTTGTTCGCTTTTCTCCACTGTGCGTCTCAGAGCCACGCGGTGAAATCTATCGAATATCTCGTGGTCAGTATAGCAGCATATTCGGTCATCATTGTCAATGAATCCCTTATGGATATTTTTCCCTGAAATGAATTCCGGAAGTATCCCCTCATTGCTGTACAAAATGGATTTCAGCCTTTCCGCCTGAGACTCCTTCTCTGCGAAAATAGTCACTTTGTATCCGCTTTCCAGTTTTTGTGCTATATCGGCAGTAAGCAATTCAAAATTCTTATTGAATACCGGTTGCGGAGAAATGTTGAACTTCACATCAGTCTTATTCTGGCAGGATAGGGGAGTATCAACGAATATCCTCTGAAATTTTTCAAGTGATTCAAAAAACGGCTTATCCTTATATACATCGGAAGAATCCAGCCATACTACAGAACTTTCCGGCAGTATATCTGCAATGCTGATACTCTCGTCTTCGGCATTGTTCCCGGCTAAGATATCCGGAAAAATCTCAGCCGTATCACATTCATCTATAGATAATTGAGTGTTACAGTCGAATATATTTATTTTCTCTACCTCATCTCCGAAGAAAGATATACGATATGGATTGGCGCTGGAATACGAGAAAATGTCAACTATTGAGCCTCTTAAAGCGAATTGCCCCGGAGCTGAAACGAAATCCACCTTCAGGAAATTTTCAGAAGTCAATGAGGACAATATTGTCTCACGATTCACATCCTCGCCTTTACGTATAGTAAGCAATGCCTCTGAGATGCGTGACTGCTGTGGTATAAGTTCTTCGAGAGCTTCCGGATATGTGACAACATACAATAGCTCGGAATGATTTTTGGCTGATATTATGCGACTTACGGCAGATGTTCTCTGCACTCCGAGCGATGACTTATAATTGCTCCTCTCTATATTCCGGCCAGAATCAGGAAGAAAGAATACGATATCCCCCTGGACCAATGAATACATATCAGCAGCGCAATATTCAGCTGAATCCTTATCCGGCAGAACTATCATATTCAGTCCGTCTCCTCCGATTTGCGAAGCTACAAACCATCTGGCTGAAAGAAAAAGGCCGCTGCAATAGACATCTTTCTTTCCGCTTTCGATAAAAGATTTCAGTATCGCTGTTTTATCTTGACTTATCAACATAAAGGCGTTAATTTCTGTTGAAAACTCGTTAATAACCCTGTTAAAATCTATTGAAAACTATATCTCGGAAATGACAATATAAATTTTAAGCAAAGCGGTTCCGTAATTTCAAAATTTATATTTCAACTTTTTTCCACCGCATCCCAGATATGGATATCAACAATTATTCACAAAGTTAAATTATTAAGAATCAATATATTCCATACAGCTATCAACATTTCAACACTAATAACAAAAACAAGAAGATTAAAATAAATATATAAATTTGTATTACTAATGATGTTGCCGATGGCTGATGATTTTACCCCGTACTCAAGCGGGACTGACAAAGATAAGGATTTAGACGGAATTATCCGGCCGCACGAACTGCTGGATTTCACCGGTCAGGACAAGATAGTGGCCAACTTGAAAATATTCATCCAGGCCGCAAAAATGAGAGGGGAACCTCTTGACCACGTGCTCTTTCACGGTCCTCCAGGCTTGGGTAAGACTACATTGGCAAATATAGTTGCCAATGAGCTGGGCGTCAATATAAAGATAACGTCCGGACCTGTATTGGACAAGCCTGGAGACCTTGCCGGGCTTTTGACATCGCTTGAAAAGGGGGATGTCTTGTTCATTGACGAGATTCATCGTCTTTCTCCTGTAGTAGAGGAATATCTGTATTCTGCTATGGAACAGTTCGCCATAGATATACTTATAGATAAAGGTCCCGGAGCAAGGTCTGTAAGAATTGCCTTGAATCCGTTTACTCTTGTGGGGGCGACTACTCGAAAAGGACTGCTTACTGCACCTTTGAGAGCCCGTTTCGGTATTGACTTCGCTCTTGAATACTATGATGCCAAGGATCTTATCCGTATTATCAAGCGCAACAGTGCATTGCTGGGAGTTGGAATCGACGATGACGCGGCCCGAGAAATTGCATTGAGGAGTAGAGGTACGCCCCGTATTGCCAATGCGTTGCTCCGGAGAGTCAGGGATTTTGCGCAGGTGAAGGGTGACGGACATATCGACCTGCATATATCCAGATTCGCATTGGATGCTCTTAATATAGACAAGAGGGGATTGAATCAGATAGACAACAAGATACTCTATACAATTATAACTAAATTCAAGGGCGGACCTGTCGGTGTCAATACTATAGCGACGGCGGTAGGGGAGGATCAGGGCTCTGTCGAAGAAGTGTATGAACCGTTCCTTATAAAGGAAGGCTTTATTCAGAGAACACCGCGAGGAAGGGTTGTAACCGATCTTGCGTACGACCATTTGGGGCTGGAAAAGAATCCCGGATTGCAGGACGGTACAGACTACATTGAAAACACTCTTTTTTGATTTTTCTTCCTGTATTTCTGCGGTTTATTCGCTAAAAATCACTAAACTTGCAGAATTATTGAACAATATTTCATAATAACTATAAAATGGCCGATAAATTTATCTCAAAGATTCCTGACGGACCTTTGGCTGAAAAATGGACCAAAAGGAAGTCGGAAATTCGTCTTGTCAGTCCTAACAACAAAAGGAAACTGGAAATTATCGTAGTAGGTACCGGTCTTGGCGGAGCTTCTGCAGCTGCCACTCTGGGAGAACTGGGATACAATGTCAAAGTTTTCTGTATCAGTGACACACCTCGCCGCGCGCACTCAATCGCAGCTCAGGGAGGTATAAACGCCGCAAAGAATTATCAGAACGACAACGACTCTGTCTACCGTCTTTTCTATGATACAATCAAGGGAGGAGACTATCGAAGCAGGGAGGCAAATGTCTATAGACTTGCCGAGGTAAGTTCTGCAATCATTGATCAGTGCGTAGCTCAGGGAATTCCTTTTGCAAGGGAATATGGCGGATATCTCGCAAACCGTTCTTTCGGTGGTGTGCAGGTAAGCCGTACATTCTATGCCCGCGGACAAACCGGCCAGCAGCTTCTTCTCGGTGCTTATGCATCTCTCAACAGACAGATTGCGGCAGGTACAGTGAAGAGCTATCCTCGTCACGAAATGCTTGATCTCGTTGTAATCAACGGCGAGGCTAAAGGTATTATTGCCAGAAATCTTGTTACAGGCAAACTTGAGAGATTCGGTGCGCACGCTGTAGTTATCGCTACCGGCGGTTACGGACGTACATACTTCCTCTCTACCAATGCAATGAACAGCAACGGTTCTGCAGCTATGCAGTGTTTCCGCAAAGGCGCTTACTTTGCAAACCCTGCTTTCGCTCAGATTCACCCTACCTGTATTCCTGTACACGGTGACCAGCAGTGCAAGTTGACACTTATGTCAGAGTCTTTGCGTAATGACGGTCGTATCTGGGTGCCTAAGAAGATGGACGACGTTATGAAACTTCGTAACCATCAGATTAAGCCTTCTCAGATTCCTGAAGAGGATCGTGATTACTATCTCGAGCGTCGTTATCCTGCTTTCGGAAACCTTGTACCTCGTGATGTCGCTTCTCGTGCGGCTAAAGAAAGATGTGATGCCGGTTACGGTGTCAACGAGACAGGTCTTGCAGTATTCCTTGATTTTAAGGAGGCAATCGAAAGACTTGGAAAACAGAGAGTTGCCGAGAGATATGGTAACTTGTTCCAGATGTATGAGAAGATTACGGCATCCAGCCCTTGGGAAGAGCCTATGATGATTTACCCTGCAATTCACTACACAATGGGTGGTATTTGGGTAGATTATGACCTTCAGACTACTGTACCGGGCCTTTATGCTATCGGTGAAGCCAACTTCTCAGACCACGGCGGAAACCGTCTCGGTGCATCAGCCCTTATGCAGGGTCTTGCTGACGGTTATTTCATTCTTCCTATCACTATCGGTGATTACCTCTCACACAAATTTGCAGAGCCTAAGACAAATACTGACGCTCCGGAGTTTGCAGAGGCAGAGAAAGCGGTTCAGGATCGTATTGACAGACTTTTCGCTGTCAAGGGAACAGAGCCTGCTGACGCAATCCACAAGAAACTTGGTCACATTATGTGGGAGCACGTAGGTATGGCGCGTACAGCAGAAGGTCTTAAGGAAGGTATTGCCAAGATTCAGGAACTGCGCAAGGAATTCTGGAAGACTGTCAAGGTTACAGGTTCTCAGTATGAGTTCAACCAGGAACTTGAGAAAGCTCTCCGTCTTGTAGATTTCTTCGATATAGGTGAACTTATGGCTAAGGATGCGCTTAACAGAAACGAGTCTTGCGGTGGTCATTTCCGTGAGGAAAGCCAGACACCGGAAGGTGAAGCTAAGCGTGATGACGAAAACTATATGTATGTTGCCGCTTGGGAGTACAAGGGAGAAGGCCAGGAGCCTGAACTTCACAA
>CAVENC010000070.1:0-6518 GCA_963617065.1 Butyricicoccaceae bacterium
AAAGTACCCGAAATATCCCGAAAAACAAAGAAACAAGCCGAAAAGTTATCCACACTCTCGGCTTTGAAACTCAATATATTATCCCGATTGTTGCCCCTATCCTACTGTTTCTTTCGACCCCATCATTTTCCGATGCAGAAATTCTTGAAGATGTTGCCGAGGACTTCGTCGGTGGTGATTTCACCGAGGATGGAGCCGAGGTGGTAGAGGGCTTCGCGGAGGTCCTGGGCGACGAGGTCTGCCGGCAATGAAGACTCAAGTCCTGATCTGACTCGACCGAGAGATGTTGCCGCATTTTCAAGTGCCTCGTAGTGACGAATGTTGGTGACCAGGGTCGAATCTGAACCTCCTGTCAAGTCTTTTCCTATGTCGGACAGGCATTTTTTGAGTGTTGATATTCCTAAGCCCCGTTTTGCGGATATTGGCACTATTGTGCAGTCAATATGTTTATTCTTAATTTGAGAAACAATCTTGTTAAATATGATAACATTTTTGTTAACGGCTGCTTCTGGTAAGTTTTCGGCTAATTCGGAGCTCTGACCTTGCTCACTTGAAGAATCAATCGCAGTCGCTTTAGATAGATTGAGAGCCATAGCCCCGTTATTATTCGGGCGATGTTCATCCGTTGAATTTTCAGGTTTGTTTGAGCTATCGCCTGCCTTGAGGTCATCTTCGCTGCGATGTTCATCCGTTGAATTTTCAGGTTTGTTTGAGCTAGTATTGCCCACATAAACGGATATTCCGTCTCCGTTTACAAGCCGGCTTTGTGCATCATTCGAGTTATCTGTTCCGTCAGATATCAGGCAGTGCTTATCCTCGGAAAGATTATCGCATTTGTTTACAAGCAGAATCAAATGCTTTGAGCTGCCGGCCTTTTCATAAATGAATTCGGCATCGGCAACAACGGATTCCACACCTCTTGAAATATCAGTCATTCCCAGCACGATATCCGCTTCATCCAGCTTCTTGAAAGTGCGGACGATTCCGATTTTCTCTATCTCCTCGGACGTTTCTCTTATTCCCGCGGTGTCGATAAAACGGAATAACGTACCGTCAATGTTGAATGTTTCCTCGATTGTGTCCCTGGTTGTGCCGGCAATGTCGGAAACGATTGCGCGGTCGTCACCGAGAATTGCATTCAGAAGTGTGCTTTTACCGGTGTTTGTAGCACCTGCTATCGCGACCGGAATGCCGTTTTTGATTGCATTGCCAAGCTTGAATGAATCCGCAAGCGTGGTTATGTGTGACAATGTTCCGTCAACAAGTGCCTTAAGTTGCTCTCTGTTGGCGAATTCCACGTCTTCTTCGCTGAAATCAAGTTCCAATTCGAGTAGGGAAGTCATTTTGAGCAGCTCCTCGCGCAGAGATTTGAGTTCATTGGAATATCCTCCTTTCAACTGGTTCATGGCAACTCTATGAGAAGCTTCGCTTTGCGATGCTATTACGTCTGCAACAGCTTCCGCCTGTGCCAAGTCCATCTTTCCGTTCAGGAATGCCCTTTGGGTGAATTCTCCCGGTCCAGCGACCCTTGCTCCCGCCTTGACAAGCAGTCTCATCAATTCGCTGACGATATATTTGGACGCGTGACAGGAAATCTCTATGGAGTCCTCTCCGGTGTATGAATGCGGCGCGCGGAATACGCTGACCAGAACATTGTCTAGGACTCCGTTGTCAGCATATACGGTACAGTATCTTATCCGGTAGCCATCAGACTTCGAAATGGGCAGTCCGTTAGTTTTCAGAATCTTGTCGGCTATTGAAAATGTGTCTTTACCGCTTACTCTTATAATGGAAATCGCTCCGGTCCCTGGAATTGTAGCCGGTGCGCAAATAGTGTCGTTGCTGTTCTTAAGGTTCATTTGCGTCATTTGTCAATGTTAGAACGTATTCTGCTGAGAGATTGAGGTGTGACCCATAGATAAGATGCTATCTTCTTGAGAGCTACATTCTGTATGAGCTCGGGATGATCTTTTATGAGCGACAGATACCTTTCCCTTGTGTCTGGTTTTTCAGCTATTCTTATTACATCTGTCTCAAATCTGAGAGAATGGACTTCGAATATTTTCCTTATAGCGTTGGCGATGCGCAACGAATTGTTACACAGTGTGTCCAACCTGTTTTTGCTGAGCCATAGAGCCCGGCTGTCTGTTTCTGAAGTTATCTTTACTTTTGACGGAGTTTGAGCATTGTAACACACCACGTTGATGGCCACTTCACCGGCAAACGCGAACCAGACTACCACTTCGCCAGTTGCATTCGGTGTTGAACAACTCCAGATTCCGTCTTCCAAAACATAGAAAGTGTCATTGAAATCTCCTTTCCGGACGATTGTTTCGCCTTTGCTGAAGTTTATCTGCTGCATTTCCCGAATCAGAATGTCAGCGTCGGTGGCTTCCAGACCATAGTTTCGGCAGAATATGTCTATGAAATCTTTCATACGGGCGCAAAGTTCGCAATTATTGGGATTCCGTCAAAATACATTTAAGCACTCAGAAAAACGAGTGCGCAGAAGTGGGGGCGGGCCAAAATTAACAAATGATAAAATTGTATGGCTAAAATGGTTGGTTTAAGCATAGTGCGGTGTCAAATCCAATATGAGTTGCTAACTTTGCCGGCCTTAAAAAGAACTTTATGAAACGGGATTCAATTGATTTTGCGTCAGATCGCATTCCGGTGCTTTTCAGGAAGATATTTCTTCCAACGTTGGCCGGAATGGTGTGTATGTCGGTGATGACAACGATCGACGGCGTTTTTGTCGGGCACGGAGTAGGAAGCGACGCTCTGGCAGCTGTCAACATATTTGCGCCTTTCTGGATGATAATGACCGGAATAGGTATGCTGTTCGGCATCGGCTGTTCGGTAGTGTCGTCTGTCCATTTGGCGCAGGGGAACGAAAAGGCAGCCCGCATCAATATGACTCAGACGTTGCTATTTGGCGTTCTGCTTACTGCTGTAATAACATTGCTAGTGCAAATTTTCAGCCTTCAGTCTGCATATATGCTTGGCTCCTCAGAAAGACTTCTGCCCTACGTCCTTGACTATCAGAAATGGCTCTCGCTTGCGTTCACGGCCATATTCCTCCAGTCTGTCGGCCTGCTGATCATAAGATTGGACGGCTCTCCGAATTATGCTTCTGCCGCGGCCGCTATTCCTTCGATAGTCAATGTCGTGCTGGACTATGTTTTCCTGTTTGTATTCCACAAAGGGCTGGCCGGTGTTGCAATTGCCACTGCTATAGGTTGTTGGGTCGGGGGACTGATGGTGTTATTTTACATATTGTTTATGTCCAAGACAATGAGATTGTATCGCCTGAAATTCTCACTGAAGAGTTTTCTTCTCAGTCTTAGGAATATAATATATCAGTTCCGTCTGGGGTTGGCCGCATTTCTTGGCGAAATCAGTATAGCGATGCTTATGTTTACAGGCAACTTCGTGTTTATGAAATACTTGGGTGAGGACGGCGTGGCCGCGTTCTCGATAGCCTGCTACATTATGCCGTTTATTTTTATGACTGGAAATGCCATTTCTCAGTCTGCACAGCCAATCATAAGTTATAACCACGGAAGCGGTGATTTGTCAAGAGTGCTTGAAGCGAGAAAAGTGGCTATGCTTACTGCGGTTGTTCTGGGAGTATTAGTGTCATTTCTCCTTGCCGGAGGTATAAAATACGTTGCCGCATTGTTTCTGAGTACGGATACAAACGCATATCATATTGCTGCCGAAGGTATTCCGTTTATGGCGACCGGCTTCTCGCTTGCGATAATCAATGTGACGGCGATAGGTTATTTTCAAAGTGTCGAACGTGCCTTGCCGGCCACAATCTATTCCCTGTCCAGAGGTGTGCTATTCCTGGTTCCGTCATTTCTGATAATGCCGTTAATTGCCGGAACTGTAGGTATTTGGCTATCCTTGCCTGTAGCGGAACTTTTGACATTGATGCTGATTGCGTTCTCCTGGCTGAAGAGTAGAAAATTTCTGTTGGCGGGTAGATGAAACCACTCCAACGCAGCTTTTAATGGAAAGGTGATAGGTTAAAAAAACTTCGGATTTTCTGCCGTTTTATGTATCTTGCGGACTGTTTTCAGAGTCATTCTGTAACGGTCCGCAATTTTTTCCTAAAATAGGGCCTAATCAAGAATTTATGAGAAAACAGGATTTTGTAACCAGTAGATAATTATGGATATAGTGTCGTTTATATCGGGTTTTGCTTTAGCTGCGGTATTTTGTTCTTCGGTAGCCTGGATTGTTTGCCGCTCAATCTCATCCAAAGCTGCAACCTATGCGAGGAATAGTGCTGAAGCAGAGGGCCGTGAGATGTTGGGCGAATCCAGAAATGAAAATGTTGAACTGCAGAAACAGCAGGCTAAACTTCAATCCGATTACGAATACGCAGTCGAGAAATCAAAAGAACTTTCCGGGCGGATCGATGAGGTCAAGGAAGAAGCGCAAAAGCGTCTGAATGAAGAAATTGCTTCTCGCGATGCTGTCCATAACAAGGCAATGGAAGCGCTCCGTGCAGAATTCAACGAAACCATTTCCAAAATGACGGCTCAGATGAAACTCGAGACTGATGAGATGTTGAAAAGCCGTCAGAAGGAGTTTTCGGAGACAAGCAAGTCAAGCATAGGAGATATTCTCAATCCGCTCAAAGAAAATATCGAGAATCTCAAAAAGACGATGGATGACGGAAACAAGCAGCAGGCTATGCTCAGCGGCCAGATGAAAGAGCGTATTCAGTTGCTGATGGAGCAGAGCGAAGCGGCAAAGAAAAGTGCGGACGAACTGGCGGCAGCCTTCAGGAACAAAGGCAAAGTGCAGGGCGACTGGGGAGAGCGTGTGCTCAATGAATTGCTGGAGTCTCAAGGATTGAAGGAAGGCATCCACTATGACATCCAGGATGTGATCAAAGACGCGAACGGCAATACCGTGAAGAATGAAAATGGCAATATTATGCGTCCGGACGTGATACTTCACCTGGACGAGTGCCGGGAAGTCATAATAGATTCCAAGGTTTCGCTCTCCGCATACATAGATTATGTCAATGCCGATAACGAGCAGGACAAGGCGAAATATCTCGCCGCGCATCTGGAAAGCATAAAGAGCCACGTGAAGGAGTTGGCGGTAAAGAGGTATCAGGATTATGTGAAACCGCCTAAAGTATCCGCCGGTTATGTGATAATGTTCGTTCCAAATACAGGCGCGCTGTGGACTGCTATGAATGCCGAGCCGGCTTTGTGGCGTCGTGCTGCGGAACAGAACGTGTATATGGCTGATGAACAGAGTCTTTACGGAGCATTGCGTATCGTTGAAATGACCTGGACGCAAGTAAGACAGGCAAGAAATCACGAACAGGTCTATGCTTTGGCTCAGGAAATGATTGACCGCGTCGGTATGTTTATGGAATCCTACAACAATATAGGGGCTGCGCTTAAGAAGGCCAGTTCGGCTTATGATGAAGGATACAAGAAGATAAGCGACAAGGGGCAGAGCGTGATTACGACATCCAACAAACTGATTGCCCTCGGCGTGAAGAACGGAAAGAACCATCCGATAGGAGGCGAACTGATAGACAAGGATTCAATTCCACAGATAGGATCGGGCCTCGAAATCCAGCATTAAAATCGCGAATTGCCCCAAAACAGTTTTGCGGGCTTTCAAAATAACTTCAAATCTTTTACTTTTGCATATTTACTGAATTCACCATTCAGAAAATAATGCAAAACAACTTCTTATCGCAGTATAGAAATGGCGTTGATTGAATGTAAGGATATCTGCAAGAGTTTCGGGGAAAAAGTGGCTCTGGATCACGTGAATCTGGAAATTCCGGAAGGCAAGATATTCGGTCTGCTCGGTCCTAACGGTGCCGGCAAGACCACAATGATTCGAATAATAAACAGAATAACAATTCCCAATTCAGGAGAAGTCATATTTGATGGTCGTCCTATAACGCAGAGGGATGTCGAACGCATCGGTTATTTGCCGGAGGAAAGAGGACTTTACCGCAAAATGGAAGTCGGAGAACAGGCAATGTATCTTGCTCAGCTGAAAGGTATGAGCGAGAAAGAGGCAAAAGCTGAACTTAAGAAATGGTTCATCAAATTCGGCATTCAGGACTGGTGGAAGAAAAAGGTCGAGGAACTGTCCAAAGGTATGGCTCAGAAAGTTCAGTTCATTACGACCGTGGTGCATAAGCCTAAACTGATGATTCTGGATGAGCCTTTTTCCGGTTTCGACCCTGTCAATGCCGAACTCATCCGCAAGGAGATACTCGAATTGAAGGAACAAGGAGCTACGATCATTCTTTCGACTCATAATATGGAGTCAGTCGAGGAACTCTGTGACAATATCGCCCTTATAAACAAATCCAGGCTCGTGATTACAGGAGGCGTCGAGGAAATCCGCCGTAAATACGGAAACAATCACGTGGAACTGATATATACCGGAGAGAAAGAACTCGTGTCCGAGGAAGGTCTGTTCTCAGTGCTGTCCGACGTCAATGATGCAGGCCGTCATACTTC
>CAVENC010000071.1:0-6485 GCA_963617065.1 Butyricicoccaceae bacterium
GCCATTGAGAGTTCGATATCGCGTTTCAAAGCTTCGTCAGATGGCGCAGTCCACTGACTTTCAGGATAATATCCCTGATCAAGCACCAAGCGCTGATAGAATGGTTCATTATTGAGATAGACGATTTTGCCGTCAGTGTGGATCTTGCGCATTCCTGCATAAGAGGCGACATTGTCAATCACGTTTCCGTTCTTGTCCAGAACTTTATACTGAACGTCGTATAGGAAAGGCGAACCCGGAGACCACAGTTTCATCTTCTTGACAGGAATAACAAGGCTTGAGCCAGATTTTGCATCTGCTAAGACGCTACCAACTGTCTTGTCGCCGTCTTTAAGCGTGATTTCTATCTTCGTACCGCCCTCGGCATAGAAGGTCGGCTCGAACGAAATCTGTTTCTGATCTATGTCGGTGAATACACGCACCGTCTTAAGCGCCTTGTCTGCAACAGGCTCCATCCAGACGGTCTGCCATATTCCGGTCGTACGGGTATAATCGCAATCGTGCGAGTTCGCCAGCAAAGACTGTTTGCCAGCTGCCTGGAGACCTGAACGGAGATCGCTCTTGGCATAAACGACCAGACTGTGCTCTCCCCCATTCTTCACAAACGGAGTAATGTCATAGGAGAATGACGATGTGCCGCCGAAATGTCTTCCGACGAATTTCCCGTCAATGAAAACGTCTGATTCATAATAGACTGCACCGAAATTCAGCCTTATATTGCGTCCTGTCCACGCCTGCGGCACTGTAACCTTGCGCTGATACCATATACCGGTGACAAAATCCTTGTACTCGACACCCGAAAGTTTGCTTTCCGGAGCGAACGGCACTATAATCTTGCCGTCAAATCCGTCACTTGACCGGTATCCCTTCTCGAGTCCAACGCTGTTGAGATCCAAAGTGTAAGACCATTCTCCGTTAAGATTAACCCATTCGGAGCGTTCAAATTGTGGACGCGGATACTCCGCACGAGGCACAGCACCGGACTTCTGCGGATTAAGACTGATCAGAAATCCGACCGCCGCCACAAGTAAAAATCTGTTGAATTTCATTGTTACATTATTAGTTTTAGAAAATAATTTTTCGTACTCCCACCCACTTCATTCGCTGCTACATCTGTGTAAAGCACTGGCACTGTCACCCTCATTTCCAAGGCCTTCCGAGTCGCATCTCTTCGAGTAACAATCTTACGGTCGTTACCCACTGGCGACTTCCCCGACATAGTCAGCACGATTCCAAAACGTTAAGTTATGAAAAATCCGGGAAACGGCAAACGTCCCAGATTTAAGTTCCTTACACGAAATTCGATTATACATTTTGTATAATACAAAATAGATAGTATGCTCTCACAGGCTTGAGAGTGGCATCAGAGCTATTCCGACCGGCATACTAGCTTTTGAGGGTATAGTGCAAGCGCTCTGGACTACAGTCTGGCGGCAATCAGGGATATCAATCCGGCGTCGGCGGGAAGCCAAGCGACATCGTTCAATTGATCTTTGGAAAGCCAGCGGGAGGATTCGTGCTCAACGAGATGAAGGTTACCGCTCACGATACCGCAGATATAGCACTTCATCGAAAGGTGGAATGCCGGGTAGTCATATTCGACCGTATCAAGGAGTTCACCCACAGAGATTTCCGTCTCCAATTCCTCTCTAATTTCGCGTTTCAGAGCATCTTCCGGAGTCTCCCCAGCCTCAATCTTACCGCCGGGAAATTCCCATCCGTCCTTAAACTCACCATATCCGCGCTGCGTAGCGAACACTTTTCCGTCCTTCACGATTATCGCAGCAACAACATTTATCGTCTTCATTTTCAATCTATTACTAGTTAATCTTCCTGACGCAAGTTTTAATTTCTCGTTGAGCCTCCCCAGTTACAAACCACTGCATTCACCTCTGATTTTCCCCTCTAACATTCATCTCCTGCATCCACTTCAAACAGTCTTTTTCTTCACACACATCAGACATTCTCCATCGCCTTCACGCTAAAAGCCTCATCCAAATCACATTTAAGCCGACAAATTTACGCCATAGTTCAGCCCGAAACAAAATTCAGTCTATCAGCCCCCGTCAAAAAGTAAAACAGCAAAAAACCGCGCAAGCCTATAACTAATTGGCAGTCAAGTAATCATATAAGCCTTTCTCTACCGGCTGCTCCAATTTATATTCAATCTCAACCGCTGTCACATCCTTCGTGTTCGGCATTACAAATTCCTTGAGAACTCCGCCGGCCCGATGATATATTCTGCCAAGATAATAAAACTCCTTGGCTTCCTTGTCATCCTTGTTCTTACGCACGAAAAGATGCATCCCGACCTTTCCCGACGCGCTTTCAACTGCCACCCTGACATCTTTCGAGTCTATGTGCCTGTTACTCTTGGAGATAGCCACAATCGTCGATTGGTCCACAAAATGGTCCTCATATTTGATCGTATCGTTGATATCCTCGGACTTGTCATAATTGACGAACACCGGATAAGTATCTGTGCGTTCGTCGTATTTGTATCCGCCAACGTTAAGTGACACCTCGTTTTTGTTCCAGTCAAGCAGCCTGAACACATCTTCGTAAGTATATTTCTGACCAATCCGGAAAACGGTTTCACCTCGATACGCTTGGTTGTACCGATTCTTGGCAAACTCAAGAACTTCTTTCATTGCTACGCGGAAGCTATTGTTTTTCAAGGCCTTTAAGAAACTATCCGCAATACGCCAATGCACCGCTTTATTTTCTATCAGCACACAATCCGCGAAACGTTTTCCGCTTGAGCCGACATTATAGAAGTTACCAGTCATTATGGAGATTATGTTTTCTTCAGAAAACTTTCCGACAGGCAAGCCTTCTTCCTGCATTCTCTGCCGCCAATTGGTTATGACATCCGCGTCCGCTCCAGACAGGTCTGACTTGCCAACTTCAGCTTTATCGACATTGGAACTCTCCGCACCCAAATGTCCGCACTCAAATTCGACCGCCACGGAATCCATCAACGCCTCAAGCATCAGGATTTCATTAAGCCTCTTGCCCGAAGCGAATTTCTGCGACACAAACTCGAGAATATGATTTTCATAATCACTGAGTTCATCCGGCATATCATCATACTTCACAAGAAAACCATAATATGAACTGCGGCCAATCTTTTTGAAATCAGTCTTTTCCATCAGTGCCAGGATTCGAAGCGGGTCAATTTCTCCGTATTTGTCAAAATCCGGCAACGAAGGACGACGTCCAAGTTTATTCTTGAAATTACGGTATGCCTCCAATATGAGCTTGCCAGCATTCATCTGCGCCTTATCTATCGCATTGAATATCTTGGCTTTAGAAATTTCATCGAAATAAATGGTTGATGCACCCTTTATCTCGTTGTCCATCATATACCGGCGGATATTGTCCTTGTTTCCGGTTCTGTCCCCAGACAACGCTATTGGTATCAGATAGTTGCTTTCATAATTGGCTATAAAGTCCAGCACTACCACGAACTCCTTATCGACTGCCTTACGCAAACCGCGCCCCAATTGCTGAACGAAAATGATGGCAGATTCCGTAGGGCGCAGCATTATGACCTGATTGATTTCAGGAATATCCACGCCCTCGTTAAAAATGTCTATCGTAAAGATATAGTCGAGGTAATCGTCTGTTTTTGAAGCATCTGCGACCAATTTAGCTATCGCATTGCGTCTGACAGGTTCAGAATCGCTTCCGGACAGGGCAACGGTACGGTAACAGCGTGAACCGCCATTGTGCTTGTCCTTTACGGTATTATTGAATATTGAGGACAATGTATCGGCTTCCCTCTTGTTGCTGCAGAATATAAGCCCTTTCACCCGGTCTCCGCTGTATCCATAATACTCAGCACGTTCTATCACGTAGTTCACCCGGGATTCGGAAGTCAGGTATCGGAAATTCCTAAAATCAGACTTTATCTCATCGACAGCAAAGTCTTGAATGCCAAAATAATGGAAGGGGCAAAGCAGATTATTCTCCAAGGCGTTCTGCAACCTTATTTCGCAGGCGATATTATGGTCAAACTGCTTGTAGATATCGACACCGTCATTTCTCTCCGGCGTTGCAGACATTCCCAGAAGGAACTCCGGCGTGAAATAGTTTATTATCTTCTGATAACTATCCGAACCCGACCGGTGACATTCGTCCAATATGATAACAGAAAATTCATCGCGCCTGAAGCGTTGCTCCCGGACATCGTCTTTTGCCATCATATTCATTGTAGAGAACAGCACATCAGCGGAATAAATTTCTGACCAGTCCTGATTTGAACCGGATAACTGGGCCATTCTGAACCCTGCGCCCAGCACCCTTGAATAGCTTTCCTGCGCCTGGACGTTAATCATCTCCCTATGTGACAGGAACAAGACTTTCTTCTTCAGAAACAATGCTTTGGCAAAAATATTCCGCACCGCAAAAGCGGAAGCGTAAGTTTTTCCGGTTCCTGTCGCAGATATGAGCAGTGCCCGATGCTGTCCGGACCGTATTAGCCGTTCGACTTCCAATGAAAAATTGCGTTGCATCTCATTGGGTTCTATGACCTTGGAGCCGGAAATCCTCAACTCGGAAACCAGACCGTTAAGTTTTTTCCTTATTGCTTTCTGCGAATTAAATTCACCGGCATATTGTTCACGGCACTCCCGGTAGTCGACAGAAGATTCCCACACGCGGCTGAACTCAGCTTCCATATCCTTCGCATATTGCCCGTCAGACGTGGAAATAACCTTTGTGTTCCATTCATAGTTCTGGGTTATAGCCTTTTGCGTAAGGTTTGAACTGCCTACGATAATTCTCATATCGCCATTCTTGCGAAAGAGATATCCCTTAGTGTGAAATCCCACGTCAGATGCACGGAACATCCTTATCTGCAAGTTTTTAAGACTGGATAACGCATCCAATGCTTCAGGATCGCTGAAAGTCAGATAATCCGTCGTCAGCACTTTTCCGGGTATGTTCTTCTGTTCCAGTTCTTTAAGCGTCCCTTTAAGCGGAGTGATGCCGCCCTTGGTGATGAAAGCAACCGACATGAACATACTGTCGCAGTCCTGCAGTTCCCGCTGAATTTCCGTAAGCACACGATGCCCGTTGGAGTTGGATATGAACTGAGGCGTATAAGACGGCTCTGCGTCAAACGTAGAATCCACAAACGCCCTCTTGTATCCGTCAACAAGTTTTGAATGACGTGTCTCGTTGTCATTTTCTGTATTTGCGGAAATCTTGTCGTTGATGTTCATATCCGATGCCGATAATTTTGATACAATCTGAAATATATTCTAATTTTGAAGGAACTCTGCACTTGCTGTGGCAGGACAAAATGTGCGGGAGACCGAGGAGGTGGAATTATGAATTATGGGTATATTCGTGTAAGCAGCAATAAGCAGACTGTTGAGAATCAACGGTTTGAGATTCTCCGATTCTGCCAGCGCAACGGCATTGCCATTGACGGCTGGATTGAGGAAACCATCAGCGGCACCAAATCCTACAGCAAACGGAGGCTCGGCAATCTTCTCAAACGCACCGGAAGCGGCGACCTCATCATCTGTTCTGAACTTTCCCGGCTCGGCAGGAGTCTCTTTATGATTATGGAGATCCTCAACATCTGTATGACCAAAGGTTGCCGAGTATGGACAATCAAGGACAATTACAGACTCGGGGATGACATCCCCAGCAAGGTTCTGGCTTTCGCTTTCGGACTTTCCGCTGAAATCGAGCGCAACTTGATAAGCCAGAGGACAAAGGAGGCTCTCGCCCGCAAAAGAGCGGAAGGAGTCAGGCTCGGACGTCCGAAAGGTTCTGTCAATGTTCCCGAAAAGCTCAAACTTTACCATAAGAAAAATCAAATTGCATCTATGCTCCGCGACGGCATCTCCCTGCGCAAAATCGCCGCTAACCTCCACGTTGACCGCAAGACCCTCAACCGTTTCATAACACGCTTTCTGTCCGCAGAAAAGGGTCTATAAATGTCAACCGGTTATCTTGCATATTATCACTTGCTTTAGATGTTGTTTTAAGAACTTGTAAATTTACCCTATTTCCGATAAAATTCAAAAGGCGCAGAGGCGTTATTTCTTGGAGCGTTATTTTCTTGGAACATTATTTTTGGGAATGATATACCTGTTGGCAAAAAAGCAACATTTCTATCTCAGCGATTCACTGGGTTCGTTATCTCTTCCCTCCACGCCTTTACCCCATGCCCTCGTGGCTTTGTTTTTAGAGCAATGCCGTTGCTAGTTGCTTGGAGAATTTTCTAAAAAACGTCTCCAAATCGGAGCGAAGCGACAAAGCGGCTTCAGACGCTCGGCCGAAGGCCGTTAATCCGCCTTCAGGAGGTGCAGGAGGTTAGGAGCCAAAACGGGAACGTGGCTGAAAATCCTTTTTCAGCCACACCCGGTCCCGTTTTATTGACCTAAATAGTGGACTCTATCAATCCTACCTTGAAAGGCTTGAAGACGCGGAGCGGCAATTCGGTTCAAATTTGTGACAAATTATCA
>CAVENC010000072.1:0-6208 GCA_963617065.1 Butyricicoccaceae bacterium
TGGGATTATTGTGAGTTGAGTTTGTCAAGTAAGAATGAATTGTATGAAGTATGCGTGTATGATAGTCTTGATGATTGTAGCGATGATGCCAAGAAAGAAGCAGGTGATTTGTATCGGACATTCAAAAATAAACTGTTGGTAAAATATGGAATACGCAATGAGGTAGCTTCAGATGATGATTTGTATGTTTTCTATTCGGGTGAAAATTGGATATTTTTAACTCTTTATAATACACGTAATGAATCTGAAGGCGGTGCGTATCGTCGTTATGTTGGGCTTGATTATACACAACAACAGATTTATGGTAGGCTTCAGGAAGCCAATGATAATGAGTTATAATAATCAGCAAAGAATCTATCTTTAATTCAGAGTGTTATGATTGATAATGAAGAGAGGTGGAGGTTGAGGGCGAAGGTGCTGGAATTTTTGGAGGAGCACGGGATAAGTTACGAACTTTATGAGCATCCGGAGTTCTGCTCCGTTGCGGACGGACTGGAGTATTGGAAAGAAATACACGGTGATGTGACGCATTGCAAGAACCTGTTTATGCGCAACCATAAAGGCAACCGCCATTATCTCATAAGTATGGAGTGCCACAAGGAATTCGATATTCACGGACTAGAACATAAACTCCACGAAGGCAAACTCTCATTCGCGTCAGAAGAACGTATGATGCGCTGCCTGGGCGTCCATCCTGGTTCCGTATGCGCGTTCGGACTTATCAATGATATGAATCTTGTCGATGCGGATCCGAAAGAACTTTTCGACAACGGACACCGTGTGAAATATTATCTTGACAAGGCCCTGCTGGAAACGCAGAAAGTCAGTTTCCATCCTTGCGAGAATACAGCCAGCGTAGTAATCAGCAAGGATGATTTCCTTAAATTCCTGTCCATCTGGGGCGGGGAAGTCGAGTGGATCGACGTATAGCGTTTTATCTATCATTTCTTCAAAACAACGGCAGTATTCATTTTTTTTCAAAATTTTGCCCTTCATAATTTTACTTTTGACATTTCTGCGGGTATATATAGCGAGACGTCTCAAAAGTGATTTAAGTAAACTTCAAAATTATGAAGAATATGAGGACAAGATTATTTGCGACAGTGATGGCTGTAATGCTGTTGTTGTCATCCGCAATTTCCGCGGAAGCACGTCGGCCTCATCGCAGAGGCGGCGGTTATTACAGGGTACCGCGAGTAGAAGCACGTATGCCTCTGGTCCGGACTATAAAGATGGAACGCACGACCACCGTGAACAAGACATCGCGGCCGGAACGTAAACTGATGGCTGTGGCCTATCTGCAGCGGAATCTCTATCTGACAGTCAAGGAATACTGCGGAATAACAAATCTGGACAAACGTTTTGCGGAAGCGGAACTTGATTCGTTTACATTGGACAAGAAGGATCCGCTCGTAAGAAAAGTGCAAGGCAAGAAAGTCATATATACATTGGCTGATGACCGAAAAGAACATAGTTAGACTGATTGGACTGAATCGAGAGTTGGGCTTCAGGATGCTGCTTAAAGAATATAAGGAGCAGATCTATTGGCACATCAGGCGAATTACGGTCAATAATGAAGACGCGCAGGACGCCACTCAGGAAACATTCATAAGAGTTTTCCGCTTGCTTGACAGTTATGATCGCCAACGTTCTTTTACAGCTTGGATATACCGTATAGCTACCAATGAAGCATATCGGATCATCGAAAAACGGCATCCGGCCGTGGAAGTTGAGAATAATCCGGAAGCGATGTCCGCACTTGCAGATGACTATGTAAATTGGCACGATGTTGAGGCGGTCGATCTGCAGAAAGCTGTATTGTCGCTTCCACGAAAACAACAGTTGACTTTCAATCTCCGTTATTATGACGAGTTGGACTTTAATGACATAGCAGAAATAACGGAAACTACTCCGACAGGAGCCAAAGCCAATTGGCATAACGCCAAAGTTAAGATTTACAGTTATTTGAAAGATAATTATGCCTAGAAAAACAAATATAATGGGACTCGGAAAACGGATGCCGTACGAGATGCCGGCTGGAGTTCTTGAAGCTATAGAGACGAATGTGCTCGAACAAACTCAAGTCAGGAAGCGCGGTTCGAAAGTGAGACGTGTTGTTATTGCCGTCAGTGCGGTTGCCGCCTCGGTGGCAATAGCCGTTACAATTGCTCAGAATTGGCATTCGCCATCCGTGAATTCGCTTAATGAAGTCCGTCAGGCTTTTGCGAATCTCGACAATGCGGACCGGGCATTTCTTTACGAAATATATGATGAAGACACTTTCTTGAATATGAATTATTGAATATGAGAACGACTTTGAAAACAATATTGGTGGCAGTTATCGCCACATTTGTCTCCTTGACGGCGTATGCGCAGGATAACGCGCGCAGGATTTCAAGGGAGGCGGTTGCAGAGAAACAGGCGGAATACATCTGCGAAACGCTTGCCTTTGATTCTGCGACCAGCAAGAAATTCAAGGATGCTTACCGCGATTTTCATAAGGAATTGTGGGCGTTGGGGCCAAGCCTCGGAAAGCAGCAGGAGAATCCGAGCGAAGATGAAATTGCCAAACGTTTCGAGAGAAGCCAGAAAATATTGGATTTGCGTAAGAAATACTATGGGATCTACAGCACTTTCCTGACACAGAAACAGATATCAAGAGTATATGAAATCGAGCGTGATATGATGAGACGTCTGTCGTCACCTAAACAGCCGGTAAACAATAAACAGAAGAGAAATGCGCAGAGATAGATTTTTTTGGGCTGGTTTGATGCTGGCTGCAACGCTTTTTGCAGGATGTTCTTCAAAAGAAACATCGCCTGTCGAACCGAATGAGCCTCAAGAAGAAGATGAGACAAAGCCTGAAGATGAAGAAGATTCGGACCCTCAGACGCTTAAGGAAAGAGTTGAAGCGTTGATGATTAAGGTTGATGGCGGTACTTTCATTATGGGTCAGACGACTTCCGGACTGGACGGAGATGTAGCCACAAAGGCTGAGTCAGACTCCCAGGATACCAACGATCCGCGTCCTGACGAACTTCCGCTTCATAAAGTGACATTGTCTGGATTTGAAATTTCAAAATACGAGGTTACGCAAGGGCTTTGGAAGGAAGTTATGGGGACATTGGAGCCTTGCTGGTCAGCTTCGGCCTATGGTGAGGATGACGACAGGGCGATGGACGGAGTTGATTGGAATGATGCCAACAATTTCATCGCAAGGCTTAATGAACTTACAGGAGGGGATTGGCGGTTGCCGACAGAGGCGGAATGGGAGTTTGCCGCCAGAGGAGGAAACAAAAGCAAAGATTTCCGGTTTAGCGGAAGCAATGATGTCAGCGAAGCCGGTTGGTTTAAAGAGGACGGGCTTGAACACGTCAATAAAGTAGGTCTGAAGACAGCAAATGAATTGGGACTCTATGATATGTCCGGAAATGCTTTCGAATGGTGCTTTGATTGGTATGGTCCATATTCGGATGTTGATCAGGTGAATCCGAAGGGCCCGTCTGATGAAAATAAGTACTATCAATATAATGGGACGAACGTCAGTTCGCACGTATTGCGCGGAGGTCACTGGCAGAGCAGTACATTCGGGCTGAGAGTTTCGTTCAGAACAAAGATTCCGACAACTAATTACAAACCGAAAGCAGGTTTCCGTATCGCAAGAGGCATTTCTTATGATGAAATGAATTATTATGCAGTTGATTCCGGTTCTGATTCGGACGAAGATTCGGATTCAGATGTGGACGGCTTTGAGAAATGTGTGAGTGGAAAACTGTCCTACAGAAAGAAGAACATAGATGTGACATCCGGTGCGAAACCTGTACTCGTAATGTATCTTCACGGCGGTACTTCCAAAGGAAACGACAATGAATCCCAGCTTAAAGAGCCCGGAGTGGGGATTATCGCGGAATACCTGGCTTCAAAATCCATCAGCAGCATATTCGTTGTCCCTCAATGTCCATCAACGGACAGCTGGGGCGCGAAAATGAACGTGAATCTCAAATCGCTTCTGGATGAGTACAAAGATTCTTGCGACGGAATATTTGTTTTGGGCGGCTCTATGGGCGGTACGGGAACTTGGTCGTTGGCCAATACCTACCCTGATATGTTCACAGGAATAATGCCCGTTGCCGGGAAGCCTGGAACTGCGAGTGCCGATAACTTCAAGTCAATGCGTATCTGCTCAGTAATGAGTGAGGCTGACGAGGTTATGAAGACCGCTTACGAAGATGTCCGCACGTTCTGCGACAGTGTCAACAGCATAGGCGGAAATGCGATATACACGATTATTCCCGCCTCCGAGCAGTGGTCGCACCAAATGACCTGTGAGCAATCTTATACACAGGAACGTTTGCAGTGGCTGTTCGGAAAGTGATAACTCGGAAGCACTTCAAAACTGCTTCAAACAGTTTTTTTTTCAATATAGTTTTTTTGGTGAAGCCTTCTACTTCAACTTTCTGTTGGCGTAATTCGCGATGCAGTCAGGAATCTGAATCTCGTAATCTGGATCGTCAATCAGGGAAGATGTGAGTAGAAGGTCAGCTGTTGTACGGTTTGTGGCGAACGCGATGTTGTACAATGAAGCAAGTCGCGTAAGCGCTGACACATCGTTCTGATGTCCCTGGATTATCAGATTGTCGCAGAAGAAAATCAGCATATCGATTTCTCTCTCGGCAATCATTGCGCCTATCTGCTGATCGCCTCCCAAAGGTCCTGAGAGCAGTCTTGTCACCTTGTGTCTGAACGGGAATGTTACTTTTCCGTCAATCTCTACAGGAAGCTCCTCAATCAGTCTGCCGGTTGTGCCGGTGGCGAAAAGTTTGTGCTTGGAAAGCATTGCGGCGTTGAACTTTACCCAAGAAAGTAGCTCATCTTTACGTCCGTCGTGAGCGACAAGTGCGATACTTAAATTCTTCATACATAAATGTTTTAGAACAGATAAAGAGTCTGTTGAACTTATCGGGCGAAAGATACGAAGAAAATTATTATATTTGTTCTTCGTATTCTTCAAATAAGATAACAGATGGAAAGACATCCGGAAATCCAGTTCCTCTCCAAAGGGGAAATCAAGAAATATCAGGAGAGACGCCTAAGGGAAACTATTGAGTATCTGGTGAATCGTTCGCCATACTATAGGAAGATGTTCTCGGAGAACAAGATAAATCCTTATACGATACAGACACTTGAAGATCTGCAGAATCTGCCTGTCACCACGAAGAAAGATTTGCAATTGTACGGACCGGAGTTCCGGTGCGTCCCGATGGACAAGGTCATTGACTTTGCCACCACATCCGGAACGTTGGGCGATCCTGTGACATTTACGGAGACAGAAGAAGATCTTCAGCATTTGGCATATAATGAGAAACTTTCATTTGAGACGGCAGGGTGTACCAAGAATGACATAATGCAGGAGATGGTCACCATTGACCGCCGGTTTATGGCAGGTTTGGCATATTTCCTTGGCGCCAGAGAATTGGGAATGGGTGTCGTTCGTGTCGGAAACGGAATTCCTGAGCTTCAATGGGATACCATATCAAGAATCCATCCTACTGTGGGTATGGCTGTGCCGTCGTTCCTGGTCAAACTGATTTCTTTTGCGGAAGAACACGGCATCGATTACCGGAATTGCTCGATGAAGAAATGTGTCTGCATCGGTGAAGCGTTGCGTGATCCTAAGACATTTGAGCTCAATACTTTGGGCCAGATTATACATTCAAAGTGGCCTGAACTTCAGTTATATTCCACTTATGCGTCCACAGAGATGCAGCATTCCTTTACGGACTGCGAGTATTTCAATGGTGGCCATCTGCAGCCTGAACTTATGATAGTCGAGTTTCTGGATGATGAAAATCGTCCTGTGGGCCCAGGCGAGCCGGGAGAAGTTACAATCACCACGATCGGAGTGACTGGAATGCCGTTGCTTAGATTCAAGACAGGCGATATCGTATATCACTATGACGAACCTTGCAGATGCGGCCGCAACACGGTGAGGGTAAGTTCTGTGATAGGACGCAAAAAGCAGATGATAAAGTTCAAGGGTACAACTCTTTATCCGCCTGCAATGTTCGATATTCTCGACAATATACCTGACGTCAAGAATTATGTGGTTGAAGTGAGCACCAATGAGTTGGGTACGGATAATGTAGTGGTGCACGTCGGGACTCTGATTCCGTCTGAAAAATTCGAGAAGGAGATTAAAGATATCTTC
>CAVENC010000073.1:0-6182 GCA_963617065.1 Butyricicoccaceae bacterium
GTATATTGGAGATAAATTTAATGATGATATAACTATTTTACACAGAGCTTTTGAGAAAAAATACCAATCAGCAACAGCAGATGACAATAGGAACAAAGGGTTGCCTCGCATAAAAGCAGTTTCAGACGAAGGTTATATTAACAACCTAACAGTAATCACGAATAAAACACTCTTAAACCTATCGGACAATGCCCAATCACGCCAATTGGGTTCAAATTTTGCAGGTACATTCTATTATTGGGAAATAACCAAAGAAAGTTTTTATAAATGGGAACAAAGAAAACAATCGATTTCAGCGTAATTGAATATTCGCAAAGTCCTGGTCCAAGGTACTGTACACAAGGTGACGATTCCGGAGAGGATTTCTATCATACAAAACTAAATCCATTATTTTGTCAAGCTCTTAAAGAAGATGCCATTCTTCGAATAACTTTAGATGGAGCGGACGGGTATGCTTCATCATTTTTGGATGAAGCTTTCGGTAATTTAGTATATGATTTTTCAGCCAAAGTTGTTTCTGATTCTTTGGTAATCATTTCAAATGACGAGGATGTATGGCTATCTATGATAAAAGAAGAAACTATCCCTGAATGGGAAAAAAGAAGAATCAAGAACGAACAAGCAAAGGTCACGTCAGCTCATAACGAATGGGGACGTTTGGTTAATGGTCAAGTTCAAAAAAAAGTCTGGATACAATAGAATATGGAATGTTCGGATATAATTGCGATAGTTGATATTGCACTGAATTTGATTGTGACAATCGTATTTGGAGTTTGGATTGCGAATGCAATTATGAAAGCAAATACCAAAGAACGGTTTTTGAAAGAATACTTTACAAATGAATTGAATGATATAAAATATGATTGCAAGGTATTCTTTGATGAAATTTGCTATGACAAAAAGAGTGCAAAAGATATCAAGACAGGATTTAAGGTGCTATCAACACGTCTAGCCGCATTTGAATCGAACGCTGAACAAATATTTAAGGAGCCAAAGTTATCTATTCATAATATTCTAAAACTGATGCAGTGTAAAATTACTGATTTCGAAGAATACAATGAACAGTATAAGAAGGATGTCATTACATTCTCTACAGAAAATAAGAATTCTGTTTTGGAACAAAGGAGTACTCTGCTCACGGAATTTTCAAATGCTGTTGTCGCAATCAATGGCGTTGCAATAAAACGCAAAATCAAAAAAGCGCCAAAGTAGGATTATTTTTTTTGCATACTATAAATATCAAAAGTTTGTAGTATATTTGCTTTCAAAAGGACTTTGGGAAATGGTTTTGAAAGACAACAACGTTAAGGCTAAGCCTTTTGTGAAATGGGTTGGTGGGAAATCTCAGCTTCTGGATGAGGTGAGGCGGTCGCTGCCTGATGATTTGAGCAGGAGAAAAGGCATTACTTATGTGGAGCCTTTTGTCGGTGGCGGGGCTGTGCTGTTCTGGATTCTTCAGGAGTTTCCGAACATTGAACAGGCTGTCATAAATGACATCAACCGAGAACTTGTTTGTACCTATTCTGTCATCAAGAATAAGGTTGAGGAATTGATCGATGTATTGGCGGAATATCAGGCAACATATCAGGCTTTGGATGATGACGAGAGGAAAGATTACTTCCTCGGTAAGCGTAGTCGCTACAATGAACATCTGGCGAGCGATGTCGAGACTGCTGCCTTGTTCATATTCTTGAATAGAACTTGCTTTAACGGGTTGTATCGTGTCAATTCAAAGGGGGCGTTCAATGTTCCGTTCGGAAAGTATTCAAATCCGAAGATTTGCGATGCAGAGACATTGAGAGCTGATTCAGAACTTCTTAAACGGGTGACGATCCTTTGTGGGGATTTTGCACAGACAGAGGAGTATGCTGACGAGCATTCTGTTTTCTATTTTGACCCACCTTACAAGCCTATTACAGTGACATCTTCATTTACTTCATATTCAAAGGAAGGGTTTGACGATGAGGAACAGATTCGTTTGAGGGATTTCTGCAACCGCATTGCGGAGAAGAAGGCGCTGTTTGTCGCCAGCAATTCGGATCCAGTAAAGGACACAGCTTCCGGCAACTTCTTTGACAATATTTACCAAAGGTTCAGCATCAAACGAGTTTCCGCATCCAGAATGATAAATGCCAATGCTGCAGGACGGGGAAAGTTGTCCGAAATAATGATAACCAACATAATATAGCACATTATATGAGGGATTTTAACGCTTGGCTTGGTGAGTTTCGCAGCTCCATTGCTGATTATAAATACTACATCGACTTTCCCAAAGTGTTTGCCAATGTTGATGCGCTCAGGATTGAACTTAACATTCTTAATTCATTGATCGGGTCTCGAAATATCGAGGCTGATTTTGAGAATATAATCGAGCGTTACCCTGAGACTCTAAAGTGCATTCCTATTCTTCTGGCTAAACGCGAGATGGATATTTTCGCGATGGATGAAGAAGGAGCATTCTGTTACAATTTCGTGGCGAGAAACTATCCGACATCTCAGTATAAGATCTTTATGAGAAAGACTGGACTGTTCGACCTTATGGAGAATCATCTGATTAATAATCTGGTGGACTATGTGACTGGTGTCGAGACTGGACTTGATTCCAACGGGCGCAAGAATCGTGGTGGTCATTTGATGGAAAATCTTGTTGAGAGTTATCTCATTCAAGCTGGCCTTGTAAAAGACGAGACCTATTTCAAGGAAATGTATATTCACGAGATTGAGGAAAAGTGGAATGTAGATCTATCTTCAATATCCAATAACGGAAGCGCAGAAAAGAGATTTGATTTCGTCATCAAATGTCCGAATATGATTTATGGCATTGAGACGAACTTCTATTCCAGCCCTGGTTCCAAACTGAATGAGACCGCACGGAGTTATAAGACAATAACATTGGAGACCAAGGACTTGGATTTCTTCAAGTTTGTGTGGTTCACTGACGGTAAAGGCTGGATAAATGCCCGGAACAATCTGAAAGAGACTTTCGATGTCCTTGAGAATCTCTATAATATCAAGGATTTGGAGGATGGTGTTATTTCAAATCTGATTCGTGTATGATTACACCTTTCTTCAAGTCCGGTAATAAGGATTTCACTTTGGCCAAAGGTGATTGTATCGAACTTTTGTCTCAATTTGAGTTCAAGTTTGATATGATTTTCGCTGATCCTCCATACCATCTGTCTAATGGGGGCATAAGCGTTCAGAGCGGGAAGATGGTGTCTGTAAATAAAGGAGAGTGGGATAAATCTAAGGGATTTGAAGAAGACTATCGGTTCGACAAGGCTTGGCTTTCGGCTTGTCGAGAGAAATTAAAAAGTAACGGAACAATCTGGGTAAGCGGAACATATCACAATATCTTTTCTATCGCCCGATGTTTAACGGAGCTTGGATTCAAGATTTTGAATTGCATTACTTGGGTGAAGACCAATCCCCCACCTAACCTTTCGTGCCGATATTTCACATACTCTGCCGAATATATCCTTTGGGCTCGAAAAGAGCAGAAAGTCGCTCATTACTTCAATTATGAGTTGATGAAAGAGATAAACGGGGGTACTCAGATGCGTGATGTGTGGACGCTTCCAGCTATAGCACGATGGGAGAAATCGTGTGGAAAGCATCCTACGCAGAAGCCATTGTGTGTATTGTCGAGAATAATTCAGGCTTCCACAGAACCAGGAGCGTGGATATTGGACCCATTTACCGGAAGTAGCACGACAGGGATAGCAGCCAACTTGCTTGGGCGCAGGTTCTTGGGAATAGATATGGAGGATAGATTTTTGGAGATCAGCAAGGCACGGAGAGAGGAACTTGACGACTTGTCTCTTCGTACCGAATATCTGGAGAAACTGCAAAAACAGGCAAAACTCTTCGAGGATAAGGATATTCGTGTCCTCAGCGAGCCGCCTGTTTATTATGGTGCAGGGTTGCCGTTCTAACGATGTGTCGCCACTGATACTATCTTAAAAATATCATCCTTTGCTTTCAGTGCCTCAAGGAGATTCTTGAACATATAGGCATTCGGATTGTTTGTCTTCTCTTGCCTCATCAACAGAATTGCAAGAATACACAAAAACTCGACAGAATACTCTCCTTTGCCATTGAGGTTTTGATAATTTCGTGCGATAGTATTTGCTGAGTGAAGCAAAGACGGTGCGTTGAGAAACTGATTACGTTCAGCTAAAGAAGTTATTGGAGCAGTTTGATTCCAAAGAGCAATAAGTTCATCTATAAAAAGTTGAGTAACAACTGGCATCATATGCTGTTTAATGATTATATCAACAGCCCAATGAATATGTTTGGGAGTTCGAAGCCGACTCCATCTCCCATTTTCCTTTTGCTTATATTTTACGATGATATCAAACGGGGATAAAGAACCTTGGTAAACCCCTATCATGTAATCATTTCCTACTGGGAATGATAGGAGCAATAGCGATTTTCTTGATGTCATAGATGGCTGAGGCATATAATAGTTATTTATGTTGTGTAATCTAATCCAATAATGATGAAATCGAGGTGTCTAAAGCTTTTGCAATTTTCTCCATATTGCAAAGCGTAATGTTCTTTTCGGCACGTTCAATCATACCGATGTATGTACGGTGAACACCGGCCTTGTCGGCAAGCTGTTCTTGCGATAGGCCAAGTGCCTTTCGGTGCTGTTGGACGCTTTGGCCAAAGTGCAGCAAAATAGGCTGTTTATCCATTTTTAAGTGTTGTTCTGCTTTACTTGACAAAAGTATGAATATATACTAAAGTTATCAACATACTATAATTAGCAAAACAGGATAATTAACTGATTGTCATAGCAGTTTCGGAATGAGCTCCTCTGATTTGCGCAAGTAGTGATTGCACGAATTGAGCATAGCTTTACTCTGCCAATTTTGACACTGCCAATGGCAGAGTAAATGACACAGTAAATGATGTCTCGCATCAAGGTATTTACTGCCTTTTCGGGGTCTTGACCAAAATGAGTTCCTTGCAGTGATTCAAGAGCCAACGCTCAAAGATTGAGATTCGGCTGTAGCTCCAAACGTGGCGGCTTACGTCCTCACGGAGGTCGTGTTCTATCCAGTCTTCGTTGTAGCCATACTTCCTGAGATAATCGACATAATTGCGCAGACGTGCTTTGACTTGGCTTTCACAGGATTTGCCGAAATGCTTACGGCAACCGCCAACCACATACTTCTGAGCCTGTTCCACACCGGGGAGGCAACTGATGTATGAATATGCGGAAATCGCTCTCACAAACAGGATTTTGCTTTCCAGAGTGATGACACCGTTCTTGATTTTAATCTTGTCATAGTAGGCATCGTCAAGGACATCGAGAACTGTTATGAATCCAAATCTATGGACTGTCCGTTCTATTCGGAATGTATCAGTTCGATCAAGCAGGAAGTCGGGGCGGAGGAGGCTGTTGACATATTTGATTATCTCATTCGCTTGTTGTTTGAAGAACATTCTGTCGCCGTATTTTTCGGACAGCATTTGTTCCAGCTGAGCTTTGCGTTCTTCAATGAGGCGGAGGGAATCGATAATGCGACGGCCTTGCGAGGCGTTGAGGCAGGAGACACACAGGGTTCTTAGATTGGTAGGATGGTTTTCATCAGGTCGGCCTGGGTACAGTGATCGGACTCCAAGATAGATGTCGGGAACTCCAGCCGCACAGTTTGTGCATTTGAAGGCATCCCGTGATAGTATCTGAAGTTTCAGTTCGGGCGAGATATTAGCTTCGTATGTATATTGCCATCGAAAATTGAACAGTTTTGCCAACGAAAACTGAACAGGTAAAGACCTGTCTGTCATTTCCGGATTTAGGTTGACTCGGATTGGAGTCTATCCCTGATTGAAGTTGACTCTGGTTTTACATTATTACTGGTACAGGTTGACTTTTCCCCTTATCCCTGTTTTTGGTTGTTTCTTCAGGTCTTATCCCGTTCAGGGGTTGACTGGAGGGCGCAGCCCGGAAGGCGACCCCTGAACGGAAGGCAAAGGTAAACCATTTTCAGGGATTTCCAAAGCCTGTTTCTCCCGGATTGCTTTTTCGCGGTAGCTGACCCAGCGCTTTGGAATTTCCCCCACGCAATGTGCCGCCGTGGCTGGTGTCATCATATCGAGACTCATGTGAGGGCGTTGTAACGAGTAACTTTGAATCGACATTTTTTAGCAATTGAGAATCGACATATTTT
>CAVENC010000074.1:0-6152 GCA_963617065.1 Butyricicoccaceae bacterium
TTGTTTGGAAGTGTGGAAAAATTGTGTAAACACACACACACACACACACTTATCTCGCGCGTATTCTAGAAATAATTTCTTAAAACTCAAATACTTAGCGAAAAGTTTTTTCCTGTCGCATTGTGTGGCGGGAATGATTTGTCGTATCCAGCCGCGGACAAAAAATCTGCGCTTTGTTCAATGTGTGCAACGCACGTCTCCCGGAATTGAAATACTTAATACGATAGAAATATGAAACAGAAGTGGACAATAAGAATGATTCTCTTCCTTCTGCTGCTTTCGGCAGGCAAGATTTCCGCACAGGAGGTTGCTCTGAAGACAAATGTTGTTTATTTGGCTACTGCGACTCCTAATCTTGGTCTTGAAGTGGCGCTGGCTCCGAGATGGACACTCGATCTGTCTGGCGGTTATAATCCGTGGACTTTCTCTGATAACAAGAAGTGGAAACATTGGCTCGTACAACCTGAAGCGCGTTACTGGTTCTGTGAAAAAATGGGCGGGCATTTCCTCGGATTTCATGCGCTTGGAGGTCAGTATAACATCGGTAATATTGACTTGAATTTCAAATTGCTTGGGACAGATTTCTCCAAACTCAAGGACTACCGCTATGAAGGATGGTTTGTAGGCGCCGGTGTGGCTTACGGCTATGCGTGGATGCTTGGAAAACACTGGAATCTTGAAGCTGAAATTGGTCTGGGCTATGTTTATACCCGCTACGACAAATATCAGTGTGTTAATTGCGGAAGCAAGGTGGAGAAAGATAAGGACCATCATTATCTCGGCCCTACAAAAGCTGCCCTGAATTTAGTTTATGTGTTTTAAGTGGCAATTGATATGAAACAGAGATATAACCATATTATTATTGTTCTTCTGCTCTCTTGTGTGGCAGTCACTGCGAACGCGCAGCAGATATTGAATGGCGATGCTTCCATATCCAATGTGAAGAGCGGAAAAATTGAAGATCGCCTGTTCGTCTCGATGGACATAATTCCGTCCCGGGAATGGAAAGTGAAATCCGATAAGGCAGTCGTCTTGACACCGTCTATTGAGAAGGATGCAGTTGTGGCAGAGCTTCCTAAAGTGAGAATTCTTGGACGAAACCAATATCTGCGCTATTTGAGGAACGCATCTGAGTATGACTCCAAAGATATGATATATAAGGCTTCTAAGACGGGACCTATCCATTATGAGGTGTCAGTGCCTTATGAGAAGTGGATGGACAATTCTGAAATCATTCTTGAAGATGCTCTTTGTGGTTGTCGTCAGACGTTGCTTTCACAGAATAAAAATGGACTGTCGCGATATGCTGTTCCGGTATTCAGGCCTGTCCTTGCTTATGTGGTTCCTGAAGCGGAGGCTGTGAAAGTCCGCAACGAGTCCGGCAGCGCTTATGTGACTTTCCGTGTCTCTAAGACTGATATCGATGACGCGTATATGAACAATCGTGCAGAATTGCAGAAGATACTCAATACGGTTGCGCTAGTCCTTGATGATAAAGATGTCACGATTACAGGGATGCAACTCAAAGGTTTTGCGTCTCCGGAAGGAAAATATCAGGATAACGAGCGTCTTGCAAAAGGCAGAACTGAAGCAGTAGCGGATTACATAAGAAATTTGTCAAGAGGAGTAGAATATCCAATTTCTACCGATTATGAACCGGAGAATTGGGAAGGCTTGAGAGATTTTATCAATCATAGTGACCTGCCGGAGAAGAATAAACTTCTTGCCATAATTGATACCCCGGTTTATGACGGCGATCCTGACGCTCGCGAATGGAAACTCAAGAGTACATATCCGGAAACTTATAAAAGACTTTTGGCAAATTGTTATCCGTTTCTTCGTCGGACGGACTATAATGTGGAATATACTGTGAGACCGTTCAGCCTGGAAGAGACAAAAGCTCTGTTGGGAACAAGCCCGCAGAAACTCAGTCTTCAGGAGATGTATAATGTGGCGCAGACTTATACCCCGGGCAGCGATGAATATAACGACGTGTTCGATACTGCTGTCCGTATGTTTCCGGAAGATGAAACTGCAAATCTTAATGCTGCCAATTCAGCCCTGCAGCGTGGAGATGTGAATCTGGCGCGCAAATATATCGCTAAGGCTGGTGACGGCGGAGAAGCGGTTCTGGCCCGTGGTGTCTTGGCGATGATGGAGGGCGATGCTGAAACTGCTGAGACGCTTCTGAATAAGGCCAAGTCTATGGGGATAGAGGAAGCTGACGCTAATCTGGAACAGATAAAGATAATTACACAATAATCATTGGATTAATTCTAATAAACTGTATGAAAACAAAAAAATTCTTGTGGGGAATCGTTGGCTTGTCAGCCCTTTCCCTTACCGCGTGCAATGCGGACAAAGCATTGGACCCTGCAAAAAATCAGAAGAACGAGTCGGCTTATATGACTCTTCAATTAGTTGGACCTGAAGGACGTTCAATAACAAGAACTGCTGCGGGAGAAGATCAGACTGAGGTAGGAACAGATGCCCAGAACAAAATTTCCAGTCTTAAAGTCCTTTTGTGTGATCCTGCTGATCACAAGGTGAAGGCATCTTATGATGTGGAATCAGGTGACTTGTTGGATATTCAGGGTGGCGTGAAAACAAAACAGATTCTTACTACAACTGGAACATTCGATGTCTATGTAATCGCAAATCTTCCTGCCGCCATTTCTGTAGCGGATGGTGATGTCTTGACAGACAAGACAATAGATAATGTGACTGAAGCTCTGATGCAGTCCGATTATGCAGCAGACAACAAGTTCATTATGTTCAACGAGTGCAACGGAACAGACAAGATTGCAGGCTCATCCATTACAATAACTGCGGTTAACGACTATGACAATCCGGCTACCTGCAATCCGATCAATATGGACCGTTTGGCTGTCCAGATCAGAAGCACAGCCTCTGAAGTTTCTGTTGCTGACATTACAGCAAAGAACACGTTCGTGACAGCAGCTGAGTCAAAGGGATTCAAACTGCTCAACGGCGCAACGAAGTCAAATCTTCAGCAGAAATGGAGCAACACGGTTGCTGATATGGGCACAACTTACCCTTGGAACAACGTGCTTGTGACCCCATCTTTGAGTGAAGGTACCAATGCGGGAAATGATGCAGAATATTATAACCATCTTACTGATTTCCGTACTGTTACGATCACTGATAAAGTATATACGACAGTGAAGGACCTTTATGAGAGTGTCACTGCGTATGAGCCTACAGCAAAAGGAAGCATTTTCTGTATGGAGAATCATCCTGAAAGTGCATTGATGGGTAACACGACAGGTCTTGTATATCAGTTCAAAGCGACAGTGACCGGCAGTGACAATAAAGCAGGAGAAGGCTGTTTCTATGGTTACAACGACAAGTATTTCGCGTCATTGGCTGACCTTCAGGCAGTATATCCGCACGCTTTTGCAAAAGCAACTGTCACAGTAACTGACCCCGCTCTCATTCCAGCAGCACAACTTGCAGCAGCAGAGCAGGAATTGGCCGATGCTTATGCAGCTTCCGACAAACAGACATCTATCTCGGATTTCCGTGTGAAATACAACGTTAAGGTTTATACGGAAGGGTTGATGTACTATACATACTTTATCAAGGACAAGAACTATCAGGACAGCAGCATTGACAAAGATGACAAACGTTACTATTCAGTGATGCGCAACACTATCTATGACCTGAAGGTGACAAAACTCAACCGTATCGGTACGGATATTCCTGGCGGATGGACACCGGATACTGATGAGCCTACAGATCCTGTAGATCCTACAAATGTATATCTTGTTGTTGAAGCTACCGTAAATAACTGGGTGCTCAGCAAAGAAGATATAGAACTCAAATAAACATTCATAGTTAATTTTTGATTTGGCGGTATTGGGGCGTTTCTGCCCCATACCGTTGATAATCCATCGGATTAATCAGGCTGGCAGGCCTTCAGAATATGCAACCAAATTGTAGTGCAGGCCGGATATCCGGATATGATGCTACCCCTAAATGGAAAATAATCAGGCACCCCATACCGGGATGCTACTATATATAGACTCTGTAATAAATAATACAATGGTAAGAACGAAGTATGTCGCCGGTATCTTTCTGTTTATGCTGGCATCCTTGAGCTCGTGTGTCTATGACGATCAGTCGGATTGTACTTTAGACTTGAGCTTCAGGTATGTGTATAATATGCAGAATGCGGACGGATTTGCCCATGAAGCAGATGAGGTCGAAGTTTATGTGTTCGACAGCTCCGACAGTTTTGTCGGTAAATATACCGCTGATGTGACAGATGGACAGGATTGTGTGGTTAAACTCCCGCTTCCGACTCCCGGCAAATATACATTCGTGGCGTGGGCTAACAGTTCGGACGAGAGAGATGAAACAGCTTATTTCGAAATGCCGTCGAATGAAAAATGTTCTAAACCGCAAGACCTTTCTGCCAGAATACGCCGTACAGACGGTCGTGCAAACCATAAACTGAACAGCTTGCTCAACGGTGTTCTTGAAGCTGAAGTGTCCGGCGTCAATCGCCATCTTACTGTCAATATGATGAAGTGTACCAATGCTGTACGTGTTATTCTTATGCCTGCGCGTGCCGGCAAAACATTGGCCAGCGAAGATTTCGATATCCATATAGAAGGGCGCAACGGATGGTTGGCGTATGATGCCTCCACTTATCAGGCCGATCCCGTGGATTATTATCCTTATAGCCAGAAACTTGAACGTGCTGAAGATGGAAATGGTGGAGACGGAGAAATTGACAATGCGGTAGTGGCGGACTTGAATACATCACGTATCCTCTATGGTACAAATCCGAGACTTGTCATAAAAAATACTGCACTCGGCAAGGATGTCCTCAATATCGATTTGGCGTGGTTTCTTACCTTGCAGGCAATAGGTGAGCACAAGGGTGAGTGGGGGAATCAGGAATACCTGGACCGTCAGGATGAATATGCGATGACTTTTTTCATAGACGACAGTACCTGGATGACTACACGTGTCATCGTGAACGGATGGGTGCTTTCTCTAGAAGAAACCGAACTGAAATAATTAACCGGATTTAGTGATGTCTATGAGTAAATATAGTTTGATATTGTCAACAGTGCTGGCGTGTATCTGTATACAGTCCTGCATATATGACGAAATCAAGGATTGTCCGACACCTAATCCTGTTACTGATGGCAAGTGTTATATGTCGCTTAAATTCGAGGTCAAGAGTCAGAGGGGCAATGGCTTGACGACCAAAACTTTCGAACCGACATACGCCGATGAGGAGTTTGAACGCACTGTATCGGATTTCCGCATCTTTCTTGTCAAGAAAGATGAAGCTACGGCACCAGTCGTGGAGTTGAAAGACATTCCAATGCTTGATGCTGTTACCACTTTGCCTTTTGAAATTGAATCGACCTACAAGCACGGATATCTTCTCTATGTAGTTGCTAACTCAAATGGAACGATTAATCTTGACTTGAGTTCCACCGATGCCTTTCGTGGCACATATAACCTGCTGACCAGGGAGGCCTGTGCAAATGTGTGGCAACGTGACCACTTCCTGATGGTCAATGCCAACAACGAGGCATCGGATTTTTCAGATTACCTCAAGTATTGGACACGTCATAGTGGCTGGATTACACTGGAGCATACAGATCCGACACCGTATGGTGGTGTGCCCGTGGAAATAGACGACAGTAAGGATTATACTTATGATAATCCGTATCGTGTTTCTGTAAAATTGGAAAGGCTTGCCGTAAAAGTCGTTGTGAGCTGCAATAGTGAGAGTTACGATTTCTCCGGCTATAGTTATAAGGGAGTGTTCAAGGATGTTCACGTAGATGGCGTGGCACTGCTCAATACCTCAAATAGTACCAATTTGGTGCAACAATGGCAAGTTGCCTGCTATCAAGGTCCTGAAATGGTAGGTAATGTGTGGGTTGAGAAATACAAAGGCAAATTGTCGGCAGATGCGCCAATCTTCTATCCTTATCTATGGCCGATCACTCCTAGTGGGGATATCTCCACTGTCCCGTCTCAAATTTACTATTCGCGGGTTGCCAATTTTACGGATTTCGACAATGAGGCTCTCCGTGAAGGAGCAGATTCGTATTTTCAGGCTTTGGACGCCAATAAAACCGCAACACTTTACTGTCTGGAGA
>CAVENC010000075.1:0-6016 GCA_963617065.1 Butyricicoccaceae bacterium
TCTATCGGCAACTTGACACCTCGGACAAAAAGTTTTGCTTTCTGCGGAATTTAGGATTACCAAAAACTCAAGCCCTGACACTGCATATTTCCTAAATCCCAGCCAAGCCTCAAAATGAGTTTCACAAAACCTCGGCGACACTTTACGAAACGACAGTGAATATCATTTCGTACAGAACACTCTTGTTGAAAAGTGTACGTCTGACTATAAGAAGACCTCTGTGCTTTATCCTTGCTGGAGAGCCGTGAGCAATTGAGCCAAAAAGTTGATTGCAAAGATGACCACGACAGCCAAGATCCAACCACTGTTATCTTTCGTTGTCTCAACAGTAGGTTTATTGTCGGTATCTCTTTTTCTCCGGTTATTTCCTAAATCTTCGAACTCTCCGGTTTTCTCGTTGTATCGATATGCCATAGAGCGTTATAGTTCTGGTTCAACGCCTTCCAGACCTTCGATCACCCCCTCTCCGGCGTCAAGATTTATTCTTTCCCCGCATAACGGGCAACCCTGATTTCTCTCGACACGTACTCCATACCATTTGAGGACTGTCGGTCCCTGTCCTGCTTCAGAGAATGGTTTCCAGTTCGCATAATGCCCGTCCCTGCGATTAGCCCAAATGTAATAGTCGTAAGTCAGTTCATCCTCAAGTGAAGATATTCCCGAATCCTTTCCTTTTGATAGTTCCACTAGAACCAATTTCGCCATAAGGTTGCAGATCGGGAGAATGTCAGAAGACAATCCTACCTGCACCATTGCCTCGGCGTCCTCCTGAGAGACGTAAGCCGGGATCCTTCCTTCACGCCTTGCGGCTTGCAGATCGCTTATCTCATCTTCGTTGGAGAAACCTTTCCCGATCAGGCAACTGTAACACGGACCTCCGGGACGGTAACGGAACACGTCTCCTCCTTCCGCGCGCGTGATGGCACGGCCGAATATTCCAACCTTGCCTTCCACCTTCAGAATTCTTGACAAGGCGAACCGGCTTCTGTTGTTGTCGGTGGCACACACCACAATATCCGCTTTGCGGACTTCTTCGCTTAATAACGTAGGCTCGTCATTCAAGTCAACAGGATATTTATCTACTGCCGCGTACGGATTCTTGCCCTTGACGGCATCCTCGACCACATCTGTTTTCAGCCGCCCGATATCATTGACTGTGGCGATATGCCTTGCAAGATTATGAAGCTCGACCCTGTCAAAATCCATAAGCGCGAAACTTCCGACTCCGGCCTTCGCCAACTCCACCGCTATCTGGCTGCCGAAACTCCCCAGGCCCACAATAAGAACCCTTTTCTCTCTCAGGATGTCAACCTCAAGGATTCCTTTGTTCCTTGAATATAATTCCTCGCGAGACGGAATAAGTTCGCGAGGAATCTGTCCTAATATTCCGTCCTCCTGTCTCTGGAATACGAAGGGTTTGTCATTGTCTAATATTACCAAATATTTGGAATTTTCCGAAATTATCTCGCCATTCTTCACGAAATAGGCCTTGCACTCTTTCCCGAATGAGTGCCTCAGAGGTGTGGTCCTGATATGAACAACGTTCTCTCCTTCCCATTCGTAGGCTCGTCCTTCCACGACAGCAGGTCCGCCTTTCAATGCTTCAATCTCCTGTGCATCCAGAATGGCTCTGACGGAAGGGGTGTCCGCTGCCGTTTCAGCAGCGAACCCTCCCTCTGTCATTTCGGTCACAATCTCACCCGAACCGTGTGAGATTCCACGTGGGCAGGCTTCGAAATCACCTGTTTCAGGATTGAACACCAACTCTTTGATTGAGCCACCGTAATTGATGTTGCGGACATCCGCCGCAAGATCACCAAGTCCTTGTTTAGAAATCATATTATATGTCGGTTTGAATTGTTTCTTATAGCTGATGGTTAAGATAGAACTCTATCGGCATCCCTGTCGCGAGATGCTGCTCGTACATATTCAGCCATAGGCAGCATTTTACGTACACCTTGAAAAGGGAAACGTAAGGTGTCCAGGCGTTCTGCCCATAGTGGCATATTCGTGTCCAACCTTTTTCACTGCATAGGGTGTGCATTGAACCGCATGCGCCGCTCATCTCATTCCCGTACTTGTTCTTAAGCATCTTTGTGACGAACACTTTAGGGGAAGATTCCGGAAACCCTTTCAGGTCAAAGTGCAGAGTGTAGAAGTGTCCGTTGTTTGTCCGTGCCGCTATCCTCAAGTACGGCGAGGGCGTGCCTATGCCAATAAAGCGGTAGGCGCTTGACGGGACTTTTGATGCCAGTACCTGATTCTCAGCCAGAAATCTTTCTTTGTTCATATTCGGCGCTATTGATTGAGTATAGGGGTTTTATGGCGTGCTTGGTACGTCTGAGGCTGGCAGATAAGTCTGTCCAGATCATTGTCGATGACTTGCCTGAGAGGACTATCTGCCATCACGTAGTCCCACGCTATGCTTCGGCATTCAGATGAATTGCAGAGAAATGCGCTCAGCGAGGACGAGAAGTTGTCGCAGTTCCCTATGCAGAGGAGAAACTCCCCAAGGTCGCGCCGTTTGATCACACTTGTCATATTGTCCGAGTCGTGTCCGCTTGGTTTAGCCAGTCCGAGCTGATGATGCGAATGCCACTCTCCGATGTGGTGCAGCCCATAGCGATTCCGAAGAATATTCCCGACTTTCACCAGATAGTCAACATCCTGATTGAAGAATGTCACCTGATGATTCGCCCGAGGCCCCGGCCCGATGGCGTAGAGAATCACAGGCGTTCCATCCTCAGTCCAGTAGCCAAACAACTGCCCTCCAGTCTCGATGATCTTCCGGTCAAGGATGCACCGTGAGATGAAGTCCATCTCACCTTTGAATATCACCGCTTTGCGGGCTATATGGGTGGATTCTGATGTGGCTTTTTTGATGAGGATGGCCTCCTCCTTACCCGCCTTGGCGTATATCCTTGCCACGTCAGCCCAGATTGAATGGATCCGCCGGAGTCGTTTCTCGTTGATCTTGCGATTCTTATGCATACCTTACAAATATCCTCTTTTGTTTCTTACACTCGTTAATGTTCATTTTTATGGAAGGTAACCAGGCAACTCCTCTATTTTTTGAATAATTTGCCGACAGCCTTGATAATCGTTCTTCCGATCTTCCTTTCCACCCCCGACTTGGTCAATGGCACTCCAGTTTTCTTGGCGACACTCCTCTTCAGTACGTCCACCCCAACCGCCCTTCTTGGCGAGAACGACGTTCCCGGTAATCCGAATATCTTCATAGTTGTGTAATAATGCTTTATAAATCACGATACTATAATTTTTCCTTCATCTTTCCGATTCGGTTCTATTAGTGTCCTGTCTGTTAAGAATTCTCGTTGCTCTAACTCACAATATGATGTGATAAATCGTATTCTTGATTCATACAGAATATCAATGTAGTAGGTAAGGCAGTCATTGAAATGCTCATATTTGTTCTCAATGGCGGCTATTTGAAAAGCAATCTTGTAATCAGATTCACCCAACAGGAAGACTTTAACCATAACCATATCATCTGAGACTTGGTGCGCAGCCTGCCGTACCAATCTTAAATTCCATTCTTTACTGTCTATGTCGTATCGCTCCATCATAATGAGTATTGGAAAATATTCTGTGTCGACGTAATACAACTCTCCTTTGACCGAGAAACTTATCCAATGACCATCCAATTCTGGTTTAAATCCATTGCTACGGATAGCTTCCATCGCCAGATTCGTTTTCAGTAACTTGCTATCGTTGTATGAAAGCTTTTCCCCTTGCCTGTTACGCATTTCCGTCTTACCTTCCTTTGTTTTCATCATATATATTCGCTATGCTTTCGCCATAATTCTTGCAAGGGCATTACAAATGAACACGTTGTTTGCTACAGACCCGGTGTAGGATTTTCTGGCTGATTCGATAGGAATCTTCACTGCGGAAGAGGTAAGTCGAATCCCGTTGAAACTCTCATCTCCACTGGGCGAAAGAGATAGGCTTTTGCATCCTACCCTTTCTAATTGATGGCGATTAGCGCTAGTCGTAGGGTAGCAAGTGACAAAATCTTCGTTGACCTCTGCGACTATCGAGTAATGTAATCCTCCTTGAGTGGGCACTTTGACGACATCATACTTTTTCAATACCTCTGATTTGGTACATAGGTTTGTTTTTGAGTTACTGTTGAAGTATTTAACCCTTGATATATTCTCCCGTGCCTCCATAATCCGACGTTTTTCGTCGAGATGTTCAATTTGTAGAGAGATGTTTTTCAGAACTATTCCCAGATCTCCGTTTATAGGATTACTTTTACATTCCATTGCGATTTCAGCTTTGCGTATCCAGTCAAGAAGATTTCTCATCCTATTTTCCTCGGCGAATACTTTGATGATTTCAAGGTAATTTGCGATTCTGGGATTGCTTATTTCGCATTTCCTGCAAGCCTTGGACAGTTTCTTTGCGGCATATTTTGCATCGCAAGATTTGTAAGTCTTTGAGATCTGGTTATGTGTCATATCGTTGTGTTTTTACTGTTCTTAGATTGTTTATGCCCGTTTCATCGAAAGGTAATCGCTATCTGATACTAATTTCTTTCATTAGCAGGGCATCCGACATTTGGACAGTTCATACAACTCCATCCCTCGCCACAACCTTGTTCCCGATCATTGTCATCGTCCCAAGAATCGTAACCACTGGAATACATTTGCTGAAAATATTCTGCCTCCAGTCTTTCTTTATTTCTTATGTATTCTTTCCACCGCAGTATGTCATTTTTTGCCACGTCCAATGTGACAGGACGCATTTTCTTCTTACCATCGCTCCCGATGTAGAGCAACGAATCTGGGTTGTCCTTTGATGTGTGACTGCGCCATAATTTAACATAGGATATATGTTTTCCAGTGGCTTTGCTTACATAAACATAACAGTGCCAACTCCTATCATTGAAGTCATACGTCTCTACCAGATCTGGATCCACACCAAAAAATACGGAAATCCTCTTAAGTCTTATCCTTTGAGCAATGTTTGGTTGTCCAGAGTTGGAGGCCGCTTTGCAGATTGCATCTACGGTTTGATCTGTTATGTCGCCATAATGGCTGATGTATGGGAATACGTCAGACATTGAAGTCCACCTTTTGAATCGTTCGCCGATCTGTTTCAGATATAAGTTATAAGGTGTTCCGTCAGGTTCCCAGTCAGCCATAACCAGAACCGTAGGGTTTGATATTCTGCCGGTATTTGGCGCATCATCAACATTGGACTTGCTTGCCATTGATATGATTTCTTCTACCATAGCAGTAACGAAGTCGTCATGCTTTTGATTGGAATCCGACTTTTGGTCATATTCCAAATAATCATAGTTACGAACAGCCTCCGCTGATGAATATGGAAATGAATTGATTGGTAAGAAGCTATAGATTTTCTTAATGTCCAAAGCTGATAGCAGCATCCCGAAGCATTCGTATTTGATGTATCGAGGACTGAAAAAGATAATGTTGATATTCATTTCTCTGTTGTTATTATGATACCCTTTTATAAGATCTCTTAAGCCTGGAACGCATTATATTCTTGGACTATCTGCCTTAATTGATTGTTAAGCACCCTTCTGTTTTCTACCAATCCTCTATGTGTACTATCTTTTGAGGATAAATGGTAGTTTCCGCAGTATGGACAGCGGAAAATTGATTTGTAGTAAAGAGAGGTGGACACCCTGTATATGGCTCTTTGGGCATCAAGTGCTGTTGTAAAACTGAGTCTGCTGGTTGGACATACGTAAAGATCTTTCCTTGCCTCAACCTTACGGAGTGTCGCTCCGCTTTGATAGAAATAGCGTTTGGCCTCTTTCTTTGACAGAACGTGACCAAACTTCATAATGTTATTGTCGCTCATTTTGCTCATGACTTTTTCGTTTTTCTATAGATTAATACAGGTTTTGTCAAGAGGTAACCAAACTTTCGACATTTTTCCCCATCTATGAAGTAGATGAGTGTTTGAGTTGTACGAACCCCTGCCGGGGAGCGTCAGCGTAAGCTGCCGATGATCTGATGCG
>CAVENC010000076.1:0-5879 GCA_963617065.1 Butyricicoccaceae bacterium
CCGTAAACACAGCCTGAGCCTCAGTCGGATTCTCCACCGAAACCTCACCCTTGTATGTACCTACAGGGAAAACCCACCACTTGAGAGTAACGTCATTACCGTCAGGATCTGACACACTCGCATTAATCTTCACCTTTTCGCCTGCTTTTGCAGTGATATCGAAAGGACCTTTCACTTCCGGAAAATGATTTGCATCCGCAAATTCAGGAGTAACTGACCACTTCATTCTTGCGACAAGCTGATTCATACGTTCAGGATAAAAATTAGGGAACACTGGATTCTCATCCGGCTTACCTGCATTCATATACATCGCAAGCAATGCTGCCAATCCTGTCGTATCCCGTTTCTCACTTGAAGATTTTTTCGCCTGCGCATTGATGTCTGTACCCATATAGGTGTATTTTCTGTCAGGACTGCCGAGTTCACGTCTTCCGGACCAGCCGCCCCAGGTATCATCAACCCAGGCGCGCAAACCATTGTCAACGAGATTGAAATAGCATCCGCTGTCACCGTCACCATACCAAGTACCTTTTGGCTGTATCGGACGCCAGATAATGTAGCCCTGCTTCTGCAGTTCTTCCTTGGTAAATTCGCCGGAAGGGCCGATAAAGTCAGTTTTGTCGCCCTCTACCATCTGCTTGCCGTCTCCCCAAGTTCTCACGAGAGCACCAAGAGGGCCTATCGTAATGTTGGCCGCAGTGTATTCAGGACTTGTCTGATAGTTATACACCGAATTGTCGTAGTTGCTCATCTTCGCATTGTTGGTCATAATCGGAATGTCAGGCCAACTCAGAGCAATGTAGTTCACATAACAGCCATCCTGATCTCCGGAGAAGCAAAGGACCAGCTTGTCACATATCTTCTTGTAAAGAGCATCCCAGCCTTCCTTGCCTTTATTTTGCTCCTCAATGGATTTAAGAGCACGTGCAATGGAGGAACTTCCGCCCCACGCCTGGCAGTAAACCTTCCCTGGTTTTTCGTCAAGAATCACTTCCTTTATGAGGTCAGATCCTGGAGTATCGTGGTCTATCTCGCCTTCGAAATCAACATTGCCGATGCGGATCTTCGATTTGAGTTCCTCATAAGTAGGATATGACGGATCGTGAACTTTCAAGTTCTCATAACATTTGCCGTACGCGTCCACTATATCGTCTATAAACCGCTCATCCCATTTGTATCTCCAGGAAGTCTGCGGACCGAGGCCCATATTGTCATACTCGCTGCCCGGAATAAACTGAGTAGTCCCCTTTCCGTCGCCTCTCCAATGGAAACGGCTGGCATTGTAAACGATAGCCTCTGTCTGGAAATCATTGGCGTGGAGCACGTAACGAATCATGGAGTTGTTGTCATCCAGCTCAGGATCACAGGTCACAATCACTCTTGGCTTGACATAAACGCCATCCTGCTGCTTTGCGCAGCATCCGGAAATCAATGTCGCAGACGCCAGGGCAGCCAAAATTGCATATCTTGCTTGCATAATCATCTTTTCAGTTTGTGAAATTTTACAAATATTCTAATCAAGAATCGTGTCTAAGTCTTAAATCCTTTGGACAGCAGAATCGTTATTTGAACAACAACGGTGCAAACTCCGAAAGATAAAGCCTCCAGCAGTTCCATACGTGACCGCCGCCGGACTGACGATAGACATAAGGCTGTCCGATTTCATCAAGAGTCTTCCTCAGATTATCGGAGTATGTCTTGATAAAATCCTGGTCTCCTATACCTATCCAGTAAAGCGCAACGCCGTCATTTTTCTGAGTTGTCAGACCCTGTGTCATCGTTGCATCATCTGCCGGAATTCCGGAAGAAAACACTCCGATATAGTTGAACTTATTTCTGTACATAGTGGAGATACGTACTGCGTGTCCGCCACCCATTGAAAGCCCGGCTATGGCACGTCCTTCTTTGGAAGCCACAGTCCTGAAATTGGAATCAACGAAATTCACAATCTCCATAAAGTTCTTGACATATTTCTGGTCAGGGTCTTTGAAATGGAACGGCTTGTAGTATCCTAGCGGACTCTCACCGGGAGCCGCCTGCATATCAGCGTGGCCGTTAGGCATCACGATAATCATCGGCTCAGCCTTTCCCTGAGCAATAAGATTGTCAAGAATCTGGCAAGCGCGGCCGAATCCCACCCACTCATTCTCATCACCTCCAGAGCCGTGAAGAAGGTAAAGCACAGGATATCTTCTGTATGAAGATGTCTCGTATCCTGCAGGAGTATAGACATTCAGCCTTCTGTCCGTACCGATGCCCGCCGAATGATACCACATACTGTGAAGAGAGCCGTGAGGGACATTATTGACCTTGAATAGGTCCGCAAGACCACCGCCTACCAGGAACACATTGTTCACAGTTGCAAAATCCCTATAAACGTGCGGATTATTCGGATCTATAGTGGAAACTCCATCCACCATAAAAGTGTAGCTGTACAACTCTGAAGGAAGAGGCTCTGTAGTGTAGGTCCAGATACCGTCCTTGCCTTTCTTCATATCTATAAGCCTCGCTCCGACCATACCGGCGATATTCTTGCTGTCGTCCTTGTTCGTAACGAAGTCACCGCACAGCTGCACTTTCTTCGCATCCGGTGCTATAAAGTTGAACGTCACGGTGTTGTCTTCATTTACGATGGCAGACTTTATATCCTGTGAGATAAACAGATTCTGCTGTGCAAATGCAGACGCGCCAATGGAAAACGCAGCCACAGCTATCAATAATTTTCTGAAATTCATACTGTTGGTTTTAATGTTATTCATCAAGAGATTATTCAAATTTTCCCAAAAGAAATTCCACAGCTATTTGAACAAAAGCGGGACGAACTCCGAGAAATAGATTCTCCAATTGTTCCAGACGTGACCGCCACCGGTCTCCATATACTTGTAAGGAAAGCCGATTTCATCAAGTTTCTGACGGAAAGCGACATTGTTCTTATACAGGAAATCCTCAGTACCTATTCCAGTCCAGTAAAGTTTTGGCTTATTTGCCAACTGAACTTTCAGTTTCTCTTCAAAGTTCTGGTAAACAGGAGATTTTGACACATCGGAAACACCGACAGCTGCAGAGAACAGGCCCACATAACCGAAGCTCTTCGGATTGTTTGCAGAGATATATGCAGAGTGAAATCCGCCCATTGAAAGTCCTGCAATCGCGCGGCTGTCTTTCTTTGCTATTGTACGATATGTATTGTCAACATAGTTCACAATTTCCATAAAGTGAGACTCGAAATCGCCGTCCATCGTACCTGTCTTGAAATAATGTGGCTTGTAGTAGCCAAGCGTACTCTCGCCAGGTGCCGCCTGCATCGCTGTGTGACCGTTAGTCATCACTACAATCATAGGCACAGCCTTTCCCTGGGCTATCAGGTTATCGAGAATCTGGCACGCACGTCCGAAATTCACCCATTCATCTTCGTCTCCGCCCATTCCGTGAAGAAGATACAGCACAGGATACCTCTGCTTGCCGGAATGCTCATAGCCCGCAGGAGTATAGACATTGATACGCCTGTCCATATTGAGGGAAGCAGAATGATACCAGGTATGGCTCAATGTTCCGTGAGGCACATCCTTGACCATAAAAAGGTCACCTATGCCGCCCCCCACGACGAAGACATTGTTAATGGTAGCAAAGTCCCTATAAACGTGAGGATTATTGGGATCTATAGTAGGAATGTCATCAACTATGAATTCATAGCTGTAGAGTTCTGACGGAAGAGGAGAGGTGGTCAATGTCCACACGCCGTCCTTGCCTTCTTTCATATCGACAAGTTTCGACCCGACCATACCTGCAACGTTCTTGCTGTCATCCTTACCTGTCACGAAATCTCCGGCAATCTGCACTCTGTGCGCCTTCGGTGCAAGAAAATTGAATGTAACGCTGTGATCGTCATTCACTATCGCAGACTGAATATCCTGAGAGATAAACAGATTCTGCTGAGCTGACACGCTTAGGCTGAAAAGTGCCAATGCGGCCGTTAAAAATGTCTTGTTCATATTGAGCTTTTTATATATACCCCGTCAAGATCAGCCTCGGCGGGGCTTTCGAAATCATAAAAGGCTACCAGCCAGGGTTCTGCTTCATATTTGCGTTGACACTCATCTCGTCAGCAGGGAACGGAAGCAATTCGTGTTTACCCGTCATAAATCCCACTTTTCCGGACTCGTTGTACTCCTTATAAGTGACATTTCCGTCAGCATCGCAATGAGGGTGTGTCACACCTCTGTCCTTGAGTGCCTCGGCAGCATCTCCCCAACGGAGAAGATTCTGATACCTCAACCCCTCGAAACAAAGTTCAACAAAAGACTCGTCCTTGATAGTTTGCAAATCTACAGATGAGGCTTCAGGAGCCTGTGCACGCTTACGGATCTGGTTAAGATATGTCAGCGCCTTCGCTGAATTTCCAGCCTGAAGCTGGGACTCTGCAGCAAGAAGAAGCACCTCGTCATAACGCATAATATGGTCAGTAAGAGGATAGAAGTACGCCGAGCCGTTGGATTTGACGATTCTATACTTGAAGTTGTAATAGCCTTCATTGTCATAGATATCCATACCCTTGTTGATAGAAGTACCATAATTGTTCCTCAACGCGTCATAAGTGATTACGAAATTGTTGAGACGATAGCCGTCCTTGCCTTCAATCTTCACGAAAGTGTCATAAAGTTTCTTCGTAGCACCGACCTGGAAGCCCCAAGTCCAGCTCCAGAAAGGAGAATTCGACTCATAGCTGTACTTCTCTCCACGAAGTCCGGTGTACGTTCCGTGGAAAGTGATGTTTGTCGCGGCATTGGAAGGATCATTAACCGCACGCATCACGAACACATCTTCAGGGCACGCAACACCTTCAGCTGTACCAAAATTGGTAAGGTCAGACTGAAGTTCAAACAGGCCTGTTCCAATGACTTTCTCAAATGCCTCAGCGGCCTCGGAGTATTTTTTCTGCCAGAGGTATGCCTTGCCTAGAAGCGCCTGGGCAAACTCTTTGGTAGCCCTGTATGTTACCGTAGATTTCTCTTTCTTGGAGGTCAGATGCCCGCTTGAAATGGCAGCATTGAGGTCAGCCTCTATTGAAGCCCACAACTCGTCAACAGTGCTGTTGCTCTGCATATACTCCTTCTCCTCAAGCACTTTATTCACAAGAGGAGCCGTACCCCAGAGAGTCACGAGTTCAAAATCCGCCCACGCACGGAACACTTTGGCTTCAGCTATGGCGCGCGACTTGATCTCCGAATCCGGAGTTACCCTTCCGATGATAAGGTTTGCCCTGTAAATCAAGGTATAAAGCCCCGAATACATATTCTTGATCATTGCGTTGTCCGTACCGAAGGTAAACTCGCTATACTGATAGTAACCTCCGTCAGCACGGCTTCCGCCGCCTGCCCACACCTCATCGGCGAGGAATGTAGTAAGGAAGCCCATTGACTGAGCATTGAATGCAGATGTACCTGCTGAATGTATAGTCTTAAACTGATTGTACACAGCAACAATACCTTCCTCAGCCTCATCATCTGTCTTGTAGAATGAATCGATGTTCACAACGCTGTGCTGCTTGATATCCAGCCAATCCTGGCACGAAACCGCGGACACAAGACCAGCCGCAACAGCAACTCCCGCTATTATATTTCTGAATTTCATAATTCTTCAATTTTAATGGTTTAGAATGCCAGATTAAGTCCGAAGACAACTTTCTTGCGACCAGGATACTGGCCATAGTCGATTCCGAGTCCGCTGGTGCTTACTGAAACCTCCGGATCGAAGCCAGGGTACTTGGTAAACAAGAAGAAATCGTCAAGTGAGCCGTAAATTCTAAGGCTTGAGATATGGATCTTGCTCAGAAGCTTCTTAGGGAATGTATATCCGAGCTGTATCTGCTTGATCTTGAA
>CAVENC010000077.1:0-3002 GCA_963617065.1 Butyricicoccaceae bacterium
TATCCAGCAGCCTTCGGCTTCTATCAAGAAATACTTCACCGACCACTTCGTCAGGATTCACAACTTATGTCCGAAGATGAAGATTGTCATTACTGCGGGTAACCACGACTCCGCCTCTCGCATACAGGCTGACAGCGCCATCTGGGAGTTGGCAAACGTCACACTCATTGGCATTCCCCCTTCCCCGGAGCTTCTATCCGAAGAGGCCGGATGGCAGGACACCTACATCGTGAAGATGGACTGCGGATACATCGTGCCCCTTCCTTATATGACAGGAGAGCGAACTGACGTTATCCAGAGCATCCTCGACAGAGTGAAGGAAGACAACACTGACGGGAAGCCAGTTGTTATGATGGGGCATCTTGCAGTCACCGGAGTTGATGTCAGCGGGCACGACTCAGAAATCGGCAAACTCAGGACTCAGAGCGTAGCATCACTTGGTGAAGGCTATGACTATTTGGCTCTAGGACACATCCACAAGCCACAGACCATCGGGCATCAGGAAGACTGCTTGGAAAAGGATGTAGTATACCCAGTAGGAGTGATACGTTATAGCGGAAGCGCCCTGCACGTAAGCTGCGATGAGAAGTACCCCCACACCATCAGCATAGTAGAGATGGACAAGCGCGGAGGTGAAGTACGCATAAGACAGAGCCGCATCAACGAGCTCCGACATTTTTACGAACTCCCATTGGACGGCAGCTCATTCACGTCGGCCGATGAAGCTCTCTCTGCAGTGAAAGACTTTGCTGAGAAGAAGAGCAAAGGATATATCAGACTCCGTATTGACTATAACACCGCACTGCCGTCGAATTTCTCAAGTACCGTTTACGATATTCTGAGGCCTTACAATGAGGATGTCCGCTTCAACCCGAAACACATTTGGACAGGTGCCCCTGAAAAGACGGAGTCCGATATAGAAAAGCCGACCTTTGAGGTAGCCGAACTCCAACAGATGACCGACCCGATTACCTTCATCGAGAAGACCAAGGACCAGTACCCCGGTCTTGACCTTGATGAAGTAAGATCAGCTTTCGAGGAAGTGAAGGAGGAGATGAAGCGTCTTGCCGAAGAGGAAATCAACGCAGCCAAGGCAAAGGCCGAAAAGAAAGCCGCGAAGAAGGCCACAAAAGCCTCCGAAAAAGACGTTGAAACCGAATAAAGAGTCAGGAACATGAAGATAAAAGAACTGCACCTGCGCAATATAGCCTCCATCGAAGAGGCGGACATAGATTTTGAGAAAGATCTCAAGGATGGAATCTCGGGAAAGGACGCCAACGTCTTCCTTATCAGCGGAGACACCGGAGCGGGCAAGTCCGTCATCCTTGACGGCATATCGATGGCACTCTACAAAACCACGCCACGTATTGCAGGTGTTGTGAACATAAATAACAATGAGTTCTCCAACACTGAGGGCGAAAGTATCCGCGTCGGGAGCATCGAGCAGTACACGCGTCTGGGCATCTCCGAGAAGGACGAATGCTACAGCGAGCTGGTATTCATCGGCAATGACAACACGGAGTACAGGGCGAAGCTCTCCCTGGGACTCCTGCTCGGAAACACCGATAAGACTACAGGCAAGCGTTCGCTCAAGCACCGCACCCCAAGTTGGGAGGTAAAGATCGGTTCAGCCGGCTGGGTCAAATGCACCGACTCGATTATCCTTAGAGCCGTCGGACTCACTTTCCAACAGTTCGGACGTATGGCGATGCTGGCTCAAGGCCAGTTCGCGGCATTTCTCACAGGAGACAAGAAGGAAAGAGAGGCAATCCTTGAGCAGCTCACAAACACTGAGCACTTCACCGCATACGGCAAGGCTATCGAAAGCCTTTTCAAAAAGGCTAAGGAAGCCACGGAGAAGGTGATGATCGAGTATAATAACGAGTCGACCCACACTCTCCCTCAAGAGAAGATAGATGAACTAATCAAAGAGAAAGCAACACTGGACAAAAAGAAAACCGAAATTGACCAGAAGACAAAAGCCAATGATGACACCCTCACGCAGATTACCATCATTGAAACCAACCGTGCTACCGCCGACCGGGAGAACGTTGAGAAAGAAAAATTCGAAAAGATTGTCAATGGCGAAGATTACAATGATGCCAAGACTCTCGTAGCAGGTTGGGATGCCACCACCACCGAGCGCCAGAGGCTCTCCGACCTCAAAGCGGCTCAGGCGAACCTCGAGGCGACAAGGGATTATGAAGCGAAGCAGATGGAATCCTTCGCTGTTCTCGCCTCCGATCTTCAGGCAAGGCGCGAGGCCCTTGCAACCCAAGGCAATCCACAAAAGGCAGTCGACGAAAAACAGGCCGAGATTGATGCCCTTACCGCGAAGCGAAGCGCTCTCAATCCAGCGAAGACAAACGAAGATTTATTGAAGCTCTCAGCCAACAAGGTGGAGCTTAGCAAGATTTCAGACAAAGCAGAGAACATCAAAGCTAATGAAGCTGCCGCCAAGTTGCTTGAAGATGAGATTGCCAATGACGAGATAAAAAACAAAGCAAATGCCGACGAGTATGCAAAGGAAAAGAAAGCGTATGAAGATGCATCTACAATAAAGGAAGATGCTCAACAGCGTTTATTGACTATGCAGACAGGGGTGGAGGAAGCTATGATATCCCTTCGCAAGCGACTTGCAAAAGACCACGCCGAGGTTTGTCCTCTCTGTGGCCAGAGAATCACCGAGCTTCATCTTGACGATGAATTCCGTCAGATTGTCACGCCTTTGGAGAAAGAATACGACAAAGCTAAGGAGAGCCTTTCCGCTGCAGACAAGTCACTCAAAGACGTAAAGAAGAGGCTTGATACATTCTCAGGTGCTCTCGACAACAAGAAGAAGGACCTTGAGAAAAGGATTGCTGAAATCACAGCCGACATCAAGGCTCTTTGTTCTGATGCCGCCAAGTTCGGTATCGACATAAGCAAACCTCTTCCCGAACAGATAGCCAAAGTTCAGGAAACTCTTGCAAAGCGAGAGAATGAACTGAAGGCCTCACAGA
>CAVENC010000077.1:3012-5667 GCA_963617065.1 Butyricicoccaceae bacterium
CTCACAGAAGCAGGCTGAAGAGCTGCAGAAGCAGATTGACGTAGCTCAAAAGGAAAAGAAACCGCTCGAGGAGAAACTGAAGAAATACAATTCCGATGTGCAGAAGTTGGACGGCATAAAGTCCGTTTGCGCAGCCATAAACGATGTCCATCCTGATTGGAAACAACCAGAGAAAGCTCAAGCATACTCGTGCCCAGATATCTCGTCCGAATGGAACAAACTCTATAAAGAGGTAACGACAACTAAGGCCGCGGCAAACGGATTCTGCGACACCATCAAGCAGTGCACGGAGGTTCTGGACAAGTACTACTCCAAGTCGGGCAAAACCGAGGCTGACCTTAAAGCGATTGAGGCAAGAAAAGCCGGACTTTCTGATGCTAGAAAGTTCATCAAGGAGACTGACGATCAACTGTTGCTTCACTCAAACGCTGTCAAAACGGCTGAGGAGGCAATTGTTGGAGCTCTTGAGCGACTCTCTCTGAAGGAAGAGAAAGATGCTCCTCAAAAGCAGGTTCTTCTGGACGCCAAAGAGGCTTTGAGAAAAGATAACGATGAGATTGTCGGTCAGATAAACAGCATAAAGACACAACTTGAGGAGAACGACAAGAACTCCAAGAGACTTGCGGAAATCGAAAGGGAACTGGACAAGGCAAAGGAGCGTTTCAGTAAATGGGATATTCTGAACTCCCATTTCGGAGGCACACGATTCCGCACACTGGTACAAACCTATATCTTGAGGCCTTTGCTGAACAATGCGAACATCTATTTAGAGAAGATCACAGACCGATACAGCCTCACCTGCAGCGAGGACAACGAGCAACTCTCCATCCTCGTTCTGGACCGCTACAACAAGAACCAGATTAGAAGTGTCACCGTGCTCTCCGGAGGAGAGAGATTTATGATATCGCTCGCACTCTCGCTTGCACTTTCATCTCTTAACCGTCCTGACATGAATGTGAATATCCTCTTCATAGACGAAGGATTCGGAACGCTGGACGAGAAGAGCCTCGAGTCTGTGATGCAGACCCTCGAAAAACTTCAGGAGATAGCCGGCCAGAGTGAGCGCCGCGTAGGTATCATCTCTCACCGGGAGGAGCTCGATGAACGTATCCCTGTCCAGATTCAGGTGAAGAAGAAGGGAGAAGGGCGCAGTCACGTGGAAATAAAGAATACGCTATAGGTCGCGGTAAAGATTGCCTGCGATGAATTTCTTTGTATATTTAGAGAAGCCAAAACTATTTATAAAGTATGAAAACATATCATACATTAAAAGAAGGAGTCCCTTTTGAAATTTCAATAGAGGAATTGAACACGGCAAATGAAAATAATGAAGAAATCTTGCTTGATGTTAATTGGTATTTGAACAATGGCTATATCACAGACGAAGATTTTCTAAAGTCCCACAAAATATGATAACACCAAAGATGAATCACATATTGAATTTTGATACTTTTTACGCGCAATATAAAGGAGTTGCTGAGGACTTTGCAAAAAGAAGTCTAACGAATTTGAAGAGTAGATTTTCACATTGGGATACAAGAATCGACGACGACATCATAATCGTGAGCGCGGTGGACAATGCGCTTCTGAAAACACATAAGGCTTTTGATCCAGATAAAGGGAATATTGCACCTTATCTGTCTCGGATAGTTCACAATGAAGTGATAAATGAATTAGAAAAAGAGCTGAAGGCGTTGAACGCGACCACAAATGGGGATATGACTTCTGCCCAGGAGAATGACATTATTAAGATGATAGAACGCATCCCGGATGATGTTATGGACGACCTTGAAAATAGACTAAGGATGGCTATAGGAATGCTTCCTGAGAAGGAACGTATCATTCTTTCTTTATATCTGGACAACCCTAACTCTTATGCAGAAGAGGCCTCCCAAAGACTTAATATCTCGAAAGAAAATGTTTATTTACGTAAAACCAGAATCTTGTCCAAGATTCCATCTTTAATGGGGGTAAGCCGTGAAGACTATCAAAATATGCACGAAACTTATACTCCGCATTATATGGGCTTCCTGACAGTTGGACAGTCAGAGGCCTTGCCGGGTGCTAAGGAGCGATTGGCATCGAAACTCTATGATATTATCTGTCAAAACCTATCGAAGCGAGATCAATGTAATTTGTTTAATCGCACACCAGATATAATTCCAGTCAACTACATAGGGAGTGGCAAATCCTCTCTTTTCGAAGTGGAGGGCGAGGAATACCATTCGATGGCGGCTGCGGCTGCAGCAGCCATATCTGTCTATTTGTCTCGTCACCCTGTTGAATATAACCACCTGGCCGGACTTTGGGGGAAATACGTATCGAATGCGATAGGCGGAAGCAGGTATAAGGATATCGGAATGACTACTGTCGATGGAACAAAAGTCTTCACCTACACACAGTTTAGACAGAACGGTCCACGGGCCAATTGGAATGACTTTGTAGAGAAATGCAAGGAATTGGGAATAAGCATCATCATATTCTAAAATTTTCGATTGATGGATAACACTTCATCTTGGCAAAACTTCTGCATGCTCTACTATGACCAAGCAATGGCAAGCGCCAAATACCATCTCAATAAAATAAAAGGGTCATTCCATCATTGGGACGAGCGCATTGATGAAGATGTAATCTGCGTTGACGCTGTTATGGAAG
>CAVENC010000078.1:0-5068 GCA_963617065.1 Butyricicoccaceae bacterium
TGTTGCCGAAAACACTGTACCATTGTTGCCAATCTTACTGCACTTCATCTTGCCAAAATCACTGCACTTTTTTTGCCGATAACACCATTCTCCACACGCCAGCACTCGAAAACCTGATTGCCCCAAGCATCCGGCAGAGAATCGGCGATGAACGGAGGAAGTCTTCTGAATATTCTCGTTTCCTTATCATCCATAATCGGACGTGCGCTTGTCGGATATCGACGCTATGAGTGGAAAAGCATCCAAAGTCCCTTCAAGGAACTCACGGCTATATTCAAAATAGGATTGTTATTGCGGATTCCAAACATCCTGTCCTACATATCCTCCAACGAAAGGCATCTCACAATCCTTTTATAGCGCCTGATCCGTTTTTCTTTCTGGGCGAAAAAACGGACTTTCTCATCCATCGTTTCTTTGTTGAATTTTTCGGGATTGCGTTTAACCTCAATGATTTCGGCGTTTTTATCATCGGAACTGACGGCGACAATATCAATCTCACATTGCTGGTGGTTGCCTTTGGAATCAATATATCCTTTAGGATCCCACCAACTCCCTATAGATCGATATTTCATTTCTTCCATCATCTTGGCCTTGAAATACCGTTCGAGAGTGTCTCCAGTATAGGTCGCATAGTCATCCGACATCACTTTTGCCAGCAAAGGATACTGCCCGATTTCTATCATCATCTGATTCTTCTCGATGTAACGGAACCAGAATCGCAAGAAAACATCGCTGATTTCGTAACGGACAGTCTGAGATTTACTTCCAGCCCACATCGGACGTTTTTTTCCTATGAGATTGTAGGTGTCCTCAAGTTTCGACAATTGTCCCCCGATACTTTTTGATCCAAGGTATGTGGCGATTTCTGTTTGAGTGTTGTAACCTTCAGAGATGGCCTCTAAAATCGAGAAATATGTCCCATACTTCCTACCGAACTCTTGAACAAGCAGTTTTCGTCCTTCCTCGATGAACGGCGAGTCCGGTTTACAAACATATCCAATCATCCCGTCCTTTGTCAACACCCCGGCGTCGACAAAGAGTTCAATGTATTTTGGCACGCCGCCAGTGTAGGCGTAAAGTGCGAGAAGGTCATCATTCGTGTACCCAGGGGCATATTCATTCATAACTTCCTTGAGAACCGATGGCGCGAAAGGATACAGTTTGATGGTGTGGTCATCCCTTCCGTACAATGGCTCTTTCTTGTCTTTGAATAATTTGGTCATCAGCGAATATATGGAACCACTTACTATAAGGTTGACTTTAGTCCTCAGGCGAAACTGATCCCAATAGTTCTGAAGGTCGGAGAATATGGAAGGATTAACCTCGCTGAAATTTTGAAATTCATCTATGACAAGCGTGAACTTCCTATGCTCGCCAGTCTGCATCAGAATAGCGAATATATCCTTGAATGAAGTGATTCCGTCAGGGACGAAAACACCAAGTTTTGCCCGAATCTCACCGCTGAACTCGGCGCAAAGCACAGCCTCGTTTTTCCTTCCGACAAAGAAATACAAGTACTCCTCCTCTGACATGGATTTGTCTATCAGAGTGGTTTTCCCGATTCTTCGTCTTCCTGTGACGACCGTCAGCATTGAGTGATTCTCGTAAGAACGAGTCCTCATTTCCTTCAGTTGGGCCAATTGTTCCGTCCTGTCAAAAAATTTCATATCCAATATTTTTTACAGCCGTAAAATTTACAGCTGTTGCAAAAATACTAAATATGTAGGAATATTCAAATTCTTAATGAATTAGTGCAGCAATCTATGCTCAGATGTTTCTACTGATTTTATTGATTATGTTAAAAAATAGTTGAACGAGAACCTTACGCATCAGACTTCTATTCCGTGAAATCAACAAATGTCGTCCATTCACTTCAAATAGTCATACAGAAAGATCGGGAAGGAGTTCAATATGGAGACGCTTTCATCAATTTCCACATATTTAGTGATGATGAAAAAATAAGTTGGTAAGGTTTTGTGAAGGATTTTTGCGGATAAATTTGTTTGAGAAGAAGGAGTGTGCCGGTGGCACATGACTGATGAACAAATAAATTTAGGCCAAAAAGACGAACAAAAGCACCAAGTTATTTTTTAGGAATCACTTACTTTTTTGAGTTTCAAATATGTCTTTCTGATTGATGGTCGATTTCTGCAAAGTCATTACGTTACTTTCTGTAACCAAAAAATTGGCTTTGCATACATTCTGGAATTTCAATTTTTCCCAGTTATCCATGACCTTTTGCTTCTCTGTTTTAACAAGATCAATGAAACGAAAGGCCTTTGCCTGTGGATATGCAAAACGTTCGGCATTGCCTTTGAACTGATGGTTGGCACATTCTTCCCTTGTCGCCACATACCGCCAATAATTTTCATCGGGTATTTCTTTTGTATATTTCAGAGACTCAATCATCGGATAATTGATATACAACTTCACGTTCTCGGTTTCGTCACTGAAAAAGTCCAACATCTCATCCAATATGCAATTGACCTTCTGTGTCCCTAATCTATTCTGAAAATCATAATCAAAGAATAGGAATATCTGGGAGAACAATGTGTCCAAGCGTTTGTCTTCTGGCAAGGATATATCATTTTCCTTAAAAGGCAAAGAACGGAACAAATCATATCCATTAGCCTTCAAACTGGAGTATAATGTAGGAAGGTCGTGCTCGCATTTTACCACACGTAGCTCTTCGTTCGACAAGAATAATTTTCCTATCGAATCGAAGACCATAGGTTCGGCCTTGCCTCCTTCAAATACGAATAATATCATACTGCGAAAGTTCCACCCCTATACAATTTCTCCAAGTTGTGCCCGAAACGTAACTCTTTGTCCGTAAGGTCACATATCGCATTTATTTTATTGTCATTCAACAAAAAGAAGCAATCAGGCCGCAGCAAATCGTTTGAAAGCAGGAAAGTATTGTGGGTTGTCAAGAATAATTGATTGTCACCCTTGAACAAGCGCCGACAAAGGGTGTATGAAAGTTCATAATGATAAAAAGCATCAAACTCATCTATGAATATAAAAGAAGCATTTACCATTTCTTTGAGCCAGTAGTATTGCAACTCCAAATTCAATGTCCCTGTCGATGCCACCTGTAAGAAAGGAATACGAATATCATTAATCACTACATAAAGCATATTCTCACCTTGATTAGGCTTGGCAAATGCGAAATATTGTCCACTCACCTCTTTCAGGAACTCAGAGAAATCTTCTGTTAGTTGATTGTTTATGATATACTCCTCTATGTTACTGCCCCCCTCCTTAAGGCCTATAAATTCTCGGTTGTCAAGGCTTCTGAAAAACAACATATTCTCTACGAAATTGCGAAGTTTCAGCAACGGATGCCCTTCGGGAAAAGGCACAACGCTCAAAAGATAGTTGACAATCGAAATATTGTTGGCACTGTTTCTTAGATTATCTATCGCATTATCCGTAAGTGCAAAATCTTTACTTATACGCAAAGTGTCAGCATCATTGTAGAACAGTTCCTCTTCATTCAGCAAAACTTGCTCTTTCACAAGTTCTCCTTTAAGTTCTTTAGCCACCTTGGAATATTTATACAATATAATGTCATTATTGAACTTAAAGACATATTCAAAATCCACAGGTTGACTGTAATTGTATGCAGATGCGTAATTTAAATAATAGTCAGGCTTTTTCCATTTATGCGACAGGTGGTTGGCTATGTCAAAAACGGCCAATCCCAAATTACTTTTTCCAGCACCGTTAGGGCCATATATGATACCATTCTTCAGAATGTTGTCTTTAATGGCATTCTGATTAAAAGAATAATTGCTTGGATGGGACAAGTCCCACTCTATCTTGTCCGCAAAACCGCGATAGTTCTTTACTGTAAATCTTATAAGCATAGCAATCTCTATTGATTTAGATCATCATTTTGTGCAAATATACAAAAGAATATTTATCCGTAAATATTTTACGGATAAATACAATTGATAATGTGAGGGTGAACTAAAATTACGACTAAGCCACGGTGAGCCGTATGCGATTTACGGGACGACTTTTCTCAGCCGAAAATCGTGTGGAAAAGAGTCGGCTCTATTCTTCGGTTTTCCTATGACAAAGCAGGATTGTTGTCTTTGGACAGCACGTGTTTCGCCGTTGGTAAGAACATCGAATTTATCTGCTGTGTACTCAATTCACCTATGGGACATTTCTTGCTGAAAGACGCACCTCAGACAGGGACAGGAGATCTGCTTGTGAGTGTTCAGGCAGTTGAACCACTAATGCTTCCAAGCATACCGGGCGAGGACAACCTCTATTTTGCCGAGAAAATAGGCCGTCTGTCAGAAATGGTTGATAATGGTTCAGAACAAGAGGTGGCTGAACGTGTTTTCGATATATATGATTTGAGTGCGGAAGAGCGCGATTACATCAGAACCAACTATTATTGATCGTAACTATGCACTTTAGGCTTGTGCCTGATTCCTTCGGTAACACTTTCGGCTCCTTTTGCTCCTCAAGAGTGCGGAGTGCACTCTTGGGAAACGTTTTCCCCTCTTTTCGTTCCCCGATGGTGCTGCCGAGCACTTTCGGGAGACATAATTTCTCTTTGGGAAGGAGTGAAAAGCCTTATTCTACGTACCACGCTAATACTCATTAATCAATGGGCAAACTGCTGTTAATATATTGAATCTCATCCGGAGTGAAATCATAAATCTTGCTGATTGCACGGTCAAGGGATTCACTCTTTCCCTTTTGGTTCTCTTTGGTCGTGCCGTTTACAATCTTGAGAATTTCCTCTTTCCCCACGAGAGGAGGAACCCTAAGTTCTTCTACGAATTGTCTTAACCATCTCCAGCCATTGTTATCAAACCTTGTTGTGATTTGGTCAAGTGAGTATAGCATTGAGCGAGAATTCAGGAAAGCCAACAAATACAACAGCACGTCACGATCATTGTTCGGGACAGTGAGTATGTAGCCGGTATTGCCAACCATATTGCCATTGGGATCAAGCACGAAAGCATTCCCAGTTCGAGCCAGTTCCGCCCACACGATTTTCGGCTGAGAAAAGTCGTCCCAATAAGCGCAGTTGCGGAGGTTG
>CAVENC010000079.1:0-5039 GCA_963617065.1 Butyricicoccaceae bacterium
CCAGGGAACTACGCGTGCGCGCGTTACGGATCAGGTCAGCAGAAATTATGACTATTCTGACGCGATAGATGATATGAAAGAGGCGTTGAACGTAGTGGGCGACATACCTTATATTTATTACAACCTCGCAAATCTCCAGTGCCTGTCATCTTCTTATGTGGATGCAATCGGCAATTATACCAAGGCGATTTCTCTGTACCCATATATGGGAGATGCTTATTTCAACAGGGGACTTGTCCTTATTTATCTGAAAGACAAGGAAAAAGGTTGCATAGACCTTTCTCACGCGGGAGAGCTTGGCGTCGGTGAGGCATATAATGTGATCAAGAGATATTGTGAATCAAATACTTCGGAATAACGATATGATACGTGCTATTATTTTTGACATAGGCGGGGTCCTGATAAATGTGGATGTAGAATATGACAAGCAGGTGTACAGGGATGTGCTCGGTTACGACAAAATCGATGAAATCCTGGATGCCAGCCATCAGAAAGGAGTCTATTCGGATTTTGAGGAGGGGAAAATCTCTGATGATGATTTCAGACAGTATATCCTGAAAGATTCCAAGCCGGGAAGCAGGCCTGAGGATGTGGACAGATGTATGAGCGAACTTCTGAGAGGTATGCCCGTGCAGAAAGCGGAGCTCCTGACGGAACTGTCAAAAGATTATGATATCTTCTTCCTGTCCAACAATAATGGCATCTCTATGAAATATTGTCATAAGATAATGGAAGAAGCCGGTCTTGACGTTGCAAAAGTAATCAAGAAAGAGTTTCTCTCGTATCAGATGAAAATGCTGAAGCCGGGATTGGAGATATACCGCAAAGTCGTGGAGGAAGTGGGGCTTCCTGCAGGTGAGATACTTTTTCTGGATGACGCAGTCGCAAATGTCAATGCGGCATCTCAAGTCGGTATAACCGCTGTGCACTATAAACCGGGCGAGGATTTGAGGGCGATTGTAAACAAAGCATTGGAGGACAACAGGTAATGCTCAGATTTTTGAGTCTTTCCAGCGGAAGCTGTGGCAATTGTTATTATCTGGAAAAATCCGATGAAAACGGCACGTCGGCATTGCTGATTGATGCCGGTGTAAGTTTGAGACGTCTCAAGCAGATTCTGGGTGCCAACGGGTTGAGCGAAGATTCTTTCTCGGCGATATTGGTTACTCACGACCATATGGACCATATACGCAGCCTTGCGTCGTATTGCAAACGTTTGCACAAGCCTGTGTATGCCACATCGGTTCTGCATTCCGCTCTTGCATCTCATTCTTTCGGCACACCTTATCTGGAGCAGTGCCGCGTGGATTTGACTGAAGGGGAGTGGAACGGAATAGGTGCTTTCAAGGTACGCTACTTTATTGTCCCTCACGATGCTACACAGACAGTAGGATACTGTATTGATGCTGGAGAGCATAAATTCGTGATAATGACGGATATAGGCCGTATGACTGACGAAGCGGTTGAATTTGCCTCGCAGGCGGATACTGTGGTAGTGGAATCCAATTATGATATGGATATGCTCATAAGCGGACCATATACACACGAATTGAAGATGCGTATTTGTCAGGGACACGGTCATCTGAGCAATGACGAATGTGCCGAAGCGATACGGAAGTTTTGGCATACGGGATTGAAAAATATATTTTTATGCCATTTGAGCGATCATAACAATACTCCGGAATTGGCATTTGCCTCTGCCAAGAGCGCTCTTGACAGCCTCGGAATCGTAGGAGGGACAGTCAATCTCAGGGCGCTTCCACGTCAGACGCCGTCCGGAATAATAAATTTGTGAACACGATAAATAACCATTATATGAGAAAAACAGCCATTTTAACAGCAGCGTTAGCTCTTCTTGCTGCGGCAGTTTCCTGCGCGGACAAGAATGAAATAAAACCTACCAAGAATATAATCCTGATGATTCCGGACGGAACTTCGACAAGCGTCCTGTCAGTTGTCCGCTGGTATAGGGAATATCAGAATCCGCAGAACGGTGAAGCGCGTCTCGCAACCGATCCTTATATTTGCGGACTGGTCCGTCAGAATTGTTCAGACGCACCTGTAGCCGCGTCTCCGGCAGCGATGACTTCATTTATGACAGGCTATCGCGTGCAGGCCAATAACTTGGGAATTTATCCGGCAAATCACGGCAAGCAGGATCTCGTAGCTGTTAATCCTGACAGTACCTGGCAGCCGTTGGCTACAGTGCTGGAAGCGGCCAAGATTCTCAAACACAAGTCAACCGGTTATGTGGTTACTGTGCGTGCCGGTCACGCAACTCCTGCCGGGACTGCGTCCCACGTTCTGTCCAGGACGGATGACTTCAATATTATGCGTCAGATTTCATCCAACGCGGTTGATGTGGTATTCGGCGGCGGATGCCAATTCGTTGATGATGGCGTGAAGCAGATTCTTGAGGATAAGGGAATTACATATATCGAGAAAAATCTCAATGCTTTCAGAGAGCATAACGTGACTCCGGTGTGGGCGTTGTTTGCTGACGATCAGATGGCTTTCGACATTGACAGGGATACCCTCGCAGAGCCGTCTCTTGACGAGATGACGAGAAAGGCTATTTCGCTGTTGTCTAAGGATAAGAACGGATTTTTCCTTATGGTAGAAGGCAGTAAAGTTGATTATGCCGCGCACAGCAACGATCCGCTGGGCATCATATCCGAGTACGAGGCATTTGACAAAGCTGTGGCCACTGCCATTGAATTTGCTAAAAAAGACGGAAATACCACGGTCATAGTTGTCCCTGATCACGGAAACAGCGCGATGACCATCGGTGACCGCAATTACACAGGATATTACCGTAAAGGTCTGGACTCTGTTTTCCTTAAACTGCCTGAGTTCAAAGGAACTGCATACGCTCTTTCCTGCGAGTTGCAGAAATGTTCTCCTGACAGCGTCCAGTCTGTTTTCAAGTCTCGTACAGGCATTGACCTGACACCGGCACAGGAGAAAACTGTTCGGTCAATGTTGAAGTCCATAGAGCAGGACTATATGCAGGTGTCATATTCTGCCAACCTGATGAGCGTTGTGACAGATATTGTCAACAAAAACACTCACTTGGGATATGTCAGCGGAAGTCATACCGGAGAGGATGTTTTCCTTGCTGTCTATAATCCAAATGACCAGACTCCTCGCGGCTGGATAGAGGGAATCTCGCTTGCCGGGTATATGTCAGAACTTCTTGGCATTGAGGGAACTCTGGACGACCTTACATCGGACATCTATGTCAAATCCGACGTGCTTCTTGACGGACATCAGACAAGCGTGGAAGATGGCATAGAGCCTGTCCTAGTTGTTGACGGTAAGGTTCGCATCCCTGCCAATCGCTCTTTCGTGGAAGTTGACGGTCAGCGAAAAGAATTGTCAAGCGTCTCAGTTTACATCCCTAGCAACAAGACCTTCTACATCTCCAAAGAGATCCTGAGATATCTGTAGGGCGAGCGTGTCTTAAATTTAATATCTTGATTTTATGATATTTGTGACTTCTTTCCGAGGCTTTTATTTTGACACTATTTCCAAATATCAACCTTGCCGAGGAGGAAGTCATATAGTCCAACAATAAGAATCCCATCTTCATTGTAGCCGGAGGTATAACGATCTCCGGCTATGATGATTTTTCGGAATCCGTCTGCAACGTGAAGGAGGGAATATTGCTCCTGGTCAATTTTAGCCTTGTCGGACATTGCATAGGCGGACTGGATGTAGAGCCTTTCGTCGTGGCGGTTCACGACAAAGTCAATTTCATACTTGTGCCTTTTGGCATTTCCGTTCTCGTCTGTCTTGACTACTTCTACAAGTCCCACGTCAACGGTGAATCCTCTTCTACGCAGTTCGTTGTATATAACATTCTCCATTGCGTGAGTGGGCTCATTCTGACGAAAGTCCACAATTGCATTTCTGATGCCAGTATCTTCAAAATAGTATTTTGTCTCCGTACCTATGTATTTTCTTCCTTTGACGTCGTAACGTAAGGCGGCATTGGTAAAGAAAGCATCCTGCAGACAGTCTAGATATCTGGATATGGTCGAGGTTGCAATATCTTTGTCTTCCACTGATTTAAAGGTGTTGGATATCCTTCTTACGTTTGTACTGGATCCGATGCCGGAAGCTAGTATACGTACAATTTCGCCAAGGCCGTCCGCATTTTTCAGGTGGTTGCGGTCAATAACATCCCGCATATATACTGTCTCGAAAATCTCACGAAGGTAATTCTGTTTGTCTTCGGCTTTCTCAAACTGGGCTACAGCAGGGAGTCCTCCGTAAATGCAGTATTTCTCAAAGACTTCGGGCTTTTCCCCGCCAACTGCTTCATAGTATTCCGAGAAGCTGAGTGGGTGAATGCGGATTTCCCAGCCACGGCCACGGAATTCGGTTATGATGTCTTTGGAAAGAAACTTGGCATTGGAACCGGTCACATAGACTTCGGCATTCTGCATGTTTACATAAGAGTTCAGAACGTCCTCAAAATCTTTAACGAGTTGAACCTCATCAAGCAATATGTAATACTTGTCCTTGTCAGTCATAAGACCGTCAATGTGGTTTAGAAGTTCATCAGGATCGCGAAGTTTCTTGTTTCGTCTGTCCTCAAGGTTAACCTGAATGATGTGATCTTCTCTGACACCATTTTCCAGAAGGTGGTCGCGGAAGATATTGAACAGAAGGAATGATTTTCCGCAGCGCCTTATGCCGGTCACTACTTTTATCATTCCATTTCCTTCAGCCGAAATAAGTTGGTCGAGGTAGTATTTTCTATGAAAAAGCATAGTTTTATGCTATATTTTTGTAATACTTAACAGATTTGTAGCACGAAAGTACTGTTTTTGCTCTGATTTTCCAAATCGAGTCAAGACACGTGGGTATTGTCAATGAGTTAAATGAACTAAAAAGAATTTGAACATACTATGCGCTAGTGTCTAACTTTACCTATTGTTAATAGCAAATTAGTAATCATTTTTTAAATATTTGTAATATCCTGTAAATTAGCTTATTGCATAAACGGGGGGCAAAGAATAACGGCTATAAAT
>CAVENC010000080.1:0-4991 GCA_963617065.1 Butyricicoccaceae bacterium
TGACCGTAGGAACTTCTGCTGGTGGACGCCAGCCTAAAGCGATAATAGCCATTGACAGAAATACTGGAGAGATTCGCAGTGGACAGATCATGAATAAGGAGGGATTTGATTATTATCTGCTTAAATTCGGCAATTCAGAATATAGTTCGGCTGAATTGGAGATGACCTATTACGAGATGGCGATAGCATCGGGAATCAATATGATGCATTCAGAGTTGTATGCTGTTGAGGACAATAATCACTTTCTAACAAAGCGGTTTGACCGTGAGGACAATAAAAAAATATATACTCAGACATTGGCAGCCATCTATCCTAGTGCTGACAGTTATGAACAGTTAATATCGGTTTGTCGCAGGCTACAACTGCCGGAATCTGATTGTCAGGAGGTTTTTCGCAGGATGGTCTTTAATATTCTGTCCAACAATACAGATGATCATAACAAGAATTTCTCATTCATTATGAAAGAGGACGGAAGTTGGCGATTAGCTCCTGCCTACGATATTACTTATGTCATAAATAGAGGCGGCTATCTTCCGAATGATGAACATTGCATGTATATACGTGCTAAACTGAAAGAGTTTACTCGCAATGATGTTTTGGACTTTGCTCGCGATAATGGTATCCGTAGGCCGGACGCAGTTATTCGAGATATCGCCACGTCATTAAAAGAATTCCGTTCAATAGCATTGAAGTATGGTGTTGCGAACGAATGGATAGGGCGTGTGGAGACTACAATAAATGAGCGTCTTAAGTCATTCGGCGAATGTGATGATTATTGCGAGCCGTTTTCTGTTAGCTCAGGCGAACACGTGATAAATAATATCCGCATAGAGGAAACGTATAAAGGAAACTATCATTTGTGCGCAAACATAGATGGCAAAGAGCGCAAATTTGTCATTGGAAAGAATAGGGAAGAGCATTCGCTGATAAAGAATGCTGGAGTATCAAATCTTACTCAGGAGCAACTGGTATCGCTGATAAATAAGTTTTTCAAATTCTGATTTAAATTATGTATATTAAGACATTAATGGTTTTGATTGACTCTTGCATTGTATATCAAGAATATATATTGCGCCATTGCTCTATCGGGGTATCGGATTCTGAGCCTATTATGACGAAATATTGATTAATAACACATAAACACCATCGCTATGATTAAAAGATTATCTTTTGCGGCAGGTTTGGTCGCTCTATGTATCTTCTGTTCTTGGCGTGGAGGGAGACCTGCTGATAAACTTACTGTGCAACAGTCAGACTCGCTGCACGATGCGAATTTCAGGGAGTGGAAAAGACTGATGAAGGAGGATTCTTTGTTTTGTTTTGGCGTGAGGGATTCACTTGGTGCAGAAGTTTCTAAATTCAAGGAAAATGTAAAACTGTCGAAGTCTGAACTCAATACGTGGACAAAATATATGAATTACAAGTATCTGACGACCATATCCTATGATGAGGCTGCGTATGATACTGTAATGGTAGATTTGACTCTGCTTCGCAATATGGAAGATAAAATTAGAGAGGGCGAAGCGCGAATGCAGGAGCTTAGAAAAAATGCTAGCAAAATGAAGTTCAAGACGACTTATCGCGTGAAAGAGCGTTGACTATTCGACGATTTCCTGAATGTTAGTGTTTGATAGCTCCGGAGATATCGGACTCCTCCCAAAAGATGAATCGGATACATATCTCCTTCGTTGCGTTAAAGATTACAATCATCGGAAATATTATTTTGGAGATTGAGTTTATGGCGTAACGCCGCACTTGAACAGTGAAACGAAGAGAACGAGGATGACTGGAAGCAATTTCAGTCATCCTCGCTCTTTGTCTGTTTTCGTCAATGAAAGGTGAATTCATACAATACCAGTTATGTCAAAATTGTTACAATAATTAGCAAAATAGTATTTGTTCGCACTTTAATGACAAATTAAATTTGCAACGTTAAAATATGTTTTAAAAACAAATAACCAATATATATGTTAAATCACATTCAGTATGAAAAGTAAACTATTATCGTGCTTGATGATGTTGTTTCTTTGCATCAGTGCAATGGCCCAGAAAGTGCCCGTCACAGGAACAGTGACTGACCAGACCGGGCCAGTCATCGGGGCAAGCGTCATCGAAAAAGGCACAACAAATGGCACTATGACTGATAACGACGGTCACTTCACTTTGTCTGTGAGCAAAGGAGCTGTGATCGAAATTTCTTCAATCGGTTACAAGACACAGGAGATCACGGTCGGCACTCAGTCGAATTTCAACGTGAAACTTGCTGAAGACAATCAGTTTCTTGATGAGGTTGTGGTCGTAGGTTATGGTTCTATGAAGAAGAGCGACCTTGCAGGTGCTTCAGTATCAATGAAAGAGGCTGACCTGAAAGGTTCCATCATTTCATCACTTGACCAGAGCCTTCAGGGACGTGCTGCCGGTGTCACCGCGGTTTCGACTTCAGGTGCTCCGGGTTCTTCGTCATCAATCCGTGTACGTGGACAAGCTACAATCAACGCAAATGCTGAACCTCTTTACGTCATTGACGGTGTGATAGTTCAGGGCGGTGGAAACAAAGGCTCAGACTTCGGTCTCGGTGATGCTCTCGGAAACGGTACGGTTTCAACGATTTCGCCTCTTTCCACCATCAACCCGGCCGATATCGTAAGTATGGAAATCCTTAAGGATGCTTCAGCTACAGCAATTTACGGTGCTCAGGGCGCGAACGGTGTTGTCCTCATCACTACGAAACACGGAAAGTCAGGTGAGGCTAAATTTACGTATGACGGTATGGTCGCAATGTCACGCCAGACAGTAAGGCTTGATATGATGAACCTCCGTCAGTTTGCGCAGTTCTACAATGAAATGATTGAGGAGGGCGACGTGTATGAAAGCAATGCATATTATGCTACTCCGTCACTCCTCGGCAAGGGAACAAACTGGCAGGATGAAATCTTCCGTACAGCTTGGCAGCATCAGCACCAGATCAGCGCGCAGGGCGGTTCCGACAAGGTACAGTACTATGTTTCAGGTTCTTATATGGATCAGCAGGGTACCATCATCGGTTCCAACTTCAACCGTTTCTCAGTGCGTACAAACCTGGACGCCCAGCTTAAGAAATGGTTCAAACTCGGAGTGAACGCCACTTATGCAATCACTAACGATGATTTGAAACTGGCTGACTCCAATCAGGGACTTATCTATTACTCATTGACAACAATTCCTGATATCCCGGTTTACGACGTTGACGGAAACTATTCTTCTACAATCCGTGAGGGTTATACCTCTCCGAACCCTGTCGCTTTGGCGATGATGGATGAGATTCTCCTCAAGAGAAAGAAACTCACGGGAAATATCTATGCGGAACTTACTCCGATCAAGCATTTTACCTGGAGAACAGAGCTCGGTTTCGATATGAGCGAGTCTGACGCGAACAGATACAAACCGAAAGTTGACCTTGGAGGTTGGGTGCGCAGCCAGAACTCAATCAGCTATCAGAAAAACAGCAGCTATTTCTGGCAGTTGAAGAACTATTTGACATACAGCAACCAGTGGGGCAAACATTCCGTTACTGCGATGATAGGACAGGAGTGCTGGGAATCCCGCTACAATTATCTCAGCGGAAGCAATACTGACCTTCCTTCAGACGAAGTACACAACGTAGCTCTCGCAACGGGTACTCCTTCCATCGGATCTGGCTTCGGCTCATCATCGATGGCTTCATTCTTCACCCGTGAGACCTATAACTACGATAACCGCTACCTCGGTACATATACATATCGTTATGACGGTTCTTCTAACTTCGGTCCTAGAAACCGTTGGGCAGGCTTCCATTCAGTCGCATTGGCCTGGAGATTCTCCAACGAGAAATTCTTTGAACCACTCAAAAGAGTCATCGACAACGGTAAACTCCGTCTCGGATGGGGTCAGACCGGTAACTCAAGCATCGGTTCTTATGCGTGGGGCGCATCCATATCCAGAATGCCTTCAGCGCTCGGTATGGGATTCCGTCCGTCAAATATTCCTAATACTTCCATCAGATGGGAAAGTCAGGAACAGTATAACGTAGGTCTCGATCTCGGTTTCCTTGACGGCAGAATCAATCTTACAGTTGACGCATATTACAAGAGATCTGACGATATGCTTATGTCGATGCAGCTTCCTTCATATATGGGTACACAGGGTAACGGCTCGTCCAAACTCCAGGCTCCAAAAGGAAACTACGGAAGCATTGAGAACAAAGGTCTTGAAATTACATTGGATACACATCCTGTACAACTCAAAGACTTCAGCTGGGACAGCAACTTCCAAATTTCTTTCAACAGAAACAAACTGCTGAGTCTCACTGATACCGAAAACGCTTCTTTGATAGGTTACGGACAGTGGAGCGATATCGTCTGCGTGTCAGAAATCGGCAAACCGTTGTACAGCTTCTACGGATACAAGGTCGCAGGTGTCTATAAGGACCTCGACGATATCCAGAATTCTGCGAAACCTGCCAAATATCCTTCTGACGGAGTGTTCAGCCGCGGCAACACAGTTTGGGTCGGCGACATCAAATATGAGGATATCAACAAGGATGGCGTGATTGATGAGAAAGACCGTACGGATATCGGTTCTCCTCTTCCTAAGTTCACTTATGGCTGGACAAACACATTCCGCTACAAGAACATCGATCTCAGCATCTTCCTCAACGGTTCTTATGGCAACAAGGTGTTCAACTACAACGCTCTTACTCTCACCCATATGAACAGCACCTGGACAAACCAGTTGCAGAGCGTCGTTTCCAAGAGAGCCCGTCTCGAGCCTATCGATGCAAGCATCGTATATGCTGACGGAAGCAAATGGTATGACCATATCGACAATGTCCGTGTGAAGAATCCTTCAACAAAGACTCCTCACACATCTATTCAGGACCCTAACGACAACGACCGTATCAGCGACCGTTATGTCGAGGACGGATCTTATCTGAGAATTAAGAATATCACTCTCGGATATACCTTCCCTAAGGC
>CAVENC010000081.1:0-4965 GCA_963617065.1 Butyricicoccaceae bacterium
GGGGATAATAATGTATATCTGCAATTAAAAATCCGCGAACCGCCGAAATTTGCACTTGAACCGCCGAAATTTGCACTTGAAACGACAGAATCAGCAGCTGAATTGTCAGGATTGACGCCCGAATAGCTCTCAATATGTGATTGAATCGAAGCATTATCTGTCTGCTAGGCGAAAATGATTACATTCGCATAAGGAACTGGCGCAGCATGCCCGGTTTAATTGGAAAAAATATGGAAGTTTATATCCAATACTATAATTCTCCCTGCGGAGAGATGATTCTCGGTGCGGTAAGTGACGAACTGTGCCTATGCGACTGGAAGGCAATGCCTTGTGCAAGGCAAAATATGCGTCGCTTGGAGCGTTTGCTGAATGCCGAGTTTATCGAAATGATATCGCCTGTTCTAGAATGTGCGAAAACAGAGCTTGACGAGTATTTCGTAGGTGAGCGCCGAACTTTTGACATTCCTCTCCGCCTTGTCGGAACTCCATTTCAGAAGTCAGTCTGGAATGCCTTGCTCGAAATTCCATATTGCGGGACTCGGACTTACAAGGAAATAGCTGAGAAGGCAGGCAATGTCCGTGGTGTGCGTGCGGTGGCGCAGGCTGTCGGTGCAAATGGCATAAGCATCTTCATTCCCTGTCACCGCGTCATCGGATCAGACGGCTCCCTAAGAGGCTTTGCAGGAGGCCTCGCAGCCAAGAAATCCTTGCTGGAACTGGAGAAGCGGAGCAAGTGAGACTGCGTTTCTTCGGTCACTGCTTCCGGTAGAGTGATGAGGGGATGCGGGTCGAACCCAACTATTTGCTGTTGCTGCTTCGCCACGAAGTTGGTGTCTCTCCTGTAATTTGCTTGAAAACGCGGAGGAAGGCTCTGGATGAATTGAATCCTGATTGTATGGCGATTGATTCTATCTTCTCATCCGTCTCGGAAAGAAGTGTTTTGGAGTGATCAATCCTTTTACCATTGATGTATTCGTAAAAAGATGTTCCGAGTTCATCGTGCAGACACCTGTAAATATAGGTACTGTTCGTGTTCAAAGACTTCGCTATAGACTCGATAGTCAAATCTGCATGTAGTCAGATATTTTCCTCTTCCATCAATTTCTTAAGGCTTGCGGCAAGATTAGATATGCTTTCTTCTGTTTTGCCTTCGGCAGAAGAATCCGTCAGGACGGTTTCGATGATATTTCCGCCTGATTCTTTCTGCTTGATGACACAGGATGCGAAGAATGCCCACGTCACAGCCATTGCAAACAGATAGAGTGAGCCGAGCCAATAGCTTTTGACTCCGGACAGGATAGGCATAAACCAGAAAAATGTGTCCGTCAGTGTCATAAATGCAATTATCAAAAACCATTTTGCCGTATGCCCGTCAAAATTTGAATATCTCTCTTTCAATTTATGGTCGTGAACATAGGTTGCGAATACCATATAACAATAGAATACCAGGTTGATTGCTGCTATGAAACATCCGGCAAAGACGGAAACTTCAGAGTCTGAAAGCTTCAAATTTACATTCAAGGCGGTTTGTGGCGACAACGCGGACTATGATCTCAGAAAGTACGACACGAGAGTATCTTCCGACATCAAGAAGGATTATGATATCACTTTCGCGGAGGGCTATGCATATTGCTATGAGGTCGATGATGACGTTAACTTCGTAGATCTTACTTTGACAAAGGGTAACCCGGCAATGGGTGACAATCCTGCAGAAGGCAACTTCACTTACGCGTCGTTCTCTCTTTATGTACCTGCAACAACGGATGACTATTCCGGAACTTATAATCTCGATCCGGATATGACTTCCGCTCCATTCACAATTGAATATTTCAAGAGATACTGGACATTCTTCGGTGCATATCCTGACCCGGACGATGCGGACTATCTCAGGCCGCTCAATCACTCCCGGTTGTATCCTTCATCAGGCAGTATGACTCTTGCAAAGCAGTCTGATGGCTCATATAAGGTAGAAGGCTCATTCGTGGATGACTACACGGACGACTATCCGGACGGGAATCACACCGTAACAATCCACGGTCAGTTCAATATACTTCCTAGCGAATAATCCTGACTGACTAATCTTCGGATTATCAGCGTTATATGAAAGCTGTAGCGCTTCTTGCTTCGTAATTATCCGGAGAAGTGCGTTTCAGTAAATAGACGTGGGGGCGACCAATAAGTGATTATTGATCGCCCTCCCTTGTCGTATTATGATGAGTGGTTGAATAAAAATTTCGGGCACCGTTTCAAAGCAGATTCTTAATCATAGCTTCACAACCGGAGGATATGTCTTGGAATGTAGTCTCGAAATCTCCTGTGTACCAAGGGTCTGCGACATCACGTCCGCTACCGGTGTAGGACATCAGAAGATGAATCTTTTCCTGCGGATCCGATGGGATTATGCGTCGTATCCAACTGAGATTAAGTCTGTCCATACAGATGAGCAGATCGAATGTGTCGTAGTCTTCGCGACGAATCTGCCGAGCTGTCTTGTTCTGGTTGAAAGGTATGCCGTGCTGTTTCAGGCAGCGCATTGCCGGGGGATATATGTGATTGCCGATTTCTTCTGTGGAGGTGGCCGCGCTTTCTACGTAAAATTGCTCCTCAAGCCCCTTGGCTTGCAGAAGAGCTTTGAATATGAATTCCGCCATAGGCGAGCGGCAGATATTGCCATGGCATACAAAAAGGACTCGTATCATAACTTCCGCAAAAATATAAAATATTAGAAAAATGACGGCATTTGCAGACTTCCGTGTTTCAGTAAAATTGAGTAAAAATAAAGAGTATATCAAATATCAGATGGTAGTGCAGAGATCAAGGCCGAACTGATAGCGATTCCCAAGAACGGACTGAAAGGATGAACTTGGAGCGTCGCGAGAAAAATCATAAATTTGCTTCCACTATGGAACTGTACTCATATATCCGCAACCTATGCGACAAGGGCGAAAACACAGAGGTCGAATTCAAAAGTGCGCTCGGAGGCTTTCCGGGCAGTTTCTGGGAAACATACTCCGCATTCGGCAACACTGCGGGCGGCATCATCGTCCTAGGTATCAAGGAGAAGAACAACAAGTTCACTCCGGACCATCTGACAGCAGAACAGGTAGCGAAATACAAGAAGCAGTATTGGGATGACGTCCATAACAAGAGCAAGGTCAACACTTGTCTTACTGTGGATGATGACGTTGTGGAATCCGACTACGAGGGCTCGACTATCCTTGTCGTCAAGATTCCTCGCGCAGTATATTCCAAGAGGCCGATATACTTAACTCAAAATCCGTTCGGACACACATACGTCCGTCGTCACGAGGGTGATTACGTTGTTGATGATGATATGGTCAGCCGTATGTTTGCAGAGTCCAATATTGACAAGGCACCGCTAGATCTCCATATTGTCAAAGGATGTAGTATCGGAGATAGAATAGATCCCACGACCATACGCCAATATCGCCAAATCTTTGATAATAAGCACGAAAATCATCCGTGGTCTTCGTTGGATGATATGGGATTCTTGAGAAAAATCGGAGCCTATGGTACAAATGAGGAAACTGAAGAGGAAGGCTTCACTTTGGCAGGAGTCCTGATGTTCGGCACGTATGACGGACTTGAATCCGCAATCCCCGGATACTTCATCGATTATCGTGAGAAACTCAGTTCGGATCCGAATATCAGATGGACGGATCGAGTCTATCCGGACGGTTATTGGGAGCCGAACCTATTCCAATTCTATAGGCGAGTATATCCCAAGATGCAGCAGGCTCTGCCTGTACCATTCCAGATGGAAGGCGTAAGCCGTGTTGATGATACTCCTGCCCATAAAGCCCTCAGGGAGGCAATCGTCAATACTCTTGTCCACGCCTATCATACCGGGCTAGGCAATATCGTTATCGAGAGATACCCCGACCGTTTAGTTTTCAGCAATCCGGGGACGATGCTTGTGTCCGTTGAAGATTATTTCCTTGGCGGCAGAAGCGTGTGTCGCAACAGGACTCTTCAGAAGATGTTCATGTTCATCGGCAATGGAGAGCGTGCTGGCAGTGGTGCTGACACGATAGCTCAAGGGTGGAAGTTTAATAACTGGCCAGAGCCGAAGATAGAAGAGCGTTTCCAACCGGATATGGTAGATTTGACGTTGTTTCTAGGTGGTGTTGGTAGTGCGGAAAACTACCAAGAAACTACCAAGAAAACTACCAAGAAAGAATTAAATTCAACGGCTGTTTCCATATTGGATACTTTGGCGGCAGAGCCATCATTGACAGCTGCTCAAGTTGCTGAAAAACTTAACCTAGGTATAGATAATACTCGCTTCCATATCAAGAACTTGAAGAAAAATGGATTTCTCGTGCACGTTGGCCCGGACAATGGCGGACATTGGGAGATAACTAAAGAATAGCCTATGATCTCCGACGAAGAACTCGCGGTGGAAAAGCCCGGCTCCTTGGCATTATAAAAATCTTGTAAGAGGAGAACGCGGTTCTTTGGTTGCATGTAATAATTGAAAAGTGTACCGGATTCTATTTAAAAAGTGTACCACCCAGTAGAGGTTCAGAGCGGTCCATATCTCTGACGGTGTAGCCTTTGGCCCGCAGGAGCGGAATCTGCTTTGCTGCGACACTGTGTCGGAAACGGTTCCAGTTCTTGTTTTCAGGCGTGCTCCATTGCACCTCACTGATTGCCAGAAGGCGCGGAAGAAGCATATATTCAAGATGTTCTGGAGTCTTGATGAATTCTGTCCAGAGGTTGGCCTGCACGCCGAGGATATGATGCTGTTTGTTTTGCGGGATGCCTTCCAGAGGCTCGTAGGAGTAGCATTTCTCAAGCGGGAGATAGTGCCCTATGCAGACCGGCTCGCGCATCGGGTCGGAACCCTGACAGTAGTCGAGGTAGCAGTAGTCCACTGGGGTCATTATTGTAAATAATAATTGAAAAGTGTACCAGGAAAATAATTAAAAAGTGTACCATTTT
>CAVENC010000082.1:0-4760 GCA_963617065.1 Butyricicoccaceae bacterium
TAATCCGTTGGTGTCTGAAGTTGCCGGTGTCCCGGTGGTTCACGATGGGACGGGGTTTTCGCCGGTCATCGTGAGCATCGGGGTGAACAGTGTGCGGAAGAAGATTGTAGGGCGGCTTGCCGGCCCTTTCGGTGTGGCGATTCATCCGTCTGCTGTGGTTTCTCCGTCAGCCAAGATTGGCGAAGGTACGGTGATTATGGCCGGGGCCGTGGTCAATGCTGATGCCGTGATTGGCAGGCATTGCATAATCAACACCGGGGCCTCGGTCGACCACGAATGCATCGTGGGGGACTATTGTCACATCGCTCCGCACGCCACTCTGTGCGGGCAGGTTCACGTGGGTGAAGGGACTCTGGTCGGAGTCGGCTCCTGCGTCATTCCTTGTATTAACATTGGCAGCTGGTGCATCGTCGGTGCCGGGGCTGCCGTTATTAACGATATTTCTGATAATATGACAGTTGTAGGTGTTCCGGCTCGCGACATCCGAGCCTTAAAATCCCTTAGGGGGGGGGTAAGTCACTGTAACTTAGTGTGTTATGCTGGATGGGAGGCGGCTTCCTATGCGGCGTAATACTTCATCTTTAGGATTTAAGGAAGTTAGGACTGTTACAGTAGTCGGCGCGAATGGTACTATGGGAACAAACGTTTCCGCCATTTTTGCTTCTTTCGGTGACGCTAAGGTTTATATGGTCAGCCGAAGTCTTGAAAAATCCGAAATGGCGGCGGGTCGCGCGGCCAAGACAGTTAGGGCAGACAGCATAATAAAGAATCTTGTTCCTGCGGACTATGATATGCTCGCACAATGTGTTTCAGAGAGCGACCTTGTCTTTGAAAGTGCTACAGAGAATCTAAAGATAAAGATAGATTTACATTCTCGGATAGGCCAATACCTTAAGAAAGGCAGTGTCGCCTGCACAGGTTCATCTGGCTTGTCAATTACCAGACTTGCAGAATGTTATCCTGAAGATGTCAGAAGTCAGTTCTTTGGCGTACATATGTTCAATCCTCCATATCAGTTACCTCTATGCGAACTGACAGTTTCTCCATACAGCGATATGGAGATTTATAAGGGATTGAAGGAATACCTCAGTTCTACCTTGCATCGCTGCGTGGCAGAGAGCAAAGATCTCCCGGCGTTCCTTGGGAATCGTATCGGCTTCTACTTTATCAACGAAGCCTTGATATATGCGGAACGATATCAGGTTAATGGCGGTGTAGATTATATAGATGCCATTCTTGGCCCATTCACAGGGCGCTCAATGGCTCCCATCACGACGGCGGATTTCGTGGGGCTTGATGTTCACAAGGCAATCGTGGATAACATCTATGCGAATACTAATGACTATGTCCACGAGAAGTTCATTCTTCCCGGATATATCCAGAAGCTTATTGATGAGGGAAAATTGGGACGAAAGACAGGACAGGGACTCTATAAACTGATAAAGAACGATAGCGGAGAGAAGCGGATGCTTGTCTATGATATCAAGACAGGAGAGTTTAGAGATGAAATCAAATACTCTTTCCCTTTTGCTTTGAGGATGAAGCAGTTCCTGAAAGATGGCGACTATGACGATGCGATTCGTGAACTTATCGGCAATCATTCACAGGAAGCGGATATAGGCCTTCGTTTCCTTCTTCGTTATATTATTTATGCTCTCTACACTACTGAACACGTGGGGTATGACCTTCGTGTCGCCGATGACGTGATGGCGACCGGTTTCACCTGGTGTCCTCCTTTTGCAATGATGGAAGCCTTTTCCAGAGTATGCGATCTCGGGCAATTGATGAGAGAACGGCTTAAGCCTGAAATTCTTAAAGCTGTGGATATTGATCATATCTTATCCGAACAGATTAAGAGCAAGTATGACTACCGCATCTATTTTAAGGCAAAATAGGGAGGAGAGCAACATGAAAAATAAAGTATATATTTTGGGAGGTGCCCAGACAGACTTCGAGAGAAACTGGACCAAGGAAGGAAAGACATTCATCGCGATGCTTAAGGAAGCCATCGAGGATGGCTTCAGGGATGCCGGATTCAGTATGGATGAGATGTCGCGGCTGAACAAGGAGAATCGTGTTTGTGCATTTGTCGGTAATTTCATAGCGGAGCAATATATCAGCCAAGGGCATCTCGGGGCATTTCTGACTGAGGTTAGTCCCGCTTTTTACGGGGTACCGTCTGCTCGTTATGAGGCAGCCTGTGCTTCCAGTTCTGTGGCCCTTGATGCTGCGATTACAAAGATAATGGCAGAAGAGTATGATGTGTGTATCGTTGTGGGGTGGGAAGTTATGAAGAGTGTGAATTCCAAGATTGGAGGAGATATTCTTGGAAGAGCAGCATATTATGAGAAAGAGGGCAAGGGAATAGATCTCCCTTTTCCTAAACTCTTCGGACGTCTGGCTGATGGTACGATTGAAAAGTACGGATTGGACAAAGACCGTTATCTGAATGCCCTTGCTCGTATATCTACCATTAACTACGCCAATGCGAAGCGAAATCCTCTAGCACAGACTCGCAAGTGGTTTATGAGTTACGACGAGGCTTCTCACCGTGGGACGGAGAGCAATACAAATGTCGGTGGATTGTTGGGCGTGAGTGACTGCTCTCAGGTGACAGATGGCGCTGCAGTAGTTGTTCTTTGTTCTGAAAAGTATCTGAGAGAGAGAGGAATTAGCGGGAAACCTATCGTGAAGGGATATGGACACCGTGTGGCTCCGATGCTTTTCGACAAGAAGATAAAGGATAATGCCGGTAGCGACTATGTACTTCCGTGGACTCGTCAGGCGTGTGTGGATGCATATCGCCGTGCTGGGATGACAGTAGATGATATTGATGTTTTTGAAACTCACGACTGCTTTACATCCTCTGAATATGCGGCCATCTCCGCCTTTGGGATTACTGCGCCTGGCAAGGAATGGGATGCCGTGGAGAGCAGAAGAATTGCATTTGACGGAGACAAACCTATCAACCCGTCTGGTGGATTGATAGGCTGCGGACATCCCGTAGGAGCTTCTGGTGCGCGAATGTTTCTGGACCTCTACAAGCAAGTAACCGGCAAGGCTGGCGATTATGGCGTAAAGGGCGCCCGAAATGGTATGATGCTGAACATCGGCGGCTCGGCAACAACTAATTATGTGTTTATCGTTGGAATGGAGTAGCAGTTATGAAAGATATAGCGATTTTTGGAGTGGGAGGCTTCGGCAGAGAAGTCCTGACGCTGATTCAAGATATGAATAAAGTTAAGCCCACCTGGAATGTCATAGGATTCTTTGACGATGGACATCCTATCGGATATGAAACTCACTGCATAAAGAATCTTGGAGGAGTCAAAGAGTTGAACGAGTGGAAAACTCCACTTTCTGTGGTTGTTGCCATCGGGACACCTCGTATTAAGCGATTAATTCTGGACAAGATTGACAATCCGCTGATTGAATTCCCGACTCTTATTCATCCAAGTGTCATAATCGGAGACAAGGATTATGTGACAATTGGGAAAGGATGTATTTTCTGCGCATACACCGTGATTACCTGCGACGTCAAGGTCGGAGATTTCGTCATCCTGAATCTTGCCTGTACCCTTGGCCACGACACCGAGGTAAAAGATTATTGTGCATTTATGCCGACTTGCAACATCAGCGGCGAGTGCGTGATTGAGGAAGGCGTTTATTGTGGTACTGGTGTCAAGATCATCAACCAGACCAGTATCGGAGCGAATACGATTGTCGGAGCAGGGGCTGTGGTGACCAAGCCATTGCCGGCGAACTGCACTGCTGTAGGAGTTCCGGCAAAGGCCATCAAGTTTCACGAGTAAACAATTAAAAATAAGCAAATAAGGTATTTTCTATATATCAATGGAAGAGAGAAAAACAATTTATCTCTGTCTCGCTCATATGAGCGAGGAGGGGTGGGAGCAGAAGTATGTCAAGGAGGCATTCGACACCAACTGGGTTGTTCCGATGGGGCCGAATGTGAACGCCTTTGAGAAGGATTTGGAGAACTTTGTGAATAGTGCTGCTTGCGCTTCGACAGGCACAGCGACCGCAGCGGACACAGAGCTTGTCGAGGGGTCTGCTTTAGATAGAAGGGTCGTGTGCCTGTCGGCCGGTACTGCGGCGGTGCATCTGGCACTGATTGGGGCCGGGGTGAAGGCTGGAGATGAGGTGCTGGTGCAGAGCTACACTTTCTGCGCTTCTTCGCACCCGATTACTTATCTTGGGGCTAAGCCGGTGTTCGTGGGGTCGGAGAGCGAGACTTGGAATATGGATCCGGAGCTGCTGGAGATGGCGATTATCGACAGGAAGGCGAAGACCGGACGTTATCCTAAGGCCATCATTCCTGTGGCTCTGTATGGTATGCCGTATCAGATAGATAAGATATTGGCTATTGCCGATAAGTACGGGATTACAGTGATAGAAGATGCAGCCGAGGGTATGGGTTCCCGCTTCAATGGACAGGTGCTCGGCACTTTCGGGAAGTTTGGCGTGCTGTCGTTCAACGGCAACAAGATGATCACCACTTCGGGCGGCGGTGCTTTGATTTGCCGGAATGCCGAGGATGCGAGCGAGATTATGTGGTATGCGACCCAGGCTCGCGATGCCTATCCTTACTATCAGCATACGGCGATCGGGTATAACTACAGGATGTCCAATGTATGTGCCGGTATTGGCCGTGGGCAGATGACTGTATTGGATGCGCATATTGCGCATCACAGGCACGTGCAGGCTCTGTATGAGGAGCTGCTCTCGGATGTGCCGGGGGT
>CAVENC010000083.1:0-4034 GCA_963617065.1 Butyricicoccaceae bacterium
ATCTTTGTACGGTGGAACCGGGCGCTTTAGAGATGAAATTTCGCTATTTGTTCCCGCTTTATGCGGAAATTATGGGTTAACATTTTTGTTATGACTTCTAACAAGAATGTTAGTTAAATTGAAATCTAATAGATTATATAGAATATGCCAAATACGGACAATTTCAATGTCAATAGAATGCTTCCTCCCCTTCCGGAGAGAATGAGACCAACAAATTTGGAGCAATATGTCGGTCAGAAGCATTTGATCGGTGAAGGTTGCGTGCTTAAAAATATGATAACTGGCGGCAATTTGACATCGTTCATTCTTTGGGGGCCTCCAGGTGTCGGGAAGACCACTTTGGCAAAGATTGTGGCCAACTCACTTGACAGGAATTTCTATACTCTTTCTGCAGTGAGCGCGGGAGTAAAGGATGTCCGTGAAGTCATTGACAAAGCGAAGGCTGATGTTAATTCAATGTTCGGTCAATCCAAGGGCGCTCCAATCCTGTTTATCGATGAGATTCACAGATTCAACAAGGCACAGCAGGATGCTTTGTTGGGCGCGGTTGAAGACGGAACTGTCGTTCTTATCGGTGCTACAACGGAGAATCCGTCTTTCGAGGTCATTAGTCCGCTGCTGTCCCGATGCCAGGTCTTTGTGCTCAAATCTTTGGAAGTGAATGATTTGCAGGCTTTGGTTGACAGGGCTCTGCGGGAAGATGAGGTTTTGAAACATAAGAACATAGTCCTGAAAGAAACGACTGCGCTGTTCGGATATTCCGGAGGTGACGCACGCAAATTGCTGAACATATTGGAGATTGTCGTGGATTCGTGTGCCGGTAAAGATAGCATTGTCATTGACAATCAAACCGTTGAATCCTGTCTCCAGGTAAATTCTGCAAGGTATGACAAGGGCGGTGATATGCATTACGATGTCATATCCGCTTTTATAAAGAGCATTCGGGGCTCGGATCCGAACGCTTCGATTTATTATCTTGCGAGAATGATTGACGGCGGAGAAGACCCAAAATTCATTGCCAGAAGGTTATGTATATCTGCGTCTGAAGATATAGGTCTGGCAAATCCGAATGCTATGCTTCTTGCAAACGCCTGTTTTCAGACCGTTTCCGTAATAGGTATGCCTGAAGGACGTATCCCGCTGGCGGAAACTACCATATATCTGGCATCTTCTCCAAAGAGCAATTCTGCGTATATGGCTATAAATGAGGCATTGCAAGTCGCGTCTGAGACCCAGGCGGAGTCGGTTCCGCTTCATATCCGAAACGCTTCCACGGAACTTATGTCGAAGTTGGGATATCACGAAGGCTACAAATATGCCCACGATTATCCCGGACATTTTGTGGATCAGGAGTTTATGCCGGAGGGATTGAAAGGAAAGGTGTTTTACAGCCCCGCAGAAAACAGGCACGAAGATACTCTGAAATCGTATCTGCAATCGTGTTGGCCAAAATATTACCCTAAAGAAGATAAGTAAGGAAATGCTCAGGCGGAGAGCTGCAGAGGCTTAAATTATCAGTAGTCTTAGCCGGTTAGAACGGATATCCTACGCCGAAATGGACTGCATAACCGTTCTTTTTGAACCATCTGTCAGGTCCAACCCACCTGTCGCCGGCGTCCCGTGATGGATCGTGTAGAACAAGACCGAGGTCTACTCGGACGAGTATGAAACTTAGATCAAGACGCAATCCGACGCCCCAGTCCAATGCGATTCCGTGTATGAAATTGTATTTGTTAAGGCGTCCTTTGCTGTAATCGCTCATTCCGTTGTCGCTGAGACTCCAGATGTTACCTGCATCAGCGAACACGGCTCCGTTGAATTTCCAGAACATTCCGAAGCGGTACTCAACGTTTCCTTCAAGTTTGAAATCTCCTGTCTGGTTAGGAATTACGAAAATAGTGTCTCTTTCCGCCGTTCCGGGTCCGACACTCCTTGATTGCCATCCGCGTAAGCTGCTTGCGCCACCGCTGTAGAATTGCTGTTCGAATGGCATTGTGGAAGAGTTTCCATAAGCACGTCCTGCGCCTATAAGGACTCTTGTCGCTATGGCGTGAGAATCATTCTTGCCGAACACCCAAGTTTTTCCGGCAGAAAATTCGCCTCGAACGTACTGGCTATAGCTAGTACCCCATATCTGCCGCTGATCCAGTATCTCATTTTTAGGAATGAGAGGATTGAACAGCGACAATATGTTTCCGGCTTCGCTTGCCTGGAATTTGAAATAATGATATGAGCGCTTAGGATTTACGTCAGTGCAGGTGGTATAATATAGTGTTCCGCCAATACCGATGTCAAAGTGGTCTGTATAAGCACTCCTGATACTTGTATTCATAAGTACCGACTCCCAAAAGTCCGGATCTATGTTGAACATCCTTACAATATTCAACTGGGTCGGATAGAATTGGAAATACAGTTTTTTGTACGAGCCTGTGTAGCCGAAACTGTATGAAATGATATTTCTTCTGTATTCAGGGCGGTCCTGATAGTTGTATGATGCCTTAATCTCAGTTGACGGCACGGACTTCTTGAAGCGCCATACAGGAACAAATACAAACTTCGGGATTTTCAGGCCTGCAGATATTCCGAATTCTGTGGCACGTGTGGAACTGCGTGGCTTGAATTGAAAATTGCCGGTGAAACTCAAGTTCAGCACCTCTCCCCCTCTGAAAATATTTTTATGATAATATGACAGTCCCGGCGATATACCGAGAAGCCCGCTGGAATTGGATGAAGCTTCGATGTTGAACTTGAATCCCTGAAGTTTCGAGGTGGAAAGCGAGATGTTCGCATTGACCTTATTGGTGTCTGTCTGTCTTATGTCAACGTTGACACTGCTTATGACATTAAGGGCTGAAAGTCTTGTGTATGTGTTGTTTACAGGAATTTCGCTGTAGAGACTGCCCGGTTTTATGGTGTTCAGGTTTTTCAGGACTTTCTCCCGTATCTTGAATTTCTCAGGATATGATATGTCAACTGCGTCAAAATAGAATTTACGGAACGGCGTCGCTTTTCTTGCACTTTCGTTTCTGGTATATTCGTTTATGCGGTAATCAAGTATCGCATAACCCGGTATGGACAAGGTGTCGGCCTGAAAGAAGTAATAATTCTTTGTGAATCCGTAGTAGCCGGCGTTGCGCAGAAATGAAGACGAGCGCTGGCTTTCATCTTCAAGAACGCTTTCCGAAAGTGGCATTCCTGCCTTTATCAAAACTGCTGAGGTGTCGGAATAAAAGGCTTCGGTAAAATCGTCGTTGTTCGGAAGGGTGTAATGTATCTCTTTGACAGGGAATTGCTTGCCTAGTGTTACGTTATATTTGACTTTAACTAATTTCCGCTTGACATTTACGTCGGCATCTACTTTGGAACCGTAATATCCCAGGTATTCCAAGTGGCGTGATATGTTGTCTACAGACGCTTCCACTTTGTCCGCATCGTAAACGACAGGAGCTTTTCCCAGTTTACGGAACAATTTCGGGAAAAACGTATTTTTGTTCCCTCCCCAGTTATAAACATTCAGAAACGGATTCCATCCGAAAATCAAATTGGAATTCGGTTTTTGCTTCAGATATGGCTCCAACTGATTTACGTTGAACTTCTTGTCATTGAGAACTTCAATGTCGTTGCTCGCGAGCCGGTACTCTCCATCGGAAAGCACTCTGGTCGTGCTGCAGGACTGGGCGACAGCAAAGAACACCGGCAATGTGAAACACAATGCCGTTCTGATTGATTTTCTTATGCTCAGTTTAAGTCTCAATGTCGCGAAAAATTCAGGTACAAATTTAACTTTTTCGCATCAGACTATTATGCTGTACAGGATAAATTGTGATGATATTTTGTGTAAATTTGCGCCCGGATGGCGAGGAATCAGTTTCTATGGTTCCGGATATGCAATTGAATATAGTTGCCGCGCATCTTGAAAATTTTACTTTTTGGAAAGCCTAAAGATAAGAAATGACTGTTTCCGCTAATGAAATAAAGAGGGTGCGTTCCCTTGGCGAAAAAAAATATAGGGATAAACTCGGACTCTTCTGTGT
>CAVENC010000083.1:4044-4689 GCA_963617065.1 Butyricicoccaceae bacterium
AGGCATTGCAGTCGCATTTTCAGGTCGAAACAATATACAGAAGCGAAGAAATAGGCGACACAGCAATGGCCAGAATGTCCTCGTTGGCTTCTCCATCTCCGGCTTTGGCCGTGGTTCATAAACCTGCGAATATCAATATCACAAACGACTTGTCTTTAAGTGATTGTATAGGTGATTCTGGGTTATTCCTGGCATTGGATACAATTCGTGATCCCGGGAATTTGGGAACAATCATAAGGATTGCGGACTGGTTCGGAATAAAGGCGATATTTGCAGCTCCCGATACTGTCGATGTCTTTAATCCGAAGGTCGTTCAGGCTACTATGGGGGCTATATTCCGGGTGCAGTTCCATTATGTCGACATACCTTCGGTATGCAAGGCTACATTGAAAAAGGGCGGAAATGTTTATGGAACATTTTTGGACGGGAATGATATGTATGCGGCAAAATTGCAGGTTGGTTCTGAGGCTCCGGCGGTAATCGTAATCGGAAATGAGTCAAACGGCATTTCTCGAGAGGTCGCCGATCTTGTTTCAGACAGATTGTTCATACCGCCATATCCAAAGGATGAGCCTGGTTCTGAATCACTTAATGCGGCTATAGCGACAGCGATCACTGTCGCTGAATTCAGAAGACGTATATAAG
>CAVENC010000084.1:0-4346 GCA_963617065.1 Butyricicoccaceae bacterium
TCTATCGGCAACTTGACACCTCGGACAAAAAGTTTTGCTTTCTGCGGAATTTAGGTGTAGTTTTTCAACTTGAAAGTGCATACGGCAAATTACTAAATTCCAATGGAATTCCAATGAGTCGGCTGGAATTTTCCATTTATTTGAAAAGTCCCATTGGAATTGTACCATAGAATTAGGTTTCCTGCCAAACTTTCGGGCGCTTTGAGACAGATCCGCAACAGTTCAAAACTGTCTCAAGACGCTTGTGCACCACTGCCGGAACTGTGTCGCACGGATTGAATTGACGCGGTAGCCGACGGATATGATTGCATCGAGGTTGTAGAACATTGTACTTCTGGTCACGTTCCTGCCGCCTTCTGCTTGAACTGCCGAGATTTTCTCGGTAGTTCGTTCTTTTTCCAGTTCCCCGCTTTCGTAGATGTTCTTCAGATGCAGACCGATGTTGTCTGCGGAGCAGTCGAAAAGCATAGACATCGCCTTCTGGGTCGCCCAGAGGCTTTCGTTCCTGTACAATACCTGTATCCCGTCCTCTTTCCCTTCCGCTATGAAGGTGAGGAACTCAGCGGTACTGTTCCGTATCATCATATTCTTTGCCATTGTGTCTGGGTGTATTGAATCAGCTTATGCTCAGTGAAATCGTTATCTGCACTGTTCTCTGTTATATCCGCTCAAAGAAGTCGTTGTAGTCTTTGTCGAGAATCTTCCAGATGCCGTTTTTGCGTCCGCCTTCTCGAGTGATCAGGTGCAATTCAGTGAGCCTTCTCAAATATTTCTGGACCTGTCTCGTAGATACGCCTAAATTCTCAGCAATAGCGGTGATGTTGATTTGAGGGTTTGTCGAAATCAACTTGTATATGCGCCTCTGGGCTTTTACGAACTCTTTTGTGAACTCTTTTGTGAACTGTGGAGACTCTTTTACGAACCCTACTTTTACGACATCAGAACTGATGCCGAACACCAATGTCCCGCCGTCACCGTTCGCGAATGCGGAAACGCTCTTGAGCCAGCTCTTGGGCTTGCTGACTTCAAGCCTCTCTTTCTTGTCGTAGGCTGTCGCCTCTCCTATAAGGTCTTTCAGTTCCATATCAATCGTTATGACAAACAACACAAAGGTGCCAATAGAGACGAGATTCTGGCTAATTGCCAGACAGAAAGGAACGCCAGCGGACTGATGAACTCATACGACCTCCAACACTCGTCAATATCCTGCCGCTACAGGTCCAGGCTTTCCTGGTGCAGCAGGAAATCAAAGAGTCCGAGAGTGAGGATGCCGGATTCGTCCCGGCGAGGTTTGATTCTGTCCCTGACAATGACTATCTTCCTGAATGAATCGCTGATGCCGCGAAGGGAGCGGGTCTCCTGCTCGATTTTCTCTCTGGTCGGCATATCGAGAGCCGACTGGATGTAGTATCGGTTGTTTCCGATGTTGGCGACGAAATCCACGTCAAGCGATTTCCGCACCGTCTTGCCCTGTCTGTCAGTTGTGCGGATTATGAGATTGCCAACGTCCACACGGAAGCCCCTTATACGCAGTTCGTTGAAGATGATGTTCTCCATAATGTGGCTCTCCTCCTGTTGGCGGAATCCGAGTATCGCGTTGCGTATGCCAATGTCTGTGAAGTAATACTTCGACAGCGAACCGATGTACCGTTTCCCTTTGAGGTCGAACCGGACTGCTTTCTCGGCGATGAACGCATCGCAAAGGTATTCTAGGTATCTGGAGACTGTCGCACTGGAAATATTTGACTGCTTGGTGCTTTTGAATGTGTTGGCAAGTTTCAGCGGATTCACCGGTGAGCCTACAGAGGATGCGAGCACGGACGCAAGGTCGGAAAAGTCAGCGGCGTGCCGTATGTCGTGACGCTCTCTGATGTCCGACAGATACACCGTGCGGTAGAGGTCGGAAAGATAGTCGCTCTTGGCGGTGTCTCCCTCAAGCGACAGCACGAGCGGCAGGCCTCCGTAAGTGTAGTATTCCTCCCAGGCCTCATCGAGGCTGCCGTCAAATGCGCTGACATATTCCGAAAAGGAAAGGGGATGCAGATTGATGACATAGCCTCTGCCCCGGAAGTCGGTGGCGATGTCCGATGAAAGAAAGCGGGAGTTGCTTCCGGTGACATAGACATCCACATTCTCGTTGTGCAGAAGGCTGTTCAGCACATCGGTGAATCCCTCGACTAACTGAACTTCGTCCAGAAGTACGTAATGCATTCCATTGTCTTTCAATAGACCCCGGATATGAGACAGCAGGATCTTTCCATTACGGAGGTGCTCATTGTCCAGATCATCAAGGGCGATTCCGATGATATGGTCCTCCCTGACACCATCTTTAATCAGGAACCTCCTGAATATCTTGAACAGAAGATAGGACTTCCCGCAGCGTCGCAATCCGGTCAAAATCTTGATAAGGCCATTATTTCTCGCTGATTTCAGTTTTTCAAGATATTGATTTCGTGCTATATACATACACTATCTAAAACTTTTGACATTTATGACCTAAATTTTACATAGCAAAGATAGGTAATATCTCCGAGATGACAAAAGGAGGATTTTTCTCGACCAAAAATCAGTTGGGCAAGCGCAGCCCCGACGGAAGACTCCGGGAGTATGCGTACACGTGGGAGATTGCCCTGCGTGTGAACACCGAACTGAATGCCCACGGATTCTCGTATTCGCTGCTCATTCCGAATCAATAAGCCGTGAGCAGGAAAGCCATGTATAAAGGCAGCGTAAGCGTCTCCCCATCGCGGCCGACATTATACTTACCCAGCTTGATGGCGCTATTTACGTGATAGACATTCTTGTTCTTCAGAATAGTCTTTGTGCTCTTGATGTTGCCGGTAGTTGATTTGACTTCAACGAGGGTAATCTGACCCTTGTAACGCATCAGAAAATCCACCTCTAGTCCGGAATCCTTGTGGAAGTAATACAAATCGCGTCCCATCTTTGTGAAAGCATCTGCGATGATGTTTTCGAAGATAGCACCTTTGTAGCCGAGAAGGTTTCCCTGCAGGACGTCGGACTGCGTGCCCTGCTCCAACATGGAGAGGAAAAGGCCTGAATCCCTCATATAGACCTTGAAGACGTCATCCTCAGCATTACCATCAAGCGGCAGTTCGGTCTGAGTAAGATTGTAGCATCTGGAGATGATGCCAGCATCCTCTATCCACCGCAGGCTGCCAAGATACTCCGACGAGCGGGCACCCTTGCGAATGGTTGCGTACTGGAACTTCTTATTCTCCTTTGCCAATTGGCGGGGGATAGACTCAAAGCATTCGCGGATCTTGGGCTTGTCTGCATCGTCAGCATACTTGACCATATCGTCCTTGTACTCGTCCACGATGTTGCGCTGAACCCGCAGGACCTGACCGACGTCGTGGTTCTGCAGGAAGGTACCCACGGCTTCAGGCATACCGCCGACGACGATGTACTGCAGCAATAGGTCACTCATCCTATTGTGGATGGCCTCGGGAACGGGAATCTCCTTCTCCATGCACTCACGGAGCTTATCGATGATTTCCGGTGTGATGCCGTTTGCCCACAGGAATTCTTCAAAGTCCAGCGGGTTCATATCCACGATAGACTCGTAACCCACCGGTACAGATGTGCCCTTCTTCCCATCTTTCTTCTTTTTCTTGGTCCCATAGCCACTGACGCCAAGCAAAGAGCCGGTGCAGATGACATCGTACCTTCCGTCGGTCTTGAAGAATTTCAAAGCCGTGCGAGACTCCGGACATTCCTGCAGTTCATCAAGTATGAGGCAGGTTTCGCCAGGGACAAATGTAGCCCCAGGGATCATTGCCGTGAGATACATCACAATATCGTCAACTTTCTTGGATCCTTGGAAAGCCGACTTGGCCTCTTCCATCTCATAGAAATCGATATAGACAATGTGCTTGTAATTCTCCTCAGCGAATCGCTGAACCGAGAAAGTTTTCCCACATTGACGGACACCTTTGATGACAAGGGGCTTTCTGGAGGGATTCTTCTTCCATTCCTGAAGTACTGTTTCTATCTTACGTTTTAGCATATTACACTTTTTCAAGCGACTTTTCGAAGCAAAGATACATTTTTTCAAGCGACTTTTCAAAGATTTCCAACACTTTTCATCTATTATCATGGTGTGTATGTACCGCGCGCGAAAAGTAGACACGGAAAATAATTTTTAGATGTTATTATTTTCCAAAGTAGACAAAATGAATACCTTTGCAGACAGGTCTTTACCTGTTCAGTTTTCGTTGGCAAAACTGTTCAATTTTCGATGGCAATATACAAGTGACCGACCGGGGTCTGTCATTTCCGGATTTAGGTTGACTCGGATTGGAGTCTATCCCTGATTGAAGTTG
>CAVENC010000085.1:0-828 GCA_963617065.1 Butyricicoccaceae bacterium
CAAAATTGCCAAAAATTATTCGCAAAACCTTCCTCGATTTGCGATTTAAGGTTATATTTGCAACGAAATAATGGCAAAATTGCCAAAAATTTATTCCAAGATGGTAATTCAACGTGACTTCTATTTGAACCAGCTGATATCAGGCAAAGGCAACGGACTCGTGAAAATCGTCTCCGGCATCCGCCGATGCGGCAAGTCCTATCTCCTTTTTAGGCTATTCTACAGCCACCTAATCTCAAGCGGGGTTCAGGAAGACCATATCGTACGGATAGCTCTGGACGATATCGAGAACGCCTCCTTGAGAGAACCGCTTGCGCTATTCAGAGAAATCAAGTCACGGATGACCGACAGCGGACTGTATTACATTCTTCTCGATGAAATACAGCTCGTTCCCAAATTCGAGGAGGTGCTAAACAGCCTTCTACGGATAGAAAACGCCGATGTGTATGTGACCGGAAGCAATTCGCGCTTTCTGTCCAGCGACATCGTCACCGAGTTCCGCGGCCGGGGCGATGAGATCAGGGTCTATCCACTCTCGTTCAGCGAATACTGCCTAGGTATGGGCCAGACGCCGCGAGACGCCTGGCGAGACTATTACACCTATGGCGGACTTCCTCAGGTCCTGTCTCTTGAAAATCCAAAGAAGAAAATCGACTATCTGACGAACCTGTTCGAGAGCGTCTACCTGGTGGACATCATTGAAAGGCACAAAATCAAGAACAAATCGGAGTTCCGAGAATTGGCCAGCATCGCGGCATCCTGCATCGGCTCGCCTACAAACCCCAACAAGATATCCAACACATTCGGCAGCCAGAAGAAAATCGCCAT
>CAVENC010000085.1:838-4150 GCA_963617065.1 Butyricicoccaceae bacterium
ATCACCTCCTCCACGATTGACAACTATCTTGGTTATATGGAAGACGCATTCCTCCTTGAGAAAGCAGTCAGATATGACATAAAGGGTAGGAAATATATCGGAAGTCTGGCTAAATACTATTTCACCGACACAGGCATAAGAAACGCCTGCTTAGGTATGCGCCAGCTGGAAGAGACACATCTGATGGAAAACATCATCTACAATGAACTACGTCTCCGCGGCTTGAAAGTGGATGTAGGCACACTGGAGCAACGGTCGGTCGACAAGGAAGGAAAATGGACACGTAAACAACTTGAAGTGGATTTTGTAGCCAATGACGGAGGAAAACGGTATTATATCCAGTCCGCCCTATCAATGCCGGATGACGAGAAAAGAAGACAGGAGATAGCATCGCTCCAACGCATAGAGGACTCTTTCCAGAAAATCATTATAGTCAGAGATGACATAACCCCCTGGCGCGACGACAATGGCATTCTGACCGTCGGCCTCTTTGATTTCCTTATGAATGTAGGTAATAACTGATTATCATAGAACTTCTATAGTTCTCGGAGACGTCATAATTACTGTTTCACTCATATCCCTATATTACCCGCAGTCTCTTGGAGTTACGGATTATTTTGACTAATTATGTAGAGTTTTTGAAAACCGTATGAGGAGCATCAACGAGATACTAATTGTGGCAGGGTTGTGGATTGCAGCCACCTGCGCGCTAGAAGTGTCGGCAAAGCCGGCGTGGAAAGGCACGCTGCGGCTTTCACAGCCTGACGGTACGACGATAGCCGCAAGACTTGCCGGGGACGAATACGGACACGTGATGACGGATCTTGAAGGCAATGCTCTGGTTCAGAACGGAGACGGATATTGGTGCTACGCATTTTACAGTCAGGACGGCGCAGTCCACAGCAGCGGGATTATCGCCGGCGGTCTGAATAAAGCCAATTCAAGTGCTAAACAGATACCGTACGAAACCCTATCCAGAAACGCTGCAGCCAGAAGGTTTACAACGGCAACGACATCCGATGCTGAGACTCAACCGGATTCGAGTTCAGTCGCCACTCATCATTGCCTCATACTTCTGGCCGAGTTCTCCGATTTGAAGATGACTTATCCGGCCGAGAGATTTGAAAGCCTTATAAACGGCGAAACTGGAAGCGCCAAGAAATACTTTGAAGACCAATTCCTGGAGAACGGCAATTTCACATTCGAAATAGGTCCGCTCGTCATGCTGAGCAAGACTCACGACTATTACGGGAAGAACGAGAACGGGAAGAACGACATAAATGCCCCTCAAGCAGTGGCAGAGGCTTGCCGGCTCGCGGAAAAAAGCGGCATTGATTTCTCCAGATTCGATGACGACGGAGACGGCGTTGTAGATAACATCTTCCTATTCGTGGCCGGAAAGGATGAAGCCGAGGGAGGCGGAGACAACTGCATCTGGTCATACTCCTGGGACTTGGAATCTGCCGGAATCAAACTGACACTTAACGGCAAAAGAATCGGCAAATACTCTGTCTCGTCCGAATTGGGGCTGAGGAGCAACGGCAAATATCTTTTCACCACCATCGGCACATTCTGTCACGAATATAGCCATTCTCTAGGGCTTGTAGATATGTATGACACCGATCTCGAGAGCAGCGGTGGCGCTTCCAAATGCCTGTGGGGAAGCACAGCCCTGATGGACAGGGGCAGTTACAACAACGAGGGAAAAACACCGCCATACTACAACGCAATCGACAGAGATATGCTCGGCATCGGCAAAGCTGAAGAACTGAAGGAAGGCAGATACCTGCTGGAGCCAATCAGCGAGAACGGTCGCTTTTTCAAATATCTGACCTCGAATCCGGGCGAATACTATCTGATAGAATGTCGTTCCAACAGCAATTGGGATATGTATATAGGAGGCAAGGGACTGGCGATATATCACATTGACAAATCCGGCAACGACACGGGATGGTCTCCCGTCTATGAGCGGAACGCAACCGCCGCAGAGAGGTGGATCAGCAATGAAGTGAACTGCAGGCCACTCCACGAATGTGCGGAAATGATAGAAGCCTATCCGAAAGCGGAAGACATAAGCCAAGTATTCTGGCCGTTTGCCCGCAACAATTCGTATTCATCACAGACCTCGCCGGCTTTCAGATTTTGGGACGGAACGTATTCGCCGCTCGCCATCACCGAGATTATGACTGTCGGTGACAAAATAGCATTCAACGTAATCAAAAGCGAAAGTTCCTCGCCTGCCAACGTGATATCTTCTTACAAGGACATTTTCCAAAGCGTCGCCATAATCCAATGGAGCACGGACATTGAGGACAGCAAAGCGGAGGCGCATATTGTTTGGGGACCGAGCGGCAACCCGACGCAGGAAGATCTTATACTGCCATACGAGTCCGGGAGCAAATATGCCATCAGGCTGGAAGGTCTCAAACCTGCCACATCATACACACTGCGAATCCATTACGAAAACGGAAACGCAAAAGGCAAGGAAACAGAAATCAACTTCACGACTAAGAGCCTATATACCAACGGAATGCCATTCATCTATCTGAACGATGTCGCCAGAAACGAGGACGGGACATTCAAGACAGGCTCGCAAATTCCGCTGGTAGTATATAATCTGAACAGCGCCCAGAGCGTGGAATGGTTTATGGACGGCCGCAGCATCATTGCCGGCAAGGACGGATATTTCACAATTCCGCGTTCTTGCACGATAAAGGCAAAAATCACTTATATCGACGGCGCGACAGACTTCATCGAGAAGAAAATCACATTGCAATGAGACGAATCGCGACATATATCATAGTTCTTGTCACGACCGCACTGCTCTGCGGTTGCGTAAAGACATATGAACCGGACCAATTCTTCCTTGAGGAAAATAATGTCGTCCTGAAAATCGGGGGCAAGAATAAGCTGAAGTATGACCAAGACAAATCTCAACTGGGATTCAGCCCAGACAGAAAGCAGTTCCGGCTGCACAATGACACGATGTCGGAATTTTTCATTCTCACGTGCTCGGAGTTGCCTTCAAAGCAGGGGCAGAACATCAAATGTTCGCTCAAATACTGCACTCCAAACGAAATAGACTACAAGACAGGGCTTGAGTTCAACGTCAGGAAAATTTCCGATGATACGATATGGCTGTGGTGCAAGAAAAAGAATATCGGCATCACCGTCAAAACGCTCAACTAAGCGCTTCGCTACCCAACGGATCGCCTCAATGCCCAACTGAATGCCCTGAGCCCCAACTGATTGCCTCCCCTGCTCTCGACGCGCACGATATCGGAGGAGCAAAGCTTCGCTCACGGACTTCCC
>CAVENC010000086.1:0-4056 GCA_963617065.1 Butyricicoccaceae bacterium
CTCATCAAAATAACGCAGTCTAGCCTCAACGGCATTGCTGACGTAATTATTCTGTGACACAAGCGTATCCGACGGATCTGTCACGGGGCTTTCGGTCTCCCCTTCTTCCGAACCGGAATCGTCAGTGTTAGGATGATTTGCTCTCCACGACTCTGCGTATGCCTTGTATGCTGACACCATATCGCTGTAATTGACTTCATACAGGACCTTGACGCCTTTATCCTTGCGGACTTCCGCCATTTCCGACTGAATTGCAACGGACACGGCATCAGGTGTCATAAGAATCACATAGTCCACACTGTCCGGCAAAGCATTGATATGTTCGCCCTGACCTGCCGGCGCAGCGACCTTGTTGGCGAATTTGCAGATCGTGACCTTGTGATCGGTTTCACGATACTCTCTCAGAGACTTCATGTAAGCCTCATAAAGCTCAGGATTATCCTTCTTGAGCTCAGGATATTTTATCTTCAGACTTTCTGTCTCTGTCCAGTCGGAGCAGGATACCATAAGCATCGCTGCGACAACCCAGAGAGCGGACTTCTTCAAATTTAGTCTATCTGTCATTTTAAATCAATTTTAGTGTCAGTTCTTGTAATAAGGATTGTCAGGGTTGCAGTCGAACCACAGACGTGTACTCATATTGTCTGTTCCTCCGAGAAGAGTGCTGACAGCATTCTGATAGTTTTCAGAGTTGGACACTGCCTCGTTGGTAGGATATGCCATACGCCTTGCACCTTTGCGGGAATCCACGATGCCGTTGCTCTTGTTTCCCGCATCCGTTGCCGGAATGAGTGTCGGATAACCTGTTCTTCTCCAGTCTGCCCAAGCCTCGTTTCCGAGAAGCCAGTTAGCAATCCATTTCTGAGTTATGATACGCTCCTGCTTCTGCGCTGTCGTGGCATCTTCGTCCCAAGCGACAGTGATTGTGGAAAGTATATCGGTGTATGTGTTTGAACCTGAAGGGTCTGTATATGTAGTCGGAGTACATGTCGCATCTGCGATATAATCTGCGGCACTGCCTGCCCCCCATTGTTCAAATGAAAGTTCTATACCTTTCTCATAGAAATCCTTTGCGCTTCCGCCCATATCATATCCGAACACAGCCACTGCTTCAGCCTCAAGAAAAGCCACCTCGGCAGCATTTATCCAGCATACAGGGTCATTGACCTTCAGGGTAAAGCCTGAGAACTTGTGACCGATGGAGCTCTGGTTAGGAATAATGATGCCACGTCTCATTCCGACGTAGTCATATCCGCTCCACTCGCCTGCCGTGAAATAAGATGCGCGTCTAGGGTCATTGTAACCGTTCATATAGCAGATGATATCCGCAGCAACGTGGGAGTCTCCGGCAGCAGTCGTACAAGTTGTACCGTCTTCGTGAGTCTGCACCTTGTTGTATTCGACAGCCACCTTGATAGGATTGCCGTCAGTTCCCCAAGTGGAGAATTTGGCATTGGCGTCATTGGAAACAATCACACCTACCTCGTTGTTGACAGCAGACTCAGCCATCTCCTTCGAGAGCTCCGGATTCGCATAGGATATACGCATCGCAAGCCTGAGTTTCAACGAGTTGGCAAGTTTGATCCAATTCTCGACATTACCTCCGTAGATTGCATCCGCCTCTGAGGCGAAGTTGTTGGTACGGTTAGGGATCAGCACCTCTACAGCAGCGTTCAGTTCTTTGAACATAGCCTTGTAAACGTCCTCCTGAGAATCGTAAGGCACGCTCAAACTGCCGTCAAGACCGATTTTAGAATAAGGAATAGGACCGTAAGTATCGGTAATTCTGTGCATTGCAGCAACTTTCACTATATCGCCTACCGCGAGAATCACAGGATCGTCAGTAACCTGATGAAGCTGTTTATAGTTGGTATAGATTACAGGAATAATCCTGTCGCTCTGCATAAACACATTGGTCCAGTTGTCCGTAGGGTTGTAGTTGGAAATAGTGTTTGAGAAACCGGCATTGGCGTCAGCCATATATCCGCCCAAAGTTCCACCCAGCAGACACTCAGTAAACTGAGTTGTGTTCACATCCGGAGAAATCACGCCGTTGGCGATGCCCACAAGCGATGCACGGATAATATAGCCGTCCCTCTGCATCTCGTCATCAGAAACACCGTAAGGATTCTTGTTTAGTTCCTCATAATTAGCGGTGCAAGCGATTCCGGCAAATGCAACAGCAGACAGGGCAATTGTTCTTAAAAACTTATTGTTCATTGTCATAGTCTCCTTTAGAATTTAATTCTGACATTGAAGCCGAAGTTTCTGGTGCTTGGCATCATAAAATAGTCAATACCCGAATAGAAGTTAGATGTAGTCGAAGCCACTGATTCAGGATCGTAAGGGGCTTTGTTGTAAATCATCCAAAGATTGCGTCCAACCACCTGCAAGGTAAGATCGAACAACCCTCCGAGCATTTTCTTAGGGAATGTGTAACCGATGGAAGCCTCCTGAAGTCTCACGTTGGTTGCGGAATAGGCATAGTACTGAGGTACAGTGTCTCCGGAGCCTATTGCGGTGTACCATTTGTTGGCATCGATAAGGTCAGCGCCATTGTTGATATAGACACCGCCGTTATCCCTTGCCAAAGCTGACGCCTCAGATACTCCGTAGTAATCAAGCATAGCCTGGGTTCTGGAATATACCACACCGCCCAAACGTGCCGTCACCATAAATCCGAAATTGAAGTTCTGGACACGGAAATCATTTCTCCACGCCATATTGGCTTTAGGCAGAACACTTCCGAGTTTAATATAGTCATCGATGTTCGTCTTGGTTTCAGTTGCGACTCCGCCATTGGCGTCAACATAAATCTTTCCGTTGCTGTCCCTCACGAAATCCTGACGTGAATAGAGATCACCGAGCGAGCCACCTTCCTTGAGAATGAACACGGCATTGCCGAGACCGCCCATATTCATTGAGGATATATTGAGCAAATCGCCTGTAACAGGGTTCTTGACATTCTTCACAAGCGAAATGATCTTGTTTCTGTTGGTCGAGAACGTGTAATTGCTGTTCCATCCGAATATGCCCCACTGCTTGTCAAATCCGAGTATAAGTTCAACACCCTCGTTCAGCACGTCACCGGACTGGATAGGAATCTCAGAATAGCCGGACCCAGTTGAAATCTCCGGATAGATTGTCTGATTTCTCGTATGGGTCTTGTAATAAGTACCGTCCAAGTTGAACCAGTTGAGGAATCTGAGCGTAAGACCGACCTCCCAGGAGTTGGTTCTCTCAGGTTTGAGATTCTCCACCGGATATGCAGTCTGAGTATTCCAGGCATTGCCTTTGTCCGGCCACTCGTGAAGCGGGTTGGCAATCCACCTTCCGAAAGGAACACCCACTGAAGCCCAGGATGTACGGACTTTCACATATTCAAGCTGTTTCGGCATATTAGGAATAATTTCCGAAAGCACTACTGAAGCACCTACAGAAGGATAGAAGAATGATTTCTGGCTTGATCTTGGTCCTGCAAGTTGTGAAGGCCAGTCATTACGTCCTGTAAGGGTAAGGTAATAAGCGTTCTTGAATCCAACTTCAGCGGAAGCATATACAGATTGAGTCTGCTCTCTCCATCCCGCCTGTTTCTTGACAGTCTTGGATTGACTCAACGCAAACACATTGAATACGTTAGGAATGTTTGCAGACTCTGAAGGATCAACAATACCGTCAGCGATAGGTCCGCGAAGCGAGAACGCATCATTGCGGAGATCTGAGATGGAAGCACCTATATTGGCGTGCAGGCTCCAATTCTTCCAGCTCTTGTTTATATCGAGCAGAACATCAGCATAAAACTGATTGTCCTGAGCCTCTTCCTGCGAATAAAGACCATTCTTGGAATACTCTGTGAGCTGAGTATTGGTGGAGGCGTAGAATTTCTCAGTGTATTTATTGATTGTATTGTCAACCTTGACACGGCCGGAAATTGTCATCCAGTCGGTAATGTCATAGTAGAGACCAGCACTGAGGTTATATCTGTTCTTCTTGTTTTCACGAAGGTTTCTGTAGTTGATCCAATACGGATTCTGCATTGTCATACCGGCATCACCT
>CAVENC010000087.1:0-1521 GCA_963617065.1 Butyricicoccaceae bacterium
ATTGAACAGATATCTTGTAACAAGATCCTGCCAAGCGGCATTTCTAATCTGTGCCTGCTGCTCAGCGCCCTGTGCAGAAGATCCTGTCATTAATTCATTGATAGTAGTGAATTTCTGGACATCTTCCTGGAAATCATTATAAGAAACTGACTTTCCGTTAATTTCACCGACATCGTATTTTGAAGACATTCCGTTGAATGCAGAAATGACTTCGTTTGGATCTATAATGAATGATAACAAGCCGATAGCGATAATAATTGATACCGCCATACCGAATTTTACGCGTAACTTTTCAAGAACCGCCATTGTGTTATTGATGTTTAATTAATTACAATATTATTGGGGGTACGAAGTTAATAATTTTCTATGAAATCAGCATTATTTTTTTAGTAGAGGGCCTATAAAATTCACTGAATCAATGGCCACATTGGTCGAATCCTGCACCACCACCATAAAATTATTGAAAGGCTTCATAATAATGGAATTCCTCGCACGCTCATCAGAACGCATACCATATCCCTGCATCAGTCCGTCAGGAGAATACATACGCACATAGCAATCCGTATATATCTCTTTCTTGGTCCTGTCCCAATAGATAGTATCTGTCTCCATTGTCTGCTGCTTCACGATATTCTTCACGACCACATTGCCGAACGCCTTCCATATTTCGACATTGGTCCTCTTGTTTTTCTCGTGGCTAGCTTCATCCGAAACTATGGTAGATTCCAGAACTTCGTCATCAGTGTAAGCATACACCCAAAGTCCGTCCGGAAAGAATTCATAAGAAACCGAATCATTATCAAAGCGTTGCATTTCGCCCGTAATCACTCGCATCTGAATTTTTCCATTTTCTGTCTGGACCATATACATACTGTCCACTATCTGAACCGGAGTCTTTGTCATATCCAGTTTCTCAGCGACAGACAACTTGGACTTGCAGGAGCAGACAAGGACGAAAAGGAGACACAGTACACTAAAACGAAGATAAGGGCGACTAAAAAGCTCTTTTTTAGCCACCCTCATTTTTGATGTATGCAAGTATCTTTCCAATACGTTACTTCTGCGTCCTGACTGTCGTGGTCGCTCTCATACCGTTGCAAGAAACTGTGTATGACTGACCGTCAGTAAGGTTGTACATAAATGCCTCTGCAGTCTGCGGGAAGTAAATCCTGTACTGAGCGCTCATTCTATTACACTCCTCAGCAAGAGAAGGATCAGCCTCTTTTGCTCTGTTCATATAGTCACAAGCTACCCAATATGGAGCACGTCTTGCGATTTCATCACCACTGCAAGAAGTTGCACCCCAGATAGTTCCGATAAGGAAGTATGCCTTTCCTTTATAGTCGGCAGAAAGTTCCATAGCCTTTTCAGCATAAGAAATAGCTTTGGCAGTTTTACCGTTCTTCACGCAATAAGCGGCAGCCTCGTAGTTATAATCAGCGGCAGCTTCGGTAGTTATATCCTCGTAAGTCAAAGCCTCTGAAATATAAGCTATTGCATTGTCAAAGTTTCCTCTTGAAG
>CAVENC010000087.1:1531-3901 GCA_963617065.1 Butyricicoccaceae bacterium
CTCTTGAAGCATTCAATTTGTAAAGGAAATATGCTGACTGGCTTGTAGGCTGAAGTTTGTGAAGAGATGTAGCAGCCTTAAGATACAATTCATTGTCAGTACAGTTCTCTGCAGAACTCATCATCTTCACGATATTGGTAACCAATGAAAGGTCCTCAGGATTAGCCTCATATCTTGGTGTGTAAACCTCAAGAATCTTCTCGCAACTTGCCACTTTGCTTGATATGAACAAGCTTTCCATATCACCTTTAACCTTTTCCAAATCTGCCTTTGCATTGTCATCCTTAGGCTTTGCAGCTTCCAGATAAGCCATATTGTTCTGATATACAGCAATCAAAGCATCTGCGTCCATCTTGCTGTCCTGATAAAGCTGAATAGCAGCGTTCAAATCTATGAGAAGAATAGAAGGCTTTGTTTGTTCCTTATTTTCAGCTATTACGCTGTTAAGTCCCTCGAACAGTTTGTTAGAGTCATTCTTATAATAATTGGCCATATCCAGACCGAGATTATTATAAGCAACTGTCTTATACTTAGGATAATACTCAGCACGAGTCTTGTGAATCGTGAAAAGAGTATCAATCAGCGCATCGCGATAAGTTGCGTTTGAAAAATTCTTCCTGATGAGATTTCTCATAAGAGTTGTACCGTCAAGAAGCATATTCTGATTGGCCGTAGCCGGACAAAGAGTGTAAGCTTTTCTCCAATTAGGTAAAGCAGAATCATAATTCTTGCTCTTGTAATACTCCTTATAGTAGGACAGATACTTGATACATTCTGCACTGTCCGCACCATATTTTCCCTGCGCAGACATAGTATGTCCGCTCAAAACCATAAGAGCCGCCGTAAAGACGAGTAATCCCATTCTTTTCATAGATATATCTTTTTAATTTTTATTCATACTTAGGTTTCTGGAACCAGATGTCGTGGATATTGAAACCGAGATAAATTTTCGCGTACCTTTCTCGAATCATATTGCTGGAATTTGTACCGCGCTGTCCGAGATCCACTCCTATCGTAATTCCGTTATACCATCTGTAAACCGGCAGAGTCACACCGAAAGTTACACCGAACGAATTGACGGTATGACCGTTAAGTTTGTAATAATCCCTGTCATAATAAGCTCCTACACGATAAGCGCAGTGCTTCATATAATACCTGATGTCGCTTTTGTTAGGAACAATCTCAAAACCAGCCCTGAAAGACTGTGAATAGGTTGTCGAAAATGTAGCATCACCCACGTTTGAAAATCCAACGTAACTGTCCATATTGGATTTCTTCCAGTCTGAACGTGTATAATCAAATTCCAAACTCCACTTATCACCCTTGCGAAGTGCGATACCCACTCCATACTCACTTGCGAGACTTACTCCGTTGTGTCTTGAAAGAGTATCCCTATTATAGCGCAAAGTATCTGACTGACTGGATATTGTAGCATATTTATAATCTGTCACATAACCTCTCAGATTCGACGAGGTCTTGTACGTAGCGCCGACTGTCAGGTTCAATCCTGGAGACAACTGCTGATCATATTGAACTCCGAACTTCGCTCCCATCGCGTGGAGTTTTAATGAATATCCGCTGTAAATATCCCTGAATGAATCACTTGTAAAGTCCATGGTGGTGGACTTGCTCATATTTCCGAAATAATACAGAAACTGTGCTCCCACAGAAAATTTATTCCAGAATGTAGCTCCGGCGCCCGCATACAACTGATACAAATCACCGGTACCAGCCGAGCTGTATTCCATATTCCCGGCCTCTGCCAGAATACTCTGATCAGTAACATTATATGAAAAATCATATCCCAATGAACTGTATGGAGTCAATCCGACAATCAAGGCTGATTTTTTATAAATCGGAACGGTGAATACGAAATCCGAGATATTGAACAAGTTCTTCGCAGACTTTATGTCTCCCTGCTTGTAAATTCGTCCGTCCGCGCTGACACCGAAATCAAGCATAAATGACAATGTATCTCTCGCCGCAATAGCTGCCGGATTCACTGTGTTGATAAATCTGTTGTTTCTAGAAGCAATTCCTACACCGCCCATACTTTTGTTGTGAGTGATTCCGGGACGTGCAATATCTCCTACACCAAATATTGAATATGGTGAATAAGAGCTATAAGCACCACTTTGGGCGCTCATCGTATTGCAAATTGAAAGAAAAATTACTCCTGCAACAAACTTCCTAATCAACTTTCTTGACATACTCGTCAGCTATTAACGCTAACCCTATAAGAACAAGGTTACAAATTACAAATATCGAGTTTTTAATCCGTTTTGCAAAAAAATTCGCATCACCGCCAGTTACAACGATGATATTATCCGGAAATCTCGAAACGTACCCCTCTATTTCAAACATTATGCC
>CAVENC010000088.1:0-3641 GCA_963617065.1 Butyricicoccaceae bacterium
GCAGTATCCGAACGCATATATTCAAGCCTCTGTGCGGTAGTAAGATCTTCCCAGGAAGGAGAAGTCTTCTTGGATGAACACCCTCCTATGACTAACAGCGCCGCTATCGAAATTTTGAAAATGGTCCTTCTCATAATCAGAAAATTCTTTTTGATGTCCGCTATTCTATACCGCAATAATCCTCCACTCTTTCACAAAAAAGTAAAATCACTTTGGTCTGGTAAAGGTGTAATCGGTAATTTTACATCCTCCAATTTCGAAAAAATCAATTCCTCCACTCAAGGGAGATCGGAATACTCATCGAAAAGAATCAGAAAATACGCGAAGGGTGGACAACAATTATTGCTGTTTTATTGATTTATTCTCGAATTGTAGTTCCAGATTAATGGAACCTTCGTTTACCAGTTCCACCAGATCATTACCGGACAGCAGGCCCATATAGTATAGATATATAGCCGCTTTGCTCCAATCAATATATGCTCCAGTACCATCGCCGTCTGTTTTCAAAGGCGCACCAAGAGCCACATCATCGATAATCAACTCTCCATAAGCCTTTGGGGAAGAAGTCCATTCTTTCTGAGTCGGATTCTCATTGATTCCATAAAGAGGGATACCTCTCTGTTCAAACCAATCGAGAGCTGGCTGAAGTGTATCCACGCCCGCAGAATCGTGGCTACGCATCGTACTGAGCACAAGGTTGCATCCATTGGCAATAAGTCGTTTCAACACAGGCACAGCTCCGATGTCAGCCCCCACAGCCGGATAGGCGTGCTTGACTACCGTCCCGTCAAAGTCCAAGACTATACAGTATCCGTTCTTGTTCATTCACTATAACTTTATGTTTTCGCAACCAGGAAATAGATTCAAGAAGGCTTGGGCATTCTTAGGACGGGAAGGAACTGCATTCTGCAATCCTGCAACTATAGCATCGGCAAATTGCTTGGAGAAATTATAAAAATCCAAATTTCCTCTGATATCCTCGTCCTGATTACTCAATTCCATTATTGGATGTGGAGTCTCGCGTTCAGTCGCAAGATAATACAGGGTTGCCGCAAGACCGAAAATATCCGGCTGTTCCCCAAAATGGACCAACGCTCCACACACTTTTAATTCAGGAGCCGCAAAGCAACTTCTCGAAGTGGAGCCAACACGATTGATAATGTTATTGTCATTATCATACTGCTTGGCAACGCCAAAATCAATAAGAACGGCATCACCCTGTTCATCTACAAGAATATTCTCCGGTTTAATGTCCAGATGGAGGGCTTTGTTCTTATGGGCAACGTTCAAAGCCTTACACATTGGTATGACCACATGCTGTATCAGCATATCCTCAGAGAATGTATAGCCGGAATTCTGAAGGTCCTCAAATGACCCATCTTTATAGAAAGGCATAACATAATAAGATGTCTCCGTTTCCTCACTGCTGAAAAATTCATAAGCCGGAACTATATGACTGTCCTCTGTGAGACCGAGTTTATGCATTATTTCAGCTTCTTCTTTGAATTTAGCTATATTATCATTCCACCATTCCCATTCTTGATAATCCGAATCATTCAAGACTGCTTTGATGCCTTCTCGATAGCAACGCTCCCTTGGGAAGAACTCTTTAAGAACGACTTCTTTGTTCTCTCCAGTCACGACATTGTGAGATGCCGCAGTGTAGGCATATCCAAAGTGTCCGTGCCCGAGGAAACGGTGAATTGTATATTCCGCCATTTCTCCCTTGAGCATTGTCCCAGCAGGCAATTTTCCGTTGTCTGCATCTTCTTCAACGACTTTCTTTTTCTCCACTGGTAGCGGCCGGTTGATTTTAAGCCGCAGGACCTGTTCCTCGGTGTATTTCTCCGGAAGCATCTCATCCTCCCCATACGGGTGCAACTGACGGTCTACATACGGCTGACAAAGTTCATGGACGAGCCAGTCATAATTGATATCTTCATCGAAGAACTTCTCCTTGAAAGCGAACCCTTCTTGAAAGAAAGCATTTCCTTGCTCCGCATCATACAAGCGTGGTTCCAACCCTCCTTTATTGTTTACAATCAAACAATCTTCATCTAACTTATAAGCTGGAGAGAACAGACTAGAAATAGGTTCCTTATCTATCCCATTCATCCATACGCACTTCCATTCATCGTACGGCTGTGCACGATCAATCTTAGCCATCACACGATCATCCGCTGCCACTTTTGACAGTGACCAGGTCTGGCGGGATACCTTCTCGTATATGTCTCCGAGAGTTATTATTTCACATCCTTCCCGCTGTTCGATTTCTGGAGTGACCAACGATTTCAGGTAGCCTCTCTTCTTCACATCGGAGACCTTGAGGATATCTGCATAATCATCATCCCCTATTATATTAATGACGGGTCTATGACTCAACATAGGGTGAGTCATATTGTAGAAACGGATCTTTTTCTTCCTGTCATTCGGTTTGGCCGCATCTGCCAGCACTGCCACCTCGCCAAAAGGTAGAAGGACGATGGTGTCTATCCAGTCTCTGTTCAGCGCTTCTTTCATTTCAGGACTCAGCTTTTCAAAGATGTCCTTAGGAGCTACTATACCTGCATATTTTCCGGAGTCCTTAAAGTTTTCAAGACATTTGCCCAAGCAGAAATCAAAGGCTGACTTCCCTTCCGGATATCCGAGGAATGTGGAAAGGACATAATCTGGTTTTGCTTGCGTCAGCCACTTGGTCGAGTCATTCGGCTCTATATTATATCCTCTTTGTCCTGTTCCATAGCATAACAGTCTTGCTACAGCAGTAAGCTTGTCATAATGACGATCCCCATCAGCATAGAGATTACTGCCGGCCCCTATCATTGCTCCGGCGATGGCGCAACCTGCAAAAGGATTGTAAACGACCCCTCTTCCGTCATAGGAAAGAAGAGCGCACAGCGCCTGTGCCACTCTGATACGTGGTCTTTTCGGCTGAAGACCAGATTTTACAAGCAGCCTGTTTGCTTCAATCAGGAATTCTTCTTGCAATTTCGCCTGAGGAATCGAGCACAGGTTCTCTGCAAACAGGATTGTTGCGTACTGACGCTGAGCCTTTTCACTCGGCGCATTACTTGAATGATCCGTGAGAATACCTACGCGGTGATGGAACTCCTGCACGACGGTCTCATTGTCGTATTTATAGAAGATATCGTATATATCGTTCAATTCTTCAGGTATCTCCCCGAACACTGCAACATTCTCGGCACCTGAATTCTGCGCAGCTTTAAGTCTTTTTTTCAGGGCAGGATTGAGTTTAACCCATTCGTATACCTTAACCTCCGCAATGTTTATAGAAGCAAACTTTGTAGCCTCCGCAGGAATCGTATTACCTACTTGCAATTTACCTTGAGACGCCAATGCAAGCATCAGAAGCGGCATCAGCGTATCCGGATTATACTTGTAATAATTATCTACCGAACTGCGCAAAGCTGCAGAGTCTTGATTTGATTGAGCCATAGTCGATTTAGCGTTTTGAGCTATACTTGTCAAGCACAAAGATACCTATTTCAGTAGATTGCCGAGGAGGCTGCGGGTAATCTGGCGGGTGGCGGTGGAGGCGGCGTTGCCGATGGCTTTGCCAGCGGCGGTCTTGACCGTGCTCTTGCCGGACGACTTGGATGAACGTTTGCTTGAGCCCGTGA
>CAVENC010000089.1:0-3503 GCA_963617065.1 Butyricicoccaceae bacterium
CAGTGGTTTGCAAAAAAAATACGGACGTAAAGCGAAATGAACTTGATACTATCAATTATTTATCCAATCTTTGCAGTCGGTATTGACTATTCCATTGTGATAAACACTAATATGAATAAGGTAATGAAAAAACTCGCATTGCTAATAATAACGCTGGTTGTTCTGGGATCCTGCAAAAAGACAGAGGAGCCGGCACCGGTTCCCGAACAGAAACCGGAATTGGTTCCTATCCAGATCGCAACAGCTGTGACCAGGGCTACGGACTACGCATTCGAGAACGGTGACAATGTCGGGTTGTTCGTTGTTAATCAGCCAAATGACTTACAGACAAGCGGAAACTACGTTGACAACAGCAAGTTCACTTTTGACGGTATGAAATGGAACACCGGGAAAGAGATCTACTGGCTGGACGCGGATACCAAGGCGGATTTCTACGGCTACTACCCTTACACGTCCTCAGTGTCATCTGTCAATGCATTCCCGTTTCAGGTCAGCCAAGACCAAAGCACGGAGAGCGGCCACAAGGCATCGGATTTTATGTGGGGAAAGGTTCAAGGGATCGCCCCTACTCCGGATCCGGTGGTAATCACGGTCAATCACAGTATGAGCTGCCTGATTGTCAATCTGAAGGCGGGAACGGGTTGGAAAGAGGATGACATCAAGGACGCCGAAGTGACCCTATGCGGACTGAAGACATCATCGCTCATCAACCTAGCGGACGGAACGGTAATCGCCGATGGTGACGCCGCGGAAATAAAACCCCTGCAGGTCGGAGCGGGAATATTCAAAACCCTTGCCGTGCCTCAGAAAGTCTCCGACTCGGAACTTGTCCGGGTCAAGGTGGGCACGAATTCATATTCATTGAAGACCTCTATCGACTTGAAATCAGGCAAGCAGCACACGTGCACGGTTGTGGTCAACCGCACCGGCGAGGGGATCAACATCGGCATCGGGCCGTGGGAGACTGACGACATCGACTACGGTGGTTCTGCCGAATAAAGCGGAGGAATATTAATGAAAAGAGTATATTCACTTTTAACAGCCGTGGCCGCAATGGCAATAATGGCCGCTTGCAACTTTGAGGAAGACAATGTCCGTCCCGAGCCTAATGACGAAGAGCCAGGGCTTATCACCATCTCCGGCGAGATCTCGCAGGTCTATCAGACAAGAGCGAACGACTCCGGGTTCGCGGACAAAGACCAGATAGGAGTTTACATCGTGGACTATAACGGCAGCTCGGCGGGGACATTGAGAAACAACGGCAACAGGGCGGACAATGTCAAGTTCACATTCGATGAAGCCGCCTATAAATGGACTTCCAACCGCGACATCTACTGGAAAGACAAGGAGACGCACATAGATGTCTATGGTTACTACCCTTATTCGTCATCGGTTGACAAAGTCAATGTGTATCCTTTCGAAGTCAGAAGGAATCAAGGCACGGAGACGCTGAATGGTAGGATGGGCGGCTACGAGGCCTCAGACTTTCTTTGGGGCAAGTCGGAAAACGCCGCCCCGACGGACAGGATCGTGAGGCTGTCGTTCTCGCATAAGATGGCGGGAGTCAGGGTAACCCTTGTGAAAGGCACAGGATTCACTGACGCGGAGTGGTCCGAGGCAGGCAAGGAAGTTCTCATTCTGAACACCAAAAAAAAGGCTGTTATAGACCTGGCCACAGGAGTAGTCACGGCAATCGGCGAGGCTGACGGCACTGGCATAATTCCATACAAGAAAGGGAAAGATTTCAGAGCCGTGGTCGTGCCGCAGGAAATCGCTGATGGGATGCCTCTTATCAGCGTCACTGTGGACGGGATTCCTTACAAGTTCAGCAGAGGAATAGTGCTCGCACCATCCAAACAGCACAATTTCACAATTACTGTCAATAAGAGAGCGCCTGGAGACTTCGAATTCAAGGTGAGCGACGAGAGCATCACGGCTTGGGAGAACGACGATGTCTCCCACGATGCCACAACGCGGGAATATGTCGTCATCAATGTCGAGACTCCGGGAACGCTGGACAAGTGCGTCGAGGACGTTGGGTTGAGTCTTAAGGAGATAAAGAATCTAAAGCTCACGGGGAATGTCAACTCACGGGACTTCGCGGTGATCAAACTTATGATGACTGGAATTCGGTCACTAAATCTGAAAGAGGTGCAGATCAAAGCGACTTCGTACGGTTTCATCGGTGATTTCAAGAGCAAAGATAATTACTACTATGAAAATGATGATGACGAATTACCCAACGAAGCACTTTGCACAGAAAGTCTTCTGCATTTAGTGCTACCAGACAATTTAAAAATAATTGGTGACGGGGCCTTAAGTGGTTCCAACATAACCGGCTCATTGGTTATTCCTGAAGGTGTGACCTCTATAGGGAACAATGCATTTTGCAATTGTTCATCCATTGAAGGACTTTCACTACCGAATTCATTGCGGCACTTAGGGGATATGGCATTCGCATATTCCAGTATAACTGGAGAACTAACATTGCCGACAAATCTTGAATATCTTGGCGTGGGTGCTTTCTACCGGTGCGAATCCATCTATGGAGAACTGCACCTGCCTGACAAACTCACCTTTATTGGAAGGGAAGCTTTTTCTGGTGCACAAGGGCTAACAGGCGGTATAACAATTCCCAAAGGGATAAAAGAAATAGAGCGTGCTGTATTTCTTAATTGCAGAGGTTTAAATGGAACATTAACACTCCACAACGAAATCACGAAGATCGATCATTCTGCTTTTTATCATTGCCCATTCCGCGGAGAACTTGTTCTTCCTAAAGATCTAACCATCATTGATGACGAAGCTTTCTCAGGGGCCTGTTTCAGCGGATCACTTTCATTTCCGAACAATTTAGTAAAGATAGGAGATAGAGTTTTTGAAGGCAATTCCAGATTATGCGGGACTCTTCAAATACCCGAATCATTAATTAAAATCGGAGCTAATGCTTTCTCGGGATGCAGTATGCTGGAAGGCATAATTCTGCCAAATAATTGTGACATTCTTCCTAATGGAGTATTCAACGGTTGCTTCAACATTAATACGATCGTATGCAATAATCCATATCCCCCCAAAGTTGCCCCAGATGCCTTCGCTGGTGTGCCAAAGGACAATTTCACCGTTGAAGTACCGGAATCAGCGGTCGCCCAATACCAGACAGCCAAGGGATGGAATGAGTTCAAACGCATCTCAGCCTACCGCAATCTCGTCATAAGACCGTGTGTGGCCTCAGCCCTGAACACAAAGACAACAAGGGAACTGATCCTGGACGCAGATGATGAGTGGGAGGTTGAAAGTATGCCAGGCTGGGTGACATTAAGCCCCAAAGAGGGAAAGGGAAAAACAACGCTCAAGTTGGAATTTCTTCAAATGCCTGAGGGGAAGAACCGCGAAGGAGATCTCGTCATCAAACTCAAGGGCAAGGACTACAGGACAACCTGTCATCTGAACCAGTACGACTACGACTATGCCGAGGATCAGATTGTCACTCTCCGGAAAGCCAC
>CAVENC010000090.1:0-3388 GCA_963617065.1 Butyricicoccaceae bacterium
CGGTGGGCTGGCTGTTGTGGAGTGGAACGGAACAACTGACTGCCGTCCGACACCGACGAAGCGCAGGATGCCCTCCTGCCCTTCATAACTGCCTTCATAAGAATTATCGTGGCGGAATTTTTACAACTCGTCCGTGTTGCTATCAGAAAGACGCTGATTAATAGCAGTCTGGATATATTCTATTTTTACATACCGGCGATATGTACCACCTTGAGATTTGCTGCGCTCGTTTGTCAGAATTATAGCCATATCATTTTCGCCCATATATATGACATACTTGCTGTCATCTGTCGTTTTCTCTTCCCGCTGCCCATATTTATCGTTAAGTTTCTCTTTATAAGCTTCGTATGTCCGTTCAGCCGCTTTCTTCTCATCTTCGTAGAAATACCCGTCATCCAGACTGTCATAGGCAGAAATCCCGTACAATTCTCCTTTGTCTGAGAGCTTGAAATTACCATAGTCCCACGTCTTTCCGGCAAATATCAGTTTTGTGAATGACACATTCTTACCGAAAGAATCATACTGTTCATCAAGATACTCTCCTTTGTACCCAATAGCAGACTTCAATGATGATACCGACTGTCTTGACCCCATCTTCATTCCGAAGAAAGTATCTTGAATGGTTGGTCCCTTCAATTCAAGCAGAGCCTCATTTACGCTTGCCACTAAGGACAAATATGCCACATCAACTTCCGTGACGACATCCTCCGATTTCCATTTGTCCAATCTTATGGCAATACCTTCTTGCATATACAATAATCTCGTGATTTCCGGATGTCCTTCAATCGGGAATTCTTCCAATACCCCGTACTTATCGGTCAACTCCTTTTTCAATTGTTCAAACACACTATCCAGAGACTGCCCTTCAGGGATATTGTCCGAAGTATATGGGATATAGATTCCCCCTAAAATTCCGTGCGGGAGCGTCAGGAAGATAAATGGAGAAACAACCTTGTCATTGAAGTTGACATCAGTAAATGCATAAGCCCTATAAACCGTCCCTAAATCGACATCTCCTAAGTCTTCCGCGAAAGTCCCGTTTTCCCCCACGTGTTCGGTTATTTGCTCAAGAGTATAAACTTCGCCCAATTTTAGTCCCCAAAAATCATTGGTAATTGGCTGCTGGGCATAGGCAACTGACGAAAACGCCAATGCAAACAAAGTGAATATCAACTTTCTCATAAGATGTGAACGTGTCTCAATTATGTGTCCTACAAAGATAGCATTTTATCGTTTATGAATTCCGCTTCTCTGGCGGTTAATTGGTCTTGAAGCCGAGATAGACTGCTTCAATCCCGCTGCCAGAGCATAGTTTTCCCTCTTTGACATATTCTTCCGCAGATTGTCCAGATGGCGAGCGAAGTATTAGATCGATGATTCTCAAACCTTTTGGTTGGCGAAAATCCGCATACCTTCGTCTGCCGCGAACGTTTAGCGAAATAAAACCTTTAGACTCGGATTTGCTCCGGTAAAGAAGCAGCCCGGATTTTAAGCCTTTATATTTCGCCCCACGTTCACATACATCGTACCCATATTCCTTCAAGTCAAAGGAGGCTGTCGAAGAATACAGAGACTGTCGAGGTGATATGATAAGAGTGTTATTCTCAAACTGTTCCTTTATCTGGTCGCAGACTTTATCATACAACGGATTCTTGAACGAAAAGGAATCACCTTTAGAGGGAGGTAGGTGAACGCCCTCCCGTATCCATTTTCTGTCTTCGGTACTGCCCGTCAAGAAAGCCATCAGACTGACCCGATTCAGATCCTGATAGTTCAAGTCTATCTCGATGCATTTGAGATTGTTCCTCACTATTGTGCCTTTCTTCGTCCCTTGAACCTTGTGGCTGACATAGAACTCAATAAGCAGTCTTTCTCCATTGTCCATAATGCCCTCCGCATCCGGGGTGAAACCATATTGGGCGTCATATTGCTCAATCTTCACGTCGTGAAGACGAATCAGTCCGGAAGGCATTGAATCGTCCAGTGATTTTGGCAACATTATTTTCCCGGTCTCAAGAATTATCTGCTTGGCAAGAAGATGCAAGGCCGTTTCATTGGCATATTCGCACTCCTTTCCTTTAGCGTGAGCGAAATGGTGTTCCCTTATCGAACCGGCATTCTTTGCGTAGAGCGGGGCTTTACAATGAGGACAGACACATTGGCAGCGCAATCCTTTCAATACTTCGTCAACGTGGGTAAGAACTCCGTCCTTATCCAACGCATAGGTCAGAAATGCTCCCATCGCTAAAACTTTCGTTCGATAAACTTGAGCAATTCCCCATCAAGGTATTTGATGCCTTGAGGCGCACGGAGAAAGCCGTGCTTTATGAGATTCTCTTCCGTGAGTTTTCCGGATCTGGTTTCCTTTACAAGACGAAGAAGGGCGTATCTGGTTTGAGATTCATCTTGAATGCGGTCTTTATCCACCCAGAACTCCTCTTCTTTAGCCATCCACCTGTCGTATGGTTCATCCACCTGCTCCACTGACATCTTATATTTGATGGCTCTTTCTTCCGACACATAGATATAGACTATATCTCCGATGTTGATATTGAAACGCGTCTGCTGCCAATGGTATTCCCCATATTTCTTCAGGCATTCAGCAAGTCTGAATGTGGTATTTTTCGCAGTAATCAGGATGCTCCTGTGCTCAGACGGGATTTCTCTTGGCGCACGCAGAACTTCATAATGGTTGGTGGATGCACCCGTAGGGACTATTTCAACTGAACAGCCCATTGCAGCGGCAATCTTGCACAGAATGTCAAGACCCGGGGAGAATTTGCCTTTTTCTATGCGCGAAAGGTTGGAGGGGTCAATGTCGGCAAATGCCGCCAAGTCCTTTGCTTCCATTCTGCGCTCTTCCCGAAGATTTCTGATTTGTGCGCCAATTCGTTCACGTTCATTGTCTCGGTCAGGGCCGAACCAATAGACGGTAGCCCAGCAGCCGGACTGCACCATCCCACGAAAAATAGGCCCCATAATGACATTCGGGTCGCCTTGATAGTATTTGTCAAAGAGTTGAGCAATGATTTGTGCATCCTGCTCTTGAAGAGGAATAGGGACGACTTTATCAAGTCCCAATGTGAAACGGTCACCTTGTGCCGTCTCCACCGTCACCTTGTTAAGGCTGACGAATTTTACTTTTGTTTTTGTTTCCATAATTCTTTTAGCTACAGGGAATACCCTTAAAATCTGAATTACTCTGCAAATATACCCGGAATAATTTAATTTGCAAATTCGACAAACGAATTATTTGCATAAATATTTAGAAAGAAGGGCTTCAATGCGATGTCATATATTTAAAGTTAAACTTTATATATTATTACATAGACATTTGTCAATCAGAATTTATTTCGTATATTTGTGATGGAATCGTAAGGCTGTCTGA
>CAVENC010000091.1:0-3110 GCA_963617065.1 Butyricicoccaceae bacterium
CCTCGAAGCAGTCGAGGCGGGAGTTGTCTATCGAAGAAACATTCTCTACCATACATCCAAGTTCCGGCTGGTAGAATACTTCCAGAACCTCGTGGAGACATTCGTCAATTGTCTTTTCCAACAACTCAGGATCGTTGACAATATCCTCAACCTCAAGCGCCATATTGCAGATAATCATCGGCAACGCGAAGTCCTTCATAGGTCGTGTTCCGGGCACAGCCTTGCACCACTTTCCCTTCGGATTACTTCTACGCTCAAGTATTCTTCCGAATATTTTCCTGGCGATTTCGGCATATTCCTCCTTTCCTGTCGCCTTTGCAAGTTGAGCGAATGCCATACAGGCAAATGTATTGGAGAATATGTTGTAAGGTTCCACAAGCGGCTTTCCTTCTCTAGTCAGAGAGAAATAAAAGTCGTAGTTGCCGTCGTGACCATATTTCTTCAGGAATTCTGCACCTTGAATTGCAGCATCCAGCCATTCCTGCTTTTTCCCGAGTTTATTGCAGAGCATTGAGAACAACCAGACCTCGCGTCCCTGGAGCCAGATAAATTTATCGGTATCATAGACACTTCCATCTCTGTCGAGGCAGGAGAAGTAGCCTCCAAATTCCTTGTCAATGGAATTGTTCAACCAGAAAGGAAGAACGCCATCCAGAAGTTCCGATTTGTACTTTTTCGCTAATTCTTTGAAATCCATTTCAGTATGTGTTTAATTATTTTTCTGTGAATGAAGCTGCTACTCCGCCACCGGGAGCCATTCTAACCTTGAGACTATCGGCCGAAGTGACGGTTCGCGTGCTGATTGTATATGCCTGTGGATTGGTCTTGAAGTCGGCATCTTCCGCATCTGCATAGACCCTAACTTCGTATGTCTTTCCGGCTTCAAGGAACGAGAGCGGAATCTCAAATTCTCTGGCATTTTCGTCGGTAACTCCACCGAGGAACCACTGTCCATTCTTTTTCGCCTGACGTGCCACCACAAGGTAGTCTCCAGGCTCAGCAATCAGATACTTTGACTGCTTCCAATCTACCGCCACGTCCTTTATAAACTGGAAAGCATCAGGAAATCTCATATAGTTCTCCGGCAGGTCAGCCGCCATCTGCAAAGGTGAATACATTGTCAGATACAAGGCCAACTGGTTGCAGATTGTCGCATTCACGTGGGACTTGTTTGTCGGGCAGAGCTTGGACATATCCATTTCGAATATTCCCGGCGTGTAGTCCATCGGACCTCCATTCAGTCGCGTAAACGGAAGAATGGTGACGTGCTGCGGATGAAGACCTCCGAAAGCTTGATACTCAGTGCCTTTAGCAGATTCATTGCCTATCATATTCGGATATGTCCGGCATATTCCGGTAGGTCGCACCGCTTCGTGGGCGTTGACCATAATGTGATGGTCAGCGGCCTTGCGGATGGCATACTGGTAGTGATTGTTCATATATTGTCCGTAGTGATGTTCTCCGCGAGGAAATATCTGACCTACATAGCCGGACTTGACTGCATCATAGCCATACTTATTCATCAGGTCATAGGCCGCATCGATGTGCCGTTCATAATTCCGTACAGATGAGGATGTCTCATTGTGCATCATAAGTTTCACTCCTTTCGAATGGGCATATTCGTTGAGAGACTTGATATCGAAATCCGGATATGGAGTCACAAAGTCAAAGACATAATCTTTAGAGAAACTTTCCCAATCTTCCCAGCCCACATTCCAACCTTCCACTAGAACCTCATCGAAGCCGTTCGCGGCGGCGAAGTCGATGTAGCGGCGCACATTCTCCGTATTGGCGCTGTGTTTTTCGGAATGAGGCAACTTGGTGTAATCCACCGTATTGAGATCGACAGGGCGAACATCCCCGGTGTAGGACCAAGTTCCCTTTCCGCTGATCATCTCCCACCATACACCGATATATTTCACGGGCTTAATCCAACTGACATCCTCGATGGCACAAGGTTCGTTCAGATTCAGTACAAGTCTGGACTCCAACTGTTTGCAGGCATCATCGGTAACTTGGATCGTTCTCCACGGAGACTTCGCCGGAGTCTGGATCGTACCTCTTCCGCCAGTCGCGTCTGGAGTCAGAGACGCCTTTAGAGTCAGCGTCTTTGGATTGATTTCCAAATGCATACAAGCATAATCCAGAAGCGCGGCTTCGTGGATATTTACATAAATCCCATCATCAGTCTTCATCTGAAGCGATGTCTGTACTGCATTGGTCGAGTACGGATAGTGATACGGATTAGGCAACAGTTGAGCCGGCAACAGGGACGGAATCTCCGACAGGCGGGACTTGGTATATTCATACTCCTGTGTATCGAAGTCCCCCGGAATCCACCAGGCGGTATTGTCACCGGCCATAGCGAACTCTGTCAATTCATCGTTAATGATGAAATATTCAGGCCAGGTCATCGCTCCAAACTCGTAGCGGAAGCCAAGTCCGTCATCGAAGAGGCGGAACCGGATTGTCATCAGCCTTTCTGTTGGTTTATGTTTCAGATTAACAGACAATTCGTTGTAGTGGTCACGGATTGAGTCTTCCTCGCCCCACACTGGATGCCAAGTCTCGTCGTGCGAGCAAGTATCCACACTTTCAATTTCAAAATCCTTGTAGAAATCAATCTGTGGATGCTTGTCCTCCTTGGTCACCACAGTACCGTTCACCTTGATCTCGGACACATTGAGGTCGCCCCTCAGCAGAAATCCCAACCGGCTATTCAACACCACTTTATGCCCCATATAGTCCAGTGAATATTCCGGCGTCCCTTCCTCAGACATTCCGAACTTCATTTCAAGATTTCCGTCAGGAGACAGAAGTGTCCTTTCCTCCAGCATCTTTGTAACGCCGGAGTTTTCATTACCGCCGCTGGAGCATCCGCCCGCCATCGCAAGCATCATCGCCATCCACAGCGTCACTGAGATGATTTTGTTCAATCTTCGCATATCGTTATCGTTGTCTAGTTATCATTTATTCGTAATTTGCGTTTCTGTATTTTCCATCGTAAAAGTGAGATTTTTTTGCTCTTTATAGGTTCCATCTCTTTGATACAACCATCTCTGATGTACTCAAATAATGAGAGTGATTCCGAATGAAAAGCATCACATGGG
>CAVENC010000092.1:0-2998 GCA_963617065.1 Butyricicoccaceae bacterium
GCACTTCCAGGTTGTCACCCTCGATGTAGAGGTTCTCCGTGCTGTCCCAGTTGACGCTCTCTTCCTTACAAGGGCGCAAGGTCTTGCGGATGGGCTTGTTGGCCTCCACGATTGCCGCCTTTTTGCCCACCCAGGTGAACTCATAGGCTTCATCGCCCTCAAGCACATCACCGGACAGCATTTGCCGCAGCAGATCAAAGTTTATGGCCTTCTTCGGCTTGCCATCTGCATCCTTCGCCTCAGTTACGCAATTCGGGAACAATGCCCCGATTTTCTCTATATTCTGTACGGTCATATCAATTGACTCCATACGCATTCTATCCATATTCAGTGACTCCTTATTCATTTTCAGTATCTTCGCATTGCTTCACTGATTCCAATGCCTGATACTCTCTCTTCAATTCTTTTTGCAGTTCTTCCTCTGATGGAAGATATAACTTATATTTAGACGCAAAGACATGAGTTTCATTCTCCGGAAGCGTATATTTAACAATTGACTCGCTCTTATCTGCGCAAAGAACGATTCCAATCGGCGGATTATCGCCCTCATTCATCAGCTCCCTTTCATAGTAATGTACATACATCTGCATCTGTCCCAGATCCTGATGCGTCAGATCACCGATCTTTAAGTCTATCAGGACGAAGCATTTCAGGATATAGTTATAAAAGACCAAGTCTATTCTAAAATGTCTGCCATCAAAAGTAATCCTTTTTTGTCTTGCCACAAAGGAAAAACCGCGTCCCAATTCCAACAGAAACTTCTGCAAATGTGTAATGAGTGCCTGTTCTAAATCATCTTCATAGAAATCATCATTCGGACTTAACCCTAAAAACTCAAGTACGTATGGATCACGTATTATATCCTCCGGTGTCTTTGCAGGTTCTTTTGTCAAGATTTCTTTTGATACAGCCTCTTTGTTCTTGCTTGACAGCAACCTTTCATAAAAGAAAGTATTGATTTGCCTTTCCAGCTGACGCGTACTCCATTGTGATTTAACTGCCTCTTCTAAATAAAACTGCCTTGCACTCTCGTTTTCAACCCGCATCAGCAAGCGATAGTGTGTCCAGCTCAATTCGCTACGCAGTGCGTAGCTATTTGGAAAAGTCTGATAGAATTGTCTCATATTCTTCAGATTTGCAACCGTAAACCCTTTGCCAAAGTCACTCGTCATCTGCGCAGATAATTCTTGGAGCAGCCCTGTGCCATATTCTGCACGTTCTTCATTTCTCTGTTCCTCCATTATAGATTTTCCGATAAGCCAGTAAGCCTCCACCATAGCAAAATTTGCTGTCTGATAGACTTTATTTCTTGCTGAGGAAAGTATTAATTTCATTGTAAAATTCTGATTTCATATGCGCATTCTTCTCCTTTATGACAAGCAGTTTCTCCGTATCAGTGCCTTTATATCAGCCTTCAGCTCCATCTTCCGATTGAGCTGCTTTTCTTTCTTCATTTTTGCTTCCAGCGTGGCAATCTGCTTTTCCAACTGCTCCCGCTGTTTCTGCTGCTCAACGCTTTCCTTCAACGTTGTATTTTCGCCGCCGGAAAGGCTGTCTTCTGCAATCTGGCGAATTAAATTTTCGTATACCGCATCTATCGTCAATCCTTCCAGATGCAACGGCAGTTCTTCCTCCGCAAGCCATTCTGTTCGGTAATAGCGGTCAACCTTGAACGCCGCTTTGCCGGAACCGGCAGCTTCTTTATACCCAGCAACCGCCTGATATTTTCCGTCATATTCCAGCAAGAAGAGGATGTGATACGGTATCTCCCTGTCAATCAGCCGCAGGACATTTTCATCAAGGTCGGGCGAATTGAGCTTTACTTCAAATACCTCTATCTCTGTTACCTGCTCGCCGGGTGCAAGGTTCAGTGTGGTCGCTGCCAGCTTGTTGCGCCAGTAGATGATTTTGATCTGCTCCGTAAACGCCTTTTTTATAGCAGGTGTAACTGTCAGGTTTTCATAGAATTTTTGTTTTGGAACCCTCTTGTTGAACTCCGTAGATAAAGGGAATTTCATTGCCACCACCAACTATCTATATAATATCCGTCCATATTTTCCCATCGGAATTCTTGCCATCACCATCCACCTGAATAACTGTAATGTTGTTAAGCTTTGAAGTTTTAAGTCTCAATGCATAGTCTCTTACAAGTTCATTATCGGATTTTCCGGATTTGATTGTTACAATTTCGACAGCCTTATCATCATTATCAATTAGTGTTCTAATTATTCCATTAATATGCTCATCATCAGCTCCAAAACCAAACCCTACAATCACAATCTTATCGGCCTTTTTCCATTCTTGGTATGTATCAACGTAAGCAATCGACATCTCTATGGATGTCATAGGTTTAGTACCACTTTGAGTGAACATCAAAGGAACTAATATATGATTTTCATCATTTCTAATGCAATCCTTGGTTCCAATTCGATTGAGATACGGATCATACCAGGTTTCAGTCGAGCCATTAAGAAACGAAACCTGCGTTTGCAAAATTGTTTCAATGAATCGATTGTAATTTGTTGTTGCGACTGCTCCAATTTCAAAAAAGCCCTTATCCACAGCTTCTTTCACCATATGATAGTAACCGTGCCTGTTTTCTGGTGTGGCTTCTGCCGCAATCTGTGAGATATATGCTCTTACCGTCAGCAAAAAGATACATATTTTACAAAATTTTGCCCAGTCAGTAGACGGACTATAAAGATAATGCCAGTTTGCATCAATCAGTGATTTGTAATCTAAAACGACCGCATAAATAGATTCGATAATTTTCTGCGCAAACCGAAGGCATTTTCCTCCGTCCGATGATACATCTGCTTCATGTTTGTCAAGCAAGTATTCCATACCTGCTAGGCCTGATGATGAATAATTCAGTTGAACAATTTCACCAATATCATCAAAGAAATCAATATCGTCATCTTTTTTTGCAAAAAGTCCGTCATTTATTTTTCGAGTTAGGGATTCGCTCAATGCTCCAACATGAAGCTGAAGTATAGAC
>CAVENC010000093.1:0-2828 GCA_963617065.1 Butyricicoccaceae bacterium
CATTGTAATCGTTGCCATTGATTTTGAATTTATATTCTTTCATTTTCTTTACTTTTTACTCTGTTAAAAATATGAATCCGATATCTGAATGGTATCGTCGGTTCGGATACCGGATTCCGCTTAAAATTGAATCAAATTGTCTTATCTTGGCAATTGCCTGAAATTGAGCTCTTTATTGTTCCAGTTGCTCTCTTTGTGCTTGATTGTTATGACAAAACTTTCCTTGTCGTGAACTGAATCTTCCATATAGAGATGCAATGCTGCGGAAATTGCGGCGTAAACTTCACCATTCATTTCCTGATCAAGAGCAAGGCTTATAGCTGCGGCAACTTCGGGAGTGAGTTTTCCGGAGTTTTTGCCTTTTGATTTGGATGCGCAACTGCATCCGCATCCCTTATCTCCTTTCTTCGTAGAAGCCTTTCCGAGCAGGCTGAACAACCACAATAGAACAAGAAGAGCTGCGAATACTACAGATACGGATACAAGAGTAAGCACGAAACCGTGTTTGTCTTCCCTTGCCATCTTCTGACTGCCGGTTTCGGATGCCTGGCTGCCGTTCACTGAGCCGGGAGTCGGGTTTGCCGGTTCTGTCTCAGCCTTGAAGTCCATCTGTTTTGTGTCCTTCGCAAGTTTTATGACTGATTTTCCGGCAGGAAGTGTAGCCGGAACAACAAGCGAATCTATAATTGTGCGACCGTCGTTGCTTACAAGGTATACCGTTGAGCCTTTTCTGATCTTGAAATCTGCATAGAAAGTGCCTTCTATTCCGTTTCCGCTGGCATAGAAGAGTGCCACCTGTCTAGGCCCGAGTTTGGTCCTGTTGTCAGATTTCGGTATCAGGCTCTTCTGCAGATTGTTTCTGTCGTCAGAAAGAAAACAGCCCGCATAATTTACCGTTCCCTGAGATTTATTGAATATCTCAATCCATCCGTTGCGGTGACCGTAATCGTCAACAATGCTCGAACTGTCAGGCTCGGCCATTACCTCTGATATGATAAGGTCGCTGACATTCTGCGCTTGCATCGAGATTAGTCCTCCGCAAAGAAATGCACTGAATGTTAATAGAATACGTTTCATCGGCAGCGTGCTTTAGAGAGGGAGATTGTCGTGCTTCTTTGCCGGAAGAGTCTGCTTTTTGCCTGCAAGCTGCTCCAATGCGCGTATTACACGGAATCTTGTGTTTCTCGGTTCAATGATGTCATCAATGTAACCCATCTTGGCTGCCTGATAAGGATTGCTGAAGAGGTCATTGTACTCTTTCTTCTTCTCCTCTGTAAGTTTAGCCTTTTCCTCAGGATCTTCCACTGCCTTGAGTTCTTTACCGTAGAGAATCTGAACGGCACCGTCAGCTCCCATTACTGCAATGTTGGCGGATGGCCAAGCGTAGTTGATGTCTCCACGTATCTGCTTGCAACTCATAACGATGTGAGCTCCACCGTATGACTTTCTCAATGTCACTGTAACTTTCGGCACGGTGGCTTCACCATAAGCGTAAAGGAGTTTTGCACCGTTGGCGATGATAGCGCCATATTCCTGCTGTGTTCCGCAAAGGAATCCCGGTACATCAACCAGTGTTACGAGCGGAATGTTGAATGCATCGCAGAAGCGGACGAATCTTGCGGCTTTGCGAGATGCGTTGATGTCAAGCACTCCGGCGAGATATTTCGGCTGGTTTGCCACGATACCTACGCTGCGGCCGTTCATATGCGCGAAGCCTACGATGATATTCTTTGCATAAGCCTGATGTACTTCGAAGAACTTGCCGTCATCGACAATGCTCTTGATTACGTAGTACATATCGTATGCTTTGTTCGGATTGTCAGGGATGATTTCGTTGAGGGCATCGTCAACTCTGCTTACAGGGTCATTCGTAGGAACTACAGGCGCTTCTTCCATATTGTTCTGAGGAATGTAGCTGAGCAGTTCCTTGATGATTCTGATACCGTCTTCGTCATTTTCTGCGGCAAAATGTGCTACACCGCTCTTTGTCGCGTGAACGCTGGCACCGCCGAGGTCTTCAGATGTGACTGTCTCACCTGTGACACTCTTTACAACCGCAGGACCTGTCAGGAACATATATGATGTGTTCTTGACCATAATCGTGAAGTCGGTCAATGCCGGAGAATATACAGCTCCTCCTGCGCAAGGTCCGAATATGCCTGAAATCTGAGGTACGACTCCTGATGAAAGAATGTTTCTTTCGAAAATCTCTCCGAATCCTGCCAAGGAGTTGATGCCTTCCTGAATGCGGGCTCCGCCGGAATCATTCAGTCCTATGCAAGGAACACCGTTCCTTGTAGCCATATCCATAACTTTGCAGATCTTCTGTGCCATAGCTTCTCCGAGAGAACCTCCTGACACGGTGAAATCCTGCGCAAAAACATATACTAGTCTTCCGTCTATGGTACCCTGACCGGTTACGACTCCGTCTCCGTCGAACACCTGTTTTTCCATTCCGAAGTTTGTGCAACGGTGTTGAACAAACATATCGAATTCCTCGAAACTTCCTTCATCTAGAAGCAGTGAAATTCTCTCACGTGCCGTGAGTTTGCCTTTCTGGTGCTGTGCGTCTATACGTTTCTGTCCGCCGCCCATCTCGGCTTTGGCTCTGCGCTCTACCAGATTCTTGATATTATCCTGTTGGATACTCATTTCTGTAATGTATATTTATATGTTATACTCTAATTTTTAACTCGCAAATATAACCAAAATTCACGTACAATCAAAAATGCCGACCCGGTGGCTTTTGGTCAGTTGCCACAAGGAAATTCCGGAGTTCCGCTTCGCTCCATCCACCCTTCGGAACTATGTTCCTCAGGGAGCCGCTC
>CAVENC010000094.1:0-2627 GCA_963617065.1 Butyricicoccaceae bacterium
CTGGGTGGTACACTTTTAAAATAGAATCTGGTACACTTTTCAGTTACTACATACAGCGTATTTCTCAACGGTTACGCATTATATATCCGCAAAACACCGATTTATAACATATGAAACTGTCTTAAAATGCGAATTGTTGCGCTAGTTTTGTTTTAGAGTGTTGAAAGTCAGACGGAAGACGACGATGAGGAGAGGCATATATTTGAGAAGATAGTCCCGGATCTTTTTCAGCGCGGCGGACAACTGATTTCTGACTACCTGTTCGCTGATGCCGAGCTGCCCGGAAATCTCGCGGGCGGAAAGTCCCTCCTCACGATTGAGACAGAAAATCTGTTTCTGCCGCGGTGATAGCTTTGCTTTTGCGGCATCCAGACCTTTGCAGTAGGCGTCATAGTCATAGGAGATGCGGGATTCCACACTCATCGCAGCGGAAAGTTCCACCCAGTCCCGCATGTTTGGATTCCTCAGTTGCCGTCGCAATTCCTTGATGAGTGAGTTCCTGCAGGTTTTAAACAGATAGGCCTTTACGGAGCGGTTTTCGTCCAAAGTCTCGCGATGCATCCAGAGTTTTACAAGCGATTCGTGGGTAATGTCCTTAGCGGTGTCAGCCGATTTTACGCAAGAATAGACAAAACTGTACAGGGGGGGTAAAATGACTCATAGAGCTCCCGGAAGCAGGCGTCTCCGCCTGTCTCGTGCTTCATCCCCGCTATGAGTTCCTTTTCTGTCATTTCTTGGTAAATGTAGATAATTTCTGCGATATGACGCCTGTCTCCTGAGATAATTTTATATTTGCTCTGCTTGACTAATCAGTTGTTAAAGGATCAGTCACTCCGATTACAAGGCGTTGTGGTCATATATAGACATGACAGAGAAGACCGAGACCGACGTGATGAAATTGATTGAGGATGAGTGGGAACGGTGGAAAATGTGTAGATTTGTAAGTACCTATAAATGGAAGAACTATGGCAAAGGAACTCAAACCGATACAGATTAACGAGACTGATTATCACGAAATTCTGCTACGCGCCGTAGCAGTTATTGACAATGCTCGTAATAAGCTGGCGCAGAACGTTTGCTCGATTGCGACCAACAGCTATTGGGGTATCGGCAAGATCTTGTATGAGCAGAAACTCGAAAGTAAGCACGGGGATGATATAGTCAACCATTTGTCCGCAGACCTGAAAGAGAAATATCCTTCAATGGGTTTGTCCTCAAGGCAGTTGTGGAATATGAAGAAATTCTATGTCCGGTATATGTCCTGTGATGAAAAACTGCTACGGTCCGTAGCAGTTTTGCCGTGGTCTCAGAATCTGCTTATCCTGAGTAATAATTTGACAGATGAACAAACCCTCTACTACGCCAACGAGAGTATTTCAAAGGGCTGGAATCGCGACCTTCTGTTGAGTGCCATTAAGATGCAGATGCATCTGACAGCAAAACCGACCCTGCCAGACAATAACTTCGTATCAACTCTTCCCGCAACCCAGGCACAATATGCCAATGAAGTTTTTCGTGACGGCTACAATCTGGGCTTCCTCGGTGTGACCCAGCCAATTCTCGAACTGGAACTTGAAAGACGTCTTGTTGAGAAAATCAAGCGTTTCCTGCTTGAACTGGGAAAGGGCTTCACCTTTATCGGGAACCAGTATGAGTTGGATTTCAATGGGAGAACCAGCAAGGTTGATCTGCTCTTCTTTCATCGAGGTCTCCGCAGTCTTATTGCCATTGATCTGAAAATTGGCAAGTTTATTCCGGAGTACGCTGGGAAGATGAATTACTACCTTTCCCTGCTTGATAGGCTTGAGCGCGGAGAGGACGAGAATCCCTCCATTGGCATCATTCTTTGTGCAGAGAAAGATCACGTTGATGTTGAGCTTGCCCTCGAAGGAATGACGAAGCCAATAGGAGTTGCAGATTATCAGCTGATTATTCCAAAGGAGGATATTCAGAAGTTGATTTCTGAGGAGATTAAGTCATTTGAAGGCGAATCCAAAGAACATTAGTCGACAATTTCCGTCCCTTGAGATGCGACCTCTCTCCGGGATTTCGTCGCGCTGAGGCGCTCCGACATCCCTCCCCGCCTGCGGCGGAGCTTTGCAAAACGTGAGGGATTAGCTCGCTGCGCGTGCTTTTCCCTAGTTCTCTGAGAATAAGGCAAATGGGTGCAGATGCTCTGCTTTTTGTGTCTATCCGGTTGCTGTCAAGCACCGACCGCGCAGTGATGACCGCCTATGGAATGGACGTGAAGACCACCACTGAATCCTCCTGCGTGGCCCTGCTCCTGCAGAAATACAAAGAATTGACCGGCGAATAAAATCTTTGTCCCCGAAGTCTCAGCCTCGACAAACTCAAAGAATCATTTTGGATGTTCGTCTGGAAAACGATACGGTGTGGCTGACACAGGAACAGTTGTCGCTACTGTTTGGTAAATCGGTTTCCACCTTGATGATAGACCGCTACATTCGTTGGTACGGGAATAATTATCGTAATAAACTCAGCTCAAGCGGCGAGAAAAAGCGACGGCGATGTTCTTTCGAGCAAAATCATTTATAGAGACGAATGTCGTTTTGTGCTTGAGTTCGTCGAGAGACATCGTCAGAAGCAGTTTTGCAAGGCATTCGTCA
>CAVENC010000095.1:0-2576 GCA_963617065.1 Butyricicoccaceae bacterium
CTCACAATTGACTTAAGAAGGACTTACTCCTGTCCAAAGAAAGGGGAACACTATAACCACTTCGCCACTTCATACCCCATAATTGAAAGCCATCCATCTCTTGTGAATGTGTATGAGATCAGACCAAGAATCCCGTCCATAGGAGTGTAGACATCTTCTACAGAGTTGTCTTTGAGTAGGCAGTACAATGCATCGTCCTCCTTGTTGAAGGAAATTTTCTTGTTGTCAAAGTAATAATCTGTACTTGTAAGATGCCAAGTTCCAACAAGTTTTTCTCGTGATGTGCCTTCTTTCTCGCAAGATAAGTTTGTGATGCACATTAACAGCAATGTGGCGGAGAATAGAACTTTTCTCATAACTGAAATATTGTTATTGATAAATAAACTGTATAATCAGGTCTTATTTTTGGCAAAAGTGGTAAAATACTTTATTCGTGTCAAGTTCATTCAGGTTCATATAGGTTTCATCCATTGAAAAAGTTAGAATGGAAATTATGGTACGCTATGAATCGTTTTGTGTCATAGTGCCTTAGCAGGTATTGCAACTAAATGTCGCTTATCCTTAGGAAGCAAGTGTGAATGTTCTCGGGTGCAAATGATGGCATCTGGCACCCGAGAATATTGATTTCAGTCTATTCGGGTGCGGAAATGGTGCATCTGCACCCGGGTGTGGCTAGTTCCAGCCTTGGATCTCGCCGCCGATCTCGATCTTGACCTTGGCCGGGTCATTGTCAAGGATGATGTTGATGGAGTGCTGGATGCCTGAACGGAAGACGAAGCGGCTTTCCATCAGGTAGGAGACGTTGCTGGTGAGGACTTCTACCAGAGGCTGGCGGTTGTCGATGCGCTGTGGGACAATGATCGAAGAAAAGACAGTTTCGCTTTCCTTTTTCATTATGATGCTTTCCGCTTTGCCGTGGCTGTCTTTCACAACGGCTCCGCTGTCGAGATCCACGACCGCATCCGTAACCGTCCCGTGGACCTTGACGGCCACGTCCTTGGGAATGTCGCCCTCGAAGTCCTTGCCCTTGACCAAGTTGACTACCAGACGGCTCATCCTGTGGCTGAATGTCAGCTTCACCACGTCCGGGTATTTCACACCGGTCTGTTTCGCCCAGAGGAAGTCCGATGCCTCGTAGCCGCCGAGCACGTTTCCAGTCCTGAGGGTCGTCTGGTCAGTGGCGACACTGAAACGGTACTCGTCCACGGATGAATGGCTGGCGTAAGGGTAGTAGCCATAGACATCGTATTTCACGCCCTTGTCCCAGTAGAGGGTAGGGGAGGTTGTCCATACTGAACCGTCGAATCTTAGCACCGCATTGTTGACTGCGTTTCCAGAGACCTGGAGCGAAGTCGGTTTGTTCGATCCATCATATTCGGTCATATAAAGTCCGGTCACATCGCCACTCTCAAAGGCGTTGGCCATAACCCTTGTCTGACCTGAGAACCCTAAGTCGAAACGGATCTGAGAATCATCCTCAACCGCCGTGCCCGACTTGGAACAGGCAGCGGCTAAAAGAAGTATGGAGATGAAGAAAAACTTTTTCATTGTGTAATTGTGCTATTTAATAACCGGACGCTTACCCATAAACACCGGCCCGTTCTGATGTGCTCCGCCGGAAGCGGAAAAACTGAACGGAGAGGCCTTGGTGGCCGCCGAGGTGGTCTCGGGCTGTGCGTCAATTATGTCATTGGCGACGAACTTCTCGAATGAATATTCCTCACCGGCATATTCCATAATCCTTTTGACGATCGCCTCGCGGCTGATGGTGCTGTAGTAAGGAATATTATTGTTCATACAGCTGCTGTACTCAGAGCGATAGACTCCTCTGGAGTATTTGAGACCTCCTTCGAATATGTCCACAAACTTGCCGTACTTCTCATCGAAGATCAAGTGGCTCCAAGGCACCTCATTCATCTTTCCGGTGAGTGACAAGTTCTCGTACCAACCTTTCATCTTGGCATTGTTGAACTCGCTTACCTCATCTATGAACGCATTGAAATAGATGTACTCATCGCCGAGTTTCCCGAATCCGTGTCCTCCGGCTTCGTGCTGGATGACTCCACGGAAGTCCTGAGGATAGCCGTAATCGCTCATCGGGCAGTAGGCGATAGCCTCTCCGCCATCGTACATATAGGTGATGCCTCCGTAGTCGGATGTGTTAGGAATAATGACGATGAGTGTCTGGTTGAGGTTCCCTTCATTGACGGTCGGCGCCTTGCAGGCATATTTGAATATCTCGTTGCAGTCGCTCTCACCATACCGTCCGCCGAGAGTCGCTCCGCCTTTGGCGGAAGTGTTGAACTTATTGTATATTATCGTGTTGACTCCTCCGATGCCGGATTCCGGCGACACCGCTATCCCTGTATAGACGTTGAAGTATTCCTTGTAGGTCTTGTATGGCTCGATGCTGAAAAAGTGTCCTACCGCTTCCTGCACACTATTCATCAACAACCCTTCACTTATGTCCTTGGCGCTGAACCCGTCTCCGAGAAAGACAAGGTTCACGCCTTCCCCTTTGGTGGCTTTCCGGAGAGTGACAATCTGATCCTCGGCATAGTCGTAGTCGTACTGGT
>CAVENC010000096.1:0-2452 GCA_963617065.1 Butyricicoccaceae bacterium
GTGCCATACCTGTTCTGGAATGAAGGAAGCACTAACGGATTTGAAATCTCCGTATTGCTGCTTATAGTCAACGAAGTCTTTCCCTCCAGACCTTTCTTGGTAGTGACGAGGATTGCACCGTTGGCCGCTGAAGAACCATAGAGCGCGGCTGCGGCGGCACCTGTAAGAACAGTCATTGACTCGATATCTTCAGGGTTGATGTCCGCAATCGGATCTGTAGAACCTTTCGAATCGAATTCAGTACCTGCATCTTTTGCAGAGGTGTACATAGGAATACCGTCGATGACATAAAGAGCATTTGACGACTTGCTGATGGATTTTTCACCACGCATCACAACCTTGGATGCACCGCCGACTCCTGATGACGAAGAGTTTATCACGAGACCTGCGACCTTACCGTTGAGGGCATTCACGAAGTTTGCGTCCTTATTGGTCAGAAGTTCTTCTGAATCAATCTTCTGCACATTGTAGCTCAATGCCTTCTCAGAGCGCTTGATACCCAACGCCGTGACAACAGTTCCTTCAAGAAGCATCGAATCGTCTGACATTGAGATGTTGAACACTCGTCTGCTTCCCAATGGAAGTTCAAGAGTCGTATAGCCGAGACAAACGAACTGAAGTTGCTTTGCGCCTTCGAGATTCTCTTCGTTCAGTACGAAAGTGAACTTACCGTCCACATCAGTGCTGGAGCCGTTTGTCGTTCCTTTCACGAGCACTGCGACACCCGGCAAAGGAAGTCCTGCCGCATCGGTGACGATACCCGAAACAGTACGTTCACTTACAGGAACGTCTTTCTTTTTGGAGATATAGACATTCACGCCCTCAATCTTCCAGCTGACTGGTTTCGAGGCGAAAATTTGTCCGATGGCAGTTTCAATAGTGGAATTGCTGACATTTACAGTCACCCGCAAGCTCACATCCACCCCGTCGTTAAGGAAAAGATACTGAGACTGATTTTCAATGGCATCCATAACCTTCTCAAGAGGAGCGTTCTCCATCTTCAGAGTTATGGTCTTCGCATTCTGACCACGAGCGCCGAACACTATGGTCATACTTAGAACCAATGAAAAACGTTTCAGAATACTTGACATAAGAAACTTTTTCATTGAAATTAAATGATTATTAGTAATTTATTAATATAACTACGAACTTCAGCTAAGAGTTCATCGGATAGTTATCAAGTTTGTGTTTTTATCGTGAGTCCAAGTAAAGTCTGAGGCCCTGGACAGCATTTCAAGCGCGTGGTCAACACCGTCGGATACACGGACCTTACCACGAGAATATCTGATGACCGGCAATTCAGTCCTGTCAATATCAATCTTCACATTATACGCTTTCTCGAATCGCTGCATCAATTTGTCGAACGGTATGTCAGCCAAATTTATCAGACCATCTGTCCAGCAGACAACTGAAGTCACGTCGGAAATTTCCGACACTACAAGTTTCCCGTCTGTCAGGCATACTTCCTGAGACGGTTTCAGCAATATGTCGATGTTTTTATCCATCTTGCTGCTCACTCTGACAGAGCCGTTTATCAGAGAAGTCCTGAAAAGGCCGTCTTTCTCATCCGCCAAAACATCGAACTTGGTTCCAAGCACTCTGACGTCAGAAGCGAATGTACTCACAGTGAATGGCCTGTTTTCATCTTTGGTGACATTGAACAGCACCTCGCCGCTAAGTAGCCTGACATTCCTGGATTTTCTTCCGAAAACTGTAGGATATTCTATCGTTGTACCGGAATTAAGCCAAAGGCGTGAGCCATCCTCAAGGGTCAGTTCCATCGTCTTGCCGGATGGCACATAAACAGTCTCTACATTCTCCGCAATTTCATCGATAGTATGATTGCGGACAAATGTAGCCGTACCAATAAGCATAAACACAGCAACTGCGGCCGCAGCCGAGTAACGGATCACACGTTTCAAGATATTTGGACGCCTTCCGGAGTCGGAAGCCTTGACATCCGCGACCTCAGGCCTGTACAAGGTCATTCCTTCGAAAATGAATCTGGCATCTTTGAATTTTTTCGATCTGCTTCCGTCGCTGTCACCGGCCAGCCACTTGTCAATCTCGACTTCTTCCTGAGGAGTGGATTTGCCTTCGAAATATCTTAGTAATAGTAAAGTGTTGATTTCCATTTGGTTATTATCGCAATAATTTATATTTGCGCTACACTGTCTAATGCGCACACGATTATATGACACACAAAGTGAGCTATCGGACCCCATGAATCATAGAAATTTTTCAAAAATTCCATTCTTTTAAAAATCTCGCCCCACGCGCTTGTTTTCTTTCGTGAAAAAAACATAACTTTGTTAGCCTGAATGCAGCACCTGAAATTCTCGTAACAATTTGATTAGCAATGGCAGTTTTGCAGCTTTCACCAACCGATTTCGGGAAACTGTTCATTTCACACAGGAACAGTTTCGTAGCGATAGCCAGGTCATACGTGAGG
>CAVENC010000097.1:0-2412 GCA_963617065.1 Butyricicoccaceae bacterium
GTTCCACTTCTTGCCATCTCCACTGATTTGCCCGAACAGTTGGCTTTAGTCATTCCAGTAAGAGGATATGCCGCACTGCCATAATTTGCTACAGCGATGTCAAGCCAATATCCTGCAGCGATGCCGTCAACATAGCCGACGCCATTCATTCTGCCGTACTGGAAAGTGGTTACATACTTGTCAGGCATCGCCTTTTTAGTCTCATACATAAGACGCGCACCGGCCTCTGAAGTGCATTTTGCAAATAGAGGATTGTTCAAGTCAGGCGAATTCGAATACTCATCATCGAAATTGACCCCATCAAGATTGTAGGCATAGCACATAGCCGCAATCTTCTGCGCAAAATCTTTTGCTCCGATTTCTGAAAGCTGAGCAAGACCAGCCTCATCGTGATTGCCGAGCAGTCCGAGAATAATCTTGATACCGTGCTTGCGAAGAGGCTGAAGCACCTCTTCATTATGCGCAAGAATGTATGTCACCTGCGGATTGGTGTATATATACACTTCTCCTTTCTCGCTGTTATAGTTGATGTTGGCGGCAAAGAGCACCAGATAGTTCACGAGATAGCGGCCGTCTTCCATTTTCCACTGAAGCGCATTCAGCGGATTGGTGTCATTAACCTCGAAATAGAAGAATGTCTCCTTCTCACCCGGTTTTCTGTCTGCCAGCCCGTCGCCCGCGAGATTTTTCACGAGATACACGCAATGTGACTCTTTCTTGGAGATAGAAACTCCTTCTGTCGAAGTCTCAGCTTTCAGTGGCAGAAGATATGTCTGGTCCGCCTCATAGTTTACTGTATCCAATGCCGGAATCACAAGGTCGAGCGAGAATGAAGACTTTTCGTCAGGAGCGACTACTATCTTGCCGTCATTCTGAAGCTTCACGCTGTCAGCAGGATAAAGTTTAAAAGAAGTGCCGTGCTCGGCGTTATACTGTTCCAGATAGTCAGCATCGAAAGAGATTGTGACATCCACGCCCTTTTTAGGAGCGCGCGGCAACTTGAACTCGACAGACGTAGTATAATCTGACCTCCTGAGTTCAACTATTGTGCTTGTCTTGCCGTTTTCGGCATCGCGCACAGTGCAGTTAAGTTTTCCGACATTCTCATATTGAGATTCGTGCAGACTGCCTATCTTGATATCGTCAGAGCAGGAAACCGCAGTGCTGATCAGGCATACGGCCGAAGCCTGAAAGATAGTATTGAATATCTTTTTCATCATAATTATCATTTAAATGAGAAGTTTCCCCAATTATGGCAAAGTAACTTTTGTCCAACCAGGAACGCTGTCCACTGTAAGATCATTGCCATTCACACTGTAATCTTTGATAGTGCTACCGGCGCCTTCGTCAAACTTCCAATAAGCCACAAGGCCTTCAGATGAAGTGTCAACCGTATAGAAATGGGTAGCCTCATTGATTTCAGCCTCGGTAAGCGTCTTGTTCCAGATCCTGACTTCGGAAATTTTTCCGTCCATATAACGGTCGGAAGAATAAGAATATCCGATCCAGAAGCAACGTCTGCCGTCACTTTCGTCAGTATGAGCCTGACCGAGACTTACCGATGTCTTTCCGCAATTGCCAGTCAATTTAGGGACTCCGTTGAAATATACTGTCACCTTGCCATTGTCGAATGTCACTGCAACGTGATACCATTTGCCTGTTTCAAACTGGAGATCGCTACTGGTAAGATTGCTGGAACTGGCTACCTGAAGCTGATTGTCAGGAACGCCCGCATCTCCCACGCGGAGAAGGAAATTACCCTCAATGCCCATAATTGACGAAATCTGACGTCCGAAAGCATTGAAATTCACGAGACATTCCAGTGTGAAATTGCTGAGATTGTTCACGATAGAACCGTCTTTCCAGCTCGGATATGCCCTATTTTCGGCAATATCAGCGACCACATTGATAAGAGCAGCGCCCTTGAACACATAATACATCGTGGTCTTGGACTCTAGCACATCAATGCCTTTAACATCCACAAGTTTCACCGGCATCACATATACGGAGTCGCGGTTCAACTGTTCAAGATTCTTGAATGAAATCTCTGTCGAAGGCGAAACATTGGACCCGGCAGTGATTTTGAGTTTCGGTTCCGAAATCTCGCACAGCGCAGATGGAAGCACACGTGCCTGGTCCTCATAATAAGCCATTCTGTAAGTCTCCAGAAGCTCAGGAGCAGCTTTGAGTATACCCTCGATATCCGTCTCCGCCTTTAGAGCCGTGCTGATATTGATTGTTCGTGAGACATTCACCTCCGCTCCCGTCTGCTTTACCAGAATCTCATCGGTAGCTGAAGATGTGTTCAAAAACAACTTGTTGTCAAAATGGTGTTTCTCCAGCCTATCGCTTTCAGTCTGGCATCCTTGAAGGACAGCAGCTGAAGCAAGCAGAGCAAAACCATATTTCAAT
>CAVENC010000098.1:0-2370 GCA_963617065.1 Butyricicoccaceae bacterium
ATCACAGGCACGTGCAGGCTCTGTATGAGGAGCTGCTCTCGGATGTGCCGGGGGTTTCGATGCATCGGCAGCCGACGGATCCGCGCTATGATGCGAATTTCTGGCTGTGTGCGGCGACGATGGACCCGTCTGTGCGGATAGTCGGGCAGGAGAATGCTTATAGGGAGGTGGTGAAGACTGCCGTGGGCGGTGCTGCGGGAGTGATCCATCAGGTTTCTTCGCCGGTGACGGATTGTCAGCCGAATGAGAATGTGGAGGCGCTACGGGTGTTTATGCTCTCGAAGAAGATTGAGGCGCGCCCTACCTGGAAACCTATGCACAAGCAGCCGGTGTACGCTGATGCTCCAGTCTATACAAACGGCATTGAGGAGGAACTCTTCAAGGTTGGCTTCTGCCTCCCTGCCGGCCCTATGGTCTCCGATGAGGATGTTTACTACATCGTGGATTGCATCAAGGAGGCAATCGTGAAGTAGAGTGATCGTTGCTATGGACTTTTATGGAATTCCATAAAGTCCAGTGCAATGTTGTGCGAAAAAGTGTTTTTTGCAGGAAAATCGAATAATAGTCGTAACTTTACCAACAAATTAAGGCAAAGAAATTTATGGCATCGGACAAGATACAGTACGTAGTGGCGCTGATAGAGGAGTTTGCTTCGTATTATGGGATTTCCACCGTGCAGGCGGCTCAGTATTTGAGCCGATACAAGGCATTGGATCTGTATGACAGGCAGTACGGGTATCTGCATACTCAGTCGTTCGCATCGAATGTGCGAGATCTTTCCGCTTATTGCCGCAGAATGGGAGGAGATCTATGATTACGCTGTATCACGGGTCAAATGTCCGCATAAAGGACATAGACCTCTCTCGTTGCAATCCATATAAGGACTTCGGACAGGCCTTTTATCTGACATCCGATATGACTCAGTCCAGAGACGTGGCTTTGGCCCGTGTGGACATATTCGGTGGAGAGCCTGTCGTGAATGAGTATCATTTCGATGAATCTCTGCTTGCGGACGGGGCACTCTCGTATAAGTCGTTCGATTCATATACTGAAGACTGGGCTGATTTCATTTACAAGCATCGCGATGAAACTAAAAATCCGCCATATATGCATCCTTATGATGTAGTTTATGGGCCGATAGCCAATGATCGGGTAGGACTCCAGATTCGAAACTATCGTATGGGCAATATCAGCAAGGAGGAGTTTCTTCGCAGGCTGAAGTATATGAAGGGCATAACATTCCAGTACGCGTTTTGTACGCAGAAAGCCATAGAAAAACTGTTGCCGTATGAATGTAAGTGAGCAGGAATTCAAGTTTATGGTTGAGGGTGTTACCTCGGACCTTGTTCAGCTGATGATGGACAGGCGGGGATGCTCGCTTCCCGAGGCCATTGATGCTGTCTATCAGTCGACTATCTATGCCGCTCTTCTGCGTCCTGCATCCGGATTGTACTCTCAGAGCTCCGGCTATGTCTATTCTCTGCTGGAGAATGAACTCTCGGGGCAGTTTAAGATGGTGCAGAAATGAGTCGGTTGGCTCAAAATTGAACGTTGATTGCTATTGAAATCTAAACACTTCTCGAATTGGCATTAGATATGAATCTTTTTGAAAAGAACCGGATGCTGGAGGAGATTTTTGCTCCGGTGAATCGCGATGAGGATTGCAGGGGGATTTCGCGGATGCTGACGCCGGTGGAGAATGCGGTGGAGCTGTATCTCTGGGACGGGGAGTATGGTGAGGCGGTGGAATTGTTTCTGCAGATGGTTGATACGATGTGCGAGCATTTTGTCGCGGATGAGCATTGGTGCTGGTTTGATGATTTATATTGGCCGGGGGATGATGCGGATAGGTGTTGGGAGATGTTGCGCTTAAGGCTGAGACGGATGAGTGAAGAGGTGTTCGACCGTTTGGAGGAAGGTCTGATGGATTTGGCGGGGACGGAGGCGTATGTGGATTATGGGCTGCCGAGGATTGGGAAGTGGCTGTCCGAGATTAAGGCGGTGTATGCAGGGGAGGAAACCGCTCGTTGAAGAATAGATTGACGGAGTCGGATGGCTCCGTTGTTTTTTACGGGAGGTGTATTAGTGTTTTAGTATAGGCGATGTGTGGGATGCTTGGTTCTGTTGTCCTTGGGCTCGCTGCGCTGCGTGCGTCAAACCTCCAGCCTATATGAGTTCGCTGTCGCTCACGACCGGATGCGAAAGCCAGTACCTCAATTCATCATTGGCGGAACGCCACCCACTCCAACTCGCTCCGCTCGGACATCCGAAGCGGTGTCGGACGGCAGTCAGTTGTTCCGTTTCACTCCACAACCGCCAGCCCACCGACCCTTCTGATTCCGCTCCAGTCGGGCAAGACTGCGGACATCC